>JAXLZQ010000006.1:0-88950 GCA_046350875.1 Patescibacteria group bacterium
CGCCGCATAACCCTCATAACAGGTAATTCTCACAAAGTAAGAGATGTATCATCACTCCTTGGTGTACCAATTGACAATCTTGATTTGGAAGCCCCCGAGATCCAATCATTTAGTTTGAAAGAGATTGCTCTTTACAAAGCAAAAGAAGCATACCGCCATATCAAATCTGGGCTAATACTTACCGAAGATGCTGGGCTAAGGTTTCACGCATTTGACAAGCTTCCTGGACCATTCATAAAATGGTTTTACAAAAAACTTCACAACGAAGGACTTGTGAGATTGCTAAAAGGATTTGTAGATAGAAGGGCTTCTGCTGAAGTGTGTTTTTGTTTGTATGATGGCAAGGAACCAAAGTTTTTTGAAGCGCGTACAGGTGGCGAGATTGCAAGGATTCCCAAAGGTGGGCAAGGCTTTGGTTGGGATGCAATATTCATCCCCAATGGTAGTCGTAAAACTTGGGGTCAAATGACAACTGAAGAGAAAAATAAAAATAATATGCGATCTATAGCGATTCAAGAGTTAAAAGAACATCTTAAAAAAATTGGGTATTTAGAGTAGATGTTGTTCACTATATTTCACCCCAATTCTCCCCTACTTTTGCATCAACCACAACTGGGACTGTTAGTGGAATTGCCTTTTCCATAACCTCTTTGACTTCCTTTACAAATGTCTCAATTTTCGTCATTTCGACTCCACGCTCAGATTCTTGAGCGGGGGCGGAGAAATCTCTTGTGGCTTCATTGATTGCTGTTTCTTTTTCTGGATCCTTCTCCAGCCTATTAGAAGAGGATTGAATAAGCTGGATCGGGATGACATTTTTATCGTGTTTATTATTTTCTTCATTTATCACTTTATACTCAAATACCAACTCATCATGTATTTGCATGACAAGATGCGCTTCAGGATATTTTGGAAGAATCTCTTCATTTATATCAACCATTGCCTTTTTGGTCATGTCAGCAGCAGATCCTTGTATTGGGAAATTCTTGATGATTCTCTCCTCGGCCGGGATAAGGGTTTTTTTCGGAGTATAAATTTTTTGTCCGGGTATGCCACGTCTTCTTCCCAAAATAGTCTCTATATAGCCATGCAGTTTGGCATGGATCATGAGGTTATCAAAATATTTTTTCACTCCACTATATGTCTCAAAATATCTCCTTAGTATTCCTACGCATTCTTCTGGACTTTTGCCAAGTTGACGAGCAAGTCCATATGATGTTTCGCCATAGACTATTCCAAAATTCAGAGTTTTGCCAATCGCCCTTTCATACTTAGTGATCTTGTCTTCTGACATCCGAAGTACGTTTGCAGCCGTGAGCACATGAACATCAATACCTTTTTTGAAAGCTTCTTGCAGCTTTTCATCTTTGGATAAATGTGCAAGGATCCTAAGTTCTTGTTGTGAGTAATCAAACGCGATTAGTTTGCTTCCAATTGGAGCTGTGAATGTTTGTCTTATGGCATCGCCATACTCGCCACCAGCTGGGGTGCTCTGGATATTTGGGTCTGATGCCGCTAGTCTCCCGGTTGCTGCTGACATGAGATCGTATTTGGGATGAATGCGATTGTCTTTGTCAACTCTATCAAGAATTGGAGTGATATAAGTATTTATTACTTTGTCGATTGCGCGGAATTCTAATATTTCTTTTACAACTTTTTGACTTTCTGAATACGGTTGAAGAGCTTCAGAAGATGTCGTAAATTGACCTGTTTTGGTTTTGGGGAGATTTAGTTTGTGTTCGAGCACCAACACTTGTCCAAGTTGTCGAGGGGAATTCAGGTTGATAGGGCCTAGCTGCTCGGTAATCTTTTGTATGAGAATCTCACGTCTGGCTTCATAATTTGTTTTTAGATTTTCTAGTTTTTCTTTATTGATATGAATGCCATACTCATGCATGTCCTGGACAATTTTAGATACAGGCATTTCGATGTCTTCATACAATTTCATCATGAGAGGATTTTGAGACATTGCGTTTTTCTGTTTTTCAAAAACGGCATCCAAATATGTTGCTTCGTATTTATGTAGCAAATCAGTCTCTGATGTTTTGTCTCCTCCTGTTAGCAAGAATTCTGCGATATAAACATTACTCATGGTGTCATTATAACTATCTAAAAAGAAAAGATGGGAGAAATGTTAATTATCTCGCCTTCCCCAGTCTGCCTAGCTTTGCGAATGGCAAATTGGTCACGGTGCCTCTGGAGGAAGCATGCTTGTGTTGAACAAATGTCACATACATGCCTTGCCACTCCGTAGCTTGCAGAGCGAAGTGTGGTCATCCTGATCGAAGAGAAGGATCCAGAAAACCATGGATTCTTCGGTCGCTATCGCTTGCTCAGAATGACAGGAAGTAGTGGTTAATTTATTAAATAATGTATTTAGTAGTCTTCTATTAAATGCGGACATATTAAAAGCATATTTTTACTATGATAATTAGAATTTGATAAATAGAAAAAGTTTAAGAATTAGAAATTAAATAAATTAGTAATTTACATATCTACCCGCTACAACCTACACCCTAAAACCTATACCCTCCTCTGCTTTCCTCTCCAGTAGGTCAGATCAATGTCTTCCAAAATCATTTGACAAGTCTCAACAAATCTTGTTATCATCGACAAGTTCTTTTCAAAAATTATGCCCCAAAAAACAAATCCTTTTTACTCTAAGGATATTTTGTCATTAGAGCAATTCAACTCTTCAGATTTGTTATTACTTTTCCAAAAAGCAGACAAGATAAGGAAGGTGATCGAAAAGAAAGGATACATAGATCTTCTCAAGGGCAAGCTCGCCACGCTTCTATTTTACGAACCGTCATCTCGCACCTTTAGCTCGTTTGCAGCAGCCGTCAAGAGACTCGGTGGGCAGGTCATCGAGTATCAGAATCCGACCCAAACGTCATCTGCAGTGAAGGGTGAAACGATAAGTGATAGCACCAAAGTATTTGAGACTTACAGTGATGTGATAATCATGAGACATCCTGTTGAGGGAACGGCAAAAATCGCAGCTGAAGCTGCCACTCGTGTACCAGTGATAAACGCTGGAGATGGATCAGGAGAACATCCTACTCAAGCATTCCTCGACCTCTATACCATGTATCGAACTCACAAAAAAATAAGTGGTCTGAAAATTCTTTTAGTTGGAGATTTGCTATATGGAAGAACAGTCCACTCACTTACAAAAGGTCTTTCTTATTTCAAAAACGTCACAATATATTTACTATCTCCAGAGAATCTCAAGATGCCCCAATATGTGAAAGAGTTCGCAGAAAAAAGAGGAACAAAAATAGTAGAGCTAAAATCTGTGAAAGAAATCCCAACAGATCTTGATGTCTGGTATTGGACAAGAGTGCAAAAAGAAAGATTCAAAAGTATGAAAGAATACGAAAAGCTGAAGCTTGCTTTTGTCTTGACCAAAAAGTTAGTTGAAGAAAAAGCAGCTAAAAAGACAATTTTCATGCATCCACTTCCGAGAGTTGGTGAAATAGAAGTGGAAGTTGATTCTGATCCAAGAGCACTGTATCTCACAGAACAAATTAGAAATGGAATGTTTGTAAGGATGGCGCTTTTGGCACTGGTGCTCAAGAAATAAAGGCTCATAGGCCGAAGGCGTGTAGGAATGAAAGTACTAGTTGTAATTTGTAGGGTGTAAGTTGTAAGCGACAAGTTTCAAGTTTCAATGGATTGTTTAATGATTATGTCTACTGTTCGCGCATTTCTTACTCTACAGGATGGGACTGTTTTTGAGGGTGTTTCATTCGGAGCCAAAAAGAGTATCGCAGGAGAATTGGCATTCACAACTGGCATGACAGGATACACGGAGAGCATCACCGATCCTTCATATAGCGGTCAGATTCTCATGTTCACATACCCTCTTATTGGCAATTATGGAGTGCAGCCCAAGGCTTCATGGGAATCAGCCAAAGTGCATACCAAAGGTATTGTGGTCTCCGCTTACAATAGCACTCAGTCTCATTGGTCCAATATCACCCCTCTTCACGAGTGGCTTGAGAGTGAGGGAATACCAGGGATACAGATCATAGATACGAGGGGCCTAACGCAAAAGATTAGAATTCATGGAGCAATGCTTGGCAAAATAACTATCTCAAATGACAAGATTGATTTCTATGACCCAAATTCTGATGATCTAGTTAGTAATGTATCGACCAAGAAAATATATTCAGAAGGGAATGGCAAAAAGAAGGTGGTTCTTATAGATTGCGGAGTGAAGCGCAACATCCAAAGACTCTTGCTTTCTAAAGGTGTGACTCTTACCACTGTCCCCCATGACACCGATATTTTTGATGAAGGTTTGGATTTTGATGGGATACTGCTTTCAAATGGTCCTGGAGATCCCAAGATGAATCTCAAGACAATTGCGACTGTCAAAAAAGCCCTTGGCAAAAAAGTGCCAATGCTAGGTATATGTCTCGGGAATCAGATACTAGCACTTGCTGCAGGAGGTGACACTTACAAACTGAAATTTGGTCATCGTGGTCAAAATCATCCATGTGTCATGACAGGTAGTAAAAAGTGTTTTCTCACAACACAAAATCATGGATTTGCGGTGTCGAAAATGCCAAAGAATTTCGTGCCGTGGTTTGAAAATGCAAATGATGGGACTAATGAAGGAATTATTCACAAAAGTTTGCCATTTATGTCTGTGCAGTTTCATCCAGAGGCAAACCCAGGACCAATAGATACTGAGTGGATATTTGATAAGTTCCTGGAGAAAATTAGAGCATAGAGCAAAGAGCAAAGAGCAAAGAGCAGAGTCCATAGCAGAATGCAGTAATTTGTCATCCTGAAACGATTAGTGAAGGATCCATGTCTTAATTTTTTCTGGATACTTCTCCAGCTTATTAGAAGTTTAGCGAATAAGCTGGATCAGTATGACAAGTTCTGATTCGTTAACGCAATATGTCATCCCGAGCTTGCCGAGGGACGGGACGATAGGATCTCAATATTTTGAAAGATTCTATCGCTCACTTACATTCGCTCCAGAATGACAATTTAAATATATTTCCATAATTTAAAAATAATTGAAAAAAATAGTTTTCAATATCTATGCCAAAGTCTAAATCAGTAAAATTAAATAAAACAAATATAAATTCTAATAAAAAGCTAACAAAGGTTTTGATCCTTGGATCTGGGGCTTTGAAGATCGGTGAAGCAGGAGAATTCGATTACTCAGGTTCTCAAGCTATAAAAGCTCTCAAAGAAGAAGGGATAGAGACTGTTCTCATTAACCCCAATATTGCTACAATTCAAACCTCAGAGCTATTTGCGGACAAGGTATATTTCCTGCCCGTGAATCCATATTTCGTCGAAAGAGTCATCGAAAAAGAAAAACCACAAGCAATTCTTCTTTCATTTGGCGGACAGACTGCCCTAAATTGTGGTGTAGAGCTTTTCCAAAAAGGAGTATTTAAGAAACACAATTGTGAGGTTCTTGGTACTCCGGTTGAGTCGATCATTCTTTCTGAAGACAGAGATCTATTTGCTACTCATCTTCGCAAAATGAATATATCAACGCCACGAAGTGTTGCAGTGAAAAATCTCGATGACGCAAAAAAAGTAGCGAAAAGCATGGGTTTGCCGCTTATGATCCGTGCTGCTTATGCACTAGGAGGTCTTAACTCTGGAGTGGTTTACAAGATGACAGATTTTGAAAAACTTGCTTCACAAGCACTTGCTGTTTCTCCACAAATACTTGTCGAGCAATATCTCCACCACTTCAAAGAAATAGAATATGAAATAGTGCGAGACAAATATGATAACTGCATCTCAGTCTGCAACATGGAAAATTTTGATCCGATAGGAATCCATACTGGTGAATCAATTGTCGTGGCGCCTAGTCAGACACTCACCAATGAGGAATATCATGTGCTTCGAAGCAAGGCGATAGAAATTGCCAGAAGTCTAAATATCGTAGGAGAGTGCAACGTGCAGTTTGCACTTAGTCCCAACAAATCACTAGATTATTATGTGATAGAGCTAAACGCCAGGCTCTCCCGCTCCTCTGCTCTAGCAAGCAAAGCCACAGGCTATCCGCTTGCGTATGTGGCGGCAAAGCTGGCACTTGGGAAGTCTCTTATTGATATACCAAACCAAGTGACAAAAGTTACAAAATCATTTTTCGAACCAGCGCTCGATTATGTGGTTGTAAAAGTTCCACGATGGGATCTTGAGAAATTCTCAGGCGCACATGAGGACATAGGTACTAGTATGAAGTCAGTGGGAGAGGTGATGGGAATTGGTCGAAACTTTGAGGAAGCAATCCAGAAGGCTGTAAGAATGCTTGAGATAGGTGCGCAAGGAGTGCTACAAAATGGATTCAAAAATCACAAAGAAATACTAGCGTATCTCAAAAAACCCACATACCGTAGACTTTTTGCAATCACAAATGCCATCAAAAACAAAGTAGATCTTCAGTATATTCACAAAACCACAGGAATAGATATGTGGTTTTTGTATAGACTTAAAGAGATTGTGAATGTGATTGATCCAAAAAGCAAACTAACCAAAGAAAAATTATCAGCATACAAAAAATTGGGTTATTCAGATAAACAGATTGCAGAAATCCACAAAAGCAGTGAAACAACGGTGAGAGATCTGCGCAAAAAATATTCTGTCTTGCCATCATTTTTCCAAATCGACACTCTTGCAGGTGAAGTCCCCGCCCAAACAAACTATCTATATGCAACCTATGCCGGAGGTCACAATGACGTATCCCCTCTTGGCAAAAAAAGTGTGATGGTCCTCGGGTCTGGTCCATATCGTATCGGATCATCTGTAGAGTTTGACTGGGCGTGTGTCAATACTGCTCTTGCTCTTCAGAAAAAATCCAGACAATCTATCATTGTAAACTGCAATCCAGAGACAGTCTCGACAGATTATGATATGTCAGATAGACTCTACTTCGAAGAACTTACGCTTGAGCGAGTGCTTGACATTTATGAATTTGAAAAATCAGAAGGAGTCATAACCTCGGTGGGTGGTCAAACTCCTAACAATCTCTCTCCCCTACTTACTTCACAAGGCGTCAATATTTTGGGAACTCCTGCTGAGACTGTGCAGCGTGTCGAGAATAGAAAAACTTTCTCTGCACTTCTTGATAAGCTCGGTATCCCACAAGCCAAATGGGACTCACTAAGATCTGTTGATGCAGCCTTGGCTTTTGCAAAAAAAGTAGGATACCCAGTACTTCTTCGACCATCATATGTATTGTCAGGTAGCGCAATGACTGTGTGCTATACAGACAAGCAACTTCGGGCATATATCAAAAAGTATGCTCATATTGGCAAGGACTACCCCATCACAGTCACGCAGTTTATAAGCTCTGCCAAAGAAATAGAATATGATGGTGTAGCTGAGCAGGGCCATATTCTCACTCACTCGATATCGGAGCACATTGAGTTGGCTGGTGTGCACTCAGGAGATGCACATATCATCTTCCCTGCACAAAGAATATTTTCACAAACCGAACGAAAAATCAAAATTATTGCTGAAGAGCTTGTGAAAGAACTTGTGATTACGGGCCCCTTCAACATTCAGTTTATTGCCAAAGACAATGACGTTTTTGTGATAGAGATGAATGTACGAGCATCACGCACCGTGCCATTCATTTCCAAAGTCACAGGAGTGAATTACCCAGCACTTGCGGTAGACGCATGTTTTGGTGTTGGTGAAAAAGTAGATCAGATAGACATACCATATGTAGCCGTCAAAGCTCCACAATTTTCTTTTGCTAGACTTCCTGGAGCCGATCCAGTGCTAAGGGTTGAGATGTCTAGCACTGGTGAGGTTGCGTGTTTTGGTGAGACGGCATCTGAAGCATATCTCAAGGCTCTTTATGCAACAGGATTTCAAGTCCGCAAAAAAGGAGTTTTGTTCACAGTAGGTGGTGACGCCCAAAAGGAAAAGATGCTTGACGCTGCGTGGAAACTAGCAAGTCTTGGATTCACGATCTATACGACTGAAAACACTCACAAATTCCTCAAAGATCATCATGTCCCATCTGTCAAAGTGGCAAAAGTGTACGAAGGACTACACCCCAATGTGGTCGATGTCATAAGGCAAGGTGAAATATCTATTGTGATAAATATCTCGGAAAGTTTTGATAGAGAGACAGAAAATATCGAGAGAAAAGTGTCAGACGGATATCGAATAAGACGTGCGGCTGTTGAGAAAAATGCTCTACTTTTGACTGATGTGATTCTCGCAAGATTTTTTGTGAAAGCGCTCACCAAATACAAAATGTCCGACCTTAAGATCGAGGCATGGGATGAATACCTCAATAAACTCAAATAAATACCATAAGGGGGTAGGTTGTAGGGTGTCCTCCTTCGCCAAGGCTTCGGCGGATAAATAGGGTGTAGGAGCACATATACTACTTATAACGTGAAAAGTTATAATCTTGTAAAGTTAAGGAATAAAAAGCACTCCCATGTCATTTCGAATGTAACGAAGTGAAATGAGAAATCCCTTGTTATGATTTCCGGAAACGAGGGATCTCTCACTAACGTTCGAGATGACAAAATGTTATTAATCATGTCATTTCGATGAGTGATAACGAAGAGAAATCGCTTGTTAAAAAATTGTGCTCAAGTCATTCCAATGAATATTCTTTGACCTAATCAAATCTTCTTTCTTCTCTCTTCTCCACTTCTTTATAACTTTTTCTCTCACAATCGCTTCGTTGACATCTTTGTACTCTTCATAAAAAACCAATTTTTTACAATTGTATTTACTAGAAAACCCTTCAATCAACTTGTATTTATGTTCATACACTCTTCTTTGTAGATTGTTTGTCACGCCAATATATAAAGTTCCTGAATCACTTGCCATGATGTATGTGTAATATGGCATAGAATCATAATATCAAAATCATACGCACGAGGGATATCTCAGCTTCACTTTCGATATGACAAGGACGATGTATTATGTCATTTCGAATGTAACGAAGTGAAATGAGAAATCCCTTGTGAATCATTAATGCAACAAGCGATATCTCGCTAATCGCATCGATATGACACCATGTTTGTACATCTTCGAAATAGCCCTTCCCAATGATATACTAACCTATAGTAGAGGTTATTTATATATGCTTAGATCTGAATGGGAAAAAAGTCAGCAGTTGCGTAATACCTTATCATCATACTGGTCGTATTCAAAACACGGTGTCAGGGATATTTGGCCAATTGATGGGCCAGGTAGCGGGGAGATCTCATACGATACCACCTTTGAAACTGCAATTGCATTGATTTGTGGTGGGTCTTCTATGGAGGATGTGTTGACTTGGGCGCAAATGAAATTCGGACATCTGGACATTTTTGATGTAATGGGCAGTGGATATTTTGTTAATCCTAATTATGTGAATTCTGTCACTGGATTGCGTAAAAGAAATGTTGATGAATTTTGGTGCAATAGGTCAAATACAGGTAACCTTTTTAGACGAGATGTGGCTAATGGAAAAAATCTTAATAGATCTATTGTAGAAGCAGATTTGTTGGCATCATATTATCCAGTAACTACACAAGCACAAGTACACTTTGATCATTGGCAACGTTATCCCAATGTGATGGTGTGCAGACCTGTTGGGCCATTTAGAGCATATTCAGTTATTCCTAATGACGCCGATGAAAGAGAGTATGTTAATTTCACTCAGTATATGATTGAGGATATGGCACTTGCGATGCAGAATGGTGGTGTATTGTTGACCCAAATACCAAGAGTATTACGAGGAAAGATGATCGAATTAGTATCGATGATAGAAAAAATGGGGTATAAGGGTGGCGTTACTACAGATGGCTCTTTTCATATAGAAGATGGAAGCGATTATGTTTTGTATGGAATAAAAAAATCAGCCAGATCAATGTCGTAATATGTAAGGCTGGAGTCGTGTACAATTATTTCTTATGACAATGCACGACGCAATAGTTCGTTATCTTGAGTATTGCGAACTAGATAGAAACCTCTCTCCGAAAACTGTGCGTATGTATGGACAATATTTGTCACTTCTTGAGAGTTGGCTCATTCGCGCATATGGTCCAAGTGGCGCCGAGATGGATGTCGAGAAATTCGATGGAGAGATGGTGCGAAAATTCCGACTTTTTCTATCGCGTGAATACAAACATCCTGTGAAAGGTCCGCTCAAGCGTATTTCACAAATCAAATATCTCATGGCAATTCGTGGCATGCTAAAGTATTTGCTTCGCCAAAACTACAGAGTGCTGGCTCCTGACATGATAGAGCTTGGAAAACTTGGCGACAGAGAAATTCATTTCCTTCATGATGATGAACTCACAAGACTACTAAACGTAATAGATCTAGATGATCGTAATTGTATCCGCGACAAGGCAATACTCGAAGTCCTCTACTCTACTGGCTGCCGTGTGAGTGAGCTCTGCGGCATAGACCGCACCCAAATCAATCTCGATACTGGAGAGTTCTCAGTCCGTGGAAAAGGCGACAAAGTCCGTGTGGTGTTTCTCACAGATTCTGCCAAAGATGCAATTGCGGAATATATGAAATTCCGCAAAGATCCATACAAGCCGCTCTTTGTGAGAACTCGAGGGCCAAAAGGAAACAAAGAGCTGACAGATGAGAAGTTCCGCCTCACCCCCAGGTCTGTGGAGCGCATTGTCGAAAAGTATCGCATCAAAGCAGGTATTGTGAGTCGGGTGACTCCACATATGCTCCGTCACAGTTTCGCAACTGATCTACTTTCGCATGGCGCAGACTTGCGTGCAGTGCAGGAGATGCTTGGGCACGCAAACGTCTCTACTACTCAGATCTATACTCACGTTACAAATGCGAGACTGAAGGAAGTGCATGAGAAGTTCCATTCGGGGAATAAGAAAGCACAATAAATCAAAAAAATAATAAAATAATAAAGTAAAAATATATGAGGTATAAGGTTTAAGGTTAAAGTTGTAAGGTGTCATTCCTTCGCACAAGGCTTCACACTTCGCCACGTCAGACGAGGCTACGATGAACGAGTCTGCAGGGCGCAGTAGTGACTTGCTACTCCCGTAGGTCTACTCCCTTAGGTATCTGGTGTCAGTAAACCAAGCGCTATCCTGAATTTGCTTGCCCCGCATAGTCTCGCCAAAGGCGGACGACGTGGGGTTTGTCACTCTGAAGCCTTGGCGAAGGGTGAGAAGGAGCATGGCGACTGGTACGATCTTGTTTATTCTTCGATCCCTCACCTTGATTCGTATTCCCACAAAAGGTGAGGGAGAGAAGTTCCCTGCCTGCCGAATGTGTGACAACTAAAGACATGGTTCCTGGATCCCCACTTCGCTCTATTGAGCTTCGAGAGGGCAGGCCCCACTTCACCAAGGCTGCGCGAGGGCGAGGCAGGTCCAGGAAATCGTTGAGGGCAAACAAAAGACCCCTCACCACGAGTGGTGAGGGGTTATTTTTGTAAAGGGTTTTGTTGATGATGTCCAGTTTCCCTTTCGTCCTTGTGTCCCTTATACGATATTTCGCAAAGGCGAAGGACTCATCAGTGGGTACTTAAACCCAGAGGAAAACCAAAAAAGCACAAATTTCTAATTCCTAATGCCTAAATAAATTCAAAGTTCAAATTTTTAACGTGAACACTTCCATTCTATTTGTCAAACTCCCATACCTGCCATCTGCAATTTGTCATCCTGGCTTGTCCAGGATCAAACAAATTGCATATTTATGTCTGATTCTGGATGCTCAGCCATAGACTGATTACCAGAATGACATAAATCTTTTCCACTGCTCTAGTCACAAATCTGAACTGTTCACAGTTCACTGTAAACGGTTCACTTGTATTCATAGCATTGGAGAGGACGAAAGTATGATACCTACTCATGCGAATCATGGACAGCAATTGTCCAGTATCACATTTTCGATCTTTACCCGCCGATGAGGCAGGGCTTTCGTCCTCCCGATACCTATCCGGGAGGTTTAGAAATCTATATGAAAGATTGCCGCCGACAGCCAAGATGGCGTCTTCGTGGGGCCGGGCAAGCCGGCGGCAATCTGTACTTGTTAGGATAGGGGCGTCCAGTTCGTCAATTCAGCGGTACTGAAAAGGACGCCCCTAGAGGTGATGGCTACTGAGCCCAGTCGTCGCCGAAGATCTCAGTGATTTCTTCGGAAACTTCGACGCTAGCAGCTGAAGCGGCCGCGGGGTCGCCCCCGTTGACCACGCCAGCCACATAGCTCTGGATATTGACTGCGTCTTCGCCTCGCAGCGAGAAGGCGCCAATCCCATCGAGTGACTTCAGGTCTGCGCCCGTCCAGGCGAGGCGGCGGATCTGCCCATTTATGAGGGCTGGATCGTCCTCTACGACCTGGATCAGAATGAACTGAATCTTACCGATCTTGACACTGATGCCTAAGAACTGCTTGTCCCTTGGCGTCAGGTTAACGCGAACTGCCTTGATGCTGGCGCCATCGATGCTAAGCCCAGCCTGTGCTTCAGCAGAGTCCCACTTGTAGGAGGGGGTGCCTCGGCCGGAGTCGATCGTGATCAGCCCGGGGTGGCTGCGGTGTGCAGTATGCCCCAGGTTGTTGATGCGGAAAAGACTGCCATCGGGCATGCGGCACGCAAACCGATGGATGTGTTGGTAGCCCCAGCTTTCCGGCTTCAACAGACTGAAGTAGCACTTTGTCCCGTCTGGGAATAAGAGCTCCTTCATATACGTCCATTTTGCCGGATGACTGCTGCCTTCCTTCGCGTCGAGCGACCCAGTTTCGACTCGGATGTCCTGGTACTCAGGACCGCCCAACGAATCGATGGTGACGACGTTGTCGTCGTCATTCCATTCGCCGCTGCGGAGCTCTGGGCTGTCTTTCCGCTGGTAGGGGTCACCAGAAATATCGCCGGCAGCTTCGACCTTAATAACGACTGGTGGCGTCTTGCTGTTAGCGAGTGTGGGGAGGAATAGCATTGCCGGCTTGTTTTCCGGCGCTTCGCTCCACTCCATCTCGCAGCCGGCGCTCGTCCAACCTTGCGTGTTGCTGTAGGCTTGCCCCTGGTATCGGACGCCCAGTTCCGGCACGAAGTCTGCCACTGCCACATCGTTTGTGACAGGGATGTTATCCACGGCGACGGTGTCGTTATCGACGCGCGCACGATGCGCGCCAAGGAACTGAACTTGACATCTAAGAGACACATGAACAGAGGTGCCGGCCTTAATGGCCGACCCGTTTGCGGGTGTGGTTGTTGCGAGTTCGCAGCTGTTAGGCTTCGATTCTCGCTCCACTCCATCTCGCAGCCGGCGCTCGTCCAACCTTGCGTGTTGCTGTAGGCTTGCCCCTGGTATCGGACGCCCAGTTCCGGCACGAAGTCTGCCACTGCCACATCGTTTGTGACAGGGATGTTATCCACGGCGACGGTGCTGTTATCGACGCGCACGATGCGCGCCAAGGAACTGAACTTGACACTAAGAGACACATGAACAGAGGTGCCGGCCTTAATGGCCGACCCGTTTGCGGGTGTGGTTGTTGCGAGTTCGCAGCTGTTAGGCTTCGATTCCTCGCTCCACTCCATCTCGCAGCCGGCGCTCGTCCAACCTTGCGTGTTGCTGTAGGCTTGCCCCTGGTATCGGACGCCCAGTTCCGGCACGAAGTCTGCCACTGCCACATCGTTTGTGACAGGGATGTTATCCACGGCGACGGTGCTGTTATCGACGCGCACGATGCGCGCCAAGGAACTGAACTTGACACTAAGAGACACATGAACAGAGGTGCCGGCCTTAATGGCCGACCCGTTTGCGGGTGTGGTTGTTGCGAGTTCGCAGCTGTTAGGCTTCGATTCCTCGCTCCACTCCATCTCGCAGCCGGCGCTCGTCCAACCTTGCGTGTTGCTGTAGGCTTGCCCCTGGTATCGGACGCCCAGTTCCGGCACGAAGCCCGCTCACTGCCACATCGTTTGTGACAGGGATGTTATCCACGGCGACGGTGCTGTTATCGACGCGCACGATGCGCGCCAAGGAACTGAACTTGACACTAAGAGACACATGAACAGAGGTGCCGGCCTTAATGGCCGACCCGTTTGCAGTGGTGTGGTTGTTGCGAGTTCGCAGCTGTTAGCCTGAGGTGTGAAGCAGTTGTTGACTACTCCACGGAACCAGTACGTTGACCGCGGCTGAGAGAAATCGTCCTTTTTGTCGGACGTCTCAACCAAAATGTCATATATAGGGTGATCAGTCGGCAGCTTTGACCCATTACTCGTCCATACGGATTGCGTCAACTCCTCGATGGGATCGATTCGAACCAGGGTGTCGGTGCCGGCGATATAGAATGAGCGCCGGAAATAAGGGTCAACGAGACCCTTTTCAACTACCCAGCATTCGCCTTCCTGCACAAACTGAATCTGCCGCACCCATACGGGCTGGCGCCCTTCGAAGAAGGTCGCCTGCGTGCGGCTTTCCTCGACTTCGTTGTAGCGAACAACGACCTCGATGGCAGTCCCAAAAATCAGGACGCCTTCTTTGTCGTAGAACGCTTTCGAGCAATCTGACACAGCGATATTTTGCCGTGGGCGGGTTACACCGCCGGTGATGTCGACAGACAAGGGCGTGCGGACGCAGCCGTCAGGCGCGCCGACGGCTACTCGACCGTCTGCGATCCAGGCTGCGACAAAAACGCTTGTTACCAAAGGTTCGTAGTTTGCGGCAGCGGCGCTGAGCATGCCGGCTTTCGCCGGTTGCGTGGCATCGACCACTGCCAGCAAGTCTGGCTTACTGCCGAACAGTTCAGCTGCCTTGGCCATTTCTGCGGCCGTAGGCGCTGTGCCGTCGGACTGCTGAACGATTGCCGGCTGCGTTGTCTGCGATTGTGCGGAAGCCGTCATCGGCGCGAGTGCGCCGGTGAAAATCTGAAGAGCGAGCGATCCTGCGACCGCTGCACTTACCAGATTTTTGATGGAAAAACGCTTGATTTTCATGTAGTTCCTCGCTGAGTTGAAATATGGACACGGACTTTTGTATACTGCGACGTGTTAGATCCTTATGATATTTTCTGTTTCTCTTCACTCCTCTCCCCTATTGGGGACTAATACTACACTTTTGAGTTCCTCAACTGATCCGTGGGAATCAGGAGGCAAAAAAAACATACAAAGGAGAATCAGAGCAGAGAGCAAAGAGCTTAGTTCTTTAGTTAAATACATATTTGTTAACTAGCTCTTTAGAGCTTGAACGAACTTTTGAAGATATAACTTCATCATACTTGATGAAATCTAGTAGCTTTCACTTTTCTAGATACCTTTAGTGTTTGTCGAGACATTATGTCTGGACTCACTGGTATTACTTATCTTAATACTTTGTATATTTTGTTTACCTCCCAATCCTTTAATATCCTTACTTCTGGACCCTTCGATAAACTCAGGGTGACATTGGTAAAGATTTATGGAATCAGTAGAGAATCTTCCTATAAGCAAAATGTTTTTCAGTGTTTGTTAATAGTGTTCATTTCTGTTCACTGTCAACAGTTCACTGTAAACTTGTTTTCTTAAATAAATTTCTTATTCCCGGAATGTTAAGGTACGGTTTCCCGTATTACTCTAAACATTCCGTAGGTACATAAGTACCGCGGATATTTGTAGTTTTGGGAAACTTAGTGAACAGTATACTATAGGACTATATATATGTCAAGTACCAAATCAGGGGAAAGTTTGATCACATACACGTGAGGAACATGACACAGCTAGCTGATAATACAATGTATAGGTTTCGATAATATTATGTACAGCACCAAAGCTATAGGTCTATATAGGTAAGAGAAAAGTAAGAGTGTTATGTGAGAAAGGTAAGAGTGATCTGGTATCTGCTGTCTCACGCTCATCTGGGTATATTAGAGTAGAATCGTATACAATATTAATAGATATGCATTGAGGTGCGGACAACGGCGTGTCTGACACAATGGGAGAGACTTCTCTCTTTGATCGAAGCGTAAACTCAAGCAAATAATGTCTGATTCTGTCCGCCAGTTGGCGGATTGCCAATGCTCCTCAGAATGACATTATTAACTCGGTAATCTGACTTCATATCTCGTAATTCGCCTGATTACCCTCCTCAATCGGCGAGTAAACCGGCGAGGCAGGCGGGGGCAGGCAGTATGACATTGTGTCATCGCGAGCCAAGTCACACTTGGCGTGGCGATCTGCATGTCTAGATTGCTTCTCCCGACGTGAAGTCGGGATCGCAATGACTAGAGCGCTGACACCAGATACCAGTCACTGATACCTTACTGTATAATCACTGCTATAATAAACTCCAATGCTCTCAGTCATTATTCCCTTCAAAGATGAAGCGGAAAATCTCAACAAACTAAGTCAGTTGCTAAAAGCTGAGCTTGATACTCTCGGCCAGCCCTACGAAGTGGTTTTGGTGCAAAATGGTTCTACCGATGACTGGCAAAAATCATACACTCCACCAGCAGACAATTTCAGAGTATTATCACTTCGTCGTGGAGACAAAGGAAGAGCGCTTAGGCGTGGAGTTGCCAAATCCACCGGAGACATTATCTTATTTATGGATGCGGACCTCGAGGACAATCCTCATGACATCTCGAAATTCTATGCCAAAATCAACGAAGGTTTCGACTTTGTGAACGGCTGGAGAAAAAATAGAAAACACACCATAGACAAACTCATCCCCTCCTTCATCGGAAATGTAGTCATACTTCGCTGGATGCTTGGCAGCAAATACCATGACATCAACTGTGGATTCAAGATGTTTCGCCGTGACTGTCTGAAAGATGTGGTTTTGTATGGAGATAATTTTAGATTCTTGCCGCTCATTGTCGAAAAGCTCGCTTACAAAACCACTGAGGTTCCTGTGGCTCACAAAAATCGTGAACATGGTAAATCCAAATATGGATTCCTAAACCGTATCACAGTATTTGCAGATATCCTCACCGCTTATTTCATATATAGATTCGCCCAGAAGCCTCTGCACTTTTTCGCTGCAATTGGCGTTGCCCCATTTGTGATAGGTGTCATCATCACGGTTTGGCTTTTCATTGAAAGAGTATTTTTTGGAGTGCTTCTCAAAGATCGACCACTTGTGTTTGGAGGAATACTTCTCATCTTGGTAGGTCTTCAGATCATACTGACTGGCATCATTGCCGAGCTCCAAGTCTATCTCTCGAGGAAAGGGATGAGAGAATAAAAGCACAAATTACGAATTACGAATTGTTAATTACGAATTTCTAAGTAAGAACAGTTTACTCTCAATCTTTCGAAAGCTTATTCATTCTCGACAGAGTTGATTCAGGTTAATAAAATTTGTTCGTCATCTCGAATGAAGTGAAACGAAATGAGAGATCCCTTGTTTTGTGGGTCCACAAGTGATACCTGCCTGCCGGCGAGGCAGGTAATCAATAATTTGTCTCACCCTGATATTATTGTTTTCTCGTTTTATTTATTTATTCTTTTATTGTGCTCCATTTGACTTCTCTTCTATTTCTCTATAGACTGATAGAATGGCGAGGATTACTGATAAAAATAAAAAATTAAAAAATAAAAAAAATAATAAGGAAGGCATCTTATCCAGATTATCTGCGGAGTTTCGTAGAGATCTTCTGCCAGGTATCAAGAAATTCGAAGGACATCTCAAAAAAGAAGTAACTCTTTTGAGTGTGAAAAACATGGCAAAGCACCCTGCATTCACTCTTGCAATCGCATTTATCGTATGGGGTGCTTCAATACCAATCACAAAACTAGCGCTCAATGAAATTGGTCCTGCATCGTTTCTCTTTTTGCGGATGGTTATTGCATCTGTTGTGCTTTTCCCATTTGCACTGCGCCAAAAAGGCTCTTTCAAAGTGAAAGAAGAGCTATACATTTTCTTTTCTGCAATATTTGGAATTGGCGCTCATATATATCTCATTTATCTCGCTCTGCCTTCTGTCACGAGTATCAATGTGCCAGTCATAAATGCACTGTCTCCATTTTTACTAGTGCTTCTCTCTTATATTTTTTTCCGAGAAAAAATCCACAAACAAAAATATTTTGGAATGGCTTTTGGATTCCTTGGCGCACTTGTAATTACTGTGATTCCAGTTTTGACTGGAAGTTCGAATGTGCTTGGAGTTTATCAATCAGCGAAGTTTTCACCATATTATGGAGATCTCATTATTTTCATTTCTGCATGTTTTGGATCGATTGGAACTTTGCTTGTGAAGCCAATAAAGCACATCCCAGGGCATATCATTACATTTTGGCAAAGTGCAGTTGTTGCTATCGCGATACTTCCTATGGCAATTGCTGAGATGCCACACAACTTCATGCCAACAGTCAGCGGATTTGTAGTTTTTGCAGTGCTTTTTGTAGCACTTCTAAACTCAGTGTTCGCATATAGTGTGCACAATGAAAATGTTCACAAACTCGAGTCATCAGAAGTTGGGCTTCTTTCATATTTGTCCCCTATCGGTGCACTATTTGTAGCTATGCCACTCATTGGCGAAGTGCCAGATATCTGGTTTGTCCTTGGCACCATACTTGTCCTCTACGGAGTATGGTTAGCTGAGAGAAAAGTGACAAAAAGAAAAGTAATAGCGTAGCTTATAAGGTTCATAAGGTTTTTAAGGTTTGTAAGTATTTATATTTAGATGTGCTTTGTGGTGTCATCCCGACCCCTCACCACGACACTGGTGAGTGGGGAAGGATCCATCATCATTGTATCTCTGGATACTTCCTCTCGCCAATTGACGGACTCTGTATGACAAGTAATACTTTTGTATTCTTTTTTATGCTTCGAACGCAGTGAGAAGTTGGTTTTGGTTAGTTCTCATTCCATTCGAACAATAAAGCCTGTTATCCTCGTGCTTGCCTCGCCCTCTCGTAGCCTTGGCGAAGTGGGGTCATTGCGCCTGCCCCCGCCTGCCTCGCTTTGCGATTAGCAAGTCGGGCACGGCGCCTCTGGAGGGAGGAGTAAAGCGACGAAGCAATCTATAGGTGATAGATCGCCATGCCATCCGTTGTGCGGCTCGCGATGACTAGAAGCGTGAAACTAGGGATTTTGAGTTTTTATATTATTTCGAAATTTTGATTACGATTTCCCGGAGTGTTTAGAAATTAGATCAATTAGAAATTAGAAATTATTATTTCGTAATTCGTAATTTATTCTCTTAAATTCTATAACCTACACCCTACAACCTAAACCCTACACCCTCTTTCTCTTTATCTCCCCCATCCCCCCGGGTGTTTGGTATACCATTTTATGAGGCTTTCGACACTCTGCTCAAGAGAGTGTTTTGGCTCCCAGCCAAGTATTTCTTTGGCTTTGCGATTGTCTGCGATCATTTTGTCTGCCTCACCAGATCGTCTATCTGCAGAGACTCCGACTTCAAAAGTTTTGCCTGTATATTTTTTCACAGCTTCTATGATCTCTAGGACCGAGTTGCCGTCTCCAGTGCCAAGATTGAAGACATTGGTTTTTTTGTTTTCCAGTATCCATTTCAAAGCCTTCACATGAGCATCAGCCAGATCGACGACGTTCACGTAATCGCGGATTGGTGAGCCGTCTGGCGTTTTGACATTTGCGTAGTTTAATTCAAATGGAGCGATACCAAGTGCTCCACGTACTGCGTTTTGCATGAGATGGAATGATGGTCTTTTGGAGTCTCCTATAGTGCCATCATCTGTTGCTCCGCATACATTGAAATATCTGAGGGACACAGATTTCAATGCATCTACTTTATCGTGCCATGACAATATTTTCTCACACACTAGTTTTGAGAATCCGTATGGCGTGACTGGCTCTGCTATTGGGTGATTCTCATCTATTGGTGAGTACTGAGCATTCCCATATACAGTGCAGCTTGATGAAAATATGAAATACCTCACCCCATGGTCTATGAGTTCTTGTGTGAGGCGGGTCGTGCCACCGATATTGTTGGTGTAATACTTGTGTGGGATCTTCCAAGACTCACCGACATTGAGGAGTGCAGCAAAATGTATCACTGCCTCTATATCTTTTTCTTTTTCTAATACCTCTTTGCCACCATCTACGAGCAGGTCCCCGGTGTGAATACTGATTTTGTTACTATATTGGCTTTTTAGTAATTCAAGTGGTTCATGATATCCACGCGAAAAGTTGTCGAGTGCCACTACTGAGTATCCATTTTCTAGAAGAAGTTTTGAGGTGACTGAGCCGATATATCCCCCAGCACCAGTGACTAAGATTTTTGACATATGTTTCATAGATTGTACAACAAGTAAGGTATCGGTGACAGGTATCTGGTTTCTGTTTGGACAGATACCAGACACCAGAAACCAGTGACTTGTATTTTATTAGTCTCCAAACGATACCCCAATCTTTCGTGCGACTTCGACTAGCTCATCATGTACTGGGACGGTCTTGAGCTGATCGACTGCATCAAGTATTGGTACATATTCCATTTTGTTGCCGCGGAGTGCGACCATGCTGCCAAATTTGCCATTTTTTATTCCATCATAAGCAGCCACCCCAAGTCTTTTGGCGAGTATTCGGTCTTCTGAGTTCGGTGAACCTCCTCTTTGGACGTGTCCAAGGATTGTGTTGCGGAGTTCGAATTCTCCTGGCGCTCTACTGTCTATTTCTTCCATGAGAAGTTGTGAGATGCCGCCTAGTGTCACCTCTGAACTCTCAGTTCTTTTTCTTATGATGAGTTTGCCATCTTCTGATTTGGCGCCCTCTGCAACTACTATGATTGCATGCTCGCGTCCATTTTCTTTGCGCTTTCGGAGATAATCTACAATCTTCGCATAAGAGAATTTGATTTCAGGGAGCAGGATCATGTCAACTCCTCCGGCAAGACCTGCATAGAGGCCGACCCATCCGGTGTGTCTGCCAAACGTCTCAATAAAGAAAACTCTGTTGTGTGAAGTCATGGTAGTGTTGATTTTGTCAATCGCATCTGTGACGATATCTACTGCAGTACTAAAGCCGAAAGTTTTGTCAGTTGATGCAAGATCATTGTCCATGGTCTTTGGCACGCCGACTATTGATATACCATATTCGTGAAGTTGATATGCGCTTGAGAGTGTGCCATCTCCTCCGATGACGCAAAGCTTATCAATACCTAACTCTGCTAGATTTTGTTTGGTCTGCTCTAGTATTTCTTTGGGAATGCGAGCGATATTGCCCTCCCCTACTTTCGCGCCAAATCGGCCCTTGTTGGTGGACTGTAAGATCGTACCCCCCAGGTGGCTGATGCCTCTTATTTTTTCTTGAGTAAGCTCTATATATTTTTTGTCTAACACCCCTTCAAATCCTTTGATGAATCCGTAGACTTCATAACCGTCCGAAAGTGCATATTTTGTGAATGAAGATATGACGGCGTTTAGACCTGCGCAGTCTCCTCCGCTATTTAGGATTCCAATTCGTTTCATAGGGTGTTAAGTGAAAGTGTAAGTTTAGGTCTAAGTATAGTCCTAAAAACTATTAAGTGAGTGATAAATTAATTAGTGTAGTAAGGGTGCTTGTTTCATAGTATTGTTGATGATATATATTTCACATAACTATAATGTAATTATGATAAGCGATAAAAAACTAACTCTTAATTTTGAAGTATTATCTGCACGGTATAGCAATCAGGCTTTGTTACCTGCAAAATATATTCATGTGCCTCTAAGTAGTGTGGGTGTTCATGAGAAACCAAATAACCTAAGAGGTGATCAAATGGTGAGTGTTATGATTTCAATCATAGCCAAAGGTTTTTTGGGACCTGCAATATCAGTAATGCAATTTGGCTCTGATGATATATATTCCGAAACAAAATCGTTAGATCGATCGATTATTAAAGATATAAAGTTTGGTGAGATCGGTATTGCTGATGGACATAATAGATTGGCGGCTTTGAATGTGCTTCAGGAATTAGGTTTATTTTCAAGCAAATACTTTCCCGTACAGATAATCCCAGGGCGAAAACCAGATCTTGTTGATATTAGAGTTTCTAGAGATGGTGAAACCCCACTAAAAATTTCTGATATTGAAAAGTGTTTTAAAGATCGAAATATTACAATTAATCCAAATAGCACTTCGCATTTTGAAACTTTTTTTGCTGATGGAAATTGGCGAAGGATTAGAGAGGGTCAGCCAGATATTTCAATAGATAGAAATGCTTTGATAAATAAGAAAAGACTTTATGAAATTAGACAGAATCTTGTTCCAAGTGACGGGTTATTAAATTTATTGAAAATGTATTCGATAAGACTCGATGACCTAGTGAAAATTCTTCAAAGCTCCAAATAGGTGCAAGCCCAACTTCCCCTCCAATCAAACAAAAGAATGTTTCTTGTTATCTCGAGCTAAAGTGAGAGATCCAGTGTTTTTTGGTCTAGTCATAATGAGAAGTATTAGATCCATTCCCCTTCTGTAGATTTTTTGTCACCAGTATCGGTAGCTGTTCCAGTGTTGACCGTTCCTTTTGGCTCAATAAGAACTATTGAAACCTCAGATGCGGCGACGGGTCTGTGTTCAACGCCTCTTGGGATCACAACCAATTCACCGGGTTTAATATCCAACACACCATCTCTCAGTTCGATCTTAAGCTCGCCATTTATTACTAAGAACATCTCATCTTCATTGTCATGCTTATGCCATACAAATTCTCCTTGCACTTTTACAACTTTGACATGGCTATCATTTAGTTCAGCCACAATTTTTGGAGACCACTGATCTTTGAATAATGAAAGCTTTTGTTGAAGATTGACCACTTTTATAGTGCTCATAGTTTTATAAGATTTGAATCTTAATGTTCTCTGAGCGGGATGCGGGAATCGAACCCGCGATATCAGTTTGGAAAACTGATGTTATACCATTTAACTAATCCCGCATTTTTATAAGCTTATATGCTTATAAGTTTATAAACTTATAGCTTACTATTATACCATTTCTCCACTATTTCGGCGTGATTAAACGCCATATCTGACGGCACAGTTCCAAAATATGCAAGTTCAGCAGACTCTCCCCATGGTTTGAGTAGAATGTCACGAAGCATTCGATATTTGTAAACCACCTGCACCACATGACCCCTAGGGTCATCCAAATACTCGACCACATCCATCACTCTGCAATCATTTTTGGAAAGCTCTATGCCAAGTTTTTCGACAGCAATTCTATTCACGCATTCATTTAGAGTTTCTTTTTTCAGGAGGAAAGCGCCAGGGAGTGACCACTTTGCTTCATCAGGTGGGAGACCTCGACGGACAAGAAGGAGCTCATCTTTTTTGTTTCGAATAAAAAGGACTATTGCCACACGAGGAGTGTCTTTGAATGAGTCTGCGAATCTTTTTTCGGTGATATATTTTGCCATGGGCAGATTATACAAGATATATTTGCATGTAAGATATTCTATTTACCCTATTTACATGGGTTGTACGCGTTATGCTACTCAGATATAATCATCCTATGGATGAAAATATCTCACCCCAACCCTCAATCAATTCAATATCAAATACTCCTCCACCCCAGACATCACAGCTCCCTGCTCAAAATAAGACAAATCTCATCTGGATTCCGTTAGTGTTGTTACCACTTCTAATATTGGTAGCAGCAGTACTTTTCTTCATAAACAATAGAAGGCAAATTTGGCAAAAGAAGGACGTGATTCTGAATAAAGAAACAACAATCCAAATGCCTAATGAAGTTACACCAAAAAATGAAAATTCAGAGACTGTTTTGTATCCTGGACTTCCAGCCATTTTAGCCGACCTGAACAGTACATACGCGGGAAAATTACCATGGGAAAATATCAATGTGAAAAAGTCATATCAATTCTATCCATATAGTATTGAAGACCTAGTGCTATCCTCAAATGAGATTACTGAGAGTTATGATGATAATTACAATGCTATAACAAAAGTTACCATTGGAGAAAGCGCTGTGCCTGTCAAAAGTTCATATATCGCCCATTACGAATTACCAGAATCTAAAAATGAAAGCTATGGGTATGATCGGGATTATTTGGTTTTACCAATATCTATTAGTTCGTTTGAGTTTGAGAGACCTTTGCAAAAGGATGAACTTGCATATGTCGAGTCTTCAAATTTCCTGAAATGTACTAATACCGAATCAAAAGTCACAAGTACAAATGAAAAAAATGATGAAATCGTAGTGAGTTATTGTAATGCGAACCTTACCACTGGCCAAAAAGAAAAATTGGCTAAGAGAGATTACAAAGATGTTTATTATGTGATTTATTTCAAGCAACGCAATATACTTATTCAAATTGCTATGGATGGTCGGACTTTAACCAATACGAGTTCTTATGTCAAAGATTATTTGTCAAAAATATTCAGCGCGAATGAAAATTATGTAGTTGGCGCAAATCAAATTCAGTCTGTTGCTAAAGCACGCGAGTTTGCAGAATGGAGAAAAAAGACATTTAGTAAGTGAAGTTTAGAATAGATAATAATCTATAGTTCCTATCGTTCCGTCCCTCGGCAGGTTTCCCCCTTAGCCTAAGCTTCGGAGTGGCAAAGCAGGATGACACGAGCGGGACTCCAGGATGACAGAGGGTAAAGAGATTTTAACTTGGAATTTTTCACAAGGGATTTCTCCCGCGGTCGAAATGACAGGTGTATTTGATTATCAGACACCAGACACCAGACACCAGACACCGGACACCTTACTAACCTTTCCTCAACATTAGTATTCCCAAATTAGTGTGCGTTTTAAAGGATTTAGCGTCTTGCTTGTGGTCTCGTAGAGTCGGAGTTTGCCCTCGCTCCATATTCCGAAATCTGTATCGATGTATGAGCGGAGTGCCTCAAGTAGTTTTTCACTTGGGGTTTTCATATATCTCATATAGTTGATCCAGCCCATATATTCATATGTCTCAAGATGCACCTTCAGGTCATCTCCATGATCCCCTACATCCTTTCTTATTTTTTCACGGAACTCATGGATTGAGAAATCCACAGGGTAGCATGAGACTGATGAACAAAATCTATTGCTCCCAAGACCAGTGACTTGAAACTTGAAATTCGTAACTTGTAGGTATTTTTGTATAACTGTCAAAAGCTTTTCGTATCCCAGACTTACTGGAAAATTGCCAATAATGGTAGAGTGAAACTCGGTGTCAGAATAGTAATAATTATTCGGCTCGATACTTCGCAAATGATCTTGGAGTTTGTGGATTTTTTCGATGAGATCTTTTTGGGTGGGTTGGAAAACAAGTGAGTAAAGAGGTGGAAGTTCACTTTTTGTATCGTAGAGCTCGATCATCTCAGGCTTGAGATTCATGAGTTGTTCTCTACTCTCCCGACGAAACTCTTGTAGTTTTGCCCCATCCATATGGAGTGATTATAGCAAGGGGAAGGGCACAAGGTATTAATAAAGGTAAAAAGGCCGAAGGCTTAAAGGAACGAAAATAACAGTCGCAAGTTCCAAATTCCTAATTCCAACTTATTAAGAAGTCATAGCGATACAGACGTACTTCTGGATCGAGATGACGATAAAGCCTCATTGTCATTCTGGAGTGAACGTAAGAGAACGATAGAATCTTTCAAAATATTGAGATCCTATCAGTCGATTTGCTCCATCCAGGATGACATTAGTGAGATTTAGGAGATCCTGAAACTAGTTCAGGATGACCCCACTTCGCTCTATCGAGCTTCGTGAGGGCGCAGCAAATTTAGGATGGCGCTTGGTTTACTGACACCGGACACCAGTTACTGAAACCTTACATCTTTAACCTTTCACCTTTTTTGTATTAACTATTTAGTACAATTACCACCATGCAAAAAAGTAATCTTGTCATCATTTTGGTAGTTATTGTTGTCGGACTTATTGGAATGTTTTTCTATACAGCAAGTAGAGAAAGAAATAGAACTGACCTGTACTCTACTAAGTCAGATATAGTTTTGCCAAAAGATGAAGCAACCCCCACATTAACAATTTCTCAAAATGAAGAAATGCCAAAAACTAAAAATATTACAAAACCAGATATGCAGATTGATGTTAACAAAAACTACACCGCTACACTCTCCACATCAGAGGGTGATATTGTCATCGAGCTTCATGGCAAAGAAACACCAATCACAGTCAACAACTTCGTGTATCTTGCAAAACAAGGTTTTTATGACGGAACAATTTTCCATAGAGTCATAAAAGATTTTATGATCCAAGGTGGCGATCCACAGGGTACTGGTATGGGTGGACCTGGATATGAGTTTGATGATGAGCCTTTCCAAGGTGAATATGTGCCAGGGACTGTCGCAATGGCAAACGCAGGTCCAGACACAAATGGTAGTCAATTTTTCATCATGCATGGTGAGGCGGCGCTTCCACCCAATTATGTGATTTTTGGAAATGTCCAAACTGGTCAAGCAGTCGTTGACTCTATCGCAACCTCTGCAACAAAAGTAAATCCAGCAAGTGGTGAGAAGTCGGTACCTGTCAAACCTGTGGTGGTAAAGAAGGTGACAATTAGCGAAAACTAAATTCCAAGTTCCAAGTTACTCTCTAGATGGTAGTTCGTAGTGCTTAGACGTTTGCAATTTGTCATTCCCCCTAAACGGAAACCCAGGCTTTTAAGCCTAGGGCGGAAGTAAGAATCTGTGGCATACTTGCACGGTGTATGGCTTTAAAATATTGGACGGGTTCACAAACTAAACACAGGCTCTTGTATCATCTCGTGTGGATACCTAAATACCGGAAAAGAGTACTTGATGGCAAAATAGTCAAAGTGTTACAGCATTATTTTTACGAAGCGGTGAAAGATAATGGATGGTGGATAGAGCAAATGGCCATAATGCCAGACCATGTTCATATGCTCATCCAAGTCTACCCTCATGAAAGTGTGAGTGAAGTTGTACAAAAGTTGAAAGGTGGTAGTAGTCATGCGCTTCGTAAAATCTATGAGAACGAGGATGAGTATGTATGGGGTAGTAACTTTTGGTCAGATGGCTATTTTGCCGAAAGTGTTGGTGCTGTAGACTTTAGCACGGTGAAACGTTACATAAAAGATAACCGTGCAAGTGTGCATACCAAATAACAAGAGGCCGAGGACTTTAGTCCTCGGAGAATCACTCTGGCAAAGTCCAGAATCTAACAAATTGCACCATGTCTGATTCTGGATGCGCTTCGTCGATTCAGACTCGACTTCGCTTACCAGAATGACAATGATAGTTAATGTTATTTTATTACTTTTTTGTCTTATCTTTTCCTATACGCCTGCAAGCCTTTGGCCTTATAGCCTTTCTAGCCCCTACCCACCTACGTACTACCACCTACAACCTAAACTTGTATTATCTCCACCGCCTTCGGCTTGACTATCCGCATGTAGTCTTCGGATTTCATGCCGATTGAGAAGCTTCTATCTCCTGCGTTGAAAATGATTTTTTCATTGGTGCAAATGGATGGGTCTGCGTAGACATCTATTCCAAATATGTTTCCAAATGGTGGTACACCTCCTACCAAAACACCACCTGTTATTTCGGCAACTTCCTCAGGAGTGGCAAACGACATGTCTTTCACTCCGACTGCCCTTTTTGCTTTTTTGCTATCAAACTTTTTGTCTGCTGACATCACAAGCATTACAAACATAATTTGCTTTACTGGATCCTTCGTTCCATTCAGGATGACAGAAGAGGAATTATTTTCTTGATTATTTGATATTTGTGCTTCTTGATTTGTTGATTTATTTATTTCTTGATTTATCGGTTTTCTTGTTTTCACAATGATTGCTTTGGCGCCCTGCGAAAGTGTGTATCCATCTCGCACTTTTGCTGCTTCTTCACTGGTTCGCACTGGCTCGTGCTCAAATGTCTCATACCATGCGCCATGCTCTGTCAGGAGCTCTGCAATTTTTGAAACAGTGGGATGATATTTGGAAAAGTCTGTAGACATGATTCAATTAATTAATAAAATATAAAAATAATAAAGTAAAAAAGATATGTCATCCCGATAATTATCGGGATCTGACACAACTTAGATCTCCATTATTCAATTATTTTCACAATTTCCGCTTCTCCCGTTGTGGTGTCATACACAGCTACTGTATATGGATTTTGCGGGAACTGTGGTAGATGTACTCCCACAAGTGATCCTGGATTTACAAAAAGAGTTTTCCCGACTTTTTCTATTTTTGCGATATGGTTGTGACCGTATACCACTAGATCGTATAGCTGGCATTCTTTGAGCAGATTTAGAAGTGGTTCACTGTCTCCATGAAATACTGCGATCCTTTTGCCATCTTCTACAAAATCAAGAAACCTTGCATCAAACTGAATATCAAGATTGATATTTTGCTTCTCATTGATCCACCAGAATTTGCAGATATCTGGATCACCATTCCCAAGCACGCTTTTCATTGGACACTTCAATTCTTTATAAAATCTTAGCGAAAAAGGCATGTCCCAATCTCCTCCGTGTATAACAAGTGATACATTGCGGGAGTTGAAATACTCCACGCTCTTTAGCATTGCTCTACCATTTGTATGTGTATCGCTTGTGATTCCGATAAGCATAAAATAATTGTAATTTGTAATTTGTAACTTGTAACTTGAAATTTGTAATTTATATCTTGTAGCTTATTAGTTTAATTGTTTTCTTGAATCTTATTGTTAGATTCTGGAGTCGATCCTCTCCCCAGAATGACAAGACAACTCGGAATGTTGAATTAGGAATATATTCTCTACACCCTACAACCTGACCCCTGCACCCTTGAGGCTTCGTTCACGCTGGCAGTTTGTCCAGGTTCTTCTTAGTGCTAATACCCTGTATTGTCATTGCAGTAAGAAATGCGAGTGACAAGCTAATGGGCCCGGCAGCTGCTCCAATTCTAGGGATCATGATGTAGCACCCTCCAGTCACTATGATCATAAAAAGTATATTTGACCAAAGCAGTACATTTGGTTTTTTGAAAGTGTAGAGATGAAAAAGATTGAAGATTTGTCCAAGACAGAAGAGCACATATGCTACTCCAAGTAGTCTTGCAAATAGCGGCATATCTGCGAATTTGTTTGTGAAGAGTGCGTAGTAAAACCAGTCAGGAAGCAGTACTAGTCCCAAAAACATTGCTGTAGGAATTGATAAGAAAAGCAAACTGTGCTTGAGCTCTTTTTTGGCTTCTAGTTTGGTTTTGATCATTGCGTATTTTGGTGACAATACTTGAGTCACGCTTACGACAGTTGAGATAATTGTGAGAATGATTTTTTGTGCTAGTCCATAGTCTGCGACAGCGTTTTGGAGTTTGAAATATGATAAGAGGAATAAATCCATTCTCATTGCAAGATTCATGAATTGGGCTGAGATGAAGTTCGTCATGGTATATCTCACCTTGAAATGGTGTCTTGATGTCTTCGTCTCAAAAAGAAGTTCTCTCACAAGTCGTGGATATCTCGAGATTGCTATTGCCAGAAATAGAGCAGGTCCCACTACTCCAAATACGAAAATCACAGTACCTGGCCCCACAAATCCAAAAGGCAAAAGAATGAGGATGACGATTGTCTTCACAATATTTGAAATATT
Source organism: Patescibacteria group bacterium (assembly GCA_046350875.1). Classification (GTDB taxonomy): domain Bacteria; phylum Patescibacteriota; class Microgenomatia; order UBA1406; family GWC2-37-13; genus JAGOLU01. The sequence goes on from JAXLZQ010000006.1 coordinate 29,445, forward strand.
GAGCCACACATTTGCCTCAAAAAATTGCTTCACCGCAAAAAACATATTCATGATAGTGTTTTGCCACACAAATCCAAGTACCGAAAGTGCAGTCCAGATAAGGATGATCATGGGTGAGCCTGTTTTGAAAAAATGCTTATCAAGTGCAGGGAAAGAGACAATTAGCACTATAATCGCAGTAATTGAGGCGATGCTCTGATAAACAAAAATTGTTTTTACAAAACTAAGAAGTTCTCCTCTATTGCTCTTGTCATAATACAAGTCTGGGAGAAATGAATAAATCGTTGACGTAGTGCCAAACTCCATTACGTTGGCAAGTACGTATGAGATGTTTAGAAGCACTGTCATGGTGCCGTACTCTACTCTTCCCAGTATTCGAGTAAGTAACAATACAAAAAACAAAGCAAAGGCAATATTTAGGTAGGTGCCAATTGTATTTATGATAATGTTTTTTCCTGTTTTTGAGTTTATCGAATTGTGAGCAAAATCAACGATTTTTTTCATATTATTTTGGAATAGAAGCAATAAAAGCCCGCGGGGCTTTACTAGACAAAAAGTGTAGCAGAATATAAGGCGAAAAGATTGGAAAAGTAGGTTTAAGGTGTAAGGTTCAAGGTTTAAGGCTTATGGGTCGAAGGCTTGTAGGTTTGTAGAAATTCAGCGCTATGTCCTACGTTCTAAGTGCTAAGTGTTGCACAATGTCATCCCGATGACAATCGGGATCCCTTGTGAGATTTAAGTATTACAAAATTAGCTCACTGAGAGTCGACACTATCACTTTTGCTTTTGAAAGCTCTGATGCGGAGTGCGATGTTGTGAGACCTATTGAAAAAATACCTGCAGCATTAAGAGCGTCAATACCGGCAGGGCTGTCCTCTACGCCGATTACTTGGTCTGCTGACATCTTGATTTTTTGAAGAGCGACTAAGTAACACTCTGGATCAGGCTTACTTTTCTTATATGATCCTGGAGTAACAACTGTAGAAATTTTATTTTGTAGATCATTGTGCTTCAGCACCTCTTTCATGAGCTTGTCTTCCATACCAGTTGCAAATGCTAGTGTTGGTTTTTCTCGGATTGTTCCAATATCTTTCAAACTCAAATTACCCACAGCTATTCTATCTATGAAGCTAACAGTATCATTGAAGAAATCTATATGACTCTCAAAAAGTTTGGTAGTTGAATTAATTTTCTTTTCAGAAATAACTTTAAGCAATGTTTCGAAATCTTGTTCTGTTCCTATATGGTGATCTTTGTTGTAATGTTCAACACCTCCTCTTATTGATTTACCGCTAAAGTATTTTTTGTAGTCCTGCCATGTTAGAGCTTTACCATATTCCAAAAGAAGCTTTTGATATGCAAGAAAATGTGTTTGTTCACTATCCACCAATACTCCATCAACATCAAAAATTATCGCCTGGATGTTGTCAATCATATTATCAGTTTATATATTATTACTATATTATTTTTTTAATCCTCTACCCTCCTATGAACTACCCCCTACACCCCTCCGGGAAGAAGCCCTATGGGCTGGCGCCTACAAGCCTAACAGCTACTAAGCTATGTTCGTAAACACTTCTTGTACGTCGTCGTGATTCTCGAGTACCTCAACAAGCTTGGAAATTACTTCTTGACTTGCAGCATCTGTGACTTCTATAGGCATTGTTGCTTTGTAGATCACATTTGGTCCATCATAAACCTTGAGTCCTAGTGATTCGATTTTTTCTTTGGACTTTCCCACATGATTGAATGGGAAAAAGAGAATGGCGTGACCATCTTCCATTACTTCATATTCCATTGCTTCAAGTTCTGTTGCAACTGTCAAAATATCATCATCACTCACTTTTTTTTCATCATGACCTACTTCGCATACTCCACAGTGGGTGAAAAGATGTTTCACAGATCCTGCGACACCAAGTTTTCCGCTGTGTTTCTCAACAACTGATCTTATTTCGTTGTTGGTTCTATTTGGGTTATCAGTTGTCGCTGTCACAAGCATCTGACAGCCGTGCGGGCCAAAAACTTCGTAAAGTGTTGTGACAAGTGCGGCTTTGTCTGGCCCTGATGCCTTGGCTATTGCGCGCTCTATATTGTCTTTTGGCATACTTCCAGCGCGAGCAGCATCAACAGCCACTCGAAGTCTTGGGTTGAAATTTGGATCAGGCGATCCCCCTTCAAGCACGGCGACGGTGATTGCTTTTGAAAGTTTGCCAAAGTTTGCAGATTTTTTTGCATCTTGTGCTGTTTTTCTGCCTAGGTTGTTTTTCCATTTGGAATGTCCTGCCATATGGGGGAATTATAGCTCATAGAGCTCAGGTTGTAGCTGGTAGGTTGTAGGTGGCAGATCTGTTTTATAAAAGCTATCTCACTATCAACCTCTTCCCTGAAATCTGGTTATTTGTTTGACTTCTCCCCCACTCTCATGCTAATCTGAAATATTGGGTTATTCTAAACCTCTGTCTTTTATGCGCAAAAAAGTGTTTATGTCAAAGAAATTGTTACTCTCACTTATCTCTATCATATTTTTATCCTCAATCCCACTCATAATTGGCAAAGTCGCAGATGCACAAGATATGGATTCTCCAGAGATTTCAAAAATAATCACTCACTACGACACAATGGATATTATTTTGCCAGACTGTGGTTATTTGTGTAGAGATCTGGTTGTGTCATATGCCAAAGACCCCGTATCAGTTGGTGCTGAGATTCGTTTTAGTCCACAAAAAGATAATGAAACTGGTTATTACAAGTATCAAATAGGAGCTCTGGATACGAACTCCACTTATTATGTGAAAATAAAATGCTTTGGTGAAGATCCCAAATGCAGTCAGTACTCCAAGCCTGAAATTGTAAAAACAACCAAATGCCAGCTACAGTACAGAGCCGGCAATCTAGAGCCAGACAAAGTGGATTGTAATGTAAATACCGAGATTAGTGCATCATCGAGCGCAGAAACACTTATTAGCGAAAATCAAAAAAACTGGAACGATATGAATCTATATGTCGTTGTGGGTTTTGTAGTAATGGTGGTTGCGCTTGGAGTGTATTACTTCAAATTCCGTATCGTCAAACACGAATTCAAAAAACGCCCCCGAACACTCTACAGAACAAGAGCAAAAAAGAAGTGAAGTTATTTCTTTTTTGCAATTTCTAAACTCTAATATCTAATTACTAAACAATTTCAAATACCTAAATTATAAGATTAAATTTGTCATCTTGCTTTGCCACATCGTAGCTTTAGCGAAGGGTGGGAAGGAGCAGAGCGACTTATAGGATCTCAATATTTTGAAAGATTCTATCGTTCTGTTACGTTCACTCCAGAGTGACATTTTTAATGTTTATTTGTTTTACTTGTTTAGGATTTAGAAATTAGCCCGCCTACCTTCCTCAGTCGGCGGGTAAATCGGCGGGGCAGGTACTTAGGAATTCATAATTTTTTAATAAGAGAATTGTGGTCAAAAATTATGTTGATTTTGTGGTATCATATGAGCTTATATGACAAGCTACAAACCAACAAAACATACCAAAATCGTTGCAACTCTCGGACCTTCTTCTGACAGTCAGAAATGATTGAAAAGCTCATGCTGCTTGGAGTTAACATCTTTAGATTCAACTTCAAACACGGTGAGATTGAGTGGCATGAAGAAAGAGTGAAGCGAGTACGCGATATATCAGCAAAGCTTGGTATTCCAGTTGGAACTATGATGGATCTTCAGGGGCCATCATTCAGAATCATCCTTGATGTTCTCCAAAAAGAAATCAAAGCAGGTGACTCATTTATTTTTGGATCAAAAGAGTTTACACTTACTCATCCTTATATCATTAAGTCTCTTCAGAAAGGTCAGAAACTCCTTATAGATGACGGAACAATTACTTTCGAAGTTGCAGAAGACCCATCAAAAGATGGCCAAACTGTCAAGATAGTTTCGCACACCAATGCAATCCTAAAAACCCGCAAGTCACTGAATATCCCAGGCGCTGATTTCCCAGTTGATCTTCTCACAGAGAGAGATTTGGTTGGTATTGATATTGCTGTCAGAAATGAAATGGAAATTGTTGCTTTCTCTTTCTCACGACAGCTCAAGACATCAAAGATGTCCGTGCTAGCTTGCCGAGAAGATGCAAGGCTCAAGTCTGTGCCAAACTTGAGACAGTTCAATCTGTCGAAAATCTCGAAGACATTGTCAAGGAAACTGATATAGTCATGGTAGCGCGTGGAGATCTTGGTGTTGAGGCTCCAATTGAGGGACTTGCCATATATCAAAAACAAATGATTGAGACTTGTCTAAGATATGGAAAGACTGTAATCACAGCAACCCAGATGCTTGCAAGCATGGAAAACAACAAGCTTCCAACTCGAGCTGAAGTGTCAGATGTAGCAAATGCAGTATTTGATAATACTGATGCCACAATGCTATCAGGCGAGTCAGCTGCCGGAAAATATCCAGCAGAAGCCGTTGCGATGATGGCAGGAGTTGCAGCAAGAGCAGAAACAGAAGGTAAGCAGTATCGAAGAGAAGTCACAAAACTCATACTTGACAGCAAAGTTGCAAGAGTTGCACATTCTGCATACAAACTCTATGAGGATTGTATAAGTCATGGCAGTGAAGTATCAGCATTTCTAGTATTTACTCACACTGGACGAAGTGCAAGAGTGCTTGCTCATTTCCGACCAGAAGTCTCGGTGCATGCATTCACAGATCAAAAAATCACAATGGGCTCACTTTGCTTGGACTATGGTGTCATCCCACATTTAGCGCATACTCCAGAAGAGGGAGATGTCAAACATTCTCAGATTCTAGAAGCTGTCGAAGAGCTCAAGAGAGAGGGCTATGTGAAAAACGGCGAATCAGTCATCGTGCTTCATGGAGATACATGGAGTGATGAAGGCGGAACCTCAACTGTAAGACTGGTTAGGGTGCCCTAAATATAAACTTACAAAAGTAAAAACTTATAAACTTATAAACTATTAAACATAAGATAATAAGTAAATAAAATTATAAGCTTTTATGCTTTTTAGCTTCTAATTTGTATTGTTATGAATATTCGGAATTTTGCAATTATTGCTCATATTGATCACGGCAAGTCTACGCTATCGGACAGGCTTCTTCAGATGACGCATACTGTAGAGCTCAAAGATGGCCAGGAGCAGTATCTTGATAGAAATCCAATCTCTCGTGAGCGAGGTATCACAATCAAGCTCGCACCAGTTCGCATGAAATACAATCTCGACGGAGATGATTACATCCTAAATCTCATCGACACTCCAGGACACGTGGACTTCACTTACGAAGTAGACCGAACCCTTGCATGTGTTGAGGGTGCACTTCTTCTTGTTGATGCCACTCAAGGCATACAAGCTCAAACAATTGCCAATGCTTACAAAGCAATTGAGAAAAATTTGGTGATTATTCCGGTTGTAAACAAAATTGACATGCCCAATGCCGAAGTGGACAAAACCAAAATGGAAATAATGGATTTTCTGGGTTGTAGCGAAATTGAAATTCACTGTGTTTCCGCAAAAACAGGAGTTGGTGTGCAAGATCTGCTTCATGACCTTATCAAAAAAATCCCACCCCCCACAATCATAGAGACAGATGCGCCAAGAGCTTTGGTATTTGATTCATATTATGATGTGCATCTAGGAGTTGTTGCTTTTGTCAGAATGTTTGAGGGCTCAATGGATGAAAATCAAATTTGCAAACTTTGTATATCTGGAGCGACATTCCAATCTCCAAATATTGGATATTTTGAGCCTGACTTAGTTAGAAAAAATAAAATCCAGTGTGGTGAAATCGGATACATTGCCACCAATCTCAAAGACATCCATGATGTGACAGTCGGAGATACTTTAGTTTTGGACAAGTCCAATTCAACAGCATTATCGGGATATAAAAAAATCAAACCGATGGTATATGCAAGTATGTTCCCAACAGACACTGCAGATTACTTGAATTTCAAAAAAGCACTCGAGAAACTCATGCTAAATGATGCGGCTCTTGAGTATCAATCTATTTATAGTACCGCACTGGGCGCTGGTTTTCGTGTTGGCTTCTTGGGCATTCTTCATGCTGATGTAGTGCGGGAGAGACTCGAGAAGGAGTTTGACTTATCGATTGTTCTCACTCCTCCACAAGTGGATTATATTTTTGAGGAAGAGGGATATTATCTTGAGCCAATTGTGAAGATTATGATAATTGCTCCAAGTCAATTTGTCGGAGCCATCATGGATTTGTGTGAAAACTACAGAGCTAAATTTCAGACAATGGACAACAAGATGCAGGTGAATATGATTTATCATATGCCGCTTTCTGAAATGATCTCTGGATTTTTCGACAAACTAAAGTCTGTGACTTCCGGATATGCATCGCTTGACTGGGAGCTCATTGGCCACGAAAGAGTCAAAGCAGACAAACTGTTGCTTCTAATAAATAGTGATCCTGTAGAAGAATTTTCTGAGATTGTTGTTTCAGATCGTGCTCAAGCCAGGGCGATGCAAATGTGTCACAGAATGAGAGAACTCATCCCCAGACAACAATACGAGATCAAAATCCAAGGTCAATACAAAGGCAAAATCATTGCAAGCGAGCGTATAGCACCATTCCGCAAAGATGTGCTTGTGAAAAATAGTAAAGTAGTTGGAGCAGGGGACGTTGGTCGCAAACGTAAACTTCTTGAAAAACAAAAAGAAGGAAAGAAAAAAATGAAAATGGTTGGAAAAGTGGAAATCCCCAAAGAAGCTTTCCAAAAAATGTTCTCCGAAAGAAGCTAAGGCTAGGCCATAAGGCCAAAGGCACGAAGGAGAAATTGTAAGGTTTCAGTTGCTGATGTCAGGTATCAGATAATAAAGTATATTCGTCATCTCGACCCCCCGCTCAGATTCTTTGGCGGGGACGGAGAGATCCCTTATGATATATAAGTATGTTTTTCCACAAGCGACACCTGCCTGTCGGCAGCCAGGGATTCCTTGTAAGTTTGCGTTTATAAACAAGCGATATCTCACTTCCATTCGATATGACAAAGGTAGTATTTATATTTTATTTGCATTTTTTTCTGAGGGGCATAAGTGACTCCAAAATCTGACATAAATTCAATTCAAATTTCTATGTCCTGAAGAATTGAAATATATTCTTCAGTAGAAGAATTATTTATTGATTGTAGATCTATTTTGCATTTTTGCTGGACTACTTCTTCAAGTGCAAAAGAACTCTTCATCCTGTTTTCAACTACGTCTGGATTACTTAGGGGATGATTAATATTTTTGTATCTCACAGCTATGTCACTCCATCTCTTTGCAAGTGTCACAACCCCATGTGGGTCTACCCGATTGTCAGCATAAGTTGCAATTCTAGCTTCCCAGAATTCAAGCTGGGTAAGTATTTCTAATTTGGAACTACCCATATTTTTTAAAATCTTTAATACTTCTTCTGATACTCCAATTTCTTCAGCAATTTTTTCTGTTGCGATATGATCATCCGTTCCATATTTTAGTTTGTATTCTTGTTGTGTGATTTTGATTGCTTCAATTTCATCATCCGAAACCCCTAGTTTCCTTGTTGCTTCCAAATTGAATTTCAAAATATTACCCATATCATGAAGAAGTAGAACTTTAATTAGGGATTCTTTATCAAGTCTTATGTTCTCATCAAAACTATCTGCAATTTGGTAACCTATCGCAGCTACGCGAAACATATGAATGCGCAAATGTTGAGGTATTTGATATTTGTTGTAAATCTCGTTAATTATCATAATGAGATTAGAATGCTAGCGCACCGATTATTATTACGACAGGTATTGCAATGAGATACCATGGTAGTCCTGATCCAGTAACAGGTGGGGCTGATGATGTTGGTGCATTTGTTACTGGTACTTTGGCAATTGTGCATTGAGACGAAGTAGTGCAAGAATCTGATCCGATACCAGAAACTTTGGTGCAAGATGTTCCAACACATTCACTATGACAACAAGCTTGACCATTTGGTAACACGTTTGAGTCTTGACATACTCCACCCAAATCTGATACTCCGCAGATTCCACACCTGGAATCACATTTCATACCTTGGACAACGATTGTGGGTTGTGGGCTTGAGCTTGAAGCCAATTGATGTGATGTTGGCGTAGTGCTTCCTCCTCCACCAAGACCTGATGCAAGAGGTGTAGTCGTAATACTTGTTGGGGTTCTTGTTCCAGAAATTATTGTGGGCGAGTTTTGGGCGACATTACAGCAAGATTGTCCATTTGGTAATGGTTTGTCATTGTAACAAATTCCAGCTCCGTCAACCCATCCACATTCTCCACATATCTCAGGCGCACATCTTGGTTGCGTAGTTGGTGCCGTTGTTGGTGTTTGGGTTGGCAAACTTGTTGGAGTCGGAAGTGGAGTGTTTGTTGCAACTGGTGTTTTTGTAGGAGTAAATGTCGGGGTATTTGTTTTTGTGGGTGTATTGGGTGGGGTATTTGTTGGTGTTTTGGTTGGGGTGTTTGTCTTGGTGGGGGTCTTTGTGGGTGTGTCAGTTGCTGTTGGAGTATTAGTTGGGATAGGTGTGTTTGTTGGTATATTTGTGGATGTTGGAGTAAATATTTGTGTTGGTGTATTTGTAGAAGGCGGTGTTGTGGGTGTGTTTGCTCCTGGTGTATTTGTAGAAGGTGGTGTTGTGGGGGTATTTGCACCTGGGGTGTTTGTGGAAGGAGGTTTGGTTGGAGTATTTGCTCCTGGTGTATTAGATGGTCCACCTCCTGAACTACAATCCTTGCCAGAGCTAAACATCTGTCCATACAAATATGTGTTGCCATCTTTAACAACAACGTCTACCTGCACAGCTCCACAATCAAAAGCACCGTGAAGATTTTTGGTGCTTGATAATATTGTTTTTGGACCGCTTTGAGTCTCTCCACATCTTATTGTTCCAATTTTTATGTCGGATGGTGATCTGTTTCCAGCGCCACTCATCGCATTACTTCCATCGCAATATTTTGCGCCATTGTCTGCACATCTGTACCAGCCTACAAGCACATCTTTTGCAGCTGTATCTGACCCACATTTGGAAATATCTCCGCCTGTATCATAAGCACATCTCACATTTGTTAGATTGCCAGTTGATAGCCCACTATATGCAAAATCACACCAGACACATGGGTAATTGTCTGGTTTGCCGTCGTTGTTTGAGTCTTTGCATTGTAGACTACCTGCAGCATTTGGAATTGGAATACTGACATATGTTTTTGTTTGTAGCGCAGTCATAATGATAATGATTGATACAAAGAGGAAAAATATGGAGATTGCAATTCTTGTATATTTCATGGCTCGAGTGTGATTGTTGTGTTTGATTGATACTCTCTAATAAGGTTATCAATCTCCTCTTGACTTTCGGCGCCTTTATTACCGCTATACGCACGTTTCAGAGTGTCAAGATCCTTGAGTATTGCGCCAAAAGTTGCAATAGGGTATTCAGTATCTATAGTGAGTCTTTTTTGGACAGCTGTGTTTTGATCAAAATATTTTTTGAGCGCTGCCCACTCGAGAATTGATTTTTTCGACATTTTTTTAACATCATTTTCTGCTAAATCGGGATAAAATATTTTTGCTGTATCAAGCACTCTTTCGGGGTCTATGGTAATTGAACCAAGCTGTGCAATCATTTTTTCGGGCACCTCGGTTGGGCTTGGTGCGACTGTTGGTCTATACTCCACGTCTCTCATAAGTTGTCGAGGGTCTACATTGGTTTCTGCCTGAGTTGGAACAGAGCTTATATCCACCATGAGTTTCACTGCATAAAAAGAAAGTGAAAGAACAAGCACCATGATAGAAAAAGGGAAGAAAACCTTATCAAATGACCCCTTCTTCTTTTTTGCAAAACGCGGGTCAATATCTCCTGTTTCTCGAAGCAGAAGTGAGATATTGAGTGGTGTATAGTTTGACATAATAAGATACAGCTCTTGCTTATGTAATAATAAATGAAAAGCCATGTCAAATCAAGGCAGGAAAAACAAATTAGGTTGTAGGTTGTAGGGTGTAGGTTAAAGAAAAAAACTTTTATGATAATAAAGTAAACAAGTAATCTGCATGAGATTGCTTCACTTGTGTTCGCAATGACGTAGGATGGAACTTGAAACGTGGAATTTGGAATTTGGAACTTATTATCTACACCCCTCCGGGCAGAAGCCCTCTGGGCGGAGCCTACACCCTAACCTATACATAGATTATTTTCCCCTCTGGGAAGTATTTTGTGAGGTAAGTTTTTTGACGCTTAGAGTACTGTCTTTCTTTTATTATCCACTCCTCTATCATCTCCTCTTTGGTTAGTTCTTCGCGTAAATATTTGAAAATTGATTTGTACCCTATAGTAGCAAGTCCTGGGTCTTTTTCAGAGTATCCTTTTGTGAGTAATATTTTGCATTCCTCTATTGCTCCCATAGACAGCCTAGATTTGACTCTTAGTTTTAATTTTTCGTTGAGTGATGTTTGATCTTTGTGAAGAAGAATTGTGACTTCTGTTTCATATTTGTTGGCAATATTGTTGTCAGATTTTGGATCTATGAGACTTGATGAGCCATAAGTGAGTCTGTGTAGAGCACCAGCGAGTCTTCTTTTATTCTTTTTATCGCTATCCGTCATTTTGTTCCAGATGAACGGGTATTTTTCGGTAAGTTCTTTTTGTAAATTGTAGATAGTAACCCCTTTAAGATCTGTGGGAACTTGAAACCTATTTTTAGGAATATTTGGATTGATGTAGGTAAGTAAATATGCATACATTCCCGTCCCACCTACTACGATTGGTGTAATGCCCTGAGAAAGTAGATCGTCTATTTTTTTTCTAGTTTCTAGAGCATAGTCATAACCAGAATAATAGTCTTTGGGGTCTACCAAATCTACCATATGAACAGGTATGTCTTTGGGATTGTCAATCTTGCCTGTAATGATATCTAGGTATTTGTATGTCTGTCTACTGTCACAATTGATAAGCTCTGCAGTTTTCAGCTCTTTGGCTAATTTTGTAGCAAACGCAGTTTTGCCGGAAGCAGTTTGTCCTAGGATGAAATAAATCTTATTTTTCATATGAGATTGTAGCTTGTCATATGTAATTTGTAACTCAATAATTCGAAAACTAGTGTGTGTAGTTTAAAGCTTGTAATTTGTAGTTCAATAAATAGGAAATTACGGAATGTAGTTTGTAGTATGCAATTTATAGTTAGAAATAAATATATTTAATTTGACTCTTTCCCTAAGCTACAGGCTACACTACACACTACAAGTTACAAATTTTAGTTTTTCGATTTTAACTTTTGTGAATTATTTAGAAATTAGAAATTAGAGCTTAGAAATTTTATATAGACTTTCTGCATCCTTCCAGATGATTCCCAAGCAAACAAAGAACATCAATAGGCCCTAGTCCACCAGGAGTAGAGGTGTAAAGACTAGCAATGTGCCTTACCTCTTCTTCATCATAGTCTCCTTTAAGTTTTTTATGTAATATTCCATTTTCAGTTAAGTTTTCACTTCGTAGACCAAAATTCAGAAGTATTACTCCTGGTTTAATGTTATCTTTATTGATAATATTTTTACCTACACCAGTAATTATTATGTCTGCTGTTTTGTACAAAGAATCTGGATTATCGGTTTTTGAATTAGTCTGAGAAAAATCTATGCCTTTTTTTCTAAAATACTTTGCGATTTGTGAACCTGTGGTAAGTCCATTTCCAGCAATAACGATTTTTTTTGCACAGAGCCAGTCTAAGAGTTCTTTGCTAGGATTGAAAGGTAGCGTTAGTTTTCTCTCTGTAAATCCCAGTTCAAATTCCATAGCCTCATATAGCCCAATCATACAAGCTTGGACAAGTGGAAATACATATTTTGATTCGCTTTTGTGACCTTCTATCTCGATATGGTCCTGGACAGAGTCGTAAACTTTTTTCAGATCAATATTTTGCGGGAGAGGTTGTTGAATGATAATGCCTTTGGCTCCTTGATTATTTGAAAGATCTTGGATTGTGCCTATCAAATCATTTGTGCTGATATTATCTGGGAGTGTTATTTTTCTAACATCTATACCGACCTCATTCCCTACTCTTTTTTTGATTCTAACATATGATTCTTGCTCTGGAATGTTTCCAACTATTATGGAAAATAAAGGTCCAAGTTTGTTTTCATTTTTCAATTTGGAAGCTTCCAGTAGAAGATATTCTTTGAGTTCAAGTTGTAGAGTTGAGGTGTTTAGTAGCATACTATAGGATTATTTTATCACATTAGCATGCATTTTTCAGCCTCAAACAAATTATTATTAGAAATTCCCCGCACCTATTACTGTGAATGTCTGCGTATAGTCATCAGCAGATTGAGTGGTTGCTGAAATTGCCACTCTTGGGATAATGTCAACCTTGTCACCAGCTGAACCTGCAGGTCCTGATGCTGAGGCAATTTGTTGGAAGCTGGTGCTTGGTGTTCCACCTGCAGACGTGCTGCCACCATTGAATTCTGCATCGATAGTGAGTGATCCAGATGTGTTTGTATTTGAATCAACGTCAATCACAACTCCTTCGGTTCCTGCAGATAATGTTGTCGGATTAGCGTCTGCTGCTGTACCGCTAAATGCTATTGAAGCCGACAAAGTGCTTGAGGTAAGACCTGCACTAGTTCCTGATTTTAGCCAAAGAGCATGCCCATTATTGGCGTTTGTAGTGACAGTTGCTGTCACAACAGGTACTGCTCCATTTTGGGCACCGCCTGGATACTCAACCGTTGCAAGTGCAGTATCAAGAGTGATCGCGTTTGCGCTAAGTGAGAAAGTGTATGTTGGAGTGACTTTTGCAGTGACAACTATCTGATCAGCATCGGTTGATGCTCCGTTGTCTGTAACAAAATATGTAGCTACTCTTGTATTGTCTACTACGTCTGTAAAGGTGACAAGGTCTGGAGTCGCTGTGGAGTGTGTGGTGATCCTTGAGGTTTGAGAGCCTGTTGATGAAGGATTAGTGATGCCTCCTGTTATATAAAATCCATAAAGATTTGAGGTGGTAGGATCAGTACCAAGTGTGAAAGTTACATTTTGACTTGATACCGCAGATGCTGCGTTGCCTGTAATATTTGCAGCAGTCACTGAAGTACCCTGGTATGTAGAAGGTAATCCTGTGGTCGATGTCGTAATGTTTGATGCAGTTCCGTTTACTGTGTAACCAGCTCCGAAACCTATCACTAGTCTCAGCTCCGTTGCACTTGTGGCTGGTTTGAATACAACCAAAATTGGATCAGTGCTTGACGCAGCGATACTTATTGCCATTCTAGAATGCCTAAGTGCCACGTTTGTGAAACCGGCTGCTTCAACTTGGGAGTAGTTTGCTATTGATATCGTCAGGCCTATGTTGAGTAAAAAGACAACAATATATGTTAGTAATAAGTTTTTTGCGTATTTTTTGGTATCAATTTTCATAAAGATTTCAAACTATGTATATATGGTGGTTAAACTGCTTCAATATACATTCTTTCAGAACAGATGAGAATAGTCAACTACAAATTCTTACATGCGCTTGATTTCGTTCAACTTGCTATGGCATACTGTTTTTATGGCAACCAAAACTGCCAAAAACAATACTCTCTCAAAATCGTCTTTGAAAGTAGAAAATACGGATGACTCCGAAGTGTCAGTGCCAAAAAGAACCCGCAAATACGACCACCTTATTAGTTTTCAATTCAAAATATTCAATCCACTCAAGTGGGCAATGCTCTATCTTCAGGAGCTTCAGCAAGATCGTGATGGCAAAATCACTCTAAGAATCCCTTTCATGTGGTATCTCACCTTTTTGATTTTCGTAGTTGGAGGTAGTAGCGCGCTTGGCGCTTTAGTATCCGGTCCTTATGCATATTTTCAGGGTCAGATGGCAGAGCGCGGTATTTGGCTAACCATGCCAACCCCTACTCCGATAGTTGTTGTGCCAACACCTGCTCCTGTTCTTGTGACAAGACTTGGGGTTATAAAAGCGACGTATCAAGTAAAAAACCTCATCCCATCCCCTACTCCAAATGTTATATCAACAAGTTCTGCTGTATTTGATAGTCAAATAACTCCTACCATGACTCCACTCCGATATGTTCTTATAGCAGAAAATAATGAGTTACTTTTCTTGCAGGTACCATCGAGCATTTCTTTCAATTATTTGCTTAATGATCGTGTACTTGTGACTGGATTGTATGACGTAAATACAAAAACGCTCTCAATAGAATCTTCTGATGATGTGGAAATGCTGTACTAAAAAACAAGAAACCGATAAAACCAATAAAATAATAAATAAATTAAATGAAAAAATTAAAAGCCTTTTTTGGTTTTTTATTTTCTCGATTTATTGTTTTTTTATAATAACGTTGCCCCAACCACTTCTTCTTGAGTCACTTTCAGTCTCATAAGAATCACTCCCTTGGCGGTGCGTGATCTTGGTGGTATCTCTTTGAGTGATATCTTCACCACAGTTCCGCCTGAGGAGCTTATAACAACTTCCTGATGTTCTGGTTCAATGAGTCCGACAAATGAGACATTTCCGAACTTGTCTCCAGTTGCAGCAATTTTCACACCTTTGCCGCCTCTGTGTTGGCCTTTGAACTCAGATACTGAGGTTCTTTTGCCTATGCCTCGTGAACCAATCACTAGCAGACTCTTTTTCATGTCTTCTTTGGTGATTACCTCAGCTGATGCGAGGAAATCAGTGTCCTCAAGCTCCATACCCTTGACGCCAATACTTGCGCGTCCTACAGCTCTAGCTTCACGTTCGTCAAACATGATTGCCTTACCATTTGTAGACACAAGCATGATGCTGGAGTTGCCGTCAGACAACTTCACCCACTTTAGCTCATCTCCTTGCTCAAGTCTTATTGCTATGAGACCATTGGTTCTTATATTTTTGTATTCTACAAACTCAGACTTTTTCACTGTGCCATTTTTGGTCACCATGATAATGTATTTGTCTTTGTTGTTGGGTGTCTCGACCGCATGTCTTGATTTTGCAGCATCTGGTGCAAATGTCAAAATAGAAGTGACTTTTTCATCAGGTCTCAAGGTTATGACATTGACGATTGCTTTGCCTTTGCTGATTCTTGTGCCAACTGGTATGTCCCAAACACGTGTTTGGAATGTGCGGCCGGTGTTCGTGAAGAACATCACAAAATCATGAGTTTGTGCTGAGCAAATATTTAGGATATCATCTGATTCTTTTGTTTCCATACCAGAGACTCCTTGTCCACCTCTGTGCTGAGCACGGAATGTGTCTCTTGCGACTTGTTTGATGTAGCCATCTTTTGTGAGAACAACAAGGACATCTTTGTTTTCGATAAGCATCTCATCTGAGAGTTCTCCTGGCTTAGATTTTACAACTTTGGTCCTTCTCTCATCTCCATAAGTCTTTTTGATATCCAAGAGTTCTTCTTTCACAACGCCCAAGATTTTTACAACATCTTGCATGAGTGCTTCAAGTTTTTTGATGAGAGCGTTAAGCTCCTTTAGCTCTTCCTCTATCTTGTCTCTTTCTAGTCCTGTAAGGCGTCTTAGTTGCATGTCAAGAATTGCTTTGGCTTGTACTTCAGATAGCTTGAATTTCTTCATCAATTTTTCTTTGGCTTCTGGTTCATCTTTGGACTTTTTGATTGTCTCAACTATTTCATCAATGTTATCAAGTGCAATGATGTATCCATCCAAAATGTGTGCTCTCATCTTGGCTTGTCTCCACTCATGCTCACTGCGTCTGGTGACAATGTCAACACGATGTTTGAGATAGTATTCAAGGATTGACTGAAGTCCAAGAGTCTGTGGCACCCCGTCTACTAGCACGACCATGTTTGATGGGAAAGATGTTTGAAGCTCTGTGTATTTGAATAGATTATTCAAAACTTGTTTTGGAGTGGCATCACGTTTTAGCTCGACCACTATTCTTATTCCTTCCCGTGATGACTCATCTCGCAGGTCTGATATTCCAAGTATTCTTTTCTCAACGACAAGTGAGGCAATTTTTTCAACCAAATTAGCTTTGTTTACTTGATATGGAAGTTGTGTAATTATGATTGCTGATTTGCCGCCTCTTAGCTCTTCAATGTCGGCAACACCTCTAACTATTATCGATGCGCGACCTGTAGTGTACATGTCACGGATATCATTAGCTCCATAAATGACGCCAGCTGTTGGAAAATCTGGGCCTTTTACGTGTTCGAGTAATTCCTCTAACGTGACGCTATAGATCATATGCTTTGCTTGATCTCTTGCTGTTGCGTCAAATGGCACAATTCCGTATGCATCAGGAATAAGCTTTGGTTTTTTGGCTTCTGCTTTGGCTTTCTCAAAAGCTTTGTATGTGGCTTTATTTAGCTGTGCTTTATCAATCATGAGTATTACTGCGTCCACTAGCTCTGAAAGATTGTGTGGAGCAATCTTTGTCGCCATACCTACTGCAATTCCTTCTGATCCCATAAGAAGCAGATTTGGAAGTTTGGCTGGTAAGTATTCTGGCTCTTGGAAAGTTGCATCGAAGTTGTCGCGCATTACCACAGTATTTTTCTCAATATCTGTGAGCATCTCCTCAGCAATTTTATTGAGTTTTACTTCTGTATAACGCATTGAGGCTGGAGGGTCACCGTCAATTGATCCGAAATTTCCTTGTCCACGAATGAGTGGATATCTCATTGAAAATTCTTGAGCAAGACGAACCATAGCGTCATAGACTGCTGAGTCTCCATGTGGATGGAGTTTTCCAAGAACATCTCCCACAACACGGGCTGACTTCACAAACCTTGATCCAGAAGTGAATCCTTGCTTGTACATCATATAAAGTATTCTGCGATGCACAGGCTTCAAGCCGTCTTTTACATCAGGAAGAGCGCGAGATACTATGACGCTCATAGCATAATCAAGATATGCGGATTTCATCTCTTCGACTATTCCGGATGACGTAACGCCTTTTTGCAAAACTTTTACTTCTGTTTCTGGTGTGTTGTTTTCAGACATAGATGCTATTAGTTTGTAAAGTTTATAAGGTTTCTAAAGTTAATAAAGAAAAATAAAACCTTTTGATAATGTTTCTAAGGGTTGTAAAGTAAACTACTTTAAATTTTAATCGTTGTTATAAATTTTGATAGTTGTTTTGCGATAATTACTGATTCAGAGCTTAGTTTTTCAAACTCTTCGTTGGTAATTAAGCCTAAATCTCGTGCGTTGTAAAGCATAGATCTTACCTCAGCTGCTGAGCCTTTGGCATAGTACAAAAACTTTACGAATTCCTTATTCCCAGACCGTTCGTATCCTTCTGCTATGTTATTTGAAATCGACACAGCTGCTCTTTCGATTTGATCACGAAAAGAATAATTCTTAACGTGGCTAAAAGCTATAAAGATTGAATTGGTAAATTTTCTACTTCTCTTCCAAACTTCGATATCTTCAAATTTACTAATACAACTCATAAAAGTAGGTAATTATCCTTACAAACTTTATGGACCTTAAGAACCTTTCATCTTTTACTTCGTAACACTGAATCCTTCGGTCTACATGCCTACAAGCCTAAATGCCTTTGGCCTTTATGCCTTCGCTATCACTTCACACTCTTCTGAATCTCTTTGATTGCTTCGGCTTTGCCTAAGAATTTTCCAGTCTTGACCCATTTTCCATTTTCAAGCATTTTGTATGTGTCAAAGAAATGTTTGATCTTCAGTCTGGTTGGCTCATCGATATCATTTGCTTCTTTTACATGTGCATAGAAAGGATCAACCTTCTCAACTGGTACTGCGATTATTTTGGCATCTGGGCCTTCTTCATCTGTCATCTCAAGCATTCCTACAGGTCGGACCTTGATGCCTGTTCCTGGTGCCATCTCAGCTGACGACACAACAATCACGTCAAGTGGATCGCCATCCTCACCTTGAGTTCCAGCAATGAATCCATAATTGAATGGAAACACATTCGCTCCATGCAAAAATCTATCTGCCATTACAATGCCTGTATCTTTGTCTATCTCATATTTGACTCCACTATTTTCTGGAATCTCAATAATTGCTAGCACTATCTCTGGTGCTTTATCACCGATCTTTAATTTAGTTATATCCATAAAATAAAAAAATGAAAAAATAATAAAATGATAAATTCTCTAAGAAACTAAATTTGTTTTTTGATGAATATTTGAAATATATGAAATTATAAGAGATCTTACTTCTGATATTAACTCGATAGTTCTTTGATGCTTATCCTCTGTAATGTAACCCAGTTCAAATCCCAGCTCATTCATCGATTCAATCTCACCTAAGGAACCCTTTGAAACCCTTAGAAAGTATCACATCTCTTTGTCGCTGTACCTGTCAAACCCCTCAGCGATATTGTTCATAATAGAGACTGATGCTCTTTGAATCTGATCTCGAAAAGAAAAATCTCTCTGGTCTTTATAATCTTTATATATCTCAATTGTTAAATTTTTTGCTTTCTGCCAGACTAATAAGTCTTTGAATCCGTTAGGAAATTTTTTGCTCATTTAAATTAAGTAAATGATTTTAGCGCTATTTGTTCCTTTTCAATTTCTCTATTTCTTATTTTTTCAATTTGTATCCTTTAGATGTCCAAATTCGCCAGTTTTGCGTGTGAAATGATAAATTTCTTTCTTGGTGGGACTTCGTCTCCCATAAGCATAGAAAATACATGGTCTGCTTCTTGAGCATCTTCTACAGTGACCACTTTCATTGATCTGTTGTTTGGATTCATTGTTGTTTCCCAAAGCTGTTCTGGGTTCATTTCTCCAAGACCTTTGTATCTTTGCACAACAACTGCTTCACGATCGAATTTCTTATTGTCAGTTGCAGAAGTTTTTTCCCATTTGTCCATGATTTGATCTCTTTGTTCTTCTGAATATGCGTATTCCATTTTCTTACCATGAGTTATCTTAAAAAGTGGAGGCTGAGCGATGTATACGTGTCCTTTTGCAAGAACATCTGGCATGTGTCTGAAGAAAAATGTCAGAATAAGGGTTCTGATGTGTGCTCCGTCTACGTCGGCGTCTGTCATAATAACCACTTTGTGGTATCTAAGTTTGCCGTAATCAACTGTCTCTCCAATTCCCATGCCAAGTGCAATAACCAAATCTTTGATTTCGCGGAAACCAAGCACTTTGTCAAGGTAGGCCTTTTCGGTATTAAGTATTTTTCCTCGAAGTGGCAGAATTGCCTGGAATTTGCGATCCCTACCTTGTTTGGCTGACCCACCTGCGGAGTCTCCCTCAACGATAAATAGTTCTGAATGTGTAGGATCTTTTTCCTGACAATCTGCAAGCTTTCCTGGCAAACCTAAACCTTCAAAAGCACCTTTGCGAAGCACTGCGTCTTTGGCAGCTTTTGCCGCGAGTCTAGCTTTTTGAGCCAAATTGATCTTGCCCAAAATCTCTTTTGCTTCTTTTGGATGTTCTTCAAAATATACATCCAAGTATTCTCCAGTTACTTGTTGGACAAATGTCTGCACTTCGCTATTGCCAAGCTTGGTCTTAGTTTGACCTTCAAACTGAAGATTGGTGGATGGCATTTTCACATATACAACAGCAGTAAGACCTTCTTTTATGTCGTCTGCGGTGAATGATTCTTTGTAGTCTTTTTCTGCCAAATTCTTTTTGGCATAAGAATTGATTACACGGGTTAGAGCTGTCTTAAAACCCGTGAGATGTGTTCCACCTTCTGTAGTATTTATGACGTTGACGTATGTTTGCACAGTTTCTGAGATGCCGTCATTGAATTGGATTGCTATTTCGACCTCTTTGTCTCCTTCTGCTGATTGTTTTTTGAAATAGATGACGTCATGATGGGTCTTTTTGTCTCGGTTCAAATCGTTTACGAGAGAAATTATTCCACTGTCAAAAAGGTATGCACATCTGTCGCCATTTTTCTTGTTTTCTATCTTGAATGAAAGTCCACTCACAAGAAATGCTCTCTCTTTGATGAGTTTTTTGAATGAGTTGTAATTGATCTCAGTGGTTTCTTTGAAAATCTCTGGATCTGGAAGGAAACTGTACGCTGTGCCGTTTTTGACATCAAATCCAAGCATGGATTCTTTGAATACTTTGAGTGGACCTTGTGGGATGCCTCTTTTGTATTCTTGTCTATAGAGTTTACCTTCTTTTCGAACCTCGACGATCACATGTGATGAAAGCGCGTTCACAACAGAAGCACCTACACCGTGAAGTCCTCCTGATATTTTGTAGGCAGAGCCCTCAAACTTCCCTCCTGCATGGAGCTTTGTGAGGGCAAGTTCCAAGGCCGATACTTTGTATTTGGGATTTATGTCAACAGGTATACCTCGTCCATCGTCGTATACTGTCATGTAGCCATCTTCTTGGATTACGATTCGTACATTTTTACAAAATCCAGCGAGTGCCTCGTCTATGGAATTGTCAACGATCTCCTGCAGACAATGATTGACACCTTGTTGACTGGTTGTACCTATATACATTCCTGGTCGTTTTCTTACTGGTTCCAGACCTTCAAGAACGACTATTGAGGATGCTCCATAATCACTGTTTTTGTTAGCCATAGGGTGCTAATCATACCAAAAAAATCATGGGAAAGAAAGTGGTAGTTTGGATTGCTACGGCAATGTTTTTTGTCCTAGAACCTATAGCATTGTGCAAAGGGATATGTATGTAATTCTTAATAAGAGTTCTTTGTATATGAGACGATATTTTTAATCTCTATATTATTGTTACATAACCCATTGCCTGTGATATGATAATCAAGTTTTTCAAATATTATGAGAGTTGACTTGTATCAAGATTTGTACAAACAAGAAGACACACACTTTTGGCATATTGCCAAGCGTGAGATGGTCAAACTGCTTATAAAAAAGTTTGTGTTACATACAAAGTATCAGAAACGAATACTTGATGTAGGTTGTGGAACTGGAAAAAATATAGAAACCTTCTCAGAATTTGGTGATGTTTCTGGCATAGACATGTCTGATGAAGCTATTCTTTTTGCCAAAAAGCGTGGTTTACAAAACGTCTTCAAATCAAGTGCAAATCATATGCCTTTCAATGATTCTAATTATGATATTGTTACGATGCTTGATGTGCTTGAACATATAGATGAAACTGATCTCGTGGAGGTAAATCGAATTCTCAAAAACGAAGGTTATTTGATAGTAAATGTCCCTGCATTTGGGTTTTTATGGAGCAAGTGGGATGAGATATTGCATCATAAGAGAAGATACACAAAGAAAACGTTGAGTGATGCTCTTAATAAATTTGGATTTGAAGTGGTATTTACAACGTATCATTTCTCATACCTATTAATCCCTGCCTTGATCTTTAGGTATTTCAAATCAAAAAAACCAGCCGAGAAATACACTTCAGATTTTGATAATTCAAATCCAGCAATTCAGATTATTGGCACTGTTCTCTCAAAACTCGAAAGAATATTAGTAGGATTCTCAGTAGTTATCCCCTTTGGAACATCAGTAATTTGCATTGCTAGAAAAAAATGATATGAGATCAGACAAAAGCATTTCCGCACATTCTGATCTTATCCCTTTTGTTTCGATCGTAATACCTGTCTTCAATGAAGCCAAAAGAATTTACAATCTCAATGAAATATTAGATTATTGTAAGGATAATATCCCGGACTACGAAATAGTAGTGGTTGATGATGGTAGTGTGGACGATACAGTCAACTTGGCTTCTGAAATTCTGAAGAGGTGTCCAAAAAATAAAATTTTAATTTCGGACAAAAACTACGGTAAAGGGCACGCTGTGGCAAAAGGAATGACGGCTTCTAAGGGTCAGCTGAAAGTTTTTCTTGATATAGACCTTGCAACGCCAATAAAATACCTAAAACCTGCAATCGTGGAGTTAGATAATTCAGATATCATAATCGCAACTCGCAAAAATGGGATGGCGGTCCTTATCAAAAGACAGTCCTTTGTTAGAGAAAATTTAGGGAAATGTTTCACTTTTGTATCACAAATAATCCTCAATACCTGGGTTTCAGACTTCACATGTGGGTTCAAGCTGTTTAGAGCTTCTGCAGCAGACAGAATTTTTTCTTTGTCAAAAGTTAATAGATGGGCTTTCGACAGTGAAGTTCTTTTTTTGGCCAGAAAAATGAATTATAGAGTCAAAGAAATGCCAGTGGAATGGACTAATGACTCAGACACCAGAGTTAATATTGTGCAAGTAATAATCCCAACACTATTTGAACTTATACAGATTAGATTTCGTAAGTACCCTAATTCCAATAGTTCTTGAATATTCTTATGATTAAACATCATACAAATTCATTCATCAATAGATTGCAAACTGTTCAAATAAAACATAGTACCGCGATCATATTGCTCATTGCCTTTATATTCTTGTTTAGAATACTAATCTTTTTAAAAACTCAGGATGTGGGTGTAGAGCATGATAGCGCTTGGTACTTGGGTGTCGCAAAAAACATATCGAAATATGGTCTATATGCATCCAATACGAACACATCTATTTTATCAACTACAGTGTCTCCTAGTATCCATAATAGGTATTCGGTGCAAGATAAAGTTGGAAGAAGTTATTTTCCGGGTGGAGTAACTGTTGGACTAGGATACATGTTGCCCCAAGCAATAATAATGAAATTTTTCGGCTTTGGTTTTTGGCAATATAGAGCGATTCCTTTGTTAGGTTTCTTATTAATGTTAATTTTATTACTTCATTTAGCATATACATTTGGAGGATACTTTTCTTTAGCTTTATTCACAATAATATTATGGTTTAGACCTGACATATATATCAATTATTCTTTTGAAGGGTTCAGTGAACAATTAGCACTTGCATATATTCTAATTTCGATAACTTTACTGCAATATTTTTTTACAAAATCATTAACAAAAAATAAAATATTGTTAAGCGGTTTGGTTTTTGGAATGGCTATTGCTACAAAATATTTGTCAGCCATGTATCTTCCATGCATTTTTATATTTTTTTGGCCTCGAAATGAATTTAAGATCAGTAAATTGCTAAACTCTTTTAGACTGTATTTTTCTTTCATTTTGGGAGCGCTTTTTCCTATTGTTCTTTTTTTCTTATATCAATACGTTTTTATGAATCTGTTATTTGGAAAGCTGGAATATATGGCTATTATAAAAGATTTTACAATGCACTGGCAAACAGGTGGAGGGGGTTTTGGTAGATTAGATTTGGGTTACATTTTAACAAAGTCTCAAGTACTTGAGAATCTGGGAAATGTTCATTATTTATTTTATTTCATCATTTTGGTTCTAACACCAATATTTTTATTTAAAAAGTCAGAAATTAATGCTAAAAAAATTTACTTGCTAGGTTTTTATCTCATGTTTCTTGTTAACTATATTTGGTTTTCATTTCTGGCCTGGTCAGGATGGCTTCGTCATACGTGGGTAGGACTGATTCTTCTAGTTTTACTAATGACCATTATTTTTTCACATGTGTTAATGGAAAGTATTCAGAGATCAATGTGGTCTATCTATATGACGATTATTGGCATCATTATATTGTCAATTATTTTTAATGAAAGTGCTAACATATCTCCTGTTATAAATAAATCATATGTAAATTATCTTTGGTCCAAAAATATTATCGGCTTGACACCGAATACCCTACAAGGATTCGTTTTTTCACCAATATTTTCATGGAAAGACTTACAAGAAGTTGTGAAAATTTTAAATGGCAATAAAGTCGGTTCAAAAAGATTGTATTACGCCGGAACATTTTTAGTTACCGAAGTGGCAACAGAAACTATGCGTCCTATTTTCCCTATTGCCAGAATATTAGATTTCAAAGAAGATGGATTACTTATTATCGGACCTTATCAAAAAGGAGATCTATCACTAGTGAATCCTGAGTATGAATCTTTGGTTGAAAAAAATTTCAAAGCAAAAAAAATATATCAAAATAATTCGTACAGTTTATACGAAATTAGCTATAAGAATTTGCTAAAACTAAAAAAATAAGAGGCTTTATTTTCGAATATCCGAAAAAATTTGATCATTTTTTTACTTATTTGGTTAATGGAAAAAGCAAAAATCAAAATAATGGTAAATGTAATTGTCTGAGAAAGCCAGTATTCCAATCTGAACCCAAGTAGCAAATAATTCAAAAAGATGTGCCCCATCACTTGATGAATAAGATATATTTGGAAAGTTACTAGTGAAATTTTTGATAATACACTAAATACAATAACTAGCTTTGGCATTGATACGGTTTTTAGCTGCGAAATCAAAAATACAATTATAAATAAAAACGCTCCCATAATCACGCTTATAAGTCTACTCAAGTTTTCCTGATTGATCAGCATAAAGCCTGGAAAAATGTTGCTCGATTCCATTAGTGCATAGGTTATTAGGCAAAATGGAACAAATATGTAATATATTTTGTTGTTTTTTTGAGAAGTTCTCAAAATAAATAGTATTTCACCTGTCAAGATAATTGGTATGAGTATTAAGCTATCTCTTATAGAATTTAGTACAGCAGAAACATTTGTTGGATAATTTTGTAATAAAGGTTTAATGGTTAAGATATAAGCTAGAACGAAAAATGCATATTTATATAAAAACATTTTCTCCCGCTTTTGACCAAACTGTCTAAATAGGATAAATGTAACTAAATAATATTTTATCTCCGTGAGCAAAGTCCACCAAGCGGGATCGATGCTTGATGTTGGAGGGAAAAAATCATGAATAAGTAAGATATTTAAGACCAATTTTTTTATATCAAATATATAACCTACACCCAGATTTTCTAAATGCAATTTTTGAATAGTTAAAATTAGCAAACTTGCTATTAAAATTGAAGGTAAAATTCTCATAAGTCTTTTTGAAATAAAGACTTTTGCATTGGTAGAATTCTGGACACTTTGTGTAATAAAGTATCCACTTAGCATAAAAAATATACCCACTCCTATATAGCCAAGATTCAAAAAACCCAAATTAACAAGAGTGTAGTAAAAGTCAGTAAATATTGTTTTGGCAGGTGTCTTTATTGTATATGAGAAATATTTGTGCACATCATCTTTTATGTGATACATCTGAAGGTTGTGCCAAATATACACAATGCCACATGCAAAAATTCTCAAAATATCGAATAAGTAAGATCGATTAGTCTCCTTTTTTGGTTGCAAGATTTCTTTTTCGTTTATCAAATTGTAGATAGACAAAGTTTATAATTATTGCAAATCCAGTCAATAGAACTGGAACGAATATATTTGCTCTATTGGCAAATACAGCGTCAATCATGGTTTTTGTTGGCGTAGAAAATAGTCTAATTAGGTGAAATGGAGTGTTTATCCATATGCGGCGTTCGCCAGTCATATAAGATGGATACGCGTTGAGAACCCCTATAAAGCCAAAAAAAATTGTTAATATAAAAAGTAAAATAAATGCGTATTTGAATACGCTTGATGTCTTAATAGCTGGCCAGTATTTTAGTGAGATGGCAAATAATATAGATAAATTTGCAAATATAGGATAAAAATACTTTAGATCATAACTGTTGGGTGCATGGAAAGCGTGCCACATCACAGTTGGTATAATAAATATTATTGTAATAATAGAACTAAAGGCATACATAAATTTCTGTTTTTTCGAAGCATACTTAAAAAAGCTATAAATGGACGCAAAAATCAGCAGAAATATTGGTGTGATTATAAATATGCCATAAAATTCATATCGAATTGCATATGGTACTGAAACCACTTTTGATATTTCTGGATACTTTAACGTATTTTCAAAAATTTCGACAGGTAGTGCGGATGAACCAAAGAGAACGTAAAATATTGTGGGATAAATAGGTGTCCCAAAAACTACACTGAGCAATTTATCCTTTGGAACAGTTGCAAAGGGGGGGTATTTTTCATATTGTGTAGACATCAGTGATTTGAAAAAGTAGAAATTAGTAAATAACACGAAAGCTGAGGAAGTTATAAAGATTACAATAAATAAAATACTAATTCTAATATTTTTAGATTTAAAAGGATTCGAAGGTAACTTGTGCCTTTTTTTGTTTTTTATTAATAAAAGTATAAATATAGCAATCGCTCCACACACTGAAGCAAATCCTATTGGATCAATTCCGAAAGAAAACGGTAAAATTAATAACCAAATTGATATAGGCAAGATATTGTTTTTATTATTCTTGAATAAACATCTAGCAAATACATACAAGGTAAAAGCAAAAAATAAGAATATCATGCCTTGTCTAATATAAGCCGTAGCATATTTCCATACTGGAGTGCCAAATGCTAATACAAATGAAGTGAAAAATGACATTTTTCGACTGATGCCAATAGTTTGCAGTGTTTTGAATACAAAATAAACACCTAAAACGCTAAAAAGTGAGTATAGCCCAGTAATGGTTAGCTCATAAGCAAAATCTCTTGCAGAAGAAATACTGATTGGAAAATCATTCGTGCTGACGTAAGGGGCGAAAAATCTTGATAGAAAATGTAGGGGCATGGCAATAATTGATTGATGAACTCCACGAAGAGGAAGAATTTTGTTTCCGTCATAGGCCAAATCGTTCTTAGAAAAAAAATGTTCGTATTTTGTCATTGGTCTAAGATTGACATCATTGTATTGGATAAGTGCTTCTGTAGTGTAGTATTGCGCTCCATCCATAGTATTCATGATTCCTACTGATGACATGAAATAAATAGTGAAAATCATTCCAAAAAAAAATATCTCAATGGTCGACTTTGGAATTTTTTTCAAAAGATGTGGAATCTGATGCATAAGAAACTACATATTCTACATGAATTTCAACCAAAAAGGACATTGTCCAGAAAGAGAGTTTTTGACAAATAAAAACCCCGTTCAGTTTCATGAACGGGGTTTTGTTGGTTTCATTTTAATCGCTAGATACCATCTTTCGATGATATTTCTCTCTGGATTATATATAAAATAACCCGCTCATTTCGTGAGCGGGTTATTGGTTAAATTCTTTTTTAAGGCTGGATCCCGTCCTTCCCTCCAAAGGCGGGCAGGCGACGGGATTTCGCTTTGGATGTAATTAAAAAATCCCGTATTGCTACGGGATTTTATTGCAAGATCCTGATTTTCATCAGGATTTCGTTAAAATAAACGAATTATTTTAACTCAACCTTTGCACCGGCTGCTTCGAGTTTCTTCTTAGCATCTTCTGCGACGTCTTTTTTGACATCAACGAGAAGGTCTTGTGGTGCTGACTCAACGAGTTTCTTAGCATCCATGAGTCCAAGCTCTGGCTTGATTTCACGAACTACTTTGATTGCATTGAGTTTGTTTGCTCCACCATCTTTGAGGACTACTGTGAAAGCAGTCTTCTCTTCTGCTGGGGCTGCTGCTCCACCTGCTGCTGGGGCTGCTACTGCTGCCATTGCTGTGACACCAAATTTCTCTTCGAGATATTTGGCGAGGTCTGCCACTTCGACTACTGTCAAAGCTTCTATTTCGGTTGCGATTTTCTGAAGCTTTTCAGAAAGTTGTACATCTGCCATATTTAATAAAACAATAAATTAATAAATTTAATAATTAACGTGTTTAGTTTAAAAGTTTATAAGGTTTTTAAGGTTTGTAAGGATTTTTACTTTATAACATTATGAACTTTACGAACCTTATGAACAAAATTATGCTCCCTTCTCAGCTTTTGCCTTTAGAACTTGTACAAAGTATGTCATTGGGAACTTCACTGCTGTGTCAAGTCTATATACAGGACTCTTCATAGAACCAATCACCTTAGCAAGCAGTTCTGACTTGCCTGGTAGTTGGGCTAGTTTTTCAAGCGCTTTTTTGTCATAAGTTACTGCATCAAAAAAGCCTGCTTTGAAAAATACAGATGTTTCCTTTTTTGCAAATTCATGAATTGCCTTGAGGCCTGCACTCCAGTCGCCTTTGAGTGACACGAGAGCAGTATTGTTTTTGATTGGGAAAGCAGATTTTTGGAACTCTGCAAAATCACTTACTTTTTCAAAAGCCTTTTCAAGTAGTGAGGTTTTGCTTACAGTAATTGATCCATTTGCTTTGCGAAGAGCTTTTCTTAGGGTTTCAAGACTTGTATGTTTGGTCTTGTCAATGCCTATGAGGGCAATATTTTTGTTTTCTTCTATTGTGGTTTGGATGCGCTTTACAGCGTCTATTTTTTTATTACTTGGCATAAGTGTTACTCGTTCAGGAAACTTTATAATGTTGTTTTACAACTCGATAAGCCATTTTGGCTTATTTCGAACCTGAAGTCTATGTGACACGACTTTGACGGTTTGTTTGTTATGTCTTTAACAGCGTCATCTCGACTCCTCGACATTTTATGTCGGGGGTGGAGAGATCTATTAACATATCCACCTATCGGCGGGATGATCAGTTTTTAACTGATCACATATCTGAGAGGAGCTCTCTCAGAGATTTGACCTCTTTTTGGTCTTTGTTTTTCTTGGATTTCTTTTCTTCTTGTGATGCTTTGTATACTTTGGCTTGTGACATCTTCTTCTGGAACTTCTCTACTTTACCTTTTGTATCTATGAATCTTTGTTCACCTGTATAAAAAGGATGGCATTTTGAGCACACGTGTACTGAAATGCTGTGTTTGGTAGACAAAGTAGTAAATGATGTTCCACATCCTGTGCAAGTCACGACTACATCATCAAATATTTGTGGGTGAATTCCTTTTTTCATAGGTGTACAAGGTCCAATTATACCTGGAATATCATATTTTGCAATGCTATAACACAAAACTAGTTCTAGTGTTTCTGTTTCCTACTAAATTCTGTTGAGCTATAATGGGTAAGGGTTTATTGTTTCCTGCTATATGTCCGTTTCTGTTCCTACTAAATTCTGTTGGTATAATAGCCGAAGCACCAACAGCGGCTCAGCCTAAGTTTCTGTTTCCTACTAAATTCTGTTGAGCTATAATACATGTCATTTTTCTGGAGATGATTATGTTGGTTTCTGTTCCTACTAAATTCTGTTGAGCTATAATCTTTATCAGTCAAATTATAAACTATTTATATGCGTTTCTGTTTCCTACTATTCTGTTGAGCTATAATAGTGCTTGCTGTCTGTGTTCATCTGCACCGAGTGTTTCTGTTTCCTACTAAATTCTGTTGAGCTATAATTGTTTGAGTATCAGTTTAGTTGATAGCAACCTAAGGTTTCTGTTTCCTACTAAATTCTGTTGAGCTATAATTGACGATGAGTATTACGAACGAGCCTATAGTTTCTGTTTCCTACTAAATTCTGTTGAGCTATAATGATTTTGCAGAATGATAATTCTCCGCTTTGACAAATTTTCTGTTTCCTACTAAATTCTGTTGAGCTATAATGAAGTACCGTATTACAGTACCAGCACTTGTCGGTTTCTGTTTCCTACTAAATTCTGTTGAGCTATAATGACGCCGGCGATCATCAGCGCGAACAGTGCGTTTCTGTTCCTACTAAATTCTGTTGAGCTATAATACCAATGTCTTTTCATTCTGGTCAAATCCCGTTTCTGTTTCCTACTAAATTCTGTTGAGCTATAATGTCATTATATTTTCAATGGTGTTTGTGTAGGTTTCTGTTTCCTACTAAATTCTGTTGAGCTATAATCGTCTGTGGGTATAGAGCCTGGCAATAGTCCAGGTTCTATTTTTGTAGAGAAAAATTTCGATCATAGCTGTGTAAATAGGCTGTCTGTAAGGTATTTTTCTTCGTCTGTATGCGCACCCACATGTATCTTCATGTCTCCATACTGTCTTTCAGTAACTACAAGACTTCGAACTGATCCTTCATCGGGTAGTCTTGATTCTAACCGCACCATATGCTTGCCAACTGTGTCTGGTCCATTGCATATCCTGCAGTATACGCTGTACTGCAGCATGTCGTACCCGTCTTCGAGCAAGAATTTTCGAAACTTTGTAGCAATTTTGCGTTTTTTGGGCTTATCCACGGGCAAATCAAAAAAAACCATTATTCTCATAAACTTACTCATAAGAGTGTCTATGAAGCTCTTGTAGTGTGGGGAATTGTAGATGCCTTGGATCATTTGAGTCTATGCTCCTGACGAGCGACTCGATCATAAGGTCAGTCGCAGTTGCCACACTATGAGTTTCATTACTAAAACTTATAGTATGGTTGATTATATCATACAGACGCGCTTTTAGACCTCTATCTAAGGTAGATGTAATGCTGTTAATATTTATATTTTTAGTAAATAAATCCACTATGGGTCGCAGAGGTTCGATCAGATCGTCTGCAAGACAGAAGTTGTTTAGTTCATTTTTGTGATGCACACCAAGACTTGGTTCAAAACCATGCACCACAAGCGATCTTGCTACGAGCCCTCGCAGTATTGCGTATCCGTAGTTGAGGCAACTATTTATTAGACAGTCTTGATCGCGGGTGAAATCTTCACCAAAAAGGCGGTTGAAGTACTTTCTTGCAACTTGCGCCTCGATATTGTTGCTGTCACCAGATAAAACCCGCTTGGTATACCCCTCAATATCTTCATGCTCACTATTTGTGTATTTGAGACAAAGAGATTGGTTTACGATTTTTGCTTTTACGATCTCTTTCCATATTTGCTTCTTAATGGGTGTTGATATATTAATCTGTTGCCGTATTCTTTTGACTTGCACAGTATGAAGAGCAAATGGAGTGAGTACAGCACAGGGCAAATGAGTCCTATCGCAGAAATATATAAGGACATCATTTTCGGCAAGCTTGGCGAGGGCATACGACGAGAAACTAGTGCTTCTGTCTTCCAACATGATCGTGAGCATATCTTCTATTGGCACTCGGATATGCACATCTTCTTGACTTATTGAGAGGTTGTTTTGTTCAATAGATATACTTGAGGGCTTTGTGATGTATATGTTTCGGTATGCCATGTCATGAGGGCAACTTTTGATGTTTGCACAGGGGCTGTCTCTTTTCCATCTTAATTTCGTGCAAATTGCCAAAAATATCTACTGAATATTTTTTAATATATTCAACATTTTTTGCAACCTTTGTGAGATGAATTGTCTTGCCTTCGCTGTTTTTTAATAGCTTATCATGAGGGTTAATCGATATCTGACAATTTGTTCTGTGGATTTTTACATAGTATCCTTCGGTAATCTCGCCATCATCTTTGATCCTTATGTAATCATTTGGGTATATTGAAAATAGGAATCTATAGTCTGAGGTCATTTCTATCCATTTTGAGATATCTGCGCCTGTTGTGGCTTTGTTTGGAAGTATTTTTTTTGTGGTGTCTGCCACGTATAGAGGTACATAGAAATACTTGTTGTCTTTTTGGAAGACATCCACACGCACCATGCTGTCATTTTTTGCTACTGCCCTACCTTGATTTAGCATTACTCCATCAGGTAACTCTCTTGGTGGTAATAGACTTGCCTCGTGTGCCGCACCAGTCACTTTGTGGTTCGGAGCTCTTGAGATAAAAAGAGGCTTGATGTTATGGACTATGTCGCTATATAGCTCAGCAAGTTTGTTATTGTTCTTATACACACCTATTTCATCTCCATATACTCTCGCAAGCGCATCCTCCCTAAAGCCTTTCCATGGCTCGACTACTTTCTCTCCTGTATGTAGATGCAATTCCTTACTTTTGTATTTATCTGCAATTCGTTTCATGAGTGAGTAGTCTGATATTGCGAGTATAACTGCATCCATTGCATGATGCCTGTGTGTTTCCGATCTGTCCTTTGGTATGCCTAAGTTCCTTCTTAGGAAAGCAGTGAAAAATCCCTGAAATGTAAAGACTCTTCGGATGCTTGTTTTTTTGCCTTGATCAATTTCACTGAATATTAGGTGATTCTCAAGTATATTTTTTATCTCTCTACTTACGTATCTTGTATCGTTTAGGTCTCTATCTATGAAAGACTGAAGTTCGATGTCGGGCAAATTTTCCTCTAGAAAATTTGCTCTTTTCTTTTTTAACTTATCAGATGAGAATCTCTCCTCCACCCACAGTCTAAATTTTTTTTCATGCTGGCTATCTTTCCCATATTTATTCCTAATATATTCAATAGGTGTGAAATTTCGCTTTTCTTGGTTTTCTTCTACAAGAACAAGAGCTTTGTTGGAGTAGCTATCATTAAGAGATCTGCTATATGGTAGGATGTGATCAATTTGTGTGCGATTATTGTCAAACAAAGCATCGATAGGTATTGTTTTTAGAGAGTATGCGCAAGTGTAGCCCTGTTCAGTATAAAGTCGATACTTTAGAATGTCTCCACCAGTAGGAAAATCTATTCCAAACTCACTTTTTAACCTCTCAATCACTGCGTTTCTTTCTGATTCATTAGCTTCTATTTGTTTCTGTAGTATTTGTCTATCTTTACGAGATTTTGACATATCACGAGACAGTTCGATATTTACATATGCAGGTTGACCATATTTGCTTATTATTGCATTAATCACTTTGCGAGTCTGAGATAGCGCTCTCATCACAACTGGGCTTCTAATATCACCAATGATATATGGATTTTTTGAGTCATTTGACCCAGGATCTGTAGTAAGAATCCTCGGCATCATGTTAAACTTCTTAGCTACTTTTCCTCGAAAGTCATAGCCTGCCTCTTCACATGCTTTGTCATACGTCATTTTGAACAAGTGAGGCGTTATCTTCCTAAGAGCTGTGATAGATAAGTGAGCAAATTTTGAAAATGTTTTTATCTTGGCACAGACATCTATAATCTCTTGGTCTACACCTTTTCCTTTTAGAAATTTTTGAATATCATCTTCTGTTTTGTTGTATGTAAGAGCTTCAGCAACTGTATCTAGTATATCGTCGTTGTTTTTAAGATCATTCCAAATAATGTAACCACTAAAAGCTTTTTCTATAGCCTTATAACCCTTTGGCTCAAAGAATTTAGTATTTTCTATTTTCACATCTTCAGGTGAGAGCTTGTTCCCAGTTAGCTTAGCGTACTTGTACTTAAATCTAGAATACCGTGTGGTTTCAGGTAGCGATAGGATTTTTCTGATATGTGCGTATGTAAGCTTGCTGTGTTCGAATCCTTTATCGAATATTTTTTTGATATCAGCGTCATCCAACGAAAACTCCTCTCTACCTGCACTTTTTTCATATAGCTTGAGATTACGTAATGACTGGAGGAGTTGAAATTTTTCAAATGTGATAGAGTTTCTTGGTGCTCTGTACTCATTAGGCTCTAAAGTGCATTTACCTACCATTTTTTGTAACACCTCTGGATCTGAGAAACTTCTTTGTTCGTTAAAAGTCTCAAGAATCTCTTTAATAAGTTCGCTATTTATCTTATTATTACCAAAAAATTGTTGCTGGATCAGGATTTTGCGCAGCTCATCTCCAAGATCTTTTCTCTGACACATAGCAATATAGCTTTCTGTTGTGTTTCTCTTTCTTTTCTCAAACACTGAGTCTTTGTACAGCATTTCACCCACAGTTCGATAGCCATTGTCCTGTAGTCTCTGAGTATTTGCATTTAGGACATCTTTATACTCTCCCCCGTTGTCCAGATCGATATTCTTTCTTGAAGACTTAAACCCTCTCCTCTTTATCAGTTGAAGTACACATATGGACAATTCAGCATCTGTTATTAACTTGTCGAGAGCCTCTACTCGCAATTTATAGAGGTCTGCTCCCTTCGAATATTGTTCATTTATGTCATTTATAGATTTAATAATTCCATAGCTCAGTAGTATTTTTTTTGTAGTTTGTAGCCGAACCTTTCTTCGATGTAGTCTCTTTCTATTGCTTCTTGCTAATCTGCGGGCTTTTGTTGGTGATTCACCGGTTTTTGGCACTTCGGCTACATCAAATAGTCGGACACCTGTGTCTACAAGTCTGTATGGTACATATCTATTTTGAGCTTCATCATGTCTATTTTCAACCACTGCCCATCCCACCGAACCAATCCCAATGTCTAGACCTAACGTATAGATAAGGTTTTTTTGAGACATATCTATGTAAAAAATACAAAAAAAGCTCCTTTTTAAGGGATTCCTTATAGGAGTAACCCTGCGGGCTGAAGGAGCAAACCCTTATTTCTGTTTCCTACTAAATGCTGTTGAACATGTAGTAGAATTTGATTATATCACTTTTTATAGTTTGTCAAGAATAATCTCTATTATATCCCCAAGAAAATTTCTTCCCATTTACCTTCGTCAATGTTGCGATCCAGGTTGTGCCAGCTTTTTGCCGACGCAATGTTTTAGTTAAAATGTTTGTTTTTCCTAAGCTCACCTTCAGCAATTCTTTCTAAATGGAGAGATCTTTTTCTTGTTTCCGTTAAGTGTCTGTCCAAAGCTGCAAGAGAGTCTAGCATTATATCGCTTGATTCACCATACTGACCATCAATTAGATTTGATATGTGTCTGGACAGACTATCTGCCAACCCATCCAAAGTGGGCGGCAATGTATTTTGTGGGTGTCTACCTAATCTGGCATTATTGCCAAGGAATTGGATGAATACATCCAAATCACGCAGCCATCTAGCATCTTGACCTTTTATAAACGCTATATCGTCAACGGTCCACCCTAAGGCACTGCAAACTTCGGATGTCGTATGTGGTGAAATGTATCTGGGCAATGTAATAACCTTTGCATGTGAACCCCATCTTTGTAATGCATTGTCAATAAGAGCCCTTCTTTGCTTTGAGGTTTGTCCGTAGACGAGTTGCACATCGGCTTTCGGAATATCATAACTTTTTGGTTCAGTTGATCTAGCTTCTATATCATTTACAAATATATTTGGAATATTGGTAGTTCTTATTAGGTATTCTGTTAGTGAATAGTCTATGTTCAAATGCCTATTTGACTTTCTTGGCGGTTTATCGATTAGAGCAACTCCTCCTTGAAGTATGGTTTCTTTTATTTGTCTGAAGTATGGCGCATAAGCAGCAACGCATCCATCAAAAACTGCTAGAAGCGGGTTTTCGGACCATCTCTCAATCTGAATATCTGAAGATTCGCCGTTATATTTTTCAAGTTGCTGAATGCTTTTTGGCATTGAACTAAAAACACCACCCCTAAAACCCACTACCATCCCATTTGTTCCTTCCAAAATTGGTTCAGTAAGAAGTCGTTGTTCTTTTGCCATATATTGTGCGTATGGGTTTTATATCCCCAAGAAGATTTCTTCCCATTTACCCTCATCTATGATGCGATCCAGGTTGTGCCAGCTTTTGCCGATCCTGTGATCTGTAAGCCGGTTTTGTGGAAAATTGTAGGTTCTGATTTTCTCTGATCTCTCACCTGACAGCGCCGCATTTGCCACAAGTGAGTTTGTAACACCTCTTTTTTTCTCTTCTTCCATGGTATAAAGTTTACTTGCCAGAAGATCCATAGCAACTTGTCTATTGGCACGTTGCTCTCTTTCTCTAGAACATGTCACGACAATTCCAGTTGGCTTGTGGATGATACGCACAGCAGAAGCGACTTTGTTGACGTTTTGTCCTCCATGTCCGCCTGCCCGATAAAATTGAAGCTCTATATCTGCTGGGCTTATTCTTATGTCGCTTTGGATGATTTGTGGTAGCACGACTATCACGCAAGTTGAGGTATGAACCCTTCCCTTGCGTTCTGTGTCAGGAATGCGTTGTACTCTGTGGACCCCAGTCTCGTTTTTGAAAAGCTCAAAGGCATTTGGTCCTTTGATTTTGATGACAAAATCATCAAGCTGAGTGACTTTGAAAAGATTTCGATTGGCGAATCTAGTATAGGAGTTTATGAGATCAGCCATCCAAATCTTGGACTCTTCTCCTCCAACTCCTGGATAAAACTCGATAATAGCAATGTCTGGATTGATACGCACAGGAAGATAAATACGAAAAAATGATAAACTAAAAAATCAACAAAATAGCGTTTTATTATTTTGTTAGTTTTTTTATTTCTTTATTTATTGAGTTTTATATTATAGCATAGAAACACTATAGGTCAAAGAGTGCGCTTGCTAGGTTTTGAGTTTTTCTATTAGATCAGGGATTGAGAGATCTTCTTGAGTTTTATCATCTAGTTTTTTGAGCTTTACCATTTTGCGTTCTACCTCATCTGGCCCCGCAATCACAATGTAAGGAATATTTTTGGCAAGTGCATATTTGATTTGGGCTTCAAACTTCTTGGATGAATCTGAATAAAGCTCACAAGATATTCCACTTTTGTTCAGCAATCTTATGATTGATGCTGAGTATTCAGCAGTGTCAGGATTGAAGATTGTCACAAGGACTTTTGTCCCAGAAGATGTATTGCTTGGTATCTTTCCAAGCTCTCGAAGCGCATCCATGAGCCTGTCAAAACCAAATGCCATACCAACAGCAGGTGAGTCCATTCCAACTAAAGTCTTAAGCAAATTGTCGTATCGTCCTCCACCCCCAACTGACCCTCCAGTGTATCCATTAATTGTGATCTCAAAAATCATACCCGTGTAGTAATCAAGGCCCCTCGCTAGTGATGGTGCAAATTCAATCGTATTTTCTAATACACCTAGTGTCTTGGCTAGATTTATTATCTTTGTGAGGTTATCGGGAGGTTTGGCAGCTCCTATTGCTTCAAATAGTCTTTCACAAGTTTCTGGACCAATACCCTTCTCTCGAAGTTCTGCTATTACCTCATCACTAGTTTTTTTGTCGAGCTTGTCGAGTGTTTGGATAACAGATTTCACTTGTGACTCTTCAATACCGACTGATGAAATAAGATTTATGAGCGCTTGTCTGTCGTTGATTTTGATTTTTACTTCCACGTCAAGTTTTGCAAAGACTTGAGCAACAGTGCTAAGGATTTGTGAATCTGCGACATATGAGCTTGAGCCAATTATGTCAATGTCACACTGATTGAATTCTCGAAACCTACCCTTTTGTGGTTTGTCTGCGCGCCAGACTGGCTGGATCTGATATCTTTTGTATGGAAATAGTAGCTCGTTCCGATATTGTGCAGTAACTCTTGCGGTTGGTACTGTTTGATCGTATCGAAGAGATATCCTTCTGCCGCCTCTGTCTGTGAAGCCGTAAAGTAATTTATCAGCTTCTGGTCCGTACTTACCAAGAAGAAGTTCTTCATATTCCAAAGCTGGAGTCTCAAGAGGCTCAAATCCCTGCGATTCAAAAACCTGACGAAAAATATTTATAAGCCAATACCTCTCTCTGGCTTCGCGTCCTAAGAAATCTCGAAATCCTTTTAGAGTTTGCATAGTGTCAAAATACTTATGAGTAATTATAGCATTTACTTACTACTCATATCACTCTTACAAATAGTTGTCTCAAGAAAAGTAGTATTAGCGATTTTTATGAGTGAACAAATTACAGAAAGATATGTGGTTTCGCTGGATTATCCGTATATAAATATTGATCATGGCAAATCAGTTGGAAAAAAGGTAGGTTCAGTAAATTTTGAATGCGAATTCGAGGGACCAAAGGCATTTTGCCCTCTTGAGCATCTCAAAGGTGAATCGGTTGGTCGTATTTTTGATACAGTCAAGATATCACTTGAGTCAGAACCATCTCCTACCGGTGTTATTGTTTATGAAGGTAATTTGTACTCGTCTACATATAGTGCTGCATTGGATTTCATGGAAGGATCAAGCCCATGCGCAACTTGTCCACTCAACACACAACCAAAATATGTTTTGCCAAATTTGTAGTTTATGTTTTTTAGAATTGAGCTTGATTACCAGGAAAAATTTGGAGATGTTGGGCCTGTTTCAATTGATTGTCTCGATAGACTCAGATGTCCGCTCCAGACATTGAGTGAGGTTGTGTCAAAAAGTGGTATACAAAATGGATTTTTCGTTTCTGGCACATTGTATAGATACAATGCTCATAATTCTCAAAACTCTCTGACCGGTGACGTGGCATATATTAGGACATCGGTATTCACTCCAATACTGACTGGCGACCTCGAAACTGCAGAGTTTGTGTCAAGATCTCGAGATGTTCTAAAGCACACCGACCTCTGCTCGCAATGTATCTGGAGGCGCTAGAGCAATTCTTTTACCTTTTTATTTGAATGCTTCCAGAGTGATATTGATATTTTTTTCTTCCCCATCACGATAATATGACACGTTTATTGTTTGACCAACATTTTTTTGCATTAATATCTTTGCTAAAGATTGCTCATCAGTGCCCGAAATTCTCGAACCGTCAATTTTTGTGATTACATCATCTGCCTTAAGACCTGCCTTATCAGCCGGAGAATCTTTCACGACTTCAGTGATGTATGCCCCTTCGACAAGGTCGTTCATTATGGCTGTTTTGCGATCAATCATTTGATATCTCACGCCTATGTATGGTCTTTCAAATGAGCCTCCTCGCTTTTCAAACTCTGTGAGCAGATTTTTGATTGTGTTAACAGGTATTGCAAAACCGATGTTTGAGCCTTCTTGTGAAACAGCAGTATTTATACCTATTACTTGACCACTCGAATTTAGGAGTGGTCCGCCTGAGTTGCCAGGTGAGATTGCTGCGTCGGTTTGGATTACATTGTCTAGTTTCTCTACATAACTTTCAAATGGTGATCCGGCAGTTATTCCCATTCCAAGGCCAGAAATGATACCGGTTGTGACTGAGTTAGCGAACTCTCCAAGAGGTGTCCCTATTGCAATTGTTGTTTGACCCAGTTTTAATGAGTCTGAATCTCCAAGTTCGAGTGGCGTTAGTTTTGTTTTTGGACTAATTTTTAGTATGGCTAGATCGTTGAGTGGGTCTCTATAGATTTGTTCTACTTCGTATGTAGTTTCATCGTTAAGCATTACTTTGTATTTTGCGTCTTCCTGACTGACAACATGTTTGTTGGTTATGATGAGACCATTTTCATCGACCACAAATCCAGATCCAATATTTTGATCAACCTCTTTGCTAGTTCCTGGAACTCTTCGAAAACCACCAAATGGATCAGTTGGGTCAAACTGAATTCGATCTCTTGAAGTGGTTGTGAAATTTATCCCAACAGTTACAACAGAAGGCAATGATTGATCTATTGTTTTGACAAGGTGCTCTTCAAAGCTTCCTTTTAGTACAACTGGATCTTTTTTGGTGGTGTTTTTAGGTGGTGTTGCTTTATTTTGAGTACCAACAATTGACTTAGGCAAAATACTTGGCCACTGAAAATTCAAACTTCCGCTTCTTGAATATGTTTTTAGTTGTTCGGCAAGTGCTACGCCAATTACAAGTACAGCGATAGCAAGAATGATTTTTTTCATGTGAGTGAAAATAACTTATCAAAATATTTTCTATACATATATTATATATTTTTAGATTGAAAAATATTAAAAAACTATAAGATTAGAAGCCTAATAAATATGCTTTCGTTAGCAGAGACTGTTTCTTTTGTGTAACAATACTATTCGATACATAGGAACACATTGATAGATCCATCTCCAGCTTATTAGAAGTTGAGCGAATAAGCTGGATCAGGATGACTCCTTGTGCATACCTGTTCGTTTACTAATGCAAACGAGGCACTGGCGTCATTTCAGCAATTCTTCAGCTCTTTGCAGCTGCTTGTCAGTTTTCTCATTATCAACTGTATTTTTGATATCGGCTTCTGGATTTTCTACTTTCACATCCGGCTCAATGCCTTTGCCCATGATCCAGTCTCCCTTTGGTAAGATCCACTTTGCCACAGTGACATGCATACCAGAGCCATCTGACAAATCATACGTGCCCTGCACTGATCCTTTGCCAAATGATTTCTCCCCGACAAGCTTAGCTCTCCCGTTGTCTCTTAGAGCGCCAGCCAATATTTCTGATGCTGATGCTGAGCCTTTGTCAATGAGCACAACAACTGGAATATCTGGCAAAAGTGGAGTTCTTATGACTTTGTAGTCGAAGCTATCTGTCACTCCTTCTTGCTTTACAACCAATGAGTTGTATGGCAAGAAATCTGAAGCTATATAAACACAAGCGTCAAGTAATCCTCCAGGATTGCCACGGACATCGAGGATCATACCCTTGATTTCACCATTTTTGTATTTTTGGGCCAAATCTTCTGCTGTCTTTTTCCATTCGTCTTTGATGGTTGTTCCAAATTGGGTTAGTTTGACATGGGCTATTTTATTCTTGAATGTGGTGTCTATTGAGTCAACCTGGATTGCTCCTCTTGTAATTTCAAAATCAATATTCTTTTGGTTACGTTCCACCGTGATTTTTACTTTTGTCCCCGCTTTTCCTCGGATAATATTGACAACTTGAGTGATTGTTTTGCCTTTGATCTCCTTACCATCAACTGCTGTTATTATGTCTCCTGCCTTCACACCGGCTTGTATCGCAGGTGAATTTTTGATAGGTGCTATGACCACTATCCTATTGTCTTTGGTGCCAAGCTGGGCGCCAATTCCTTCAAAAGTCCCATCTAGTGAGTCTTTTGAATCTTTGTTTTCTTCAGGTGTCAAAAAGAATGTGTAAGGATCTTCAGCAGAAGAAACAAGACCTTTCACTGAGTTGTAGAACATTTTTTTGGTATCAAGTTTGCTTTTGTCTATGTAGTTTTTATCAAAAATATCCCACGCTTCCCAAAAAACTCCAAAGTCCACATTTTTGTCATTATTATTTAGAGCATCTTCGTTGGACTTGCTGGGTTTTGTGCTAATAGCTTTGGCGCTAGGAGAGGGAATAAGTTTGTCTAAGAAAGTTGCTTTGAGGCTCTGGTATTCTCCTAGTCTATATCCTAGAGAAAATACAAAAAAAACTATCGCAGCAATAAAAAGTTTCGACACCAATGTATTTTTATTGTTAATGCTCATATTTTTCAAATTATTATTTGTAGAGGGTGATTTCGGTTTCTCCTGGTTCTCCATATATATATTTTGGATCAAAATCAATAATTTTATTAAGATTGTCTACGCTAGCATCTTCAAGTATCAGGTCATTTGAAACAATTGTAACGTCAGAAGTGGTTATGATATATGCAGCGCCAAGTGCATTGAGTTTTGAAACTACATAATCAGATGCGTTAGGAACAAAAATCACTGCACCTTTCACCTCAGGTAGGGTGAGTAGTATTGCTTTTGTGTTGTCACTAACTATTACGTTGCCGCCAATTCTTTTTTGAAATGATCCCGAGACTTTTATCTTCATCGAATTCCCCGTTTTGATAATAAGCTCATTATCGTCAGTTTTTGATACCTTTCCAACTACCATAGACTTGATTGTCACCAAACCATTTTTTGATGATTTTTCTTCAATAGTAATTTCGCCGTTGTGATGGTTGACTGATACTATAGAACCACTAAATTCGGATACGAACTTCTTGGACGAAAACATCCCGTCTTTTTCAGCTACCACTTCTCCGCGGTGGATTTGTTGACCAATGTTTTTTTTGAGGAATTTGAAAATCTTATCTGGTGAGAAATTGAGAGTCTTGGCTAGAGGGATCACGTGTGAGGTGGGTTTTTCTTCTTCGCCAGTTGTAGCAATTGCAGTATCCATCGTCACCTCATCGCCCACTCCAACAAGAAGCTTCCATGAAGGATCGATTTTGATAGAAATTGTGGACATAAGAATAATGATAGATCAAATTTCATAATCATTATATAGAACCAAAGTCTTAAGAACAATGAAGAAATGCTCAAGATTTAGTGAACAGTGAACAGTGAACAGTGAACAGTGAACAGTGAACGATGAACAGTGAACAGTGAACAGTGAACAGGTAGATACCTTCCGTGTTAATTTGGAGTACTTACTGCTAGTGTTTGGCGCGTAGACAATTTTGCGACCCAAAACAATAGGGTCGCAATAAATTGCATTAATTTAATTTTGAACAGCCTGCCTGCCGGCGAGGCAGGTTCACAGTAAACAGTGCACAGTTCACTTATGTATTTATTCAGCTCCTTGATAAGAAGTGTATGGCACGAGTGCAAGAAATCTTGCAAGCTTGATAGCTTTTGAGAGCTTTCTCTGGTTCTTGGCGCTGAGTCCAGATTTTTCTCTTGGCTGGATTCTCATGCGTGCTGTGAGAAACTTTTGGAGTGTTTCTACATCTTTGTAATCTGGTTCAACTTTGTTGATTTCAAAATAGTCTTTTGATGTCATAGTTTTTCGTTAATTATTGTAATTATCTGTTTATAGATTTTTTATTTTTTTATTTATTAATTATTTGTTTTATTAGTTTTTTAAAAAGGTATATCATCTGGGTTGACTGAGTCATTTGCTGGGGCACTTTCCGGCATTGGGATATCTTCTACACTTGTGGCTGGTGCAGGTTGTGTTGCCTCAACATGTTTTGTCTCGGCTTCACTAGAGACGGATCCTTCTGCTTTTCTGCCATCACTAAATACGATAAAGTCATCCATAACAACTTCTGTAACACTTCTTTCCTGTCCGTTTTTGTCTGTGAATCTGCGAGTTGTGAGTCTTCCTTCAAGGTAGACTTTTCTTCCTTTTGTAAGAAGTTTTCCAACAAGCTCAGCAAGTTTTGACCAGGCGACAATATTGTGATATTGCACATCTTCTTTGGTTTGACCCTCATTTGTGGTCCATGTTCGATTTGTTGCAACTGCAAAAGTAGCAACTGCTGTTCCTCCTGTTGTGTATTTCACTTGTGGGTCTCGTGTCAGGTTTCCAAGTAGCATCACTTTATTGATTGATCGGCTTGACATAGGTATTTATTGGAATATGTAATACCAACTCCAAATTAGGCGTTTTCTACTCGCAAAATGATATATCTTATTGCTACGTTGCTATAATTTAGCTTCTTTTTGATCTCTGTGATGTTTGTAGGTATAGTCTTGATGTGACCTGTGAAATAGAAGCCTTTGGTGTTTTTGGCTATTGGGTAAGCCAAATCTCTTTCTCCCCAATCTTTGGTTTCTTTGTAATTTGCGCCAGCTTGTGCAATGACATCACGGACTGCTCTGGCTTTGTCTGCTGAATCTACTATGTATGTTATTTCGTATGTTTCCATAAATTCTTAAATAGTTAAAAAGCGTGCCATATCATACCGCTTCATAGCTGTTTTTTCAACTGTTAATAGCAAAACCAGGCTTACAGGCGTGAAGGCATGTAGTTTGGGGGGAGAAAATGAATCTTTGATACGTATAATGCGATTTTTCTAATACCCCACTACCCTACCAACCTACCACCTACAACCTTTCCGAGTTATTTGCTAAACTGTAAGGGTTTTATGATCAAAAGATATTGGGTTTTCATAGTAGTAGCTATTGCGCTGGTGCTTGTGTATACAAGATTTGTAAATCTGGGTTGGGGTCTCCCCTATCCCATGCACCCCGATGAGCGAAACATGGTTGACTCTATCACAAAGATACGGTGTGACGATCCCAAAGAGTTTATCGATGGTGCATTGCACAATATACCGATATTTCTAAAAACTAGCCTACTTGGCGCTCCTTCTTATATATACAATAACAAATATGTGAAAGTCGATTGCCTTAATC
Source organism: Patescibacteria group bacterium (assembly GCA_046350875.1). Taxonomy (GTDB): domain Bacteria; phylum Patescibacteriota; class Microgenomatia; order UBA1406; family GWC2-37-13; genus JAGOLU01. Next base: position 72,754 of record JAXLZQ010000006.1, read on the forward strand.
CCCAGTTTTTCGCTTATGGGCAAATCACTTTGTCTTTGGGATACATCCTTGCCTCGATCATTACAAACATACAAAATTTCTCCTTGATGTTCCTTCGTAAAGATGTTACAAATGAACCATTTTTCTTGTCGTTCTCAAATGTTGCGATAGCGCTTCGGATTATTTCTGCTGTTTCTTCGATATTGAATGTCTATGTAATAACAAAAATTTGGAAAATTATTTTTCCACAAAAAACCAAAAACTCAAAACTTGCAGAAATGCTTCTAATTATTTCTATTACTTTCTCACCAGTTCTTATACAGTTTGCCCATTTTGGAACCACTGAGTCCCTCTTGGCTTTGCTATATAGCGTGATTGTATACTTTTCACTTCTAAGTCAAAAAAGCAAAAAAAGTCGTGATTTTGTAAAAAATATTTTTTGGACAAGTTTGTTTTGTGGTATCGCAATTGCTGCAAAAGTATCTTCTATTGCTTTTTGTCTTGTGCCTCTTTTTGTTCTTTGTGTGAAGTTTGGGGGTCGCATATTTGCAGAATTATCAAGGGTAATTTTTGAATTGAAATCATCAGATAAAAGTTCTGTCACCGAAACTCCAAAAATCTTTATGAATATTTGGAGATTTTCACTTTTTCTATTTTTCTCTTGTGTAATATTTGTGGCGGTGTCTCTTATCCTTTCCTTTCCCTTCTCCCCACACAACGTGATCTCAAATCCTGAATTTCTAAGTAGTTTTGGTTATGAGCGAGATGTTGGGACTGGAAGATACATTGCTTTTTATACGAGGCAATTTTTGTATGAGCTTCCACTCCTGTTTCAACTAACGAATATTTTCCCCTATGCGCTTGGTATTTTCCCGTTTGCATTTGCTGTCTTGGGACTATTTTTCGCACCATGGAACAAAGAAGTAAATCTGCTAAGATTTTCGATCATATTTTTTGCAATGCTCACGATGCCGTGGTATGCCAAATGGACCAGATTCATTGCCCCGATTTATCCAATAATATATTTGTTTGTGGTATTTGGAATATTTTATATTCTCAATTCACTCAAAAAGATAAAATTTACAAAAATTGCTATACAGGGAATTTTTGTATGGATAATTGTGGCGATCAGCGTGCAGGGTCTAGGCTATTTGACAATATACAAAGAAAGTGATGTGAGGTATGTTGCGTCAAATTGGATTGTGAACAATATTCCAAATGGTGCAACAGTCCTTTCTGAGACGGCCAATGTGATAGATGTGCCAATACCAGACCCCAGGGGCAGCTTCAAAATGCCAGATGGATATCACATCAATTACATATCATTCGATTTTTACAACATAGATGAGAATCTTGCTCTTTATACAGATTACAAGCAATATCTCAAGGAAGCAGACTATATCTTCGTGCCGTCTAGACGCATTTTTTACAATCACACATGCATTGATGAAAAGACAGGAAAATTTATTTCTACTAGACATTCACCATTGAAGTGTGCGATGCTTGCCCAAAAATATCCATATCTCAAGGAGTACTACGAAAATCTTTTCTCAGGTAAGTTTGGATTTCAGAAAGTGGCAGAGTTTACATCATACCCAAGAATATCTCTATTTGGCAAAACCATATGGGAGTTCCCTGACGAGGAGGCCGAAGAGACTTTCACAGTATTTGACCATCCAGTCATTAGGATTTACAAGAGAATAAGCGCCAGGAAGTAGGAAAGTAGTCCGTAGTTCGTAGGACTAGTTAAAAAAGATGTTTAGACTCCAAACTAGTGTCATTCTGGTAAGCGGAGTCCATTTACTCCACGATGCGCATCCAGAATCTAATGGTTAAAAATTTTATATTTTCTGAATCCTAGGCTAATGACGAGGTAGGTAGTGTATAGATAATATAGTTAATATTTATATTTGTAAATCAAAATATAGTCTACAGATAACTTGAGCTGCGTGTCATCCTGCCTAGCCACTCCTCAGCTCATAAAACAGAATGGAGTCATCTCGAATGAAGTGAAACGGAATGAGAGATCGCTTGTTGATATTTGTATTTCACAAGAGATCCCGATTTTTATCGGGATGACAAGGTATGGCAACTGTAAATGTTATACTGAATTCGATTCTGGAACTCTATAGCGTTATGCTTCGATCCAGCCTTTTTTGATGTTCAGAATAGGCTGGATCGAACCATAAACAATTCCTAATTCCTAAACACTAAGCTCTAAATAAATTCCAACATCAGAATTATAAGTTTCATGCATAATCAGTAATACTGAGGAGCGCAACAACTGTAGTGCCTTATATGTTTGAAAGATTCTATCGCCCCGATAAAACATCGGGACTCCAGAATGACAGCCCTTGAGTACTTATTATTTTCACTCTTACAATTCCTTGACACTTCTGTATCCTTGTGACATAATCGAACATGGAAGTCCAGATTAGTCAAATAATATTTCGAAAATTCATACTCGGCCAATAGGCCGATTTTTTGTATATGGCAAATCCAAGAGAAAATTCAACGGGTCAGGCATATCGTGCTAGATTAGCAAGAGTTGAAGCCTCATATCCTCATAATCCAGAAAGGCGATCTGCTTATAACAAATCTGCATGGGCAGTGCGAGATTCACGTTTGTCTCCTGCCGCAAAAAAGCTAGCACTTTCCACACTATACTACGGTCAGGTTCGAATGGAAAATTTTGGACAGGGGGAAGAGCCTGTGATAGACGTAACAAATGGTTTCAACCACTATGTAGACACTAGTACAATGGAGGCGATAGGTGCAGGTTTGGCTTCAAGAATAACACCATATAGACCTGATGCAATTGACACTATTGGAAATTCAGGACCTCTGGTATCTCATACTGCTGCGGCAATGATGGGCTTGAACTATCTGGTAACAAAAAAAGGAAAACCGCCAGTAACATTTGTAGATGGTTTGATAACAGAAACGCATTCGTTCACTGGAAACAACTCTGTTAATTTGACAGTTTCAGGAAGAGTTATACGCGATACTAAAATCAAGCGTGTTGGTTTGATCGATGATGTTTTAGCAAATGGAGATACAGTCATGGCAAACATTAGGCTTTTAGAAGAGCAAGCAGATTTAACGATTGTTTGTGCAGCTTTTGCTTTTATTAAAACATTTGGTAACGGTTGGAATGTCCTTAGAGAGTATTTCAATGAACGTTTTAACGATCCTGCTAGAGTAATTAGCCTTTTACAACTTGAAGAGCTAACGCCTGAGTGGATGAAAGTTGCAGGTATTTCAAGTCCACTTTACTTTTTAAATCCTTATTCAGACAAGATCTGATTAGGATATAGAGTATATATCAAGGGTATATTTTACCTGATTGAGTTTGCTTTGTTCTAAACATATTTACTTGGAATACTCTGTCAGGTGGTCCTGGTTTGTCCTCGTCTGGAGCTGTTGTAATGTTTAATAGATAGTCGCCTTCGAATATCCCCCATCCTCTAAGTCTTGATAAATATGTGTCGATTCTTGGTCCATGATTTACTTGTGGCCACATGCTTTTTCTTGCTTGAATGATTTGACTAAGACATATATATTCGGTATTAGTGTTATGTGTTTTTCCAAGATGTGCATTTAACCATTTCCAATACTCTATATCATCTTCTGTAGCTACATCAGGGGTATACCCGTCAATATTTGCAGCAAAGTTTTTAAAAATTCCTTTACTGGTTGCCAAAAAAGATCCTTCTGCTGCTTTTGATGAGCTCGTTAGTTCTGGGTCGGAATCTTTCACATCTGGCAAAAGCACAACGATAAATGTCGATAGAGCTTCAATAAGAAAAATGAGTGGGAAAAGAGGTGTGGTAATTGATGATGTGTTAGCGCAAGGAAATACTATAAGTAGTTTATATAAATTGCTCAGAGAGTGTGATCTCGATATGATGGGTTTTGGTGTTCCTATTAATAAGGCATTTGAGAAGGGGTATGGTCATTTGATACGAGACTGTGGATTATTGCCAAGCCATATTCACACTATATTGAATGTGGATGAGTTAACTGAACAATCAATTTCTATCCAGGGAGTAGGCAGACTAGCATTTCGTGGAGGTAATCTTACGCATGGTCAGAATATTTGGCAGGCACCTTACTGATTTTTGTCGCATTTCTTACTAGATCTGACTTACTCTAATCTGCTAGAATGTTTGGTGAAATATAAGTTGAAATTCAGTATATGAAATACACATATCCGGTAGTTGTCGCAATTATCACTGTTATTACATTTGCTGTTGCATCTGCGCTCGGTGTGGGACTACCCATCAAGGTTTCTCAGACCGCCGTGTCAGGATCCGAACTGTCTGTGGTGGGTGAAGGCAAGGTAGATGTGACACCAGATCTGGCATACGTTGATGTTGGTGTTACGGTGAACAAAGCTTCAACACCAAAGGATGCCCAAAACCAGCTCGCAAAAGTGAACAATGACCTTGTTGCAGCACTCAAGAAATTTGAAATTTCAAAAGAAGATATCAAGACAACCAACTTCTCAGTGAATCCAAATTATGACTACTCCTCAGGTGGAGGTGGATCAATAGTGGGTTACAACGGTAACGCCACACTCACTGTCAAAATCAGAAGACCAGATAAAATTGGCGAGATCATCGAAGCTGCAACAAGCGCTGGTGCAACAGATATCTACAACACCAGATTTTCGGTAGACAAGCCAGAAAAATATCGTGAACAAGCAAGATCCAAAGCCATCGCAAATGCCAAAGAGCAAGCAAGTCAAATCGCCAAAGAGCTTGGTATCAAACTTGGTAAAGTGACAAATATCGTTGAGTCATCAGGTTCATCAGGTAGTCTTCCAGTATATTCTGAGAAAGCCATGGGTTTGGGTGGAGGTGGAGGTGTGGCAGATCTCCAGTCTGGTAGTCAAACAGTCTCATCCGTCGTCACGCTGTATTTTGAGAAGAGGTAATTAAGCCTGAGCTATATTCACAAGTGATTGAATTCAATATTTTCTTACCAATTTCATATGGTTTAACATTGCTTTGTCAGGTGGTGTTTAGTAAGTTATTGTAATTAGTTTTGGTTCAACAATAAGTTGCGTATGCTCTGCTACGCTTTTTGAAGCGTTTATACAAGTTCCATTTACTGGACCATGTGTAGATACATCGTGAGCAATATAGCATCTGGCATTATATACAGGACCCTGTCTTACCACTGAAGGGCCTTTGGCTTCTCCCAGTGTTTGTAGCGGACAAACAGAGCATATTCTTTCATATAGATCTTTTGCTAGTGCAGCGCTCGCTCTACCTGTAGTGTCTGGTCCTTTTTTAGATGTAAATACAATGTCGCCAGATGAAAGAACTCTTGTGCCCTTTACATCTCCACTTGAATCGGATGGATGGAAAAGGACATCTTCAAATGACCCTAATTCTGCATCGTCAAATTTCGAAGGGTCTCTTCGATGTGCAGGTGCTTCAGAATTTTTTGTAGTTATTAAAATAGTCTCCTCCCTTATAAATGTAACTGCGTCTGGTTCTCTACCTGAATGTAGATAGTCTATATCTGGGTTTGCCATAGTGGCTATGATTATCCTCCCCTATAGGTCAATTGTCAAGTTGTAGCAATGTTTCGTGTCTAGATATTCCCGCCATCCCTCATTATCACCCCGTAACCATTGTAAAGGATGGAAGGCAGTGGAGGGATCTCTCCGCCCTCGCTCAGATTCTTGAGCGGGGAGTCGAGATGACGACTATTTACAAAAAAGTTGCGTTATTAGTAATCTATTCCAGTCATCCCGACCGTAGTGGAGGGATCCCTTTTATAGTTCGTTACACAGATCTGACCATCCTGGATTTTTGGATCGTATCAGATTCTCTTTCTTTCCTCTTCTCCAGTTTTTGAGTTGTTTCTCCCTTGCTATAGCTGATAGTGGTGATTCGAGGAATTCATAATATACCAGTTTTGTGCAGTCATATTTATTAGAAAATCCATGTATCAAATGGTGCTTGTGTTCAAACACTCTGCGAGCAATGTTGTTTGTCATGCCGATGTATAGCGTACCGGAATCACTTGCCAGAATATATACCGCATACATATTCATATATTCATCATATCAAAAGCTAAAATATTGGTAAGCAAGTTGCTTACGGCTCTTCATATACGGTTTCTTTAAGAGAAAATATTTATTTGTTGTAGTCATCTGCACATAGAGGCCTTTTGTTTTTTAGTTCCTCTGGCAGACTGTCATCCCTGTACCTTGTCGCACTTGAAGTCGATTCATCTGATGCAAGATGGAACCCAGTACAAGGTATAGATCCATCTATTGTTATTCGGGTATTTCTAAGTGGACATTGCCCACAGCTATATATACTGCTTGCTTGATGTGGAGAACCGAATGGGTAAAGCCTGCGGTTATATGGTGTCTCTTGTGCAGTAAGACGCCACTGTCTTGTCCCTACTTCTGACACAGAAATGCTCATAATATTATTATTTACTTGCAATGTATGCACCTAGGAGGGCCATTGTACCACCAATCAGAAATATCGGGGTGATTGTTTCGCCTATTAGAAGAATGGAAATTGCAACACCAAATATTGGCTGAATGTATGTGAAAAGAGCAGCGATACTAGGACTTGTATGCTTCACAGCATATTGATAAACAAGATAATTCAGAACCGATCCAAATAATGCCACACCAAGAAGTGCGAGTATTTCGGTGCTATCTACTTTTTCAAGATAATTACTTCTGAAAATATCATATATACCAAAAGGCAACATTATCATCGCAATAACAATCACATTGATCCATGAGATTTGAAGTGGTGAAAGATCTTTTTGATATTCCTTACTTCGCACTCCATAGTATGAGAAGCAAATCACACCAACTAGCACCATGAGCACCCCGAGTATTATTTTCTGTGGTTCAGATCCAAGACTTATGTTTTGATATGTGGCAAGCAGGAGTCCAACAAAACCAACGATTGTGCCGATTGCATACATCTTCTCTACTTTGAATTTCTTATTTTTGATTTGAAGAATAATATGAGTGATTATTGGTGTGGTGGCATATACAACAGGTGTGAGACTAGTCGGAATAAAAAACACTGATGTCATTGCTGCCACAAAGTTAATAGACAATATGGCAGATAGTGGTGCTAGCTTTTTTATTTCTTCCAAAGATATTTTTTCTTTTTTGGCGATAGCAATTGGCAAAAAAATCACCGATGCAATAATAGTCCTCCAAAAAACCAGTGATAAAGGAGGCACGCTATGCGAGGCAATTTTTGCAAAAGGCACGATGCATGCTCCCAAAAGTGCAGCTAGCAAAATAAGGACAAATCCTTTGTTCATAAGGCTTTATTGTATCACTGATGAGTTGTCGTCTGTGATGCTGCCTGCTTGATATATACCAAGCACTTGGATTTTGTGGCTGACTCTTCGCATTTCATCTAAGGCTTTTTCATACATGGCATTATCTTGATATTCGAAATCGAGATAGAACATATACTCGAATGGTTTGCCCATGATAGGTCGTGACTCTAGTTTTGTCATGTTGAGCTTGTGTTTGCCCAAAACCTGAAGCACTGTCACCAGGCTACCAGGTTCATGTGCAAGCTCGATTTCTAGTGAGCATTTATTTGCATTTTGATTTTTGATGTTTGATTTCGAAATGTATACAAATCTTGTGAAATTGTATTTATCGTCTTCGATATGCTCAACTAGTGTTTGGAGTCTATAAAGATGTGCTGACTCATCCCCTCCAATTGCCGCAATATTAGGGTCATTGCTACTTGCTACCATAGCGCAAGCTGAAGCGGTATCATCGGCGGCTTTTGGAGTGATCCATGGGTGATCATCAAAAAATGATTGACACTGTTCTAGAGCCTTTGGGTGAGAGTATACTATTTTCAAATCCTTGATTTTCTCTTCTGCTGATTTTTCACTTTTTTTAGCTAGTAAATAGTGCTCCACTTTCAGATATTGTTCGGCGATGATTTGGACTGGATATTTTCCGAAAAGATCATAATTCTCGTATATCGATCCAGCGAGACTATTCTCAAGAGGTATCACACCGATTTCTGAGTGTCCTTCTGTGACGCTTTTGTAAACATCTGCAAATGTTCGACAAGGCAAATAGGTATGAGAAGAGCCGTATTTAGCCCTCGCTGCCATATGAGAAAAAGATCCTGGTTTGCCAATGTGGGAAATAATACTCATAAGATAGTTGTAAGGTTATTAATGTTTGTAAGGTTCATAAGGTTTATATAATTATTAATATTGCAATGTTATAAAGTTGTAAAGTGCTTAAAGTTAATAATGTTTTTAAAGTTCATAAGGTTTATAAGATTAATTCTAAATATATAGTGACTAACTATTTTTTGTCATCCTAAAGCTGCCTGCCCTCCTCAATCGGCGGGTAAACCGGCGTGGCAGGGATCTTCTCACCCTGTTCGAAGCATATATACCCAAATTTATTTGTCATTTTAATGTTTATAATTTCGTAATTCGTAATTCGTAATTTTTAATTAGGGTTCTTGTATTTCTCTGAACTTCGCTACTGCATCACACAGATCCTGAAGCTCCATAAGAGTTATATGCTGCTCAGTATCTGTTGTTGATGTGCCCACTTCTATGAGTGCACCATCATAAAGATAAGATCCATCACTCATTTTGATCTGCATAGCATCTATCGTTGACGCAACAATGTGTATTCGCATCTTTGGCCCAAGTGAGTGAGATGGGTCGAAATACATTTTGCAACCAGTTTTGGTTTTCACCCGCTTTGCTGTTTCGTGTATCGGCATACTTCTATAATCGCCTTTGCCTGGCACCTCTATACCTCTTTGGATCATGATTACTTTGTCCTTTGGCATATCAGTATATTTTTGAAGTCCACTCCAAACCTTGTCAAGTGGAGTATCTTTGCCTCCTTGGGCACTCTCTGCTCTGATTATTGAGTCTCCCAGCCATTTACCATTTTTGATGCCGACATACCAATCGTTTTCTTTTGCTATTTGTCCCATTTCAAGAAGCGGCCAACCAAGTTGCATCACGGCTGGGTTCCATGGCAACATTTTGTTTTTGGGTATTTTGCCAGACAAAGGAAGAAGCTGTACTATGGGTGAACAAACCTCTGTGGCGATAAGCATTCCTGTTTTTTCAAATATATCTATCGTGTATTTCCCACTTGGTGGAATCTTGAGTTTTGAATTGGGTTTACCATTCATTATGCTAGCGAGATTTTCTTTATAAATGTCATAATCCATACCCATTCCCTTTCCGTCAGTTGCGAGTTCTGTGCGAGATTTGAGGCCCACCACTCTTGTTCCTGCAACAGCTTTTTGTTTGTTTCCCTTCTGATTCGTTACTGTCATCTTGGAAATCTCCATGATCTCAGAGATGTTTTTGGCATCCACTGAGCATGGTCCCGCGACTATTGTGACGGACTGGGTTTTAGTTTGATCATTTTGTTTCATGTATTTGTTTTGCAATTTTTATATGGTTTTTGACAACATCGTCTATTATGGTTTTGAAAATAGTCCAAATAACATTTTCATTGAGTCCATTCTCTTTGGAAAGCTTAGTAAACTTCTCCTTTTGTGCAGCTTCTCTAGATTTGTCTACGGCTGACATGTTGTTCTGTGCTTTATACTCCCCCACTTGGTGTGTTAACTCATATCTTTTGTTTAATAATTTAATGATTTCCAAATCGATTACATCAATTTTTTTTCTAAGAACATTAAGATCTGTCATATAAATAGTTAAATATTAATGGGTTCGACAATTTTATTAATTATCATTTCCCGATGAGCGAGTGCCATTTTTATACTCAATAATATAGTGGATTTGTCAACGCTGGTTGCATCTTTTAGCTCACTCAACATTTCTAATTCTTTTATCCATTTATTGCAAATATCTATCTCAGTCTTATCTTCTAAGTTAATAGCACAAACGTGTTTAGTATTGATTTCTTTTAATTTTTTTATAACATCAGATTTTTTTCTAATTTTTGCAGATCCAATATCGCGAATATTTATCCCCCCCTTGTTTTTACGATTGGAAATTAATTTTGCTGCAAGATTGGATGTCACTAGACAGTTTCCTAATGCAAAACCTGGAAATCTTACCTTATGATTTGTGAAATATCCCACTCCTGCAGCATCACCAACAGCAAAAACATTTTCAACCCCCATAACCGATACGCCATCGTTTGTTTGGATACCAAGTTGGTTGTAATGTATAGAAACGCATGATTTGAATCTTTCGCCATTTGATTTCTCAAATTCAAGTATTCCTCCAATTCTCCAAAGCTCCTTACAAATTTTTGGAAACTGATAGTGAGCCTTATGGTCTTTTAGTAAATCTTCTATCCATTGCAAGTCTTTTGAACTATTTAATAGTTTTATATCAGTCAGCAAGTCTGTTTCATAGCATCCAGCCACTGGCTTGTTGTTATTGCCACATTTACCAAACGGATGAATCATTGTAAGTGTGCCATCATATAATTTGAGCCCAGCATCTGATGCTAATAGTTGAGGTGGTAGTTCAAACTCTCTGTTCGTTGAATCAAAAAGTAGACCAGTCGAAGATCCTCCTGCTAAAACAAAATTGTCGGCAAATATTTCATACTCACACTTATTGTCTGTTGCGATGATAGATGTAATTTTTTCATTCTTTATCTCAAGTTGAGTAATTTTCAATTTTGTGAATTTTACATGACTAGATTCTGCTTTGTTTTTGAAGTAATCAAGTACCGATTTTGATTTTGCAATTCCCTTGAGCTCTGTATTGCCCCATTGAGGTCCGAACCAAAGCTTGTCATCAACAAAAGGCACGCCCAATTTCTGCCACTTTTCTATCTCTTCAAGTAAAACATTTGTAAATATTTTCATTGATTCAGTAACAATACCGTCATTTCTAGATGTCAAGAGTTCGATTATTTCATCACTGGGAGCTGTCCTTTGCCCTGCTATGCCTGCACGTATTCTTTGACCAGCTATAAGTGTATTTGATAGGTTCATGTTAGGGTCAAGAATGAGTACATCTTCTTCTAAAGATGTATTTTTTATGTTTATGGCTGTCAAAATTCCTGACAAACCAGATCCGATTATCACAGTGCTCATATAAAAAAATAACCCGCGCCTTGCGGTGCGGGTCTTAATTTCTTTTTAAATGGCTTTTATGCCATAAGACCTCTCACCGCGTATATGCGGGTAAAGCTAAAGTAAAAATAAGCTTTATGAGAGATCATGTGAGTGATTATACTAGAAAACTAAAAAAAGTACAAAAAATAGAAAGATTATTTTGCAGGTGGATTGGGGTTTCTTGAGCTGTAGACACCAGCTTGAAGAGATCCAACCTGATTATTACTGATACATTGTTCAGGTCGCAAACATGTCTGTTGCTCTTTACAAGACTGTCCACTTCTACCTATGGTAAATGCGCATGATGTATGTGGCTGAGCACCTTCTATCTCTCTCCTTATGGTTTCTAGTAAAGATCCTGTCATATAAGTATTATATCATTTAGATTGGTATGACAATTTAATAATCATGTAATATAAATGCAATTAAATAGATGCTATACTTACTTACTGCTAGATAGTTGCTTTCATTGAGATTCATTTTTTACTTTTTTATTTTTTTATTGTTTTTTGCTATGGATCCTTCCCTCACATACGATGACATACTAATTGAACCACAATATTCCGAAGTCATATCTCGCAAAGACGTCGACACTTCTATTGAAATAAAAAATCTAAAGCTCGCAATGCCAGTAATCGCTGCAAATATGACCAATGTCATATCACTTGATATGTGTATCGCACTTGGAAAAGCTGGAGGGATTGCCACAATAGATCAATTTATGACAATCGATGATCAAGTTGATATGATCAAAAAAGTAAAAAGCAAAAAATTGCCTATTGCAGCAGCATGTGGTGTGACAAAGGATTTCAAGGAAAGATCCAAAGCAATTATTGAAGCTGGTGCAGATATGATAGTTTTTGACACCCCACATGCCCATTCAATTCTTGCAAAAGAAGCCGTTTCATATTGTCGAAAGAAATTCCCCAAATCGCTTATTGCATGTGGCAATGTAGCCACCTCAGAAGGGACCAAAATGCTTATCGATGCAGGAGTGGATATTATAAAAGTGGGGGTTGGACCGGGAGCTGCTTGTATAACTCGCGTTGCTGCTGGTGTTGGAGTCCCTCAGTTTACGGCAGTCTTAGAATGTGCGAAGATTGCCAAAATACACAATAGATTCATCATTGCAGATGGCGGTGTGAAAACTTCAGGCAACTTCGCAAAAGCCTTAGCGGCTGGAGCAGATCTTGTGATGTTTGGGGGATTACTTGCGGGTTGCGATGAGGCTCCGAGTGAGCTTATCATAAGAGACGGAGTGAAGTACAAGAGATATTTTGGATCAGCTTCAGCAGCTGCAAAACAAGTAAGGATCAAAAAAGATACACACTACAAAGGCAAACCCAACGAATTTGTCGAGGGAGCTGAAGGGTATGTGAAATACAGAGGACCTGTTGCTAAGGTAGTAGAAGAATACAAAATGGGTTTGGCATCAGCCATGAGTTATAGCAACGCCAAAACTATTCATTCTTTCCAGGCTAACGTAAAGTTTGTTAGAGTCACAAGTATTGGTGAGCGCGAAAACGGCCCACATGGTCTAATACGATAAATACAAATAAACAAAAAAATAATAAAGTAATAAAACTTTAGATACTTTGCTCTATAAGCTCTGCTCTCTGCTCTTTTACTTATACTTCACAATAAGTGTTGGTCTATACTCTTTCTTGGATTGTTCTCTAGATCCAATGTCTAGTCCATCAGATTCTGATGTCATGATGGCGAAGGTAATGTATTTTTTGGCTTTTGACACTTCTGATTTTACTTCAACCTCTTGATATTTGCCTTTTGATGCTCGTGAGATTCTAGCAATGGTATCCTTTTTTGGTATTGGCCTATTATTATAATTTATTTCTGATTCACTCCAATCATTATCAGAGACAAGCTTTACTTTGTGTGCGGATTTTGTACTATTTGTGACTCTGAATTTCAATTTGGCAGATTTGATCTTGGTGACATCTACCTTAGATAAATCGAATCTCATGTAAGCAATTTTCACACTTTCACCATCTGATTCTAGAGTTTTTTCTCTGCCGTAATTTTTAGTTGGTTTTGATTTGCTTACCCATGCATCTCGATCTGCGATTATTTCTACTTCTCCATCTTTGCTACTCGATTTTGTAGGAGTGGGCGTTTTTCTGATCCTCCTGATTTGGTTGGAGTCGGGTCAGAAGTACCTTGTGGGTGTTGGATTTTCTGTTGGTGAAATAGTTGTATCTCCTCCTGGAATTGTGCCAGAGCAGTCTCCGCCCGTAGATCCAACTGGTACACAGCTCTGATTTGTGGTAAACAAAACTGTATCTAGTCTGGTATTCGATTCATTTTTGTAATATCTCACTTTATGATTTCCAGAGTTGAGATTTATTTTTATTTGAGCTGTTGGGTTGCCGTTCGTGTAGTCTACCCAAGTCCAGACATGAGGTGGCATCGTGTCCAAGTCTCCCACCAAGAAACATTCCTCATCTACTTGCAGCCAATATGAGTTTGAGAATTTGTCTTCGCTCATCATCCTAGACCAGGCTTTGTACTGGCCACTTGTTGGAAGATTCACATTTGTTTCAACATATGTGACATTTGTGGGGATGTTGAGACAAGCGCTAACGCCTTGTGTTGGGATCGCTGTTGGGATTTTGGTTGGGCTAGGCTGACCTGCTGCAAGTGTTGGGCTTATAGTGGGGCTTTGTGTTTTTGTGGGGGTTGCCACACTTGTTGTTTTTGTTGGTGAAACGGTAGGAGTGGATGTAGATACACTAGATGTTGGGCCAGGGGGAGAGCTAGTTGGCAGTGCTGTACCATTATTGTTTATATTGTATGCATCATGATATTTGCCTGTTGTGGCTATAAACTCAGCATTCAGCGAAGTCCTTGTTGCTGTGACTTTTGTGAATCCCCAGGAGTTGTTTCCTCCAGCTGGCATAGACATGTCACTCCCCATCCATGCAGCATAATATTTGTCATTAGCAGCTTTTCTACCTCCCAAACTTCTTATCGCCACGCCACCCGTGCCCACAATATTGTAAATACTTCCTTGAGTTTTTAGGAAGTTTGTCAGATCATTGTTTATTATATTTATACAACTGTCTCCCGCTGATCCACTGGGTAAGAGTGGGATCGATGTGCAGGTTGTATTGTTTATTTTGAGAGGTTTGGATCTATGATATGTGTGTTCATGGCCCTCAAAAACAATGTCAACAGGATCGCCTACTGTACCGTTTGGTCCCAAATCCTTGCCAGAAAATAGATTCATTAGATCTTGGCTATATTCGCATGTCTTTATTCCGTTTGTTACACAGTTTTTGTGCATGCCAAGAAATACCCACGGTATTGGACCATTGGGTCGTGTTGGATCTCTTGCATCTAATATCGAGTTTTTTACAAAATTGTAATTTGCAGTACCTTTTGTATATTGCCATTTGAAAAGTCCTGGTGAGATTAGAATTACTCTGATGATTGGATTTGTGGCATCGGGATAATCGAAATAGTATTCAACAGCATATGATGGATTTGCTTCATTATTCTGGTATTTAGTACCATTCACAATATTGTTTATTCTATGAGGCAAGCAATCTCGAAGTTCAGAAATACCCATGACTATATCTGCATTACTTTCCCCTGTGTCATGATTTCCAGCAATTAATTCAAATGGGTAGTTGCTACCCAAGGTATTTTTTATCTGATTGCACCATGGAGCTATATATGCTGTGTCATTATTATAAATAAAATCCCCGAGGGCAATCGTAAAATCTGTATTGGCATTTTTTATACCCTGTAATACTTTTGCGAAATTGCTTGTAGTGTCTGTTGATGAAGGGGTAGGCTTTAGGGTACCAGTGCCAAAATCGCCAACAGCCGCAAAGCTAACAGAGTTTGATTGAGCAAAAATGCTTTTGGGAAAGAACGATACAAATCCCAAAATAGCGATTACAAATAATTTTTTGATAGATATTTTCATTTTTATTGAGGTCTGCCAGTCCCGCCTTCCAAGTTTGGCAAATTGGTATTTAGAATATCAACATAAGCATTTCCAAACTCTACTCCACTTGGGTCGAGCACTTGATTGCCTGCGCTATCAACTGTAGTTGGAACTCCTGGTTCAATGGCTGTGCCCTCTCCCCATTCGTTCCAGGTCTCGATGAGTTTCCAAGTTGTATTTGAATTGACCATATTTGTAAGTTCTGATTCAAAACTAGGAATCTCTTTGCTCATGTTGTCTGATTGGCAGTTACTTTTTGAATTTCCATTCAGATTTCTACAAAGTCTCTCATTATTTCCAACGAGGTGAAATCCTGGTGAGACGTAATAATAATAGTTACCCGATGTCCCACCACGCGTGGCTGGAGCATATTGATGCCAAGAATCTACTTGTGATGCAAATGTCTGATATCCATCAAACACCTTGAGATTCAGATAGAAGTATTTACCGACTTTGGCATTTGCCTCTACCCAACGTTTGACGTAATCAGTTTTGTCGTTGCTGTCTGCATAAACGAAAAGTACCGGTTTGTCATTTATACGTAGTAGGTAAGGACTATCACCGTATTTTTCTATGATGTAGTTGAGGTCTGGCACAATTTCAGTATCAACATTTGGATCGTATGGTGTGGTGTTTGGTGAAGTATTTGGATTTATTGCTTCTTTTTCGTAATAGATCGCAAACCGCAAGTTCGGATATGGATTGTCGGTTCTTGCCATGTAGTCATTTATGATAGTATTGAAAGCTTCATCTTCTTTGCGGTTTATACCCCACCAAGATGCTATTGCCACCTCGATTTTACTTTGGGCCATTTTGGAAACTTGCCACTTGAAAGCATTGTAATTTGTGCTGCTATAAAGCTCTTTGGCGGGGTCGAAATGTTGTGGATCTACATCTGGCAAGTAGTATGAGAACCAAGTTTTAGGTGGATTTTTGTTGGAATCATTCCAGTAACTATACCCCCCGTTTGTTTCGGGATTTTTGTACCAAAGATAAAAGAAAGTGCTGTAATACGGAGCTGTTGGTTGGAAATTGTCATCAGTTACTATTTTGTCAAAAACAATGTGACTACCACCTGAAGAGTCTTCATCATACTCTTTTGCAATACTGCCACTTAGATAACCCGTCTCTGGT
>JAXLZQ010000007.1:0-77829 GCA_046350875.1 Patescibacteria group bacterium
CTGGTAAGCTATTGGCGCATCCAGAATCAGACTAGAAAAGATCCTATCGTAATCCTAAGATTATTTCGGGATTACTCCAGGATGACAGGAAAAATAACTAAGCATTGGCTATTTCATCATTTTCTTACACACTCTGTATATAATATTTGACTCAATTAAATTTTCAATAATTTATGTCAACAAAACATCTTTCAGAAAATGATCAAAACAAACTTTTAGAAACCTTAAAGTCTAGATTTGAGAAAAATATGAAACGCCATGAAGGAGTGAAGTGGAATGATGTGGAGGTGAGTCTGGCTAAAAATCCCGAAAAGCTCTGGTCGCTAAATGAAATGGAAAAGACCGGAGGAGAGCCTGATGTCGTAAGGATTGATAATGACGTAAAAGGTTTTGTTTTTGTCGATTGTAGTAATGAGAGTCCAAGTGGAAGACGAAGTCTTTGTTATGATAGGAAGGCTTGGGAATCACGCAAAGAACATAAGCCCAAAAACACAGTCTTGGACATGGCTCAAGATATGGGTGTTGAGATATTGTCAGGAGCAGAGTACCGAGAGCTTCAGAATTTTGGTGAATTCGATCTAAAATCTTCAAGCTGGGTGAAGACCCCAGATAGTATAAGAAAACTAGGTGGCGCAATTTTTTGTGACAGGAGATATGACGCTGTATTTACTTATCACAATGGCGCAGATTCTTACTACGCAGCAAGAGGGTTTAGAGCAAAGATAATGGTATGATTTATGCATGAATTCTAATGAAATATATTTCATTAGAATTCTTTATATTCTCTCATCTTTATCATGCTGGTTGGTAATATATAAAAATGGAAACTTCTATTAATAGTCAAAATTTTTCTTTGCGGGGTGGTAAGATTGTTCGACCTAATTTTGACTCCTTAAGAGCAATTCCAAAAGAAGTAAAAATGTCAAAGGAAAAAGAATTACAGTTCTTAGAAATGGTGCAAAATGCCAAAGACTCTCTTGCCAGATGCCTTCCAGGAGTTAGTATTAAAGAGCCGACAAAGTTTGTTTTTTCCCCAGGTGTTGCTGATGTGCAACAAGATAGACTATTCACCGGAGGTGCTTATGTTGGGAAAATTCAGGAACAACATGTGATCTTATTAACAGCGGATGCAAGAATTATGTCGTCTGAAGGGCAGTTTACCCGTGAGCAGTTTGAGATAGGAGTAATTGCAATTCTGCATGAGCTTATACATCAGGCTCATGCAGAGATAGTGGGTCAAAAAAATATGATGGATGAAAATTACCAAAAAGCATTAGGCAATTTACTTCCAGATACCGTCGACTATTCTGATATTCAGAGGTTGTTTGATAATGAAGCCACAAAGCCTGCTGGGGAAGGATTGAGTTTAAGAACTGCAATTCAAGAAGGAGTTGCAACTCTTGGTGAGTTAATATATGTTAACTCAAGGGTTCGTGATTATGGTCTTGAAAATGATGACAAAGGTGTGCAAATTCTTAATAGATATCATGCTTATAAAATTAAGTCATTTGCCGATGCTTTACGACTTTATCAAGTTGACAGTGTTAGAACTGCTTCTCACATTTTCGGCACCGCTTATGCAATAGGTGTGGTCAAAATAATGAGAGGTTTATATAAAAAATATGGTTTCGAGAGTATAGTAAAAATTGTAAAAAAAATTGATTTAGACAAGTGTAAGGATATTAGATCAAATTCTCCCGAGTTTGCTGCCATTTGTGAAGATGTGTCTCTCTTGCCTGGTCTAGAAGAGGTCTAATTGCTAGATAACAATAGAAATTAATTTCTTGACATAGTCTTCCAATGTAAGTACGATGATTGGAGATCAAATAGAGTCTTTATTGATCTAGTAAAGATTGATTATTAATAGCCGAATTCAAATTTACATTCTTATGAAGCAAAAATTCCAAGACAAATTTTTTGTAACCAAAGTAATTGCAGCTGTGACTTATGTGATCATGATAGCTGTAAACATTTTGGCAAACTTAATGCCGATAAATGGTCAAACGACTGCGCAGATTTCAGATTCATATATGAATCTATTTGCTCCTGCAGGATTTACTTTTGCAATATGGGGAGCGATTTATGTGGCGCTTGGAGTGTATGTTGTCTCTCAATTTATATTGCCACAACAATCTGGGAGAACCAAGCATATTATCGAATCAATCAACAGATTTTTCATAATTTCCTCAATCGCCAACACAATATGGATTTTTGCTTGGCATTACCTTGCAATTGGATTTACTGTGATACTGACAGTGACAATGCTGTATACGCTTATCAAAATCGCCGATCTTATAAATATTGCAGGTTTGAATGGTCGTGAAAAGTTACTCCTCAAGGTTCCTTTTGGTTTGTATTTTGGTTGGGTGACTGTTGCAACAATTGCGAATATTACAGTTTATCTTGTGAGTATAGGTTGGAATGGTTGGGGGATTTCCCAAGAAATCTGGATGATAATTGTGCTTTTTGTTGGACTTGTGATATCAATTCTACGGACTCACAAAGACAAAAATATTGCTTATGGTCTTGTACCTGTTTGGGCATACTTTGGAATACTTATGAGGCATGTGTCAAAAGATGGGTTTGGTGGCATGTATCCAAACATAGTCATGTTCTTAGGTTTTTGTATTGCGGTGCTCATCATCACAAATATTTATCAGGCAGTGAAGAAAGAATATATTTGATACATCATAATCCCAAAAGAATTGATTACACATTTGTTAGATAATCATGTTCAAATTATCAAAACTCCACAATAAAACACCTTCAGAGTTAGCTTTTCTACTCATCAATGTTGTAATAGGATTTACCTCTCTATTACTGCTTTTTCCTGTCCATAGTGGTCTGTCTATTTTTGCAAAAAGCGTTTTAGAAGCTGCAGTAATCATACTAATCATCATTTGCTTGAACTCTTTGGGTTTTTATTTTTTTTACAGAAAACTTAAACCAAGAAATGTCAAAAGCATATTTATAATTTTTAGCACACTAAGCATCTCTGCGTTTTTTATTGCAATAAGTATTGCATTTATTTGGATGCGTTTTGAGGTCATATCTATCAGTCAACTCGCAGCGCGTGAGTATTCTGGCAACGTTGGAAACTCACTTTTGGCAATGGCCAGTGACAGTAGTCAACCTTTCATAAATAGAAACAAAGCAGTATATGCACTCGGGCAAATTGCTGACAAAAAATCCTTGCCTGTTCTTAAATCCCTATCTACTGGCAAAATTCCAGAGCATGAATCACTCTATGAAACGCTCAGCCAGTATGAGCTCCAAAAAGCTATAAGGTGGTGTGAGGGTGGCAATGCTACAAGCTGGCTTTATTGGGATAGAGGTAGCTGGTAGATGGGGACAAATTGTGTATGCTGAATCCCAAGTTACAAGATTCGTTATTTGTTCTACCAAGTTGTAAGTGTGTTCATCTCGAAGAACGTGTGACCCGACTACCTACCGTCAAGCGGATCTTTTATGGATTCTTCAATCCAGAGGCGCGCAGGCGCTTAGCTCAGAATGACAATAAACAAGGCTAATCTTCTAGATCAATCTCTTCTGCTAAACTTACTATATGACAAAATATTTTTTACATGGCGGTGAGTTTCATGGTGGAGGTGGTTTAGATACTAATTATTTCAGTCATCTATTTCAAATCGACAAAAACCAGATAAATGTACTTGCGGTGTATTTTGCTCGTCCCCTTGCAAAATGGGATTATTTATTTGAAGAAGATAGTAGATTGATGAAAAGCTCAACTGATAAAAGTATAGAGATTAGAATGGCGTCAATCGATAGTTTTGCTGAAGACTTAGAATGGGCAGATGTAGTTTTCTATAAAGGCGGAGATGGGCCAAGGCTCACTGAAGCACTTTCTCATTTTGGAAATCTTAGGGAAAAATATGAGGGTAAAAATATAGGTGGTACTTCAGCTGGAGCTAATGCTCATGCCAAATATTATTACAGCAGAATTGGAGATAGAGTAATCAAAGGTCTGGGGGTCATAAACTTCAACGTATTCACACATTATGAAGATAAGCTAGGTATAGAATTACAAAAACTTAGAGAGGTAGGAGAAAATCTACAAATCATTACGATTCCAGAAGGTGAGTTTGTAATTGTTGAAACAAAATAAAAACACAGCCCTTTGCAGGGCTGTGAATTGTATTGTGAAGTACCAAGAATTTGTTTACTCGTCACTTTCACGTTCATTATGAATCGCTGAAGCTCGAGTTCTCCCATGATTTGACGGCTGCTTTTCATATCCCTTCTTTTTATCATGATGTTTTTCTTCCTTTTCATTTTCCTCTTCATGCTCGTCGTCCCCAGTTGACTTTGGTGTGATAGAGGGTGATGGTGAACTTGTGATTGTTGTGCTTGGGTCTGGAGTGCTTGTTGATTCCGGTACGGGCGAAGTGGTAATGGTTGGCGTAACTGTCGGAGTATTTGTAGGTGTGATGGTAGGAGTATTTGTAGGCATTGTAGTAATTGGATTGTAAATATATGGAGTGAGTCTGGCGAGATCAGCTGCATGTGTTGGCATAGACATAAATATTGCCGTCATATCAGTCCCACATGTGAATATGTTTCCTCCAGGGTGTACCCCTGGTTGGGTGAGTGGTGCTACATCATATTGCACACCTGAGATTGTAATGATGCATGGAGCAAGTGCTTCGGCTTTGTTAGCGGATGCGATGTATTTGAATCCTCCAAATGTGAGAACTCCTGCACTGATCATCCCCACCATGAGTTTCTTGTATTGTGTTTTGTCAATACTGAACATAACTAAAAAAATAATTAATAACTACGAGAGATGATACGTTAGTTCACATTAAGAGGAGGTTAAGAATGATCAGATATTGGTTATGGTATGAAATAGTTGTACTATTAATAAGTTAGAATTAATTCTTGACCTATGTCAAATACCAAACTAATGCTTGTTGATGGGCTTGGCTGGGGTTTCTTGCTTTGGTTTATTGGATACATCTTGGGTATTGTATTTTTCATGTTTTTGCCACCTAACATGATTGGTTGGGCGATAATGCCAATAGGTCTGGCAATGACACTTTGGGTTCTTATGAAGAAAGTAAAAGCAAAATCATTTAGAGAGTTTATGATATTAGCATTCGTCTGGACTTTCCTGGCAGTATTTCTTGATTATTTCCTACTTGTGAAAGTTTTCAAACCTGTTGATGGTTATTATAAACTAGATGTTTACTTTTATTATTTGTCGACATTTACATTGCCACTGATGGTTTGGTTTGTAAAAAAATTTGAATTATTAAATAATTAATTATTAGCAAAAATATGGAACCAACAGCTGAAAACATTGGTTACTCAAAAGTAAGTCTCGTAGATGTAAGAGATGCTATTAAAATTAAAAGTGTTGTAGCTTTGGTAAAGCTATTGTTTATGATCAATGACAAAATTATGAAGGGCCAAAGAGGCTCTCATTTTAGAGATACTGAAACTTTAACCAGTGAAATAAATGATTGGTTTGGTAATCTTGAAATTGACCCGACTGCAGAAGTAAACCTATATATGGCAGGAGGAGGCAAAAGGATAAATATATATTTAGATGATGATGGTAATCCAAAAATTTCTGCAGTGCCAAATGACGTGACTATTGCAAGTGAGCTAAATGTAGAGTGGAATGATGCTGTTTCTGAATCTTTGTAATATTTCTCAGTATTTTCACAAAGTTTTCTTAGATAATTAGTAACCTACTTTCATGTTTTTAAGAAAAATAATTAAATCATTAGGATTTTTCAAAAAGGAAACTTTGGTTTTCAAAAATGTTTTGGCAGATAGCGAGACACCTCCTCTAGCAAAAATCTTATTGGGATTTACACTTGCTTACGCATTGTCTCCTATTGATCTTGTGCCAGACTTTATACCTTTTGTGGGTGTTTTGGATGATCTCGTGATTTTACCTATGCTATTTATGATTGCACTTCGATTTGTTCCAAAAGAAATCATCGAAAAAAATAGAAGATTGATTGCTAAAAAGTAACTTCCGAAACATAAAGTTTAAGTATAATCATAGGATGCTAACTGATACCCAAATCAAAACACTCTTAGACAACAAAAAAATATCTGTTTCTGATTTCGATGAGTCAAATCTCAAGGCAGGCAAATATGATATCCGTCTGGGCAAAACTATCTTGAAACCCAAAAATATTGGTGAAGTATTAGACCCAGCCTCACCAAAAGCAAAGCCCGAGTATGAAAGAATAGATCTATCACAAGGTGAGTCATATATTGTGAAACCTGGTGAATTCATTCTTGGGCAAACGCACGAAATGATAGGGTTAGACTCAGATGTTGGAATGCTTCTTGATGGAAATACTACTCTCGCAAGGCTCGGTCTTATGATTCATATGACAGCCATGTTTATAAATCCAGGACAAGACCCCGGAATCATCACGCTTGAGATACATAATGCTGGTCCATGGCAAATCAAGTTGAGTCACAAAATGATTATTGGCAAGCTTCTTGTTTTTGAGTATTCCGAAAATAACAAAATAGCAAACAAATCTTACAACAAATACAACGCTCAAAAAGAAACAGTTGGGGCGCTGCTCTGAGGAAAAAATAAGTTGTTTTTAATTCTGAGCATGCATTCTTTGTTCGTATACATTACCATTTGCAAGCCAGACCAAATATAGTTGATTTATGAGGTCTGGTCCGCCATCTTTTTTGAGAAAAGATATTAATCTATTTTTGTCATCGGGTGACAAACCCTGAACTACTCCTTTTATAGTTCTTTCTATAAATTTTTGAATTAATTGATCCTTTGTGAAATCTGGGAATTCTTTCATAAGCAGGGCAAGAATTCCAGTCGCAAATGGAGCTGAGAAAGAGGTTCCTGTTCTATCCTCATAAGTATTTGTTCCGGGTGTAGAGGCTGTTACTATTTGTTCCCCAGGTCCGTAAGCTGTAACACATTTGCCCCCATTTGAGTACTGTGTTTTGAAGTCTTGATTGTTAGTAGCACCAATATTCAAATCAGCTACATTTCCAGGTGTTATAAGGCACCCATCAGTCTCTTCATTACCCGAAGCAGCTACTACCTTGATACCTGCAGCTTCCGCTATCTCAACAGCCTGTCGCATTTCTTCATTATCAGATGCACCCATACTCATATTTATAATAGCCAGTTGATTCTCTGATTTTACAATCTCAATAATTCTGTTGATTGCAATTGCAAAATTACTACCCGTACCAAAGCCATTACACTCTAAAACCGGTACTGAATGAATGACTATATTTTGACCAGCAATTGCTGCAATGATTGAAGCAACTCCCGTGCCATGTGAATTACAAACAGTTTCACTCACTCCGTCTTCACTTGTCACTGATTGTCCGATGAGACCTGTGAGACTCTCATGATCGGATTCAATTGCTGTGTCCATGACGTATACATGAATTACGGGTGATCCAGCTTCACTTGGGGGTGCGACCTCGGTTTTTCCATCGAGAGGCAGCTTTTCTTGATTCAGTCTATCAAATCCCCAACCTCTTGTAATCCTACTGCTGTCGTTGTCCATATCCGAAGATCTGTCTGGATTTTGATCGAATGAATAAGTTCTAACATCTCTTGTAACCCATGCATTGCGCGCGTCCTCAGAAAGAAGTTTCATCAACTCGGCATCACAATCTGGAACAATGATTTCGCCAATTTGGTTGAGACTAGTTGTGTCTGTTAAACCATAATCTTTTATCAATTCTGATGCCAATGCGGCATTTGCAGAAGCACTTAAAACAGTTCCTACACCACTTTGGTTTGACCCTACTATGCATTTATTTGGATTGGGGATGGAAGTATTAGGTTGATTTGGGTTTGTATCAATATTATCCTGACTAAATCGATGCTCGGTAGAATGGGGAGAAGAGTTATAAATTGTTCCTGCCTTTGCAGGTAATGTTTCTCCCAAAAATCCAAATCCCGCCAACGAGACTAATAAAATTTGCGCGTATTTACGTAGGCTTGGTGGTAGATTCCAAAAATTTTGTCTCAGTTCAGTAATATTCTGGGTATTAATATCGCGGGAATTTAAACCCGTCAAAGCGTGTTGATTTGATTGAAGTGGTGCTTTCCAATTTTTTCTAATTGGTTGCTCAACTGCTTTGCTCCTAGAAAAATCTAGTGCTGCTATTTCCCTTTGTATTTGAGAATGGTGCCGTATTCTCTGCTCGTAATATCCCATAGTATGATATTATACTAAAAAGGAGCCATATATCAACCCAAAGTAATAATTAATTGATAGTGGTAATGATAAATTTACTGAGTGTATAATTCTTACATTAGCCAATACAATGAGCACTTTACTTTTTGTTTTACTTCTTTCTTTTGCCTGCTTTTTGCAAGGTATTGCGGGTTTTGGTTTTGCAATTTTAGCTACTCCAATCACCTTTCTATTTTTGGAAAAACAGACGGCGGTACTTTCAATCATGGTTGTAAGTATTGTTCTAAATTTATTTTTATTTCTGAAGATCAAAAGTAGAGTAGACTACAAAACAGTTCTAACTATTTTTATTGCAAGTCTCACTGGTATGCCAATTGGAATATATATTCTCCAACAATCTTCAGTTAACACTCTCAAAATATTTATAGGAGTGGTTGTTTTGGCATTTACTATTGCAAAATCCATCAAGAAAAGTGATTTACCAAAAAACCCACTTACGTCAATAATTATTGGCATTGTTAGTGGAATAATGAATACGAGTGTGGGGATGAGCGGACCGGCTATTGTGGTTTATCTGTCTCGCAAAGCGGACGATGTGGATCTGATTCGAAAAAATATGTCAACAATATTTCTAATCATGCCTATAGTTTCATTGTTTTTCATGTATCAAAGTCATATCTTGACTTTTGATAGAGTTTCAAATGGATTATATTCTGCACCATTTGTGATTCTATCTGGATATCTGGGGGATAGATTCGCAAAAAAAGTATCTAGAAATCTTTTTGAAAAACTTACTCTTGCGATTGTAGTTTTTGCCAGTATTTACTGTATTTACTCTGGTTTATTTTCTTAGTTTTTTCTAGAGGAGCAATTTCACTATATTGTGCAAGTTTGTCCCCCATAGATGCGTTGAGATATGAGTGATATTTCTCATATTACAACTCCAGAAATTTATGAGCAGTAACATTGACTTGAGTCATTAGTAGGAGCACAATATATAAATGCAAAAAAAGAAAACATCTATATTTGGGGAGACGCTTGGGTTGCTCATATCACTTCTTATCACTGTTTACCTATTGCCTAGGGCTTCATTTGTCACCAGTAGTTACTCAGAGTGGCTCCCGATTGGTGTTATAAGTGCAGTTGTAAGCTACGTTATAAAACTTCTCAAAATTTCAGCAACTGAAAAAGAAGCTCAAGGGCTCAAAGCCATTTCATTACTTGCAGAGATTTATTCTGTATACAACTTATATTTTATTTTCCCATTTGATTTTTCTACGGTAGGGGTTGGGGTTTTGAATTGGACGCTTAGATTTGCATTTGGTGTCTCAGTTATTGGCATGATTATTGCTTTTATTATTCATCTTGGGAAATCTTTGAATACTTCTGACTGATAATTATTTTTTTCATTTAATATATAAATATGACAAAAAATCCAATAAAAAATGCACTGGCAGCATTGGGGTATATCATAGTTATTTCAGTAAGCATGTACTATGTGGGGCACTTCGCTCCTAAGCAAGACACAGTAATCATGCCGATTGCCTTTTTGTCCCTTTTCACTTTGTCTGCGGCTGTCATGGCTTATATATTTGGGTACGAACCTGCACAGTTGTATTTTGATGGCAAGAAAAAACAGGGGTTGGATTTGTTCCTAAAAACTGTGGGTATATTTGCGATATTGACTATTATCGCGATCATAGCCTCGATTTTTTATAGACAATAATTCAATCTTTTTAGTTCTCAGATATTGGAGACTATACTTTGTATATGTCCAAAATTAATATATCAAAAAATATTGTTATCCTTTCCTATTTGGTGGGTTTTTTAGTTTCTGTGACGAGTTTGTTTGGGATATTTGTATCTGCTACATATACCAAAGAAACAACCAATTGGGCTGTGCAAGCAAAAGGTCAAGATGTTGCGAATCTGGTGGTTGTGTTGGTTCTTGTGATTAGTACTTTTTATCTATCGAATAAGTCTTTCAAAGGGTATTTGGTTTGGCTTGGGTCGTATTTGTATCTCATATATGCTTATGTGATTTATGCATTTTGTGTGCACTTCAATCATTTATTCTTAATGTATGTTGCAGTATTGGGGCTTTCTATATATCTTCCACTCTTGAGTTTGATAAATATCAACTTAGAACAAGTTCAAGCAACATTTTCAAAATCAAAAAACTTGAAGCCAGGAAGTATTTTGCTTTTTGTGATCGGCATCATGTTTATTTTGCTTTGGTTGTCGGAAATAATTCCAAGTATGCTAAGTGGTAATACCCCAGACTCATTTTTAATTACGGGACTTTGGACAAATCCTGTGCATGTGCTTGATCTTGGGATTTATTTACCAGCAATGATAATGACTGCTGTGAGTGTGTGGAGAAAAAAAGATGTTGGATATTTTATGCTTGTGCCACTGCTAGTTTTTTCAGCAACAATGGGTTTGGGCATCATTTCACTATTTGCCATATTATCTTTCTCAAACGGAGAGAGCTTTCCTGTTCCTGGATATATTATTGGCTTATTGGTAATCTTGAGCTCGTATTTTTCTTACAGAATAGTTAGAAAAATATAGAATCCATGTGAGGAGATTTTGGATTTTAAAACCTTACAGAAATATTACTTTCATAATATAAAATACTTTTCATTACTTTATTTTTCGTTTATGGACAAAAAGAAGAACAATCTAATCATAAGTCTTCTCATGCTGCTTTTGGCAGTACTGGCAATCACTCATTTTAAGATGCTGGGAGGCTTGGCAGTGTTTGCGGTTGTCTTACCGTCTTGTTATATCGGGTATTATGCAGCAGCACTAGTTAAAAAAGAATAGTTAGCTAGAAGGGGAGAGTATGCACGATTTCTTCCTGTTTTTTGCCGTTTTTGAATCTTTCCCACCTGGTTTTTATAACAGCTTTTTGTGTGCCACTTCCGATATATACACATCCATAAGTGCATCCATACTCAAATACCTGTTTGGTGATTTTGACATCATCTGTACAGTATTTGATGATCTTGTCTATTTCTCCTGTCTTGTACCACTCAGTTGCTTGAAGTCCATGACCTGATTTTTTCACGCCAAGTGTGGCCTGCGCAATATCGTTCAAACCAAATCTTCGACCTGTTGTTTGCTTGATGTCATCGAGCATGTCAAAAGAGGAGAGGCTCTCAACGTTGCCATGATAATATGCTTGTAGTACGGGCAAATCGAATCCAATACTATTGTATCCAATCACATACGAAGCTTTTTCTAGGATTGGGAAAAGATCTTGCAATTTGTCTTCAGTGAATGCTGTGTACTCTCCTGTTGCGTAGTCATATATGACTGCGACAGACACGCCTAATTTCTGGGGATCTGCAAATTGGCGAAAAGTATATTTACTTTCAATGTCCAAAACTACAGGATGAGCATTCATAAGCAAATATCAAAAAAAGAAATTACTAATGGACTCTGCGCTTTTTTCTTTTTGCAACATCTCGAAAGATTTCCATTGTGACGGGGACATTGACCCCTTTTGTTTTGAGATGTGGCAAACGGAGATCTACCTTATTAATATCAGATTGCAATTCTTCACGATATTGGGTCATTAGTTTGAAAAAAAGATCTGCTTCGTCAGCAGGCAATACATTTTCGGCATGCATCACAAATTCTTCAAGCTTCAAGAGTCCCCACAAGTTTGAGATGAACTGGGGATTTGCCATATTGAGTTGGAACAAGTCTCCTGCGAATGGTCTTACCTTGAGTTTGTTCATTTGGATTTCGTCTTTCATGATTTTGATATGTGGTTTTGCCTCAAGTACTTCTTTTTTGAACTTAGCAGCTAGCGTGATGGCATCTTTTTGATCCTGTCCAATGATTTCGCTCACTGAGCGTATCTGGACGTGTGTTTTCCTGGTTGTGGTAGAATTTGACATTATGTCACTCATAAAAAATATTCAAACTGATCTCATGGTCGCCTTAAAAGCTGGGGATGTGAAAACTAAAGAAACTTTACGTTTTATTGTATCACAGCTCAAGTACAAGGAAATAGAGCTGAAGCGGGAAGCTAACGATGAAGAGGTTATTGCAGCAATCCGAAAACAAATCAAAGAACTGGAAGAAGCAAAATCACAATTTGAAACTGCAGGTAGAAAAGACCTCACAACTGAGAATGAAGAACAAGTAAAAGTTTTGCAAAAATATCTGCCAGTTGAAATATCAGATGTAGAGCTTGAAAAGATGGTGAGAGGCTTTATCGAGGCAAATCGTGAAGCTTACAATGCAAATCCAAAAGCCCTCACAGGCAAAGTGATCGGAGCTCTAAAGACTAAAGCTGCGCCATCCAGAATAGCATCGGTTTATGGGAAGATTACGCAATAGGCTCAATTAATTAATGGAAAATATAGAGTACGCTTGAATTAAAAGTAAGTTAGGATGCGTTTTTTGTATCTATTACTGTTCCAGATAAGAATCTGTGTGCTCCTTGTCGACAGTCAGATACAACGCCGGCTTTCCAACTATTTTCTCTAAAATATGCCTCTATTTCAGCTAATGTTGTTCCGCTTGAGAAAGTAATCTCCTCAACCCCTCTACCTGCGCCAGATGTATAGCAATTTCGGCACGCTTTTCTATCTTCTGGAAATGCGGGATTAACTGGCACTCCTTCGCAACTAACTTCGCCCCAAGCGTACACGATCTGACCGGTTGATTGTTTTTTTTCTTTTCCCATAATTTTGGTGAAGTATATCATTTAACTATAGGTTATTGAAGTGTTTTTTTGCATCTATTGTTATTTTCAAAATAAACCATATTTATTAGGACAATTAATCATTTAGTGTATACTATGCTTTGATCCCAATCATTCTCCAAGTTCAATATACACGCGCTATTTTTGTAGCTGACCTCAAGTTTTTGATCTGGTGCTCTTGTCAGGTCAGCTACGGTACCTATGACAAGTGGAGTGACTCCCAGAGGAGTTCGACATTGAATTACTTCGCCTTCTACTAAAGCATGTAATGCCATACAATTTGTCACTTTTACTTCACCTATTGGTTTTGTTTCCATATCAACTCGGAAAGATACAACAACCCTTATGTCTCATGTGTAATAGTTAAGTAAGTTTTCTATGTGAGATCTGAATCTATTTTATCTGGAGCACCTTTTGGACTACTCTCTACATCATTCTTTGGCTCTTCTGCTGTTTTTGCTTCGCCAGTTTGCTCATCAAGCTCCATGTGTTTTGTATTCTCTTCTACAGGACCAGTCTGTCTCTTGACCTCTTGGAGTTCTTTCTCTGGTTCGGCGGCAATTTTCTCAAGATCCACCTTCACTTCTCTAGCTGCGCTGCTTTTGCCTTAAGATAAGTGATGAGCTGATTACCTGAGAGATTGTTCATGAGGAAGATTGGAAGAATGAATCCAATCTCATCCAGTGCTTGCTGTCTTTGTTTTTCATCCTTGGAAACTAGCTTTCTTAGAACATTGGTTATAAGATCGAGATCTTGAGTGACCCAATCGAGTCGAGAGTGAATATCATCTGATACTGGGACTTCACCAGTCTTATACTGTTCAATCCAAAGCTTTCGAATTTCTTCATATTCATCAATACTTGCAGGATCAAGAGGAATTGCCTGATCTATCTGACTCTCAGGGTTGAGGGCCATTTCAAGCTGATCTTCAAGCATACGTGTGATCTCGACATCTCCCTCCGGTGTGCCATCTTCTGGAGTGGTCACAGACTTTGCTGCATTTGCCTGCTTCATTGCTTCTCTCACTACCTGGAGTGCCTTTACCTTTTCTACACCTGCATTTGTTGTAAGATCTTTGAGTGTTTGTTCATCAGTAATGGTGGCAGATTGCGACAGAGCTTCAAGCGTCTGGGTGACTTGT
Organism: Patescibacteria group bacterium; assembly: GCA_046350875.1. GTDB lineage: Bacteria > Patescibacteriota > Microgenomatia > UBA1406 > GWC2-37-13 > JAGOLU01. Next base: position 14,045 of record JAXLZQ010000007.1, read on the forward strand.
TTCTTACTCAAACCTGTTTGCTCTTGAATTGTGGTCACAAGTTGTTCATCCTGGATGGTGTGTTTTAGGACTTCTTTTGTGATCTCAGAGACTTTTTCGTCTGCGAAAACTTTCTCAAGCTCTGATGACAATACAGATACAACAGGTGCTGTGGCTTCCATACTCACGCCACTTGCGAGTGTTGATTTCACAATTGCATCAAGTGGTGTGTCTCCTGTATCACCCACACTCATTGGAGCTTGAGACTGGACAACTTTTGCAGCCTCCACAACTATATCTTGGATCTTTTCTCTTGGGATATTTGTTTCTTCGACAATCTTCTTCAATGTTTCGTTATTAATTGTCTGTTGTCTTGACACGGTTTCTAGAGTCTTTTTGATTTCTTCGGATGTGGTATTGGTCTTTTGGGCAATTTCAGATACTACATTTGGACTGCTTTGGATGATATTTAGAATGAGTTGTGAAATCTTCACTATCATCTGGCTGCCCATCATGCTGGCTTTCTCAGACACTGAAGTCATGAGCTTGTCTACTTGTGTTAGTAGCTCACGAGCATGAACACGATCTGGGATGACTGTCTGGGCAAGTCTTCCTACGCTTTGGGAACGCTTGATGAGTGTTTGAGTTTCCTTCAAGACCTCTTTGACTTTTTCTGTTGATACTTGGGTGCTTTCTGAGATCTTTGAGACTACAACTGTGAATGGTTTATCGATATTTTTTGCATAATTCTGCAGAATTTGTTTCACAGTATGAGACTCGACTCTTGACCCAGCAGAAATGGCTTGGAGAGCGCTATGGTTATTGGTTATGTTGTTTATTACAGTGTTTGTATTTTGAATCACATTTTGCTCGGATACTTTGGATGTGTCTGCTACGGACTTTGTGAGGTTTACGACATTTTGTTCGTTCATCTTTGAGACTATAGTCTCAACAGATTTGGTAAGTTCATTGCGCTTATTAATATATGTTTGTGAAGCTCTATTTGTGGTGCTTAGAATTCTTTGGGCAAATATATCATTTCGAGTTGATGCACGAGTGAACAACTCTGTTCTGACATTAAGATATGTTTGTCTGTCTGTGGTAGTTGAAGCAGAAAGTGGGTTTTCTAGCAAAGCCAGATTTTGTTTTACAACACTTGCGGTTTCTTTGTTTGTCTCAAGGCGTGCAATATCTTTGAGTGTGGTTGCTTGCAAGCTCATTGCATTAACAATAGTTTCAGTCTTAGATTGTCGTACAACACTTGGATTATCAAGTCTAAGTTTCTGAATGGTTTCGCGAGGTGTAGTTTTTGGAGTGATGATATCAAATCTTGGAGGTTGAGGAGTCTTGGGCGAAATGGGTGTTGGGCCTTCAGGGTGCGTGACGGGTGGCTTTTGAGTGAGTTTGTCCATTACACCAAACAAAGCATTTCTCATGGAGTATATGGCATCACAACAATCATCTCGATAAATGCGGAGCAACCACCACGGGAACCAGGTAACAGCCCACCAGAGAATAAGAGCAATCACATATTCCACAAAGGTATCAATATAGTTTCCGTTGTTTAGCCCACTTGATTTTTGGCCTGGTCCACCATATGTAACGATGATTGCTGTCGGGAAAATGTAGCCTATCGTTTTTTCTATACGCGAGAAATCAAATCCAAATGGGATGCCTGATGAAAATAGTCTTGCTGTTGCACCAAAGAATAGTGCAAAAAGTGGGCCGTAGAAAAGCCATTGGAAAAATACTCCAATCCAAATACGTCCAGTATTGCGAACGAGTGGGAATGATAATAGAAGTGGAAGGAATGGTGACACAAACAGCAAGAACCAAAGTAAAATCTTTCTCAGAATGAGCATGACGCCCATCATGTAATAAGTAATATTAGTAAGTTTAAGCAAGAAGATGCTTGTGTCTGCTGCATCTTTGACTCTGATATTGAGATCCCTACAGCCAATAAATCCTATATAGTTTGATTCGTTGCTGGTTGTTGCAAAGTAGGTATTGAAGACTCGATCTCCACCAAGAGATTCGATGAAAAATTTCATAATAATCTCTGAAAGAGAGATGAGAACAAATACGATACTTGCAGACAACACTATGAAAAGTGCTGACAATGCAATCTTAACAAGTGAGCTTTGTACAGAGAATTTGTACCCTGAACGAAGTTTTCTTGAAACAATGATTGCCAGTCCAAAAACGGAAGTTACTATTATCATGAAACTTATCGCAACATTGCGACTCAAGCCCCAAACTTGCTTGAGAGATAAAGCTTGATCAATAGCAGATCGCGAGACCACCCAATAAACAAATTGTCGAGCTCTTTCATTTGATTTGCCAAGTGCTGTAACTTCTTGATCTTCTGCCCAATAGTGACGCAGTCTTGGGTCTTCGTCAAAAGGAGCGTCATAGATCTCGGAACCTACAGCACCTGGCGTGACTGTTGGATCTTTTGTAAATGTGGTCGCACATGACTCAGATAGAGATTCTATATCTTGCAGTAGTCCATCATCTCTAAGCTGTGTCTTTCTTTTGTTGTAAGAATCACCCCAAAGAGCCGCATTGTCCTTTTCATAAAAGCCTTGAAATGTTTCATTAGATATATCTGATTTCAATGGAAGAGTGCATACGCCACCATCAGCTAGAGCAATACCAGCATTTGTCATATCTCTTGTTTTGCAAGGTATAGGTGTTATTTGTAGTCGTTTGTAATCATAAAAGTCCAAGGCATAGCTTCTTAATCCCTGAAACAAGAAAACAGAAAGTAGTAGTGATGCGACGAGAATATTTTTAATACTTTTGGGCTTCATATGGATCTATTTCATTAGCGAAAAGTTGGAACAATAGCAAATATTGTCCAACACGTGAACACATGTATATATCCAATATAAGTTATATTATTGACAAGTGCAAGGGAAATCATCCATAATGAAGCAATTAGTATCAAAGTAGATATTTATATTCTTTTATTTCAACTTTTATGACATACAAAAAACCTCTTGTCCTGGCAATGCTTGCGACTACACTATTATTTGCAAGATTTACATTCGCAGCAATCGAAGATCCCCCAACCGATACGCCAACTCCACCAGCTGAAGCAACTGTAACCCCAACACCTGAAGCAACAGAAACTCCTGCAACAGAGCCTACAGAAACTCTAACACCAACCCCAGAAGGGCCAACAGCAACTCCTACAGAAGTTATAACCCCGCCGCCTGCTCAACTTAATGAAGTTCCAATGTGCCCAAAAACTATTTATTGTAAAGATGATCCATCGTGTGCACAGACCGATAAAAGTTCGCTAGGAGAGGATGTTTACAAAGGCCATAGGCAAAAGATAACAAATACAGGTCTTGTATTATCGTCCACTACTAAGTATTTCTTCAGAGAATGTATTACAAATACAAGTGGCAACAAATACTGTGTTCCAATGCCGCTTATTGATAATGGTGATGGCACATACAATGTCCCCACAAAAGCAAATTGGAAAACAGATAGGGATCTTTTCATAAATGCAATGTTGCAAAGATGCAGAGCCGGTTATACCAATGAAATTGATGCTAATGCAGGTTGTAGTAGGGATAATATATTGGGCAATGCAACAGCAAATCCTCCTATTCCACAAAGTGTAGCATTTACAGAACTGGATAATTTTTTGGGAAATGAGTTGGATTACACATTCCTTGGGCTTTACGTTCCAAATGGTGATGTACTGACTCCTGTTGGTGCTCAACCATTCACTATTCCAGCAAGTGGTTATGAATGGGCAGACTCTTCTAAATACGGAGTTGATGTGACCAAAGTTCTTGAAATTGTGAGATTTACAGGTTTTGGTGGAGAGACAGGGCAGGGCAACTCACAGGCGCCTCACGTTTCACAGCTTGGTATGCCAAACCCCCAAGCCATTTGTAGTGGTGCAGCATATGATCCATACGGAAGAGTGTTTGATAGTAACACTCTTATGCCAGTTGCAAATGCATACGTATGGATATTTACACCCAAAAAAATGGCAGATGGTGTGACAGTAGAACTGGATGCGGGAGGAAACCCAATATTTGAAAAATATATTTCGAGTGATCCAGTATTCACAAATCCTGGCAAAACAACTATCACTGGGTCATTTTCATTCAGACTACCATCTGGTACCTATAAGATATTAGTAAACAATTCTCCTTCAAGTCTTGACGGAGTGACATTTTCTGATCTTGCAACATTCCCAGGATCAAATGTGGATACTAATTTCGTAGGTGACAAGGCTGTTGTAAATATTCTCGGTAAAAATATCACTCTTTATCCTGAGGTGTACTCTGGAACAGCTACTGATCCTGCACCGAGTTTGGTTCAGACCAATAAACCTATCCACAAAAATATTGCAGTTACAGGACTTACCACAACAAATGCACAAATAGTCTCGTGGGATCAATTTGTTACACCCACTGGAAACAAAGTGATATATGGAACAACGAATATTCCTTATGTGAAGGTGGGTCTATTCACGACTGCAGGTCGTGAAATAAAATCTATGGTGACGGGGTCAGATGCTAAGTTTGTAATGACTATTTTCCCAGAAACCCTAAGCGCAGGTGAGGAATTTGGACTGCCTGGTGCCTATGACCCAACATTTACGAGAGTTGTGACGTCTATCAACAAAATGTTTGGTGAGAAAATTGCGTCAGCTGCCGACTACCTGATTGGTCTTGTGGTAAAACCAGTGATGGCTCAGAATTTCCCAACCAAGATGCCATCATCACCAAATAGATTCGCGCATCTTGAAGGTTTTGCCTTCGACAAAGTAGGAAAAGTTTTGCCATACACCGAGGTTCTCATTATGGATACTGTAGGATTTACAGTTTCATATAGGACTGTTGCGGGAGGTGATGGTTACTTTGTAGTGCCAGCAGCTTACCTGCCACCACGAACATACCAAATAATGTACAAACCAAAAGGATCTGACAAAGTGATAAATGTTTCGAATGCTGCTTTTGTCGCTCAAAATGCAAGATTTTTGTCTCAAAACAAAGTCGATCTGAATAGAATTACAATGTCAGCTAAGGCTCAAGCTTATGTGGATGCAAATCCAAAGCTTTATCCTGAAGTGGTGACAACAACTGTGATAGAAACAACGCCAGGTGCAGGAAATAATGAGAATCCAAGTGTAAAAACCACTGGAGCACCAAACCAGAATCAGCAAAAACAAAATGCTATGCCAAACATGATGCTCTTGGTTTACATTGTCATACTGCTTATATTAGTAGTCGGAGTTGGAATACTTGTGGTTTATTACCTGAAGAAAAAACAGGAACCGCATATATATGACCAGCAAATCTAATATATATTTTTAGAATAATTACACCCCCTCACCTTTTTGAAAACAAAAGGTGAGGGGTTTTATTATTTTTTTGTTTATCTTTTAGTTTTGCATTTTGCAATTTGAAATTGCTAATATGCTTGCAAAGGTATATACAGGAACAACTATAGGGCTTGAAGGAATACTAATTACTGCAGAGATTGATGTCGCCTCTCGTGGATTTCCCACATTCACAATAGTTGGTTTGCCTGGCAAAGAAGTGAATGAAAGCAAAGAAAGAGTGCGCACAGCTCTTTCTAATTGCGGCTTCATGATGCCAGACTCCAGGCTCACTGTAAACCTTGCTCCCGCAGATGTGCCCAAAAACGGCAGTCTTTATGACCTCCCGATTGCGGTTGGAATTTTGGCAGCGGGCAACAATATCCCTTTGGCATTCCTCAAGGAAAGTTTTTTTGTGGGAGAGGTGTCACTAGAAGGGGACATAAGAGGGGTGAATGGGATATTGTCACTTGTACTTATGGCAAGAGACAAAGGATTCACGTCAGTATTTGTTCCTGAATCAAATGCCAAAGAAGCGTCTCATATTGAGGGGATTACTGTTTTTGGACTCTCACACATCATGGATCTAGTACGTCACACGAGTAGAGAGAAGCTAATCGATGCGCAAGAGTATGAAGATCCAATTGTCGAAACAGTGAAATATGCTCATGATTTTTGTGATGTGCAGGGCCAAGCACAAGCAAAGCGGGCACTTGAGATATCAGCCGCAGGCGGGCACAACATCCACATGAAAGGTGTGCCAGGTGCTGGAAAGACTATGCTCTCTAGAGCATTCCCGTCTATCTTGCCGCCGCTTGAGAGAGAAGAGATTCTTGAAGTTACGAAAATGTATTCAGTGACTGGTCTACTTGATGGTCACTCTGTCATTACAACCAGACCTTTTCGCGCTCCACACCACACCACAAGCCGCATAGGTCTCATTGGTGGTGGCTCAACTCCTATGCCTGGTGAGATAAGTCTTGCCCATCGTGGAGTGCTTTTCCTTGATGAATTCCCAGAGTTTGAAAGAGGCTCTCTTGAAGCACTTCGTCAGCCTCTTGAAGATGGGGTGGTGACAATATCTCGTGCTGCTGGAAGTCTCACATTTCCTGCGCGCTTTTTGCTACTTGCTGCTAGCAATCCTTGCCCCTGTGGTTATATGGGTCATCCAACCAAAAGATGTATTTGCACCCAAGCAAATATTCTGAAATACAAAAAAAGGCTTTCGGGACCGATCCTTGATAGGATTGATATCCATATTGATATTCCGCCTGTTGAATACGATAAGCTGACAGGTGAGACTGCAGATGGTGAGAAATCAGAGGTTATAAGAAATAGAGTGATTGCTGCTCGGAAAAGACAAAAAGACAGACTTGCGCCATATGGTAAGTTCACTAACTCCGAAATGACAAGTAGCGATGTCAAAAGACTTTGTAAATTTTCTGACGAAGCCAAAACACTTCTCAAGCTTGCTGCTCAGAAGCTCCAAATATCTGCAAGATCTTTTTTCAAAATTGCCAAAGTGGCACAGACAATTGCTGACCTCTCAGAATCTGAAAAAGTAGAAGAAGCCCATATTTCTGAGGCTTTGCAATATAGGATGAAAGGAGAGTGAATAAGCGCACAATTTCTAAAATCTAATTGAAAAGTCAGTAGGCTGTAGCGTGTAGGGTGTAGGGGGTTTGTAAAAATACTAAAAATTAATTACAAGATTATCATCCCTGCTGATTGGGGTCTTATAAAAAGATTCATTGTTAGTGTTAAAAAGTCACGCGTTTCAAGCTATAAGCGACAAGTTTTGAACTACTCAGGGGGAAATTTTAGGATTAAGATCCGCATATATAAATGAAGTGATTTAAATGAATATATTATCAAGGTGGGGGTAGTATCAAATAGGGCTTGCAAAGGCGGTCAAGATTAAGATATCATGTCATTAGGTAGATAGTGTTTTAACACTTAACAAATTAATATGCGTGAATTCCCAAACAAATTCATATTATCAGTAGTAATTTTTGCTTTGGTAACAGCATTATTACTTACTTTTGGAGCCAAAACTGCAGAAGCAGGGTGTAGATGTAGATATTTCCCAGGTTACCCAACCGCAGCACCTGGTCAACCTATGATAGGTTTCTTGCAAAGAATAGATGATGGAGGACAGACTTGTGCTGAAATGTATGGCCCAGGCAAAACTGGTGTTGACCCAGGTATCACTCTCAGTGATCCTACAGGAGTATTTGAATCGGTAAAATGCGATCCAAATAAAGGCGTTTTGGCGGTCGGCTGGAGAATCCCAACATTCTCAGAACTCATCGGAAACGTCATAAGACTCATATTCTTCATCGCAGGACTATTTGCCTTGATCTTCCTCCTCCTTGGTGGATTTGAATGGCTACAGTCTGGTGGAGAAGAGAAAAAGATCGAAGCAGCAAGAGGCAAGATCACAAACTCTGTCATTGGACTAGTTGTCATGATCGCAGTCCTATCACTTGTTATATTCCTTGAGCAAGTAGTATTCGGAGGCAAGATATGTCTTGGTATCTCATGTCCAATGAATATTGGATTCTTGAGACTCGTGGGGAACTAATACTTAGAATTGAATTTTGTTAGCAGGCTTTGGGCAGAAACCCAAAGCCTGCTTTGTTTATACAATGTTTGGTGTGCCCCTTTTCTATCTACTACTGAAGACTTACAAAGAATATTTATCACGCTCTTACAATAATTTGGTATATTAATTCTTAAGTTATCTCTATCAGAAATGTCGAATAACTCTTCATTTCGGAATCTAATTTGTTTATTTATTATTTTATTCTTTTATCGTTTTATTGCTTTGCCTGTCCACGCTGCTTGTATTTGTAAACCAGTTGGCAATGATTACAAAGTTGGTAAATGGAGCTCAGATGATCCCACAGAGTCTTGCAACACAAATTATGGTTCTTGTGTCTTGAGTTGTGTGATAGTAGAGTTTAATACTGCAACTTGCATACAAAGATGCTACAACCAAGTCTTAGCATGTAATCCACTTGAAAATGCATACATAGACGTTGGCTGGAGAATCCCAACATTTTCGGAACTCATTGGAAACATCATAAGACTCATATTCTTTGTAGCTGGTCTTTTTGCTCTAGTAAACCTCCTCCTTGGTGGATTTGAATGGGTCCAATCAGGAGGTGATGAGAAGAAAATTGAAAAGTCTAGAGCAAGAATCACAGCTTCTGTGATAGGTCTTGTTGTGATGATTGCAGTCCTATCACTTGTTGTTTTTTTGGAGCAGGTGGTGCTTGGGGGAAAGATTTGTCTTGGCATATCTTGTCCCATGAATCTGAGCTTTATAAGACTCATTGATTAGTTTCCATATCTCTGCAAGTTGATTTGGGCTTACAATTTGCGTATATTTAAGTCTGTATGAAAAGTATCAGAAAATACTCACCTCAAAATATTTCAAAACCCATCCTACTGTTTCTTTTTACTCTTTTTCTAGTTTTTTATTCTTCTTCATCAACTTTTGCTCAGGTCCAAGATTGGGATACAGGTGACCCAACTACAAGCTGTGTGGTGGATGGTGTGCCCACCCTCAAGTGTCTTGAGGTGGTTTATAGCAACATCTTGTATCTGGCATCGGCATTTGTGCTGCTAATTCTTTTTGGAATGATTGTTTGGGGTGCTTTCACTTATCTCACTTCAATGGGGAATAGTAGCAACATCCAAAAAGGATCAAACATTTTGAAATGGGCATTTATTGGGCTTGGAATATATGTGGCAAGCTATGTGATCCTATTTATCATAGATGTCGCATTTTTGGGTGGAAAAGGTGAGATATTCAGGCTCAAAATCCCCGGACCAAATGACTAAACATTAAGTAAGTAGAAGAGTAGTTCGTAGTGCGTAGGGAGAAAGCCCAATAATTTTGTGTATGTAATTAGTGCTTAGAAATTGGTTTTTCTCCTATATGTCCGCCGGGCAGAAGCCCTCTGGGCTGGCGCCTACCAGCCTTTGGCCTACAAGCCTTTCGACTATTTGCTGTTTTTGATCGACTTCGGAGGTCGCTCATAGGGGACTGGGGAGAGTGTTTCTTCAGGTCGTGTCATGAAATAAATATATGAGAATAGAAGAATGGCAAACCCTATTGCGAGAAAAATAGTCCCGATAATAGCTTTTTTTGATTCCATGTACAAAATGATTCTATCACTAAAAAGTAAAAATTAGTGGCAAGGGTGTCTTAGAAATTGACCTTTTCTTTTATAAGATACAAAGGTCTGCCTTGCACTTGACCGAAGATTTTGCCGATATATTCACCCACTACACCAAGAATAAGTATTTGTACTCCTGAGAAAAACATTATTGCCACAAACAAGGCTGTCCAACCTGTCACCCAAAACTCGTGAGGAAGCATCAGGCGACGAATCAGTGCGTAAAGCATGCCCAAAAATCCAAAAGCTGACGTTGCAAAGCCAAAATAAACAACAAACCTAAGAGGTTTGGTCGAAAATGCCGTAATTCCGGTAAGTGCGAAATTCAGCATCTTTCGAATGGGGTAGTGAGTCTCCCCGGCGTGACGAGCAGCTCTGTCAAAATACACATATGATGTTTTGTGACCACTCCATGCCACAAGTCCACGAAGGAATCTTGCATGTTCAGGCAAACTATTCAGGTATTTCACAACGCTTATATCAAGAAGTCTATAGTCGCCAACATCTTCAGGAATTGGAATCTCAGATAGTTTGTTGATGAACCAGTAAAATCCCCAAGCTGTTATCTTTTTGACAAACGTGTCTTTGTGTCTAGTTTTGCGTTTGGCATATATAATGTCGTCTCCTTCCTGCCATTTTTTGATCATTTCATGTATGAGCTCTGGAGGATCTTGAAGATCTGCATCGATTGTCACAACGCAATCACCAGATGAGTTCTGGTAACCTGCAGACAACGCATTTTGATGTCCAAAGTTACGAGTAAATGAGATGAGTTTGATACGACTGTCATTTTTGCAGTATTCATAAACATCTTTTGCAGTGCTGTCTTTGGAGCCATCATTGACAAAAATTATTTCGTAATTGTAGTTTTTGACAGTGTCTGTAAGTCTTTTGACAAGTGCGTCGATATTGCCAGATTCATTGAATACTGGGACTATGACAGTTAGAAGAAAAGTTGTTTTTCTGTTCATAGATTATTGCTAATTGCTATCCGCCTTCACCAGCTTGTGAATGGCGGAGCTAAAAGCTATCAATGTTGCGGAGCTTGGAATTGAACCAAGTCTAGGAGATTATGAGCCTCCTGTGCTACCGTACACTACCCCGCAAATGAGCTTATATTATAGCAGTAAATTGAGCACTTAGGTGAGCAACTTAAGAATGTAGAAAGGTAGTGAGTAGTGCATAGATATGCTAAATACTTATAAACTTAAAAACTTATAATCTTAAAAGTACATATAAATATAAAAGTGTAGAGAATATAATTTTTGTAGCCTTGTAGCCTTGTAGCCTTGTAGCCTTGTAGCCTTGTAGCCTTGTAGCCTTGTAGCCTTGTAGCCTTGTAGCCTTGTAGCCTTGTAGCCTTGTAGCCTTGTAGGCTTGTAGAAAGAAATTTCTAAGTACTAACTTCTAATTCCTAAACAATTTCAAATGTTAAAATATTCAAAAGTACTTATTCTGATGCTTATTATTTGTAATTTGGTGCTTGGTATTTATTTAGCCTACCTGTCCTCCTTGTAATTGTTCAGCTATTCTATGACACCTTTACACTTTGTCATACTGAGCTTGCCGAAGTATGACAAATAATTTCAAGTCATGGGTTCGGCAAGCTCACCATGACAAGAATGAATGACTAAATCACTATTACTTAAACATATTCTATTCTGTCAGCGAAATTGTGAACACATACACTCCTCAATCGGCGGGTAAACCGGCGAGGCAGGGATTTGTAATATGTCATCTGACCTTCTGTAACATTTAGATGATAGTATTTTTAATTTGATGTTTTAAATTTATTTAGAAATTAGGTATTAGGATTTAGAAATTAACATCTATTCAGTTGGGGTTGGTGTAGTAGTTGGTTGTGTATAAAGCAGTATCTTTTCATTTGGTTTGGTGTAGCCTAGTTTGTCTCTCAAGATCTTCTCGACTTCATATGGATCTTGGGATTTGGCATATTCGAGCTTGAGCTTACGATTTTCTGTTTTTTCGTGTTCATATTCCTTTTTTAGTTGATCCAGAAATGGCATATTTTTGTATAAACTGAAGGAGTTTCGCAATACAGAAGTAACAAGTGCGAATAACAGGAAAGCAATAAGGGCATGGTGCAATTTGATGACCATAGGTAAATACAGTATGATATATCCCTAGACTTAAATGCAAGTCAATATATTATGAGTTGTTTGTAATAACTATGAATAGAGTACTATTGATATTGGGTGTAGCCGTCATTGCACTTTCCATATATATTTGGATGAAGCCAAATCGCAAAAATCCAGTAATAGATTTGCCAGACGTAGGCTCTGCTAAGAAAGCCGAAGTAAATGAGGTAACCAAAGCTCCAGATATGTCATCAGTGAAAACTGAAGATATCGAAGTAGGCACTGGCACAGAGGCCAAAGAAGGTACAAAAGTAAGTGTACAATACAAAGGGACACTCACAGACGGCACAGAGTTTGACTCCTCATATTCCAGAAACAACACACCGCTAGAGTTCAAGGTAGGAGCTGGTGAGATGATAAAGGGATTTGACTACGGAGTGCGTGGGATGAAAGTAGGGGGAACAAGGAAGATCACAATTCCACCAGAGTTCGGGTATGGAAATCGAAAAGTGGGATCAATCCCAGAAAACTCCACTCTCATATTTGAAGTGAAGCTTGAGAAAGTGGAATAAACAAGTTTAAGAGTTGTTAAAGTATATAAAGTTTGTAAGGTTTATAAGGAACTATATTTGTATGTCTTATCGCGAATCAACTATCCCCGAAAATGCAAAACTAGTTTTTAAGGGTCAGATCTTTGATGTCTATCAATGGGAACAGGAGATGTTTGATGGGTCGAAAGAAATATTTGAAATGCTCAAGCGTCCAGACACTGTTCAAGTACTTGCTGTAACTGAAGATAAAAAAATAATAATGTTAGATGAAGAGCAGCCTGGAAGAAATAGATTTGTAGGCTTGCCAGGTGGAAGAATGGATGAAGGCGAGGATCCTGTAACCGCTGCAAAAAGAGAGCTTCTTGAGGAAACAGGCTATGCAGGAAATGACTGGAAGCTTATTCGTGAAAATGGTACACATGGAAAGATCGATTGGGTGATTTATCATTTTGTAGTGAAAGGATGTCGCAAAATTAGCGCTCCGAAACTTGATGTAGGAGAAAAGATCAATATGAAATTGGTTTCATTTGATGAATTTCTACAAATAGTCGGCAGCTCTGAACATAGAGATGTAGATCTTAACAATTATCTTAACGAACTTAGACTTCAGCCTAGTGGGCTAGAGTCTCTTCGAAAAGCCCTGGGTCTTTAGGTCTGCTGTGTTGGCCAGAATGTGCTACGTGTGGTCTGTAATTTAGCATGAAATAAACTCCTGCAAGCGCCATGATGATAGAAGATACTGTGATACTTGCTCCCGCTGCAGAGCCAGACACTATTATGCCAGCAATAATTGGAGGAATAGCTTGGGCAAGTGCCAAAAATGATGAGTTTATTCCAAGTATTTCACCTTGAAGCTGGGGACCAACGGATCGACTCACAAGACTTGTAATTGTGGCATTGGTGATGCCAAATGGGATAGCGTAAAATGGAACCAAGATAAATAGATAAGTGAGATGATTCATCGCTGGATAAAGAAATAGTGCACCAGCGATTATGAAAAGTGAAATCCTTACTATCTTGTGCTCTGGGAATTTGCCGGCAATTTTTCGCAATATGAAACCCTGAGTTATGACAATCCAAAGACCAATATATGCAAAAAACAAACCGATATCACGTTCTGATAAACCGAAACGCTGAAGAAGATAAGTGGATGAGAAAGTAGAGTAAAACGAAAATCCTCCCTGAAAAAGAAATACTGTTATAAAAAGTGGAAGAGCAGATTTGATACGAAATGCTTTGATGATGTTTTGGATGGATTTGGCTGGAGTAAGTTTGAGGTTGTCATTGATATGCACTAATGTCTCGGGAAGCAGTTTTAACACTAGTCCGACATTTATCATGCTAAGTGCCGCTGCGAAATAAAATGGTGTTGTGGCATCAAACCAAGAAACTACTTGACTGCTCGCGAGCACCCCACCAAGGAAAGGTCCAAGTATGAATCCAAGTCCAAATGCTGCACCAATTAGTCCGAAGTTTTTTTGTCTGGTTTTTGGCGTTGAGACATCTGCTATTACAGCTTGGGCAACTGATATATTTCCACCTGTGATACCATCAAAAATTCTGGCAAAGAAAAGCAAACCAAGATCTCTATTATGAATTCCAATAGCAAAAAGTGCATGACCGACAGCTGTGCCAAGCAAACAAATTGCAAGGATTCTTTTGCGTCCATATTTGTCTGAAACTTGACCAAGAATGGGGGATGCGATAAATTGGGCGATTGGGTATGCTGCAGTAAGTATTCCCAAAATGATAAATCTATTGTCTACAAACCATGGATCTCCAGGAAGTAGAAAATAATTGCCAGACTTATTGAAAAGCTCAGGAATGACAGGGATCAAGATTCCAAAACCTATTAGATCAATAAGGACTGTAATAAAAACTGTAAGTAATGGTCTGTTTTTCATAAAAATGTATAAGAATCTAAACTTATATAACCGTTTTTACGATTATTTTGAGTGTTGATATAAAATGTCAAAAATATTGGTGAAAAAGTATTTTACATCACAATAAAAATTATTATTGCTGCAAAATAAACTAGTGTAAATTATTACTATAAAACTTCCCAAAAATATTAGTACAAATGGTAATGCCATTCGCACTCGCATTTTATAACCTTCACCACTATAACGGCGCCGTGCTATTTCAGTTCTAAAGAGCTTGGGATCTGGTCCGTTTCGGAAAGAGTCTCGTATCGCTATATAACAAAAAAGTAACAAACATGACACAATAAAAAGTGTCATACCGAAATTAATTTGATGGTTTGTCATATAGTGCTTTTGACTATGTCACCCTTGCGCAAGCGAGAGACAATTTTTCATAAATTTTATATATATATAAGCTATTAATACAATGACTCGTCTGGCAATTTTGATTTAAAAACTATGCCAATATCTGGAACAATTTTGCATAGAGTTTCATTGTTGTTCTCACAACCAAATATCTTGATGACTGATAATAAAAGGGCAAACATACCACATGCAGATAAGAAAATAATCACATTTTTTACAAGCAATTGTATCGAGGCTGCTTTTTGAACATTGCTATTTTTGCCAAATATATTTTTTAGACTGGTATTGATTTGGATTAGCGCGTATGTCATTATTCCCAAAGCTCCTGTAAGCCATAAAATGGGAATAAGAATTGCAGCAAGGTATTTCACATATTTATCTAAGTATGAATAGGATGGAGTATATGCAAGTAATTGCAAAAGTATAAATACTAGTCCTATGACACATACAACAACAAGGGGCAAAGCAAAAAAATGTTTGCGGAATTTGAGATTTTTAATAAATAAAGTTAGTATTCCCACGAAGATTGCAACCGCCATCAGATAAAGCGGAATTGCATAAACTATTTCTTCGTAATTCATATGTCTATTATAGTCCTGTTCGGTAAGTAAAGCTTGTTATTAAACAAAATTAGCTTGATATAATAATACTTATGTTAATCCCTAATAAGCAATTCCATAGAGATTATGAAGAAATTGAATCCCTTGAAGCGGGCATCTCTTTGCTTGGGGCAGAAGTGAAGCAAATCAAAGCACACAATGTGAAACTAGAGAATGCATTTGTCCAAAGACTCAATGACGGGATGTATCTAGTGAATGCCGATATTCCAAGCTACCAATACGCTTTCCCACATGGTTATCAACCGACAAGATCGCGAAAGCTCTTACTTCACAAAAGTGAAATTCTAAGACTTGAAAGTAAAAAACAGCGAGGTAAAAACTACACAATAGTTCCAAAAGCCATCTACACCAAAGGCAAGCTCATAAAGCTGAAGATAGTTCTTGTGAGAGGACGCAAGGAAATTGAGAAAAAGGTCCTTGAGATGAAGCGAGAAGTAGCGAAGAAACAACGCATGGAGGCGAAAGAGTATATGAAGAGCTAGGGTGTAGCGTTTAGGTTGTAGATGGTAGATTGTAGGAAGGGAACAAGTGACAGACAAAGAATTGAAACTCTAAATTAGTTAGAAGAATGAAGGGAGATATAAGGCTATTCCTCTATTGCTAAATGCGAAACAAAATACTTCATATTCCAATAACTAAAATATATAAATCCAAAACCTAAAGTTAGTATTGATAACATGATTAACAATAAAGACTTGATGAAATAATCGCCAAAGTTCCCAGTGAAGATTATTTTTTTCATATTAAAAATATACTACCCAAATTTCAAATATTAATAGTTGGTAGATTAATAAATCATACTACTATTAACAATTTATAAACAAGAGATATATTTATAGGCTAAAATCGCTTAGTGGTGCTTCAAAATTTGATATAATACAAATACTTCGCCACTAAGAACTAGGCTCTAGGTACTAGGCTCTGGTTTTTGGGGATGACAGGCTTCGACGGGAAGTACTTTGACATGACGGTAAAGGCGCATCTATGCGTAAATAGAAAAATTTTAACTGCAGACGCAAAATCAGCAGTGCTTGCTGAACTTGATAGAGTAATGCAAAAAGCAGAAGCCGCCATTTTTGGTAGCCAAGCTGTTGCATTTGCTTAATCTAGTTGCCTAAATTTTTAGGACAACAAAAGCAAAACAAGCCACACATAAAGATCCGTGCCCTTGCTAAGCGGCTATATGTGTGTAAACCACTTGGTGAGGCCCGCGTGTGAGATGGTTTTCCATGTAATACGCGAGAACACTTGGAATCCTCATATTTTATGCCTGCACTTTAGCTTGAATATGTTGTATCGATAAAGTGCTCACCCTTTACAAAACGTCAGTCAATATATTTTTCGGACCCGGGTTCAAATCCCGGCATCTCCACTATTTATAAAAACGACCCCTAATGGGGTCTTTTTTATAAATCATGCGAATGACATTGAACCCTTTGTTTTTTCAAAATGTTTTACACATATATTCTTCAAAGTAAAAAGGATGAAACGCACTATGTTGGTTACACTGCCAATCTTCAAAAAAGGCTCAAAATCCATAACCAAGGTAAAGTTAAATACACTAAAGGACATTTGCCATATACAGTAATTTACTTTGAAGAATATTCAAGCAAAAAAGAGGCAAAAGATCGAGAAAAAATAATAAAGTCTACGAAGAATATCAAGCTTTTTTTGAAAAAACATGAGGGTTCCCCCGATGGACCAAAATGCTAGAGTCCATCGGGACTAGTCCCGATAAGTTGAATTATCGGGGAAATCCCGGCATCTCCACACGTTATAAAATTACCCTCGAAAGAGGATTGTTTTTTGAATTTTGATCTGGCTAAATTATCTTACTTATAGATTAGAATTCAGACGGTACTTATCTTCTGAAGATCTGTCTCTCTCGTCTTTCTGGAAATTTAAAAATTCTACCTCTTTGTAGATAAGTTGGAGGGTTTAGAATATTTAGAGCAGGGTCAAGAAAGAATCCATTTTCTTGGATCACTTGACCATCGACAACAACTCTTCCACCGCCAAACAAAGGAAGTGTTGATCTGCTTACGTCGACATGAACTTCACTATCATTTCCATTATATAGTTTTACATCTTTACCATCGTAACCATCAGGGTAGGCTGCGCCGAATGCGGCATGGAATGAACCCGCACCTTTTTCAACATACATTCCATTAACAGAAGGTTCCCACAAAAGTGAATTTGTACCAAATGCAATTTCACCTATATGTTTTGCACCTTCATCAATGGAAAATTGTTTTGCCAGCCACTTCATTCCATTTTCGCTACTTGTAAAAAATCTCATAACTTTTCCATGTTTGAACTCTACACGCAGATTTGGGATAATAAAACCATTGAAATCTATTTGATTGGGTACGGCAAATACTCCCTCGACAGAATCTAATGTGGGTGCTGTAAAAGTTTCAGATCCTGGCATATTTCTTCCCATTAGTGAGCTAGCAAACGTATTGTTACCAACGTACATACTTAGATGAGTGTGCCATGGGTCATTTGGCATACCAGCATATATTTGTAGTTGTTTTGCAGGATCAAGATATCTCTCTATCAAATAATCATGCGCTTTTGAAACTTGCTCCATCGGCAAATTGCAAGCATCAAAATACCTTTCTGAATACCTTGCATATGTCATTCCATCTAATTTTGCTTCATATGGCGTAGGTTGGCATGTGAGTAGCCATCTTCTTTTTAATCTTAAATCAACGATATCATTGTCCAAACTTCTCCATAATTTAATTTTCTCCTCATCAACAAGTGGAAGTTTTTGATCACCTATGCTCCGTCTGATTATCCCAACTTTTGTAGCAGCTGTCATTCTCTCTCTCCGCATTTCAGCTTCTCGACGAATACCATCAATATCATAATTAGCTAGCATTTCTCTATCTCTGAGCACACTCTTGGCTTCTAATGTGCATTTGGCGCCGATATTGTTAGCCAAAACTTCCATCATTTTTGCTTGCGCAACAGCGTCAGGGTGGTGGTCATGTTGAATTAGTAAGGTATCTCTGGGATTCACAGAAAGCGAATCGAAAACCATGGTATGAGAAACTTGCTGTAGTCTTTCGTCATCCAAAAGTCTTTCATTTTGAGGAATATGTCGCTCTTTGGGTGCCATATATACCTATAGTATCACTCTTTCTTACAATAGCAATAAAATGGGGTGAGGCTTTACTTTCCCTCCTATTTCCAATATCCTTAAAATGTGGGGTATTTGATAAGGCATCACAAAAAAATATTTCGTAAACATTGGCTTTCACACAGAGCCAGGATTTTAGTAATGATGCCAATTTTTGCAGTTGGAGTAGTTGCTTTTTATCTCGCTCTTCACCTCAGTTTTGCCAAATATTTGGATGCAAATAGATGTGCAAACACAGGTAATTGTGAAAATAGTTTTAAATACAGCGAGCAACAAAAAGCCAAAGGGCTATTTGGTGGCAGATATTTTGATGCGCCGATTATAAGTGACTCGCTTTCGACGTCAAGCTCAAATATTCTTGGAGAAGAGTCAGTCCCAGCAAGTGAAAAACATATCTATGTTGACCTTACGACCCAAACTTTGTCGGCATTTGATGGTGATAAACTTTTTATGAGAACTCTCATTTCGTCTGGCAAATGGTATCCATCACCAACCGGCGAATTTCGTATTTGGTCAAAACTCAAGTCGACCAGGATGACAGGAGGAGAGGGGGATGACTACTATGATTTACCAAATGTTCCATTTACGATGTTTTTCGAAGGAGACACACTTGCACGGAGTCGTGGTTTTGCAATTCATGGAGCATATTGGCACAACAATTTTGGTCATGCCATGAGTCATGGATGTATCAACATGAGGCAAACTGATGTCGAAAAGCTATACAATTGGGCTACGCCAATCTCAAATGGTCACACTACAAATGCAACTAATGATAATCCTGGAACAAAGATTACAATCGTTGGAGAAGCTCCTTGAACTCAAAACTACAAAATCATACAACCAAATTAAGGCCAATTTGTGACATCATCAGCTACACATGGAGAATATGAGTAAGCCTTGTGTGCTGGGCCTTGGAGATCCAAATCTCTTTTGGCACTATTCATATGATTTGCATTGCTCCATGTACAATCTGGAGTTGCTTTGTATTCGATATTAAATACTGCTTTCCCAAAATTTTTATAGTATCCATTATCTCGATAATTTAGAAATGCAGTCATATTCTCCTTGCATTCTTTGTATTGCCAACACTCCTCATTGAGAGTCCATTCATAATATGGCACAAGGTCGGCAAGCTCTGTAGTGTTTCCTTTGAGTCCTGCTGAGAGTCCATATTTGTGAGCTAGTTCAGCTATCATTTTGTTGTATTCTATTGTTTGCTTACGGGTGATATTGAAACCAGTGATATTACTTCCCTCATTTTCGTCTTGATTTTCGGTTTCGTCAGGCTCTATTGCATCAAATCCTTTGTCTTTGCACCAATTCTTGATGCGTGTTTCCATAATGGGTCTTAGTGTGTCTATTTGTCTAGTGTCAAGCCAGAAAGACCCGTCCCAACCCTCATCTTTTTTACCAATTACAGAAGCGGGAAACGCATCTGCGTCACTTCTATATGATTCCCAAACTCCAGCATCAAAATAGCATATTACTTTGACGTCTGGTGATATTGCATGAAGTCTTGCAACAGTTTCCGCACTGGTCTTCTCTCCATCAATATCAAATACTTTTTTGTTCTTCAGATATGGCATGTCTCTGTCAAAGTCAAAATCTTGAGTGAGTTGCCAATGCCAATGGATCGGGTTTTCGGTAGTTGGTCTCCAGATGTCTCCTGTCATTGGTGGAGAGGTGGGATTGCTTTGTGATGGCGTACTTGTAGCTGATTTTGTAGGTGAAGGAATGGTTTTTGTGGGTGACGCAGCGACTTTAGTAGGAGATGGAATTGTCTTTGTAATGGTTGGATTTTGTGAAGGTTGTCGAGTAGGTGAGACTTGTGTTCCTGTTGTAGAAATAGTTGTGACCACTCCAGTGTCAAGAACTATCTTGAGCTTTGGTCCCCTTTCGCTATCTGAATAGAAAAAATAATAGTCCCACGGTTTGCCCACACCTTTTAAGACAAAGCTTGCCATGCCGTTTGTCATTTTGCCAGAGGAAATAAGCTCTTGGACAAGTCTTGTGACATTGAAAGAATATGTTTGGTTTCTATACCATTTTTGATCAAGTGATACAGACTGTGAGGCTGGTAGAAATGCTCTTCCAGAAAATTTCTGACCCCTTTCGAATGGTTTTGGATCTGTGACATTTTCTGCATAAATATTCATATCGAGTAGTTCCCAATCAGTCAAACTAGATGTAACCTCAAGACTTGCTGATTTGATTTTTGAGCTTGATGGGATTGATTCACCTGAAAACCGAAGACCAAGATAAGAATTGTTTCTGTAGTCTTCTGTGCCAATCCAATTTGTCGTTCCTTTTGAAATTTTGACATACTCAGCAGATTGATTGGCAATATCCGAGCGATCCAAAGTCTTGTATATCAAAGTGCTTGGTGTATTGGCTTCTACAAGTTCTAGATCGTTTTTTACTCTGGTTGCTGCAATTGTTGTAAGGTCGGTGACTGATGCTTTTGGAGCTTCAACTTTTTTGCTCATTGTCCTAGTGGACGTCACAATAGTCAGAAGGATTGTGATATTCAAAAGGAGAGCGATGACATTGAAAGATGAGATGATGTTGTTGGGCTTGGTCATTTTTTGAGATTTTGGCATTGTTTTACCATAGTAGGCTTATAAGAGTGTGTTTGTCAAGTTTTAGTAGATATAAATATATTAGCATGATTGTGCCTGCATATTTTCAATACGATATTTTTGATAGAATGAATTATTAGTGCATTGTTTACTACCCGTTCAAAATGAATAAAGCCTTTGTCATTGTTTTTGTAATATGTTTGTTGGTTGCTGTCTTTTCATTGGGTTTTGTGATCGAAAAACAGACCAAAATATCAAAGAAACAGGTCTCCTCAAAAAATGTAATATATGTAGCAGCACAAAATACCCCAACCCCTACAACGGTTGAGTTAAGCGAAATGACTGACACTCCAACTCCCATAAGATTTCCATCAAGTGCTCCGACCCCTACGATCAAAAAAGAAATAATTATTCAGACCTCATCTTATGATTCTCCAGATGGCTCAAAAGAACTGATTCTCAAAAAACAAAAAACAGAGGAGGAGATGAAATATGCTGGAACTGTGATTGACAAAAAATCTGGAGACTCAAATGTGATACTAGACCTTGAGACTACAATGAATCGTGAAATATATATCCCATACAATGCATGGTCTCCAGATAACTTATTTGTCTTCTTAAATGAAAGAGAAGGAGACATTAATAGATTTTTTGTGGTGAGTGCTACTGGTAAGAATTTCGGGGATGGGAGTGCGAGTATTGATATCACAGTAAAGTTCCAGGAGAAGTTGCCAGACTACATACTTGAGGATGTGACTGGATGGGCCGCCCCATATCTACTTATTGTGAATGCTAAAAATATTGACGGCACGCAAGGTCCATCATTTTGGTTTGACGTCTCTACACAGTCTTTCATGCAGCTTTGGAATAGGTTTAATTAATTTCTTATGGTAAACAAATTTATTTGAGCTAATATAATCTTTATATGGAATATTTGGATTCTGTTGCACAAATAGTGAGTGAGAATAAATCTATCCAAAAAGGGGGGTTGCCGGAAGAGTTCGCCGATAAAGAACTTGTAGATCAAGTGGTTGATGAATTTATTAAAATAAGCAAAATGTTTGGGGTTGAATTGAAAACATCACACGGCATTAATCATTCCCCACCCAATCCCTATCACACTCCCGAACACACTGAGGAGGTTGCAGACGATGCTTTTAAAATAGTGACTAGATTGTCAATGTATGCACCAGCCACTCTATTAGATATGAATGAGAGTGATTATATAGAAATGGCAAATACTCGCGATGGATTGAATAAGATTACTCAAGCTATAAAAATATTGGCTGCATACACTGATGTCTTGGCAAAAGGTCATGATATTGTTCAGGATGGAATCGTACTGAAAGGAATATTGAGGCGCAAAAGAGGGATAAATGAAATTGGAAATGAATTTAAAAGCGCTGAAAGAATTGCAAATGAGATTGAAGACGCATTTCCTGAAGGTACAAAGGAAAGAAAGTTGTTGGACTTTTTAAACATAAATAGAAATAGAATACATAGGGATATTAATGCCACTTTTCCGGAGGTGCAGCTTGACGCTCAAATTCCAAACACTGATATCCTAGCAACAAAAATTATTCAGCCAGAATTCTTCAATGCATCTACGATTGGTAGGGTTCTGGCTATGTCAGATTTATTTTCCCCATATTGTAAAGATCTGGAAACTGCACTAAAACATTCTGATGCAGAGTTTTGGGAAATTAATCAATGGGCTATAGAGCTAAGTAAACGAATACTTAACTCCAAAACAGTAGAAGAATTTAGCCAAAATGTGTCAAATGAGGAAAAATTCAAATTGATCGACGCAATTGCTGGATGGACGGCCGGACAGAGGGGATTTAAGCTATGTGGTTAAGACTTGCAGCAGAATCGTATCAAGCTAACCTCAATTTCTATTGATGAAAAATGAAATTAAGCGGATGTTCGATGAGTCAAAGATACATCTAGAAGGAGCGCTTAATTCAAAGAGCTGAACTAGTGGGCTCATGTTGCAAGAAATATGCGTGCTTCTGGTGAGTCTGGTCTGACAAAAGCTAGCATGGAAGCAAACAACACTAACCTTAGAGTGGATGGTTTGCCTGCGAATGTGATTAAAATACAAAGACTTAAATCACTATTAAAGTACTTTGGATATGACTTAGCACAATAAAATTATTGCAACAGTACTTTTATTCTGTTAGACTCATACTTATTCCATGGAACACAACTACACAGATTTGCCACAGGATTTGGTGAATATTGAGCATATGGCTGTTGTGGAGCCTCAAGTTGAGAAAAAATCAGCTACAGACAAAGTCTTCAGTTATCTTTATAACCACCCCATCTTGGTACTTGTTGGAATGATATTTTCTGGTCTTATTTGTGTCGGTGTAGTGGCATATTTCATGATCCAAAAAACTACTCAAGAAACAGCAAGTATAGAGTCTTTGCAGCCAGTATCTGCAAAAGTGCATGTTACTCCCAAGAAAAGGCCAGTGCTAAACACCATTGAGACAGAAAACATTGCAGTAATTGAGACATCAACTCCTCCACCACCCACTCAAACACCACAAACAATAACCACACCATCAATTACTCCGCAACAAAATATACAATCATCTCCAATGCCAAGTATGGCAGTATCCCCAACAAATACATATATAGCACCAACAGTAATTGTTCCAACAAGTGCAGTCGGAGACACACAACCGCCTTTTTCTATTGTAATGACACCCGAAAACAATGGCTCAATCACCCAAAAGACAGATGGAAAGGTGTGCGCTTTTATGAGTCCGCCATCTGACAATGTGTCTAAATCTGAAGACATCGAAGTAATTTACTCATTTGACAGTTTGACAGAGGTTAGGGTCAAAGCCACCAATTATCTATGCACAGACTCACTTGCCAATGGTGCACATACTCTAAAGTACAGATCCAAAGATGCCGCAGGCAATGAAGAAGCCGACAAGGTTGTGAATTTTACAGTCAATATTGCAGACAACTAAGCTCTTCAAAAACTTCTCCCTTTGCTACAATACTGACATACTATGACAAACTCCACAGATATCTCAAAACTCAAATTTGTGTGCGACGAAATTATTGGCGAAGACAGACTTCAAGAATTTCTAAAAACTGGTGACGAGGTGAAGCACTATATTGGTTTTGAAACATCTGGCGTCTTGCATCTGGGGCATGGAATCATGGTCATGAAAGTCATAAAAGAGCTGCAAGATCTTGGAGTCAAATGCCACATGTTTATGGCAGATTGGCATGCATGGATCAATGACAAACTGGGCGGAGATCTGGCATTTATGCAGTCTACTGCCATTCCGCTTTTTAGGGAAATGTTTCACGCAGCCGCTAACGTAGTTGGTGTAGATTTTGACAAGCTTGTCTTCATGAATGCGTCACAAAATGTGAATGATAGTAATTACTGGGCAACAGTAATTGACGTCGCTAGGAATACCACTCTTGCAAGAGTTCAAAGGAGTATAGATATCATGGGTAGAAAAGAAGGTGAGACAGCTGATTTTGCAAAACTCATATATCCTGCAATGCAAGCAGCTGATGTTTTTTATATGGGGATGCATATTGCTCACGGTGGTACAGATCAGCGTAAGGCGTATGTGATTTCGATAGATGTTGCTGATCATCTCAAGTTCTCGCCACTTATGCTAGGTGGGAAGAGAGTCAAGCCTGTTGTGATTTGCAGTCATTTTCTGCAAGGTCTCACACCACCACCCAAGGAGATGGTTGAAAAAGAAAAACTTACATACGAGGAAATGGCAGATATAAAGATGTCCAAATCCAAACCACTCTCAGCTATATATCTTGACGACAGTGAGGAGATGATTCGTGAAAAAATCAAAAAAGCATATTGTCCGGAAGGAATAGTGAGACTAAACCCAATACTCGACTGGTCCAAGCATATCTGCTTGGCTCTTGGAAACAAGAAACTTGAAATCAAAAGAAAAGCAGAGTGGGGAGGTGATGTCACTTACTCATCATACGAGGTACTCGAAGCAGACTTTGTTGCCAAAAAACTTCACCCCATGGATCTCAAAGACGCTGTTGTTAGGTCTCTTATTGAGATACTAAAGCCAGCGAGAGAATATTTGTCAAATCCAGAAATAAAAAGGATGCAACAAGAAGTTGCCAAAAAAGTAACAAGATAAAAATGGGAAAAATATATATAGTTTTGATCTTTGTAATTGCGACACTTGTGTCATGTGCTATATATATATTTTTTATCTCATCCCCTTGTTCAGAATATGGTGGTTTTGTAGGTGTAAAGCACAATTGCAATTGTATGGGTATTGAAGTAACCAACATCTTTCGTGAGCATGATTTTTCGAGAGGTAGATATTTTTCAGCATGTCTGGGGTTTGCTAAAGTGAATGCTGAGCTTGGAGCTAAAAATCCAAACTGCTACAAAAAAGTTGATGCAGGCAATTGTAAAGCTTGTTCACCAGCCTACGAATATCACGAATCCCAAAACATCTGTGTAAAGAAGTGTAATGGAGGTTGTCAGCAGGGTTATATTCCTTTCCACAGCTTAGAAACTTGTGAGGCTGAATGCGTACGTTAATTTTATATATGTACAAAAGACTTCCCCTTATACTTTTTGTTTTGATTTTGTTATTAGGTTTCTTTTTGAGATTTTGGAATCTCGACAGTATCCCCTCAGGCTTTCATATAGATGAAGTAGCAAATGCATATCTTGGGAGATATGTTATAGAGAACGGGAAAGATATTTATGACAATGTTTGGCCAATATTTGCGATAGACAAAAAAGGAGATTTCCCACCAGTATTACCAATGTATGTAGCGGGTTTTTCTACGAAAATTTTTGGTAACAACATGTGGGCGACAAGAGCGCCTTTTGCACTTTTTGGAGTGTTAATAGTAGTGGTAACATATTTTTGTGCCATAAAGATTTTTGATAGAAAAAAATATTTAGCATTATCTTCCATGTTTGTTGCTGCCATCATGCCTTGGCAGGTGGGCTTTTCGCGTATTGGAGCAGAAGGAGTCATGGCGGGTTTATTTTTTCTAATAGGATTATATTTCATTTTGAAATTTTTGGATAAGAGTCGACGATACGCAAACTTATTCATTGCTTCATTTTTTGGGCTCTTTACTTATATTCTTTATCCATCTTATCGAGTCACCGTACCATTTTCATTTTTCCTTATTGGAATTATTCAGATTGTAAAAAGTAAAAATAATTTGAAAGATAGAAAAGCGTATGTGCTCTTGATTGTAAGTATTTTATTTTTTGTAATTTCTTTTGCTGTGTCTCGGACCGATTGGGGAGCTTCAAGATTTGCTCAAACCTCTTGGGTTGGGGCTTATCAAAATGGTCAAAATCCTTGGCAAAAATACTCCATGCAAGACGGAAACATCCTTACAGCGAGAATTTTTAATAGTAAATTAATTTTCTTTGCAACGTCATTTATAAGTGAGTATTTCAGATACTTTTCTCCTGACTTTCTTTTCTTGAGCGAAGCAAAACCAGTTTGGTTTGCAATCCCAAGAATTGGCCTTTTGGATTTGTCACTCTTTGTGTTTTTGATAATATCACTTCTAGTTTTGATTAGAGATTCGAAAAATAAGGTGGTACAAGAAAGAATGATCTTACTCTTCGGTCTTCTTGTTGTGGCGCCTTTTGGGTCAGCGTTGACAAGTGAGCATACACCAAATGCACATCGAAGCATGCAAATGGCTTATCTTTTGCCGTTTGTTGTTCCTTATTTTTTGCTTTTCATCAATGAAAATTACAAAAAATATTTTCATTATTTCATGGTGCTTTTTGTCAGTCTTTTGCTTCTTGAAACAATCTGGTTTTCATACAATATGTTTGTAGAGTGGAGCATGAATTCGGCAGTTTATCGGGACGATGGACTATTTCAAGCTGCACAAGTTGCGGCAAAAAGTTCGAATAAATACAACAGAATATTTATGTTTAATAGTGGGTGGTATTCACTTTACTATTTGTTTGCAAGCAATAATTATTCTTCCAAACTCATAGGACAATTCGCCCCAGAATTTCAGATCAAAAATATTGATAATGTATATTTTTACCGAATGGAATGTCCACAAGACACCTGGCAAATATCTCATCAAAGTAAAGGTAAAGAGGCTTTGTTTGTTCAGAAAGACTGCAAACTAGACAAGATGAAACCGGCCCCAAAGTTCGTTGAAAATATCAAGGGCTCAGACCCCCGCTTTGAAAATATGGCTTTATATGAATTACAATAATTCCAAATTCCGAATTTCAAGTTCCAAGTTCAAACTCCAATAGCACAATGTCTGATATTTAATATTTAGTATTTGGTGCTTGAGATTTATTTAAAAATTAGTAATTAGAGTTTATAAATTTACGTTGATCAAATAAGGGATCCTTCGGCGGGCTCAGGAAGACGCATTGTAGGGATACCTGGAGGTTTCACCTCGAAGAGCGTCATTTGTGTTTTGCCTTTTGTGGATTGTCTACTTTGCGGAACTTTGCTATGAAAAAACCTTCATATCCATCAGTCTTTGTGACTCTGAAAGTTTTTTTAGTGTCATAACTTATTGCTTTGCCTTTTGAATTATTTATGGGACTATTACTTTTTGGTACGCTTGAATCGAAATCTACATCCATAAGTTCAATTACCCCTTTTTCTTTTTGCAATACATAGTCTACGACTTCTTCATTTTCTTCAACTGTGTTTGTGCATGTGGAATAGATGATTTTGCCGCCGGGCTTAGTACATGCCACTGCTGACCTTAGAAGTGATCTTTGGATTTTGGCAATTTTCTTGGGTGAGTCAGTTGAAGGAGTGTCTGTGCCTTGCATAGTGCATGGGGCATCAACTAGCACTTTGTCAAATTGATCTTTGTAGTTTTGCCAAAGTATCTGGCCTGGGAAAGAAATAAATCTGGTATTTTTGACATGGTATTTATCAAGTAGCATTTTCATTTTTGAAACTCGGGTTCTGCTAAGATCGTTTGCGATTATTTGACCTTTGTTTTTCATCATGCATGCCAGATGAAAAGTCTTTCCACCTGGTGCTGCAGCTATATCAAGAACAAGATCATCTTCAGTTGGAGAGAGTGCAACTACAGGAAGCAGACTGGATGGATTTTGGAGATAGAATGCGCAATCTGCAAACAACTGGCTTTTCTGAATGAGTCCAATATTGTCTGATGTTTTGTATGCGTGTTTGCAAAAATCCAAACTAGATATGTGGATTTGATTGTTTTTCCACAATTCTTTGCGTACTAGCTCGTCTTTTATAATTAGAGTGTTTATTAGAAGAGAGTTCATATTATCTGCTTGTAGTATAATCTTTTTCTTCGACAATAGTCTTGAAGAGGTTTAGAAGTTTTTATAAAAAAATGAAAAAAGTCTGTGTATTTTGTTCCTCATCTCCTGCTGCTAATAAATTTGAAAAGCCGGTGATTGAATTTTGTAATAAATTTTCAGATATGGGTTATGAGCTTGTATGGGGCGGAAGCAATGTAGGTCTTATGAAGCTTGTTGCTGAGACAGTCAAATCAAGCGGAGCTAAGATACATGGAGTGAGTCTTGAGAAACTTCTCACCCAGCTTCGACATGATGCTGACTCAATTTATGTGGCAAAATCACTCGCAGAGCGCGTAGACAAAATGATTGAGTTTTCTGATGCATTTGTCATTTTGCCTGGAGGATCTGGTACATTAGATGAACTCGCTCATGTTATTGAACTTAAGCGTTTGGGTTATCATAATAAGCCAATCGTAATCTTCAATATAGAAGGTTTTTATGATGGAATCATCAAATATTTCAATGAAGTCTTCGAAAATGAAATGCAATTTATTTGGAAAGATAATCAGCGAGTAAAAGCTCCAATCGAATTTATTTTGCATGTTGCAACAGAAGCTGAAGAAGTTCATGCGAAATTATTTGAATCTTTCAGGCCAAAAAATAATCCAAATATATAGATTCCTATTGTACTTGCAGCAATTTTTTTATAGTATATTCTCTAATACTATTATTATTTTGGTTTTAGGAAATATTATGAAAATTACCTTTGGCGGTAAAATGCTCATCATTGGAGCAGGAGCCGTCTCTCAATGTCTTCAACCACTGCTTCTAAAACACATCGAAATGGATTACAAAAAAATTACGATCATAGATTTCGAAGATCGAAAATCACGCATCCCAGACTTGCTTGCTGCTGGTGCTACTTTCAAGGAGGAGTATATCACTCCAAAAAACATGGAGAAAATATTGGCAAAATATGTAGGCAAAGGTGATATGATCGTAGATCTTGCTTGGAACATTGACACAATGGAAATGCTTAAGTGGTGTCATGACAATGATGTGATGTATGTTAATGCATCGATAGAAGTATGGGATCCATACGCCATGGGAGCAGACGTTTTGCCACAACAAAAAACTCTTTATGTCAGACACATGGCTCTTCGCAAAATGCTCAAGAGTTGGAGCAAACCAGGTGCATCTGCAGTGCTAGACCATGGGGCAAATCCAGGGCTTGTGAGTCACTGGACAAAAGTTGCTCTTGAAGCAGTTGCTGAAGGAATTCTGAAAAAGAAAACAAAAAGAGAGCGTGAAGATGTAATCGAGCAGTATCTTGCAGATAGCAACTATCCCAAGCTTGCTCAAGCTTGTGGAGTGAAAGTAATTCACATATCAGAACGTGACACTCAAATCTCAAACAAACCAAAAGAAGTGGGTGAGTTTGTAAATACTTGGTCAGTAGCTGGTTTTCATGAAGAAGGCACGTCACCAGCTGAGATGGGGTGGGGAACACATGAAAGAAGACTACCTGATGAGGCACAAGTGCATAACAATGGTCCTCGCAACCAAATTTGTCTTGGACAAATGGGTATGGATACATGGGTAAGATCATGGATACCATCTGGTGAGATAACTGGAATGGTAATAAGACATGGTGAAGCTTTCTCGATCAGTGACTATCTGACAGTGTGGGATGATGGAGTGCCAATGTACAGACCAACTGTTCATTATGCATATTTACCTTGTGATGCAGCTGTCGCTTCTTTGATTGAAATGAAAATGGGAGGCTATGCACTACCATCTCGAATGAGAATCATGAATGATGATATCGTGACTGGTGCTGATGAACTAGGAGTGCTACTGCTTGGACATGACCTTACTGGTTGGTGGGTAGGATCAAGACTCACAATCCAAGAAACCCGAAGACTTGTACCTCATCAAAATGCCACAACCTTGCAAGTTGCAGCAGCTCTTCTTGGTGCAATGTTTTGGATGATTAGAAATCCTCAACAAGGCGTGAAACTTCCTGATGAGTTGCCACACAAGGAGATTTTGGCAGTTGCCAATCCATACTTGGGTGAGATCATAAGCACTAGAACTGATTGGACACCTCTCAAAAACCGTGTGGAGCCTTTTGCCAAATATGGCAAACCCATCCCAGACAATGAGGATAAGTGGTTGTTTGAAACATTCTTGACATAATGAAGAGCCTAGAGCCAAGTTCCTAGTGCCTAGTTGTATTTAAAATGGTAGTCTGTCCGATTCTGACTCAGCCAGAATGACAAATCACAATCCAAATATCCTAAGTGTTCAAAAGCTTTTTAATTTCGAAAATTTAACATTATTTAGAAATTAGGAATTAGAAATTTGTGCTTACTTGATTTATGTCTTTGGTTTTTGTAACTGGGAATAAAGGGAAGCTTGAGGAGGTGTCTGCAACTCTTCTTGGCAGGAGCTTTGAAGCTGGATAAGTGTTGATCTTCCGCAGATTGAGGAGATACAAGATCTGGATGTATCAAAAAAGTTGCAAGAAAGAAAGCAGTAGAAAAAGCCTACGAAATAATCAAAAAACCACTCTATTGTTGATGACACGGGTACTTAATCAATTGAGTGAATGGAATGGCTTTCCAGGACCATTTTTAGCACATATCCTCAAAGCTGCGGGGAAGGCCAGTTGATGCTTAATATGATAAAAGTGCATCAAGTAGAATGCAACATTTTCTACAGCAATTGCTTATCATGATGGGTCTATCATTCACACATTTGAAGGTAGATTAAAAGGTCAGATTACTGAGAATATAATGGGTGATAGGGGATTTGGAATTGATGGTATTTTCATGCCATATGGGCACAGTAAAGTATATGGTGAAATGTCACTAACCGAGAAGAATTCAATATCGCAAAGAGCATTGGCGGTTGAAGAACTAAAAAAGTATTTACAAAAAACATAATTATGTCCGTTATTTTTACAAATCACGCCAACGACAGAATTCGCGAGAGATCATTTGACAAAAAAGTTGTTATTGAAACAGTAGAGAAGCCAGACTCAGTAGGGAGCGGCAAACAAAAAGGAACATTGGAATACATCAAAAAATATGGAATCTCAAGAGTTACTGTGATCGTCAAAGAAAATGAAAAGAGAGAAAAGATAGTTCTCTCATGTTGGATAGATCCACCTATGCCAGGCACCAAAGATGCCAAAAGAAGAGCTAGATATCTGAAATACCAAAAAGCCACAATACTAGAAAGAGTTGTGATGGACATACTCTCTATTTTTGGGTTGTAATATATATTGATAATTTAGTATGATGTGTTTCTAAAGATGGAATCCGTCTCAAACTACACACCACTTGACGATGAGTTATTGTTACCCGATGAACCAGTAAATGCTGCCTCAACTGGTGGGTTTTTTGACGATAAGAGAATGCTCTTTTTCACAATTGGAGCATTTGCACTCGTATCGGTGCTTGTCATAGCAATAACTCTACTTATGAGGATTAGAGACAACGCCGCTCAGACCGAAGCATCAAGTGGAGACATGACAAAAGTAAGTGCAGAGCTTGATGCAAATGGATCGCTTGACGTGCTTGGGAAACCATCGAACACCCCCACAACTTCTCTAACAAGACCTCCAAGCAAAACTCCAACTATTACAAAAACCCCAACTCTGACTCCCAAAGTGACATCAACACTCACCCTCACTCCCACTCAGACACCAACAAATACACCTATTCCAACACTTTTGCCAACAGCCACATATACGCCCACCCCAACAGCCTCACCTACTTCTACACCCACCATTACACCAACCCCGACAAATGCTCCGCCTGGCCCTCCAACAGGACTAACATTGACTCCAGGAACCGGTGATATGGGACTAGTTTGGACTGCGCCTGTATTTACTGGAGGTACAGCAATCACTGACTATGTAATTGAGTACAAATTAAGTTCAGATCCAGATTCAGCGTGGATTATCTACAACGATGGTGTTGGCACAAGTACCAGTGTTACAGTGGCTCCAAGTCCAGCCCTTACAGGAGGCATTTCGTATGATTTCAAAGTTGCGGCAGTAAATGCGGTCGGTCAAGGGCTCTTCAGTAGTAAGGCTATTGGTACTCCAAACTAAAATGAATGATCTCTGTCTTTTCCAACAAGTTTTTCTTATATTTGAGCTTTTTGTTGCCATAGGATGTCTTTTGTATGTGATGTCACTCACTCAATCTCTATGGAGTGGTGCTCCTTTTGTTTCATCACGCATGAAAGATGTAGACGAAGCGCTAAAAAAAGTTAACCCTACCAAAGGATCACATTTCCTAGAGCTTGGGTGTGGGGAGGGGAAGGTCGTTTGCAAGGCTGTGAAAGAATACTCACTACATGGTCGTGGAATAGATATTAGTCCGATTTGGCTCATCATGGCAAAAGTGCGAGCTAAGCTTATGGGCATATCCAAAAAAGTAGATTTCAAAGCGGAAAATATTCTAAAAACTGATATGAAGTGGGCCGACACTGTCTATCTTTATATGATGCCAAGATTCCTTGAGAAAAATGCAAAAGAAATCTTTGCAAAATGCAAATTAGGAACAATTGTGATCTCGTATGTTTTTGATATCCCCGCCCTCAAGGACAAAGAGGTAAAGGAGAAAAGAGGAGAGCGATACTACATCTACAAAATCTAAATTGACACTCTCTAGAGCCCCAAACATCCGACGACCCATAAACTTTTAGTCTTCTAATTTGTCCAATTTTTGGACAAATCTGTCATAGTGTTTGAAAAGGTCTTATGAAACAATGCGTACTGTAAATAGTTACAAGAGTTTTCAGTGAGGTAAAAAGTTAGTATATTTTGTTTTCCTTTACTATTAGCCGTATGGATTTATCACCATTTCTGATTTCGGGTCCATCGGGTGTTGGTAAGACTTATTTAACAAGATATCTCTGTCTAAATTTTGGTTGCAAACGAATAACACCATTTACTACCAGAAATATTAGAGATGGAGAAGTTAATGGTAAAGACTACTTTTTTGTAAGTGATCAGCAGTATGAGCAGCTGGCTTCTTTAGGGCAACTTTTTCTTCCATTTTCTTTTTTGCAAGCAAAATATGCTCATAGTAAGGGCGTTATAGATGGAATTATTGGAAGTGGCTGTTTGCCCGTTACAGAACTATACACACCGGCAATTAGTGAATTCAGAAAGTTTTATCCTAGATCTAAAGCTGTTTTTTTAATGCCAGACTCACCTGATTTGTTAGTAGAAAGAATGAAGGCAAGGGGTGACGATGATTATCAAATTGAATACAGGTTGGCAAGAGGGATGGAAGAAGTTGATTTATATAAACGTGTATACGGACCTGAATATGACAGATGTTATTCCGTGAGAGGTGATAATTTTCGGGAATTAACAGATTTGATAATAAAAGACTTTGGATTTGAGGGGATTGTTAATAGAGAGTATGAGCATGCACATCCAATAAAATATTTATAATTTACCATCATATTATGATACTTGTAGACATTGGCTCTATGACTGTTAAGACATACAAATTTAACAATATTAGATTGACACATGTTTCAAATAAAACATTAGATTTGAAGACAGGCTTTGATGAAATTACGGGAATACAAGAACAAAAAATATCTGATTTGATCAAACATTTGAGTTCGATAAGGCAGAAATTCCCAGATGAGTCGATACGTTTATATGCGACAGCGGTTTTTAGAAAATTGAACAAGATTCAGAAAACTCAGCTAATAGATCGCATGTTTTTAGAAACAGGTTTGTTTTTGAACATAATTGACCACGATTTAGAAAATAATTACTTAGAAAAAGCCTTGTTGTCAAAATGTAAAAAGACACACAAAGTCCTGCTTATAAACATAGGCGGAGGATCTACAGAGCTAGTATTTGTAAAAAATGGCAAGCCAACAAGGAAGCTGAATATTAATGTTGGGGCGGCAATTGTAAACGAGCAGTTTCCTGATCTGAATGATACTTATGTCGAAACGCCACTGAATGAAATCATTGAATTCATTAGTTCTCACCTTCCTAAATTGCACAAAAGCTTTGATTATGCTTTTTATAACGGTCAAGAGATAACATACATGAAGCTTGCGAGTTATAAACTAATCAGAAACACCTTCATGAGTGATGACGAGCACAGATACATGATTAACTTTCAGGATTTTAAAAACAGAAATACTGAAGTTTGTTGTGAGACTAAAATTACCGAACTTGAGAAATTAATGCCAGAGAATCCAAAATGGATGAGAGGCGCAAGAGCTTGTTCTCTTATAGCACAGGCAATAGCAAGTCATTTTAAGATTAAGTATATTGTGCCCTCTGACACAGATCTCATTCATGGGGTGGTGGTAAAAGAATTTAGATCTGTGACAATAAGTGGAAGTTTTAGAAAACATCTCGACTATATTAGTAGTATTAAATCAAAACTGGAGAGAATAGGTGTGGTTGTTAGAAGTCCTAGGTTTACTGTACCTAAAAACCCCGGGTCGGAATTTGTCACTTTTGAAGGGGAAGATCACTTGAAGCCCCTTGAACTAGAACGATATCACTTAGATTCAATAGATAAATCAGATGCGTTAATTGTATGCAATAAAGATGGGTATGTGGGAGCATCATCAATGATAGAAATAGGCTATGCTCACAGACAGAATAAAAGAATAATATTTACTGAGAATCCGAAAGAGTTTATGTTGCAGACATTACCACATGAGGTATTGGAGATGAATCAAAAATAATAAATAATATGAAAAATAAGACACTTGTGACTCTAGTTATCGGGCTGGCACTAGTTTTATTGTGGATTTTTAAGGTGAGTTTGCAGATAAATCAAAATCCACAGTACACCAATGTTTACTTTGAAAAAGAAAAACTGGATTGTAACAAATATGCTGCGATTTATGCGTCTATGACAATGTCACAGGTGGACAATGAAAAAGATTTTGTGAAAAGTAAATTTGTAAAAATCAGACTGCAGGAGGTATTCCAGAAGATTAATGATTTGTGTGAGCTAGACCTAAAGAATATAGAAAAATACAAAAAGCTCATGGGCTCAACACCAGGGTCTGAAGAATGAGAGAGGTGTATGAAGGTAAAATAAACAAAATAATATTGTTATAATAATCCAAATGTTCAATAAATCTGCGACATTTATATTATCCGCGTGCTTGGTTTTTTCTCTTAATTATATTTTCCTAATTCACTTTGCTGCGAATATTTTCATGCCAAATTCAATGAATGAATATGGAAAATACACCCAGATTCCGCTTATGGTTATTCCTTTTATTGGGTCTTTATATGGTCTATTAGCTTACTTTAAATCTCATATTAAAAATGTTTTTCTTAAAAAATCTATATTATTCATATCTACGAGTTTACTTTTTTGGAGTTTGGGTATGACAAGCTGGGCAATATATATTTTTTCTTTGAAACTTGAAAGTGTTCCTTATCCATCTTTCGGAGATCTATTCTTTATTTTCATTGAGCCTTTCGCTTATGTAGGATTTTTCTATCTTTGGATGGCTTCCAATTTCGATATTAAAACCAATCTTATAAGTAAACTTCGCCTAATCATTCTACCGATCATATTCTTAATCTCTACTGTTTTCTTATTAAACTATTTAAGGCGAAAGTATTTGCCAAATGGTCCGGAAAATTTATTGCAAATGTTTTTCAATTATTATTACCCGATTGTAACGGTGACAGGTATTGGTCTTCTTTCTAGCATGGTCATAATCAGTCTCAAAACTAAGAATAAAGTCGCCAGTTTATTTATATTAGCATTTTTAACTGGTCAGATATTTCAATATTGCGGAGACATTTGGTACTCGATTTCTAATATTACCGGGAACTACTTCAACGGCTATTGGCCTGATTTGTTTTATCTTTTAAGTCTTTCTATAGCGTCAGTAGCGTTATCAAATATATCACCAGCATTAACTCAGAAATCAAAGTAATGATATCTCCTTTTTCCTGCTATAATACTCCAAATGTCCCAAAACACTACTTTTGGATCATTATTCAAAAAGTACAGATTACTTGCAGGTTATGACTCTGTGTCTTCATTTGCAGAGGAACTTGCAAATAGAGGATACCCCTTCGAAGACAGTATCATTTACAAATGGCAAAGTGGACAAAGAGTGCCTAAAGAAAGAGAAATCATTCTGACAATCATTAAGATATTTATTGACAAGAAGGTTGTTCTCTCAGAAGAAAACATTCAACAGCTATTATTCTCTCTAGATCAAAGACCGTTGAAAGAAGATGAGCTCAATTTTATCGGAGTAGATAATAGCTCAATTCCTTTTCAAGCCCCAAAAGAAACGAACATTTTTATTGGAAGAGAAGAAATCATGGCATCAATTGACGCACTTGATTTGGCTTCTAAAGTGGTAGTGTTGTCAGGTTTGTCAGGAACAGGTAAAACTGCTCTAGCAATCAAGCTCGCTCACTTACTAAAAGACAGCTATGTGGATGGTGTATTGTGGTGTAAGGCAGAAAGTTGGTCGGAAAGTGAGATTATCTTCTCTCTACTTAAAAGTTTGGGTGAAGATATTTCTAATATAAAAAGTTTGCAAGCTAGGGCTATTCTCTTCAGAGATTATCTCCAAAAAAAGAAATTGTTGATAATAATTGACGGAGTAGACGCAACCTTTGATGTTGAGGCTTTTATTCCAAGCGTAGGTCAATCCACCCTGCTAATTACCACAAAAGATGAGTTGCGTGATAAGTTGGCTGATCAAATTTTCTTTGATGTTTCATGTTTTAATAATCGGGAGGTCTTGAATTACTTCGAAACAGTATTGGGAAATTTTTATAACCCAAAACATGAGTTGTCCTACCGATCAATTGCAAGTAAGGTGGGCAATTTGCCATTGGCCTTAAGTGTAATCGGTGCCAATCTATTAAAAACTTATCGTGAAAGAAAAACTTCTGGATTTGATTACGTTGAGATGCTGGGCGAGCTAAGTGAGAAGTATTCTAACTTGTACTCTGCTATAAACAACAATTTTTACTCTCTAAAGTAAAGAGCTCAAGACAGTTCTCGCATCGGCCTTGGTTTTTGGTGAGGGAGAGTTCTCATCAGAGTCTATTGCATATCTAAGTGGTAGCGACCTGAGGAGACAGCAAAATCAATATTAAGTGAAATCAACAAAACTTCCCTTATTGAAGAGTCTGCAAATGATAGATATCTGATGCATTCGGAAATAAGAAAACATTTGAAATCCATTTCAAATATCCCCAAAAATCTATATTTTTGCCCCTGCTACAACCTTACTTTTATCGTTTTTACTTCCCTTTTCAGTAGTGAATAGTGCTATAGGTATGAGGAATGTTTATTATGAAACTGCGACATATGTGTCTAACATTGCTATGACTTTGGTTGGCGTTTATTTGGGATATAAAACATCGTTGAAGTGGGGTATATACAAATTATATTTCGAAAGTTGCGTTGTTTATAAAAGACTATTAGTTTTGTATTGGTAATGCTATAAATCTAGTATCAATCGTCACAACTAAGCACGCTCCAACATACCCAAATATCTCCTTGATTTGTTCTTTCTTGTGGCAATTCCACTATACATTTCTGCAGCTTGGTATCTTGCAAAGTCTTGTGGTAGGAATATAACATTTAAAATTGTTGGATATTACCCAGTATTCATTCTCCCAGTCATAGTGCTTGTGTTGCCCTATGTCTTGTTATTTCAAAAAGCAAACCAGAATGGATCAACTTTCCTCAACTGTCTTTGATCTTTATTTCCTTTTGGGACGCTTTGTATGTGGCTGTAGTGGCTATTATGTTTGTGATATTCGTGAAGATCTTTGATGGAGTGATGCGTAAAAGCGCATTTCTCCTTATGTCTGCATTTGTGGTTCAGTTCATATCTGATTTATTGCTTAGATATACCTCTTCCAGTTACGCAAACTTTGAACATTTTGTCATATTATCTTGTGGCCATGACACCGTTTAGCTTAAACTCACTTCGAATTGACTCTTCGAAATTACAAAAATAAACATACTGAAAACTTCTCTTAGAATGTTGTAGAGCCTCAAAGACGTTTTTAATCTCAACAAATCAAAACTCAATTTGTCCAATTTTTGACAAATCTGTCATGGTTTTGCATTGGCAAGTATGCAAAAATAATCAACCATACAAAATATTATAAATGTCTGGTCTATTTATATGAGAGAACAATTTAACCCTAGTGTTGCTTTGGTAACAGCGTGGCGGCCTGAATTAAATGCAATTATTATCTGATGGTCGAAGGCAGATCAGAAGTAATCGCCCAAAGACAAAGAGGATATTATTTACTACCATGGAAAAATTCACGGTCTGGACACTGTCTATCTTGAGTCGGGGTGGGTATGACGGAATCTGCAATTACAACTAGTGATCATTCAGATACCCGAAAGTAAAAA
The DNA here is from genome assembly GCA_046350875.1 of Patescibacteria group bacterium. Taxonomy (GTDB): domain Bacteria; phylum Patescibacteriota; class Microgenomatia; order UBA1406; family GWC2-37-13; genus JAGOLU01. Next base: position 52,552 of record JAXLZQ010000007.1, read on the forward strand.
GTATTTATTTGTAGCCGGGGTGGGTGGAAATTGTAGGATGATGATCTGGCCAAAGTTAGCATTCCCTACACATGGAGAGATTATTCTAGACAATTATTTGCTCGAAACCAGGAAGGAAATGCATCCAACACTCCTGATCATATGTCCAATTTTTTGGAAGGTTCTCATTTTGGGATGATTCATCCATTAAAAAACTAAACCAATTACAGTTGATGGGTTTCTTTTTGAGTTAGCAAAAGCTTGAGCGTCAAAAAGCTCATTATCAGATTTTGGTCAAATTATTGTAGGTGGCGAGGGACTTTCAGCCTCAATTTTTCTAGATAATAATGAGTTTCGAAATTACTTAAGGGGTGTATATCCAGAAGCAGCCAATCGTCGATATGGAATCATATGCGATATTGTTAAAAGCTGCTAAAAGACACCAAAATACCAAACCAGCAATAGCAATTCGTACAACTAGTGACTCTGCAGGGCGGTAGAGCAGATAAAAATGAATTAGTACATTCAATTGATAATGCAACACAAAGACTATCGTCAGTTCTAGATACATACATTCATTTGTTAAGTAAAGAATATGAGAGAGTGTAATTAAAATTCCCAGAGAGAGATTGGTCGCATCGATATTCAGTCAGGCAAAGCCAATTCTACCTGAGCCTCTGAATAGTATGAGAAATAGTCTGCAAGTGGTTGACTCTTTGATAGTTAAAGGACATCCAAACGCTTCTACCAACTCAGATTTAAAAGGTAGAGGCTTAGAACAGGGGGAATATGACGTTTTTGATGCTCTAAGTAAAGTAGGAACAATTTTAGTTGAGGTGTCAAGATCAGATGGAGATCCTACAAGGGTGATGGATAAACTATATCCTCATGGACTAATGGAACTTATGTTAATGCAATCTGCAAGAAAACAGAAGGCCAGTATCTGTGATTTACATTACCCTCTACTCAAGGCTTTTGTTTTGAACTTATGGACACTTTTTCGGAGTATGCAAATATAAATGGTTTATATCCGTACATTGCGTTTAGTTATGATCCGAAAAACTGGCGGATAGAGAGTCTGTATATAAGGGTTAAAAGATGGCATGCACATCTTATCGGTAGGACAGAGAAAGACAGAATATTCGTTCATGAAAATAGAAAAGATCTTGAATGTCTAGATGTTATGAGGGCACGAAGATTGGTCGATGAGACTTATACAGGATCCAATGTTTTGTATGACTCTATTAAATGAAGACAAACTACAGATACTAGAAATGCGAAAACCATTTAGCTCAAGCTCATACCCACTACCATTTATTTCGTTTGTCCTTAATAATGGTTGAGTACTTTGCGAAGTAACGATTTTTTACTTGATTTTAATCATATATCAATCAGTTCTGAGTTCATATAGAGAAATTGTTGGATATTTATCTATTGGAAAATCTGAACAATGGCAAAGACCTTTGCCCGTGGATCTAGATACAGCTCTAACTCGTATTGAAGGCATTCCATATTTAACAGCAGATACAAAGCTGCAGCTTATGTTCGCATTATCCAACATGAAGTCATCTGTATTAAGAAGAAATGCTCTTGTTAACATAGAAAATAGAGATCTAACAACACATGTTATGCCAATGGCTGGTCCGTGTTACAGTACATCAATATGTGAAATTGGCGGAGATGTCATTATGGGAATCAGACCATATATATTCTCTGACCTGGGTGGAGCTGGTGTGGGTATGCCATATGGTATTGTTACAAAAATAAAGAAGGGTGGTGGTGTCTTGAATGACGATGAAATGCAGGCTAGAAGAGATTTCCAAAGCGGTTTTATTAAGTATGCGAAGCTATGCGATTAGCGTCTCAGTAAAGTCACCCTCAACAAAAGTACTTTTGATTTATTAAACCCCTTTACATTAATCCACCCATTCGAGATCTTAATTTTTGCAACTTATTGCTCTCATCGTCCCACACAGCAAATGTGCTGTGTCCATACATATGTCCAGATACTTCTCCAGGGTTTATAAGTTTACTTTTATTCATTTTTAAATACTAAAGATGTGATTGTGTCCGCACAATACTAGATCATATGTTTCAGATTTAACTATCAGTCTGCCAAGGACATTGTCATGTATTAGGAAAATGTTCTTTTCACCAACTTTTACAGCTCCATATTCACCAAGTAAATCAATATTCTCATATTTACTAGCAGCTTTTGTGAGATTAAAAACATCTCCATCATTATTACCAAATACTAAGTGAAGGTTTAATCCAGATTTTCCTAGTTGGTGCATGATGCCAGGATTTATGAGGTCACCCAATACGAAGCCGCTTATAATATTGCGATTTTTAGCATATAGTATAACAAGGTTAAGATTATGGAAGTTTTCATGGATGCTTGACAAGATTATGTGTTTCATTTAATGACGATATACTTTAATTATTATATAACTATTTAAGTCTCTATCTATTAGTAAATATAAATGCCTTTAATTGTGTATATCTCCTTTTCCCTGTTATAATACTCCAAATGTCCCAAAACACTTCTTTTGGATCATTATTCAAAAGTATAGATTACTTGCAGGTTATGACTCTGTGTCTTCATTTGCAGAAGAACTTGCCAATAGAGGATATCCCTTCGAAGACAGCATCATCTACAAATGGCAAAGTGGACAAAGGGTGCCAAAAGAAAGGGACTTAATAAAATCTATTCTTAAAACTTTATAGACAAAAATGCGATTGGTGATGTTGAAATTGCAAACTTTTATTTCTTGAATCAGCAGATCACAAAAAATTGACGGTAGAAGAAGTTCAAGAACTGGGACTCGCAAATACAACTCAGATATTCCAAGCCCCTGCAGTGAACAAAGATTATATAGACAGGTCAGATTTGACTAATGATTTTTTGAATGGTGATAGGAAGGGTAGGTTGTAGCTTCTTGTGGCCAAACAGGAGTTGGCAAAACTGCTTTGGTGGCCTACCTTTGCCACATGTTAAGGGGCAAGTATGAAGATGGTGTTTTTGTGTATGCCTCTGAAAAAGACAATTCAATAGATGTTCTGAAGTCTTTACTCTCTCATTTGGAGGAGTCAAAGTTTGAGACAGATAATAAACAGGTGCTTTCATCTCACTTGAGAACAGCATTAACTAATAAAATGTCCTTCTGGTGCTCGACAATGTTGAAGATTTTGAGCAAGTGAAGCTATTTCTACCGAATTCATACAAATGCACTGTTTTTCTGCTGACCAGAAACTCTGAAATTGATCTTGAGCAAGAGTTTGGGAAAGTAGAAGTTAAACCTTTTAACAAAAACGAAGTTCTTACTTTCTTCAAAGCGAAACTAAAAAATAACTTTGATCCCAAATTGGCAAACCATTATCTCAAAGTATCAGAGCTAGTGAAAGGTGTTCCTTCAGCGCTAAATATTGTTGCCGATCAGATAAAACAGAGTAATATTTTCTCAACTGAACAGAAAACTGATATACCTGCAAAGTTACCTCATTACTACATATTGAGCGGGTTATTTTCCCTTCTAACCATATTGTGGTTGGGTGAGAAGATGATGAATATTTCGCCGTCAAAAGCCTTTACTTTTTCTTACTGGTTAGTCCCTCTGTATGGATCGGTGATTGGATTTAGTTCAGCAAGAAAAATGGTCAAGAACTTCTCTATATTTTTTTACCCAGTATTATTTCTGGCTATTGGATTATTGATGCAAGTATTTGGGCAGCTGTCTTATTCATACTATCAATTTATATACTTGTTTTATGCCGACAGAACTTTTGTACATGGAATCCCTTACCCTTCTACTGGTGATATTGGATATTTTGGAAGTGTTGTTTTTTATATTCTTTCATTGAGTTGTCTGATCTACAATCTCAAAAACAAATGGTCACCCAAATCAAACGTATACATAACACTGGCTTTGCTAATTTTTTGTATTTTCCTAACAACTAGCTATACAACTCTTCTGAGGGGTGTTATTTTCGACTTCCAAAACCCAATAAAATTAATACTGGATTTGGGCTATCCTTTAGGTCAGTCAATATACGTTTCGCTTGCAGTGTTTGCATTTATCTTGTCGACAGGATTTCTTGGTGGATATCTTAATAAACCTGTGCTTGTTATGTTGTCAGGACTCATCATTCAGTTTGTGGCCGACACAATGTTTATCTATCAAGCAAATTTAGGCACATGGGTATATGGTAACTTAAATGATTATTTGTATTTAGTAGCCTATTTCATAACTTCTATCGGAATTGTTAAACTAGGAAATACTGTGATTAACTCCACTCAGAATAATGTAGCTATCTCAAAAGTTAGTAATATATTTAAAAAAATATTTGCCATAAATAATGTTATCTTTTCACTTTTTTCACTGTTGGTGATTGTCTGGGTAGTGGAAAAAGTGCTGAAACTATGGACTCAAGACATTTATACTGCAATATATTTTTCGATGGCACTTTTTGGGGGATTGCTTGGTTTAGTTACTGTAAAGTTAATAGGTAATATCCACAAACCATTAAGCAAAGCTCTTCTGGGTTTATCTTTGGGACTCCTAGGACAGGTCTTCGGACAGCTCGTATATGAGTATTATTATCTTACATCTGGAATTGAGCTGGCTTATCCTTCAGTAGGGGAAATGGGATATTTCGGAAGCATTTTTTTCTATATTTATGCTGCTTATCAATTCATCTTAATGCTGCGTTCCAAACAATATTCTCTAAGAATTGTAAACTTTGTAATATCAATAATTCTTCCATTGGTATTTCTAATTGGTAGCTACTACATTTTTTTAAATGGAAGGACATTTGCTCATATAAACACCATCAAAGTTGTCTTGGATATTGGATACCCTCTTTTTCAATCGGTTTATGTCTCGTTAGCGATTTTTGCCTTTATCTTATCCAGAGGCTATATTGGAGGGATTTTCAATAGATCTGCATCGATAATACTTGCAGGCTTTATTACCCAGTATATTGCAGACTCAATGTTCGTTTATCAGTTTAGCCTTGGAACATGGACAGCGGGAGGAGTCAATGATCTCATATTTACGGTTGCATACACATTAATGACCTTAGGAATAGCTAGTTTCCACCGAGCAATAACCGTCAACGCCTACAATAATTGACAGTACCCTCGCTATTATTTAGAGCAATCTAGAGCCTCTAACATAATATGGTGCAAAATATCTCGTGCGATAAATTTGTCCAATTTTTGGACAAAACTGTCATAGGAATTAATCTGCTGGACTGCTTTAATATCTTCATATAAGGGTTAATATTTTGGCTTCGGACTTATGATCAAAAAAGAATCTAGTTCAACCCAAGACATTCATACGCTGGTTATGAATTGCCCAAGATGTGGATGTTATATGGTTTATACGATTTGTAAAGCAAGGTTGTATAAACATATAATTTCGTTCAAAGTTCTAAAATCTAATACTGATCAAAATCTTGACGATCTTAAATACGCGGAGGACAAATTAGAGCAAAAATGTAAGAAATGTGGATTTAAACTAAAGCGTGATATTAGTCGTAATAATTACTATGTAAATCAATGTGAGAACACTTTTCTTTACTAAAATCATCTGACTTAGAATACTTACAAACACACAGTGTTTTGTTTTTGTACTTTCTTCGCAGTCATTCTTCCTTTGTATTCATAATTCGTGTATATTGTATGGGTACTTGACAGGTCATCAAGATTAATATATACTATAGGTCATTAAGTATTAGTAAATGAGCTAATCTATGAATATATATCTGAAGTCGGGTAAAGGTTTGGGTAAGACAAGAATTGGGGCTTTTGATGCAGCACTAAAAGACGCCGGAGTATATAACTACAATCTCATTAGACTTTCTTCTATCATACCTCCAGGTAGCGTGTTACATCTAAACGAAAACAAGCCTACCAGTGAAGATGAATGGGGACATAAGCTATATGCTGTATATGCAGATGCGAGAACCACTGAGCCAGGTAAATGGGCAGGGGCAGTAGTTGGCTGGATACAGTTTGCAGATGGTAGGGGGATGTTTACCGAACATGAAAAGATAGGTGATGATGGTGAAGTTCTGAAGAAAGAACTGGAAGAAGAAGCTATTACCACAATTAAGAATTTGTGCATTTCACGAGGTCTTGAATATGACGAGAAGAATATTAAAACCATGTGTCAAGTAACTCAGGCTACCGATACACACGCAGCAGGTTCTGTCGTTGTTGCATCCTACAAATCAGAATCTTGGAGATAAACTATCTCAAGAAGACTAGTCCAAAGATCATAAATAGTCCATAGATCACCTTCTTGATGAATATGTGACTGTCTACATTTTCTTTGAATACCTTTGGATTAATTTTGCTCAATCCAAAACCCAGTAGAAGAGCCATGAGTATTTGAGAGCTCTCTACTATGCTCACCGGTCCTGCAGCGCCAAGTCTATATGCATAGTTCATACTAAGCTTTGCGCTGAAATATAACAAACCTTCATTGCCCACCAGAATAAAGAGATTTTTCTTTGGTAATTTCAATAGCGCGTGTATAAGCGCTTTGCGATAAGAAGACAATACTAGAGTAATTGCAAGACCCACCAAGCCCATACCAAGACCTTCAAAAGTAATAATTTGACTTAGTGTTGTCTTGTTGCCTGCAAGCTTAATGCAAATTACAGCCAAAGCCCAAAGCAAATCATAAAAGAGCATTAGCACAACAGTCTTTTTGGAAATTTTCCATCTAAAATTCTTCGAATAGTTATCAGCAAAAGCAATTGCGATGCCAGATGCTATTACCAAACATGATCCAAATATTTGAAGTATTGTCAGTTTTTCACTAAGTAGAGTATTGGCTAAAATTATTACAAAGATGGGGGTAATTTGAAAGAATACTGTGACAAAGCTTATATGATCTTTGGTAATAACATAAAAATAAATAAGTGTAGAAAGTACAATTAGTGCGCCTGAACTAAATAGGAAAAGTGCACTGATCATGCTTGGCATTGTGCGCAGTTGAACAAAAGCTATAAATCCAATGACTAAAGAAATAAGCGAACTAATACTAATAAGACATCTATAGTCATAAATTATTTTTTCAACAACGTATTTGTCTACGAAGGTAACGAGTGCGTATAAAAATGTTCCAGTAATGGCCAAGGTGAACCACATATTATTGTTTGGGGGATATTAGGTACTTCTCAGTATAAAATGATGGCCTCCAGAGCCTCTTGTAGGTTCTCAAACCCTCTATACCTAGATCCTGTTGAATGTTGATATATCTATATTTTTCTTTATCATAATACTCCATAAGCTTATGCATAAGCATTGTTGTTGCATTTCTAAAATTTTTGTCAGTTTTGCCATAATGAAACATGACAAAGTCTTTGTTTAGGTGTTCGCTAATGATTAGGGCAATAAACTTTTCGTCGATATAAATTCCAAAAGCATCAATTCCGAGAAGTTCATGATGGTCTAATATTCTTCTAAAAGCATTGGTTTCGTTTTCGTTTACCTTGTGAGAATTCTGTTCTTCCCAAGTGTTGAACAACTCTAGTAAATGATCCCTTTCTGTTGTGTTATGGATGTTGATTTTTTTGAATATATATGACTTGTATCTATCTTGGAAAGAAGAGATTTCTTTTCTTCGTCCACTGTAATCTCTACCTTCAAGTTTGAGGGATTTGTGTATATCTAAAATATAATCATCATACTCATAGTCTCTCTCGATTTTGAAATTAGCTGCTATCTTTGCGTGTAGTTCAGAGTCAATCATTCTCTTGTGAATTGTTCGTAAGTATTGTAAATATCCAGCTTCCTTAGCGTGATAAAGCAAAGCATCAATTGTATCCATTATGCAGTCATTACCTATAAAAGAATAATATGGCTTTTGAGAGTGATAGTCGAGTAGTTTGTATATCAAGTTTTTACCCAATCTTGAGATTTCACAACCTACATGCATATACCCCCACAGACTCACAAAATTCAAATCAGAATTTGGTTCTGTGTAGATGTTATTAAGCCCGTCTATTACTGTTTTATGGCTTAAATTTATAGGTACAAAATGGGGGAAGACAGGAATAGTTTTTAAGTTGTGAGTGGCTATTGACATACAAGTCTTAAACCATATATATTATACCAATAGTATGAATAATAGTAAAATTTCTACAAGTCTTTTAGAGACTCAACCTGGGTTAATTTTAACGATATTATTTGTAGTCCTTACAGTTGTGTGGTTCGGGGGATTTGGGCTGCATATTTGGTCTCCAGATATTTTTGCCCACGTATATTTTGTGGTTCCGCTCTTTGGTAGTGTGATGGGTTTTATAGCTTCAAAATTATGGGGAGGTCATAAAAGCGCACTAGGAAGTTCTATTTTGGCATTTTCAATAGGTTTATTCTTACAGTTTTTCGGTCAGGTCTACTATTCAGCTTATTACATTCTTGTCCATGACACCACACCATACCCGTCTATTGGTGATATAGGATATTTTGGAAGTATATTCTTTTATATTTTCGCGGTATATAAACTTGCACAAGCATCGGGTTCTAGATATTCACTAAAAGATTTGTCATATAAGATTATTGCGCTGTTTCTACCTTTCGTTTTGCTTGCTATTAGCTATTTCTTATTTATAGATGGGAATCCGCTAGATACATCTAACACAATTAAACTCATCTTGGACTTAGGCTATCCCTTAGGCCAGTCTTTTTATATTTCACTTGCTTTGCTAGCACTAATTCTTTCAGCTAAATATTTGGGTGGAAAGTTAAAAACTAGCGTTTTGATAATTTTATTGGGCCTTGTTTTGCAATATGTAGCAGATTTTACCTTCCTATATCAGTCTAGTAGAGGAATATGGGCACCAGGAGAAATTAATGATTTTGTATATCATTCAGCATATTTTGTTTTATCCCTCGGAGTAATTAGTTTTTATAAGACATATAGAGAAATTAGTGGGAAATAAACCTATTATTTGATCAGAATTATGGATACTTACGGAAAACTAGCAACACAAATCATCAAAGATCAATCAGTGATAATCGGGCCTGTTGCAAGTACAATTGCAGGTAGAGTTAATGGGTTGGTTATTGATGGAGCAGAAATAAAGTTTAATATAGATCCTAAGCAGGTATTACAAAATCTTGTAATCGAATATAAAAATGTATTTGGTGATGCATCAGTTGAAATTTGTAAAGAATCCGTACATAGTATCGATGTTAATTTGACAAAAGAAGAACTTCCGGAAATCTTGAAATAATATCCCAGTATGAATGATCCTGCAATAAATACTTCTAATGATTCGCCATCAAATATTGGTAATAATGCTTTGTTGAATAGTGTGAATCTTCAAGAAATAGCGAAAGCTATATATGAGAGAAATGCGGAGCTTGTGAAGCTTGACAAAATGAAGGATGAATTCGTCTCTCTTGTATCACATGAGCTAAGAACGCCGCTCACAATCATCAAAAACTATCTTTGGCTTGTGGTGAATGATGATAAGGACAAAGTGGGCGAGGAGCCAATGAAAAAGATTCAGATTGCAATAAGCTCTGTCGATAGACTCATGATGCTTGTTGAGGATACTCTCACCGTCTCACGACTTGAGAATGGAAAAATATCACTTAAGAAAGAAGTGTTTGATCTTGTGAAAAGAGTAGAGTATATAGCAGAGATTTATGCCGTGAAATATCAAGAGAAAAAAATTCATGTCGAAGTTGTAAAAGACTTGCCATCTCTTGAAGTACAAGGTGATCTGAATAGATTACATGAGGTAATTGTGAATATTTTTGGCAACTCGATCAAGTTCACACCGGAGAATGGAGCGATAATACTGCGAGTTGGTCTTGTAGACAAAGAAAATGCTTTTGTAAGCATCACAGACAATGGACCGGGTATTGCCAAAGAGAAACAAGAAAAACTATTCACCAAGTTTGGTAAGATCGATGAGTCATACGCGAATCTCCACAATGCGAGTGGTACTGGCTTAGGTCTTTATATCTCTCAAGAAATCATGAGACTACACGGCGGATCAATTTCAGTCCAATCTGATTTTGGAAAAGGGGCAACCTTCACTCTAACCCTGCCAATTGGTAAGGAAAAAGTATAAAATTAGTATCGATATGGACAATAATACCGATGATCTAACGAAGCTACAAAATAGCGCGACACCTGTGATCACACAGACACCAAAAGAACTTGTTGAGGCAACGCTGAAAGCTGAGGATGTAGTAAATGCTCCCAAAGAAGAAGTAACTCTCTCGGCTCACGAAATACGCACAGTCCTAACAGTGATGAGAAATTATCTTTGGGTGAGCACATATCAGCAGGAAGAGCCCCTTGGGACCAAAGTCAAGAGAAATCTTTCTATAGTATCTTACGCATTGGATTATCTTGTGATGCTTGTAGAAAACAATCTTACAGTCAAAAAAATCGAAAATAACGAAATAAAAATGACAATAGGAGATCATGATCTTGTTGAGATGGTAGGGGATGTTGTTGCTCAGTTTTCGGAAAAGGCAATTCGAGCTGGTGTTAGCCTCATATATGAGCCTTCGGTTCAAAAAGCTTTTGTAAAAGCGGATGTGCAAAAAACAAAAGACTCAATCGGAAGAATCCTTGAAAATGCAATCAAATTCACCCCCAGTCAAGGAAGAGTTTCGTTCAAGATATCAGAGTCAGATAGTGAAGACTTTTATGAAGTAAGAATCTCAGACTCTGGCCCTGGCATTGCAAAATATGAGCAAGCAGATCTCTTCAAAAAATATGGCAAGATAGATTCGTCATATGCCAATGTGAGAGGAGAGGACGGAGCGGGTTTGGGTCTATATATTGCGGCAAAATATGTCGAAATGCAAAATGGGAAAATTAGAGTTGAGTCTGATGCTGGAGCTGGAGCGACATTTGTAGTATCATTACCAAAAGGGATTGATACAGCAGCAAGCAATCAGGCCTAAAGGCTTATAGCTTGTACTATGTAAGAGAAGAAAGTACTATACAGATAGTAAGAATGAAATTTTCTTTTTAATTTGTTATTTTTAGATATGGATACACAACCTACCAAAAAAAGCGTTCTGATTGCAGAAGATGAAACTGCACTTCGTGAGCTTTATATGTCTCTGCTTCAGAAGGAAGGGTATGAGGTGGTGGGTGTTGATAATGGCGAAGCCGCTTATGGTGTGCTTCTTGCAAGACACTTTGATTTACTACTACTTGATATTCTCATGCCAAAGCTCACTGGACTTGAGCTTCTTGATAGGCTTCAGAGAGAAAGTAAGCTTGATGCTGCTTCAAAAATAGTCATGCTCACAAATCTGTCAGACGACACAAGAATTGCCGAATCACTTCGTTATGGCATAAGGGGATATATGGTCAAAAGCAACTACACTCCTGATATCTTCATCAAAGAGGTTAAGCACTATGTGGAAAGCTAGTCGCGAAGCGACTGTGAGTTCCGAGTGCCAAATTCCTAATACCAAGTTAAGTGTTAGGCTGATGAATTTTTAAATAGCTTTTTAACAAGGTAGCACTTGGAACTTGGAACTTGGAACTTGGAACGTGGAACTAGGAATTTCTAGAGCTTTGCTCTTTGTGCGATTTCTGCTTCGACAATCTCTCGTGGTCGGCCGTATTTGAGCCGTGAGAGTTGGATGATGGCTTGGGCTACTTTTTCACCTTTCTCGCGCTCTGCAAGATGCTTTGCGTAGTCTTTGGTCATGTCTATTGAGAATGGTGGCACTGGCTCGTTGTTTACAATTGTTTTCATGTAAGCATGATATCTTTCTTGATTCACAATATCGTTTTCGTTGAAGATTGGTTGATATTCACGCTGCAAAAATGAGGCATCAGTCACGCCAGTGCGAAGAGCCATCATAGTACCAACGTTTCCAAATACTGCATTTTTCACTTCTTCATCCATTTGTCCGATGAACTGATTCGCGACAGTTAGTGCTAGTTTGTATTTACGAGCCTCAGACAATATGGTCGCAAAGTCAGGAGTTGCAAAATTCTGAAACTCGTCTACGTATAGGAAAAACTCACGTCTCTTTTCGATAGGAACATCGACGCGTGACATAGCAGCAGCAAGTATTTTTGGAACAATGAGGAGTCCCAAAAATGTTGAGTTTTCTTCGCCAAGTTTACCTTTTGAAAGATTGATAAGTAGTATTTTTCCATCATCCATCACTTTGCGGAAATCAAAAGCTGACTTGCTTTGTCCGATGATATTTCGCATCATTTTGTTTGTCACAAATCTACCGAACTTTGAGACGATGTAGTCTAAGACTTCTGATTTGTGGAAGTCTGAAGTTTGAGCAATCTGATCTGTCCAGTAGCGTCTGATGATAGGATCTTTCACTTTTGGCAGAAGCTCTTGGACGAATTTCTGATCTGTCATCACGCGGACTATCTCAATAAAGGTGCTTCCTTCATCTGACATGATAGTGAGCATGGCATTTCTTACTGCATGCTCAAATCTTGGTCCGATGATGCCTGTACGCTGTGGGTCATAAAGCTTATACATAAGGTTTATGATCGCACCTGTGATGAAATGTTTTTGTTCTTCACTTGACGCTTCAAGTAGATTTAGTCCTATGGGTCTTTCTGTGTCAGATGGATCAAAAAGCACGACGTCTTCTGCTCGTTGTGGTGGGACAAACCTAAGAGCGTCATCAATGAGATCTCCGTGAGGGTCTATGACACATACTCCATACCCAGCCCGAATATCTTGCTTGATCATCTCAATAAGTAGTTCTGATTTACCAGTGCCTGTTCTTCCGATGATGTATGAGTGTCGCATGCGGTCTTTGAGAAGTATGTGAACTGGTCGTTTGACACCTCGATATAGAGCATTGCCAACAAATGTCCCACCTTCTGTTGGAACTTCTGCGTTGACAGGAGCTGTCTTTGCCTTGAGCCAAACAATATGTGGTGCTTCAACTGTTCGATTTGGAAAGTGATACATACTTGCAAGTTCTTCAGTCGATAGAATAGAAATGAGTCTTCCATAAGGAATCATCTCAACCATGGGGAAGAATTTGTAAATGAAGTTTGTCATGAATCCACCCTTCCATACGATTTTGGGTGTTGTAAGAGTCTGGAGATCTGAGTTGAATTGCGCGAATGCAGTTTTTATGTTTCTGACATGGATGTTTGCGGTGTCTTTCTCAGGAGAGCAAACAACATATCTGATCATGGTCTCATAAGCTGGACGACTAGCTTTCTCATCGATTTTGTCAAGTTGCTTGTTGTCTGTCTTGAAAGTTGCTTTTTCGGGATTGGATTCTTGTTTTTTCTGAGCAGCAATATACGATCTGCCTTTTGATCTCCAATCCACTCCGGATGGTCTAATGAGAAGTTGGATCACAGCCCCCTCGCCGTCACCCATCTTAGTAAGTGCAGAAACGATAGGGGACAGAGAGTCAGTTTGTAGCTCTCTATAAGTCTTCAGGGGCATATACTGCTTTTTCTTCTGTACAAGGCATCCATATGCCACTTTACCCTCTGGAGTGAAGATGTTTGGCTCATCAACATGTGTAATACTAGCTTGTGGATAGTAGCTGTAAATAGTTTTTTCGACAAGATCAACGAGCTTGTTTGGAGCTGAGACATAAAACCTGATTTCACCTTTTCTTCCGACAATCTCAAACGCCAAAACGTCTTCTATCTCAAGAAAAGTGAAAAATCCGGACTTTTTGAGTCCTGCAAATGAGCCAAACATCTGTTCAGCTGCATCGATTTTGATCTCATTGTCTTTGGTGAGTTGGACTTCAAGTGTAGTCATTTCAAGTGACACTTGCATTCTTTTGCGAAGCCTTATGACAAATACCAATACATACCCAAAAACGGCAGTTAAAACCCCAGAAACCCCTAGAAGAAGTATGATCATAAGAACTGTGGTGAGAGTATCAAAAAAACCCTGCAGAGAGCTATTGTCCATAAGTATTATTGTATGATTTTAACGCTTCAAGAGCAAGTGAATAATTTTGTAATTCGAAATTTATAGTTTATAACTCAATAGTCATTCCAAATACATTTATTCACTTAATACCTGGTTTATTGGAAATAATATGTCGATATATTCGATTTGACGATTTAGATTTGATATGACATGAGTCTATAGAGCTACAAATTACAAACTAAAAGTTACATTTAATAAACTACCTCTCAGTAAATACAAGCCAACTTCGAGCTATCTCAAGGTATGAAATGTGATAATTTTATACCTCTGTGGGTTATTAAATCGATTAATCATGAAAAAAGAAACATGATATACTCAGGGGTATGTATTTGAGATATTTTGATCCACTAAAAGGAGCTCTGCATGTAGTGGTTTGGGGTGTTGTATTTTCATATATATTAGTATCAGTAGTGTTTGGGCAAATCGCCGCCCCTTATTACTTTCGACTTGTGGATAGAGACCCAGTGACTTCCTTGCCATTTATAAAAGCCATAGTCAAAACAGGTGATTTGTCCCTTCTAAAGACTGCGTTCCCAGTATCAGTCAATAATATGTTTGAGCAGGTGTTTGAAAGATATGTACTTGAGGATAGTTATCAGAATACTTTGAACGTAATGAGTGAAAGGGTGTCAGAAAGCAGGGATCTGGAAGTCGCAAAAGGCTACTTGGCACTTCGCGAAAATAATATGACAGAAGCTTCAATGCATTTCCAAAAAGCAAAAGAAATTGATCCTTTGGTTTTTGTGCCTTTGTCACTACTTGATGCAAGTTTTACTTCCAATGCAAATCCATGAAACATGTACATTTTTTCAAGGCGTATTCCCGCCTTGGTCTTATCAACAAACCAAACAAATCAGATGCTGTGAATGAAGGAGTGGAGCATGGTTCTGATTCTGTACTTACTGATGGATTTCTAAGACAGCTTGATTCAAATTATTCACTCTCTCACTTTGATTTTTCAAATCCTGACAAAATAAACCCCAAAGATTACGAAAAAATCATCGGTAGTGAATCAGATGCTTTTGCCTCACATATTAACAACCTGCTTAGAGATCACCAAACACAGGTTGTGGTGGGTGGCGATCACTCCACCGCTTTCCCATCGGTTTTGGCAGTCCTTCGAAGAGTAGGGGAAGACAAGAGTATTGGTTATGTGCAATTTGACTCACATGGTGATCTGCACACTTTCAAAACTACGCCATCTGGCAACTATCATGGCATGTGGCTTAGGACTCTTATGGATAATGTTGAGAGTAAATATATAGATCCACTGGTCAAAAGACATCTTGATCCTCACTCATGCCTTATTTATGGGAATCTTGATCTTGAGCAGGAAGAAGTGAGATTCATAAAAGCAAACCATGTTGATGTTTGGAGCGAGGATGATTTACTTGCGGATTTTGAATTTGCCAAGCACCACATCAAGGCTTTTGTTTCCAAATACGATCATATTCATGTGAGTTTTGATATTGATGTATTTGATGCTCAGTTTGCTCCAGCCACAGGCACACCGGCTCCAGATGGGTTAGATCCTTCACACGTTTTCCCACTTCTTGAAATGTTGTCCAAAGCCAAAAGTCTATCTATGGATTTGGTTGAGGTGAATCCACAGAAAAATGGAGCGGAGTCGACTATAGATCTTGGACAGAAAGTAATAGAGACATTGCTCGATATCTAATTTATATAGAAAGTAAAAGCGTAGTTCGCCTGCCGGCAGACAGGTAGGCGTAGCAATAAAGCATAAATTCGAGATTCTGCCATTTTGTCGAGACTGATTTAGACATTTCTCCGGACAGTATTTTATAACTCGGAACTTGGAATGTGGAATCTGGCAATTATTTTCCGCTTGTCTTGTTCTATGTATGTCTTATACTTTTATCAATAGAATATGGACAAAAAATTGAAAACAACAAATATAAGAATTACTGGCATGCATTGTGCAAGTTGTGATGTGCTTGTCAAAACTAAGCTTCGTGGTCAGGGCAATATATTGGAGGTGGAACCGGATCAAAAGAAAAACATCCTAAAAGTAAAACATAAAGGTGAATTATCACTTGATGCTATAAATTCCATTCTTTGTGATTTTGGATACAAAGTATCTAGTCTTGAAGAGGTTATTGTTGGTGAAAAAAATCAATATTTGGAAAATATCAAAGAAGCAGCTGCACTGATCCTAATAGTGGGTGCGGTAATTTACCTTGTAAACGATCTCAAGGTGATCCCTGACTTTACTTCAAATCCCTCATACGGTTTGGGAGGATCACTATTGCTTGGCGTAATAGCATCATTTTCTACTTGCATGGCTACAACAGGTGCGCTTCTTGCTGGTTATCTGCACCTTGTAAAAGATCAGAAAAAAGTATTAAATCTCACTTTATTATTCCTTGCAGGAAGACTTATTAGCTATGGATTTTTTGGTTACTTACTTGGAGTGTTTGGGGGGCTCATGAGCTCCATAATACAATTTGGTGGAATTATAAATATTTTTGTTGCTGCGGTTTTGTTTGTGGTGGGTTTTGATATGTTGAAGCTCATATCACTTGGTGCATTGATGGATGCAATTCCAGGTATGCAAAAAGTAAAAACTCAAATTTCTCTATCATCAACTGCTAAGACTTCATATGCAGGTTCTTTTCTATTGGGTATCTCCACTTATTTTCTGCCTTGTGGATTCTCACTAACTACCCAAGCATATGCAGTTACTCTGGGCAATCCTTTAGGTAGTGCTATAACAATGATGACTTTTGCGCTTGGAACTGTGCCATCGCTTTTTGCTTTGAGTTTCATCTCAAAAATAAGAAATTCAAATATTTATTCTCACATAAATAAAATAATTGGCGTTGTGGTTATTTTTGTTGGTTTATCCTATATCGCAAATACTCTGAATTTGTATGGTATAAATTTTGCCATATTAGGATCCGGACAGACTCTAGAAAAACCAGTTGAGATGATTGCTGGCAAACAACTTGCCAAGATGACGGCTACATCAAGCGGTTACACACCAAATTTATTTGTTGTGAAGCAGGGTATTCCAGTTCGTTGGGAAATATTTGGAAAAGAAATATTCGGATGCCAAGGGACATTGCAATCACCAAAAGCTGGTGTCAAGCTAACCTATCTCAAACCTGGTGAAAATGTGATTGAGTTTACTCCTACAGAAAAAGGAGTAATACAATTTTCATGTAGTATGGGGATGTTTTCGGGACAGTTCAAAGTAATTTAGGACTTCATGTACTTTTCTCTTGCTTTTTTTTATTAACAGTCTCTTTGACTTTCTCAATCCCCATTGTAGTGAAAAACTTCATCGCTTTATTTATCACAAGGTAGACGATAGTCACAATAATCAGAAAATCTATAAGAGAGTTTATAAATGCTCCAACTTTCACAGGGCCAATCACAAATGATGAGAATGGCTGTCCACCTTTTGTAAAAAGTCCAATAATAGGATTTATGATATTGTCTACCAAGCTTTTTACGAGACTTGTTGTGGCGCCGCCTAGAGTGACACCTACAGCGAGTCCAACAACGTTTTGTTTGTTAATAAACTCTGCAAATTCTTTGACAGTTGATAATGCTTTTGCTTTCACGAAATTTTTTTCTTCCATTTGATTAAGTTCAAATGCTAATGTAGTCATTATAACTCACGCTTTTGAGAGGATAGTTGTAGCTTGTAAGTTGTAAGTTGTAAGTTGTATCTGAGAATTCAAGGTTTGAAATTCTCATCTAGATTATTAAGCATTAAGGCGTAGATTTTTGCACTTATCTCAGATACCAGACACCAGTAACTGAAACCATAATATTTTCATCCTTATTTTTAAACCTTACTCCTACAACCTACCACCTACACCCTTATTTATTACTTAACAGTATATGTATATAGTTTTTGAAGGTCGGCAATAAGTTTTTTTTGATTCTTATTTTCTTTTACAACTCTTTCCAAGTATTCACTCATGAGAGATTTTTTTGCTGCATGTGCGAGACCAATTGCAGCATCAATTTGCTGAATGACAGAGCCGTATTGTTTTTCGTCTTCGATAAGTGCGAGTACCTTTTGTAGTGTTCCAAGAGATTTCTTAACAGCGATCATTGAAGGAGAGATTGTGGATTTCTTAACTATTTTCATAAAAATTAAAAACCTATAACGTAGGAACATGGTAGATATTTTTCTTGACCTTGTCAATAGGTAGAAAATAAAGTTCTAATTTCTAATATCTAAATATCTGGATTATTCACTCAACATCTGGTAATTGTCATTCTGGGGAGATAATCGACACCAGAATCTGACAATTCACCAAACCCGCACTTGAGAATATATTTAAAATTACTAATGTCTAATTTCAAAATACTAAATAATTGCCAACTCCCAATATTAAAATCACAAAATACCAGGTTAAAGGTTTAAGGTGTAAGGATAAAGAATAAACTAATACAAACACTTGCTAATGGTATTTGTGTTTCGAGCAAAAACAGTAAGCATTAGTCATCCTGATCGAAGAGAAGGATCCAGAAAAAAGTATGGATGTTTCGTCTCACTTATAGGCGGACTCAACATGACGGTTTAGTGCTGTTGTAATTTTGACGTACCTCTCCGTAACTTTGATGTGGGGATTGGGTCAACTAAACAATAATTAATAAACAATCGTCATCTCGAATGAAGTGCAACGAAATGAGAGATCCCTTGTTTTCTCACAAGCGATATCTCTCCAGCTTATTGAAATAATATAAGCAAGCTGGATAGATATGACATGCAGGTGATTAATAGTCAGGTTTATAGGAAGGTTGGATTATGTGTCAATCCTGCCGTGCCACACCGTAGGTCAAAGAGCGAAGGGTGGGAGCGAAGTCGAGTCTGACTCGGCGAAGCGATAGGATCTTTGCGTTTGTGGATGTGAAAATTAATACAGCTTACAAACGGTAAACTATGTGTATGATAATGAGAATTGATATTCAAAAAAATCCCCTCACCACAAATCATTTTCACATATGTGGTGAGGGGGATGTATATTGATCCCTTACTGTGCTTTAAGGTTCATAACCAATATTAGAGGTCATTGTTTTTTAGATTTCACTTGTATCTTTTTTGGTTTTGAGGCTTCTGCTACTTTGGCTGTAATATATACCACCCCATCTTTCACTTCTGCTTCGATTGATTTTTCATCAATTGTATTTGGAATATCTGCCACATATTCGAATTCACTACTTCTTTCCATTTTGTATACTTGCTGCTTTTTGTTTTTTTCATCTTCCTTTTCTTCATATTTGCCGTAAATATGTATTTTGCCTTCTGTGTAAGTTACTTCCACGTTATCTGCTGGAATACCAGGAACCGGTGCCTCTACACAAACAGATCCATTTTTTTCATAAATGTTCAGACCAAAATTGTTGACATTGTCCTCGAAGTCATCGTCTGCGAATGGACCTCCAGGAACCATTGGCATATACCATGGTTTGATTCTCATGAGTGATACCATAATTAATAAAATAATTAATAAATCAATAAATTAAAAAAATAAAAATGCAAATACAATATTAGCAGTCTAATATTATGATTGCTAATTGTCAATAGGAATTTGGCAATAAAGGAGTATGTCTGCTAGAAAAAGTATTTATGCTTCTTTTGAGGTTGTCACACAAAAAGTATATAATCAGACAAACACAAATTTTTATCTAATATGATACTTACTAATATTGTTAGAGCAATTTACGATAAAACCTTTTACAAAGAATCAGAGAATGATTCATTTGCCAAAAGGTTTGGGACTTTGTATTTGCTTAGTCTAATACTTTCTATTACTGTGGCTTTGAGTTTGGGGAAGTTTTATTATGCCAATAGACAAAATATCCAAAATTTTGCACAACGACTTGAGAAGTCACTTCCAAGTTATTTTCCAAAAGATCTCGTTCTAAAGATTGAAAATGGAAATTTGTCGACAAATCAAAAGGAGCCATTTAGCTTTGGAAACGAAATTGTTTACACATTCACTGATAACAAAGCAGTCAAAAACAGTGGATTCAACTTAGTAACAATTGATACAAATGGTTCTATTGATAATTTTGAGAGTTATAGAACGTTCATTTTGCTTACACAAAAAGGATTTGCAGTGAAAAGCTCAGAGAGATCTGGAAAAATTGAGTTTTATCCATACTCACAATTTGATTCGGTCTATGCAAAAGAGGGTGGAAGCAAAAATGTAGTATTTGATTACAATAAGTATCTTCAACTCGCAAATAAAATCTCGCCTTTTGCAAAATCATTGCCTCAGCTATTTTCTATCATCATATTTTCAATTGGACTTTTTGCAGTGCTTGTAGCTCCACTTTTCTCAGTCTTGTTCTGGCTTATGGCACTACTATTTTTGAGTTTGCTTGGATACATCGCAGCTATGGTAATAAAGCGCCCACATACCTATGGTTATGTATACAAAATGAGCATGTACTTGGCAATTCCTCTTATCATATTGCAAAATTTGTCTCAAATAGCAACAGTGATGGGGCTTGCTGGTGTGCCTGATTTTTCTCCATACAATTGGCTAGTTTATCTTTTGCTGCTTGCAATATTTATCCCTGAAAGTGGTGACAAAGTAGTAATGCAAGCAAATCCACTAGATCCACCAAATTTGAATACAAATAAACAGTAATTTCTAAGCTCTAATTTCTAATATCTAAACAATTTGAATAATAATATTCAAATCAATGAGGAATATGTAGCGAATTTTTTGTAGCTACTATGCTCTATACGCTCTGCTCTCTGCTCTAATTAGACAGTAAACTTCCCATCCTGATAAATCACTTTCTGTGTCCCGTCTGTTAGTGTGGCTGTGACTGTGCGATCTTTAGTTGAGACAATGTCTGTGTGAACTGACGAGTCGTTGAAGCCCATTTCTGCCCATTTTTCATCACTCACAGATTTTGGATCGCCTACAAAGCTATCTCTATAAGCACTTCCTAGTGCGAGATGTGTGTTGCCATACCTACCTCCGACATTTTCGTCAAACAGTGTCTCACCCATAAATTTTGTGATGCGTGAATATCGGCTATCAGTAAGTGAGAATTCGCCGATCTTGTCAGCATTTTTGACAGCAATCATATCCTTTATGATCTGCTCATTTTTCTTCGCGCTTGATTTAACGACAACGCCATCTTTGAACTCAAGTTCCACGCCTTCTATGAGATTTCCATATCGGTAGAGTGGCTCACTGAATCTGATCCATCCATTTGTCCCTCTCCAATCTGGCGAGATGAAAAGTTCAAAGCTTGGAATATTTCGACCCGATCCACCTAGCCATTTACGATCTTTACCAAGCTTGACATGGAGATCAGCATCAGGACCTTTCACATGAACTGACTCAATGGGAAGAGCATTCAGTTTGTCTTTGGTTGATTCTATCTGGACAAACAAATCTTGCCATTTTTTGATGGGATCTTTTTCGTCAAGATAGCAAGCTTTGATAATCTCATTCCAGTATTCTTCCTCTGTCATATTCACTTCTTTGGCCATAGCTTCTGTGCCATATAGAGCAAGTGTCCATGTGAGTTCACCCGCATCTTCTTTGGCACGGCGCGCGTCCATATAAAACTTCATGAGTTCTCCGCGACGCATGATCTTTTTGCCATCAACCCCCTCTAGTTCATGTTTGTCATATTCTGAGATTATTCCAACAAAATGAGTGGCAAGTTTCACTCTTTCAAGTAGATATGCTTTTGGTACAAAATCGATTTGCTCTGGTGCAGCCATCTCGAGGTAATCACGAGTCAAGCCGTCTGGCATATAGTTTAGAAGCATATGCGCACCTGCTTCAAGTATCGATCTTTGGAGATGTGGTAAAAAGGGTTTAGCAGATTCGCTTATCGACACAAATACAACATCTCCTTTTTTGACTCCTTGTCCTGACCATAAGGCAAATTTGATAAGAACATCAGAATATTTTTTTAGGATTTCGGGTGATGGGATGTACATTATTAATACAATAAATTAATAAATTAAAAAAACGAAAAATAAACAATCAACCTTTACAAGATTACCATTATATACTCTCGCATTTTATAATTGCCTGAGTATACTAAAGTTACAAAAAATAATTATCGTTATTCATATGAAAAATATTGGAAAGATTATCAGACTTGCAAAACCACTGCACGGCATTTTGTACCTTATAACAGGACTCATCACGCTTGGCGCACTGATTGAACTTCTGACACCTTGGCTATTGAAGCTCATTATTGAAACGCTGCAAAGTGTTCCAAAAGTAAGTGAATCCGCTCCGATCAATTTAACAGGTGGGCCATTTCTAAGAGTCACATTGCTTGTCCTTGCAATGTTTGCAGCAAATCTTGCTGGTCAAGCTCTGACAAATATTTCAAGCAGAATTGGTGATCATTTTGCTGGTCGCCTTCGGAAGTATTTGACAGAAAAATTCTTTGAGCATTCTCTTACTTTGTCACAAACTTATTTTGATACTGAGCTTTCAGGAAAAATAATGTCACAGCTCAATCGAGGTGTGCAGGTGATATCAGACTTTTTCAATACTGCTACAAATTTCATTGTCCCTTCATTTCTGCAGGCAATATTCACAATTGTTGTCTTGGCTTATTACAGCCCTCTGATTGCATTATTTGTTAGTGCACTGTTTCCAATTTATATATATCTTTCAGCTAGATCAACACAGGCTTGGGTGAAATACCAACAAGGCAGAAATACATACGAAGATGTTGTGAGAGGTCGTCTCACAGAAACAATTTTGAACATAAGACTAGTGAGGGGGTTCAATAATCAGCTTGGAGAAGTAAAAACTGTAAGAGAGGCATTTGTCAAAATTAATGAATTTTTCGCAAAGCAGAGCACAATCTTCCATGTTTATGATTTTTTCCGTAACGGTTCACTTTATATTGTGCTCACAGGAGTATTTATTACACTTTTTTATCAGGCTTACACAGGTGCTGTGACATTTGGTGATGTCGTCCTTATTATCCAGCTCATAAACCAAATAAGGCGACCTCTATTTGCCATGTCGTTTGTACTCGGACGTATACAGGAGGCCGAGACAGGCTCTAAGGAATACTTCAACATTTTGGAACTACCAAGTCGTGAACCCTTGGTGCTTCTCGATAACAAGCCAAAAGAAATCAAAAATCCAACGATTACTTTTGATAACGTTTCTTTTGCATATGATGAACACAAAGAAGTGCTTCACAATCTAACATTCAAAATTGATAGACATGAAACTGTGGCGTTAGTTGGTAAAAGCGGAGCCGGAAAAACAACCATAACAAATCTCATCATGAAATTTTACGATGCCACATCCGGAAGTATTTCGATGGGAGAATATCCATATAGTGATCTAACAACAAGAGATGTTCGAAGCAACATTGCGCTAGTTTTTCAGGATCATGAACTCTTCTCAACATCCATTCGAGAGAACGTCGCATATGGAATGCCTGGAGCCAGTGATGAAGCAATCAAAAAAGCACTTGAGCATGCTCAGGCATGGGATTTCGTGAAGGAGTTGCCAAAAGGAGTAGATAGTGAAGTAGGAGAGAGAGGTGTGAGGTTGTCTGGTGGTCAGAAACAAAGAATTCAAATTGCCAGAGCAATACTCAAAAATGCCCCAATACTGATACTTGATGAGGCAACAAGTAGTCTGGACGCGCAAAGTGAACTCCAGGTGCAGGAAGCTCTGGAGTACCTCACAAAAAACAGACTAGTGCTGGTTATTGCCCATAGATTCTCAACAATCAGAAATGCCGACCGCATAATAGTCCTCGATAACGGGAAGATTATTGATCAGGGGTCACCCAAAGAGCTCGCCACAAGAGAAGGAATCTATCAAAATCTGCTCAAGTTCCAGGTGGAAGGTAACAAAAAGCTACTTGAGAGTTTTGAATTACACTAAAAAAGTTTGAAGTGGGTAGGTTGTAGGTGGTAGGTTGATAGATATTTCTTATGTCTACAACCTGTGCACTACTACCTACAACCTTTTTTTGGTAGTATTTACATATGCCAATCCAGAAGAGTGATGCTCCATCTGTGCCACCACTCCAGATAATTGATCCAAAGTCAATGCATGCTGATCCTATCCCTGATTTTGTACTCAAGGGTTATGTAGAGGAAGACAACACGATAAAAACCATCTTTATAACCTTTTTGGTAGGGGTTATTGTGGGTGGGACAGTGCTTCTAACAGTTGTGAGTCTTTGGAGGATGAGACTTAAGAGTCTCAAAGAAGCAGAAATAGCAAGTGCCTCTCTTTCAAACCCTCGAGCTGGATGTAACATGGGAGAGACTGTTGCGGCAACCAAAAAATGCGCGTATGTCATCATGCAGGAAAAAGCTCATGGTACAGGTATTAGTATTGGCAAAGGATACATAGTCACAAATAGGCATGTCGTACAAGGCGGGAAAGATTTTGAAACACGAATTGATGGAGAGACAGCCCCACTTGAGCTTGTTTCTACTTCTGAAGAGTATGATATTGCAATTCTTAAAGCTCCTAAGGACTTGCCTGTTTGTAGATTTTTTACAAGCGACAAGCTTGCCCAAGCTGAGGAGCTTTTTGCAGTTGGATGGCCAAAAGATAGAGAGCCAGTAGAGCCAGCATTCACTCGTGGAGTTTTTTCACGTTTCAACACACTTTCTGATAAGATCAAATATATCCAAACTGATGCTGCAATAAACCCTGGCAACTCCGGTGGGCCAATCATCAATGAATGTGGAGTGGTTGGGATGGATACTGCCAAGTTTAGTTGGTTCAATGACGAAACACCACTTGAAGGCGTTGGCTTTGCCATGCCAATTGAGCTAGTCCTGGATATAGTTACAAAGATGAATAAATGAGTTGTTTAATGTTATTTTATGTCATTTGAATCTGCGGTTGCTGGGAATAGAGCTTCTCTTTCTGTTGCGTTTGATTCGCCTACCGAACCAAAATGGATTGTGGCAGACGGTTCAGATTATGCTCAAAGGTCGGATCAAAAACAAAAAACTACGGAAACTGACGGTATTGGGAAGGAAAGATTTCATAACGCTCATAAGCTAATGGATGATTATGTGAAAAAAACAGTTTGGGAGATTGTATTAAATAATGGAGTTGAAACAACATCTTCAGAAGAAAGATATTTGCAAAGCCTTCAATCTGTTGGTTTGACAATTTCAGATATAAGAGCAGATTCTGTTGCACGTATCTCTGGCTGGCAACCTAGTATCAAGTCAAAAGCTGGCTTTCAAGATGCATCCTTTGACTTAGAAGGAATGGATAGATGTATAGCAGCTTTGAAAACGCTGAGTGAGTCAGAACGAATTGAAATCATAGAGGAATACGCTGGTTATTTCATGCAATATGCAGATGAACATGAATT
>JAXLZQ010000008.1:0-70184 GCA_046350875.1 Patescibacteria group bacterium
AGTGCTCCCCCGGTAGGACTCGAACCTACAACCTTGATGTTAACAGCATCCTGCTCTACCATTGAGCTACAGGGGATTTGAACCGATTTGTAAAAGAAACAACGCTTATTATAGCTCACTCTCTACCTATTTCCAGAGATAAACCAATTGCTCTTGAGTTTTTATCAATAAGACTATAATCAATCTATGGATAAGAATATCGAGTCAAACCAAAGTGACAAATTACTTGAGAAGCTTGATGTGATAAAAAATAAAATAGACGATGCTAAAACGAGTATTATTGGGACAATACTTCTCCTCTTTATTTACCCTGTTGGATTTTTCTATATGTGGGGATGGACTAATTGGTCAATCAAAACCAAAATATTTCTAAGTTTACCAGTACTAATATTTTTCCTAATTATATTTTCAATTAACTCCATAACCCAGACCATTTCGAAATTATTGTTAAGCCTCTAGCAATTGTCATATTTTATAAACAACGCCTTGCTTCACAAATACAGATACCATTATGCTATTTGTCAGTTTTTGGCTCGAACATGTCCCACTCTGCATTTCCTTTTTCAGCAATCTCTCTAACCAAACCTAGTGCTCCTTTGACACCCTTTCCAAAATGGGGTTTAAGTATTGGATTAAAACCATTATCTTCTACCTTTCCAAAACTTCTAAGACGTTCTAATAAATTCGCCCATGTTACAGCATCTGTCGTCAACACAATTGCTCTAGTTAGACCATCATTCAATCTTGGGCAAGTTAAGTATTTTTCCATTTCAGCACGTGGCACGACTACATTTCTTGGATTCCAAGTAATTTCTTTCTTTTTATTTTTAGTATCACTAATCAGTAGATCGCCACCAAGCTTGCCATGAACCAGCTCTGCGTGGCGAGAAATCTTAAAAGTAGATCTGTCCAAAGATTTGTTCATCACATCCGGAATAAACAGATTATCAAATGACACAATAACTAACCCTCCCTCTGCAATCACAGGATAGACAAAATTCAAATCATCAAATTGAGTGATAATACCTCCAGACAAACCAGCAACTTTTGAAAACTCCAATGCATATCTGAGATAAGTGTCAAGGGATCGTCTGTGAAAAGAGGGGTATCCTTTTTGATTATTGCCCAGTCTATCTGCTCGATCATTTACATGAGTAAGAACACCTAATTCGTAGAAGTCAGCAAGATTTAGAACCTCAGATTGACCCATATGTCTTAGCGCCATAAGTGTAGTTGTGGGTAGACATATAGTACCTTCTAGCGCTTTATTATCCATTTCTTTGAATTTTTGAAGTCCACGCGATGCAAAAACATTTTGATCTGTTGATGCAATGTACTCCTGCATACTTAATGCTGCTTCTGGTATAGACAAGTAATGCTCTGACGACATTCTTTGACCTCTGTCTATAAAAATATCAGGATTATTGGAAGAACCCAAACTATCAATCATTGGTTTTGTAAAATTGTCACATCACTATCAACTCTCTAAGCGAAGAAAAATTTAATTTTGCTGAGTAACTATCCCCTCACTCAATGGTGTTGCACCTACCATATTCCCACCACTTTCAGATTTTTTTATTAGAACACTAAATTCTGGGTTTACACAAATATGCAAGACAGAGGGAATCATTTCTCCATTTTGGGGAACCTTCTCAACAACATAGTTACAGAGTCCTTTTTCTTTCAATTCATTTACCACCTGCACTAGATCATCGGCATACTGTGTTTGAAAAGCTTCAGATGTGCTTGACCACGAGTTTACAGACGCATAGTTACCATCTTGATATGTGTAGTAACTTCTGAGACTAATATCAATAGCCGCTCCGGCAAGATGCGAACTGTCTGTGCCTTTGGCTGACAAAGACTCACTCATTCTTTGTTGATCAGCTAATGACCTATACAGACTGGTTACTGCAGCATAAATATCTCCATATTGAGCAGTCTTTATTCTTAGTTCTTTTGCAATCATCTCGAGCAAAACATAGGCATCTGGTCTTATTGAGTTTGGTTCACCTTCCGGTTCACCATTAAGTCTCCCAATCAATCTCCACCCCTCACCCTCTCTAGGTAAACGAATCAGTTCACCTTTATTGAGTGCTTCAGCTTCACTCAGACTATCGAGGTATTTGTCTTGCAATGTATACCACCGCCTTTCAATCTCTGTTTCCCTCATTATTCTTTGCCATTCTTGTTGTTTTTTTATTTCAAGTTGATCTGTATTTTGTGTTGATTCTGTCACAATAACAATAATAAATGAAATATTATTGTTTTATTGTATCCATACATAACCACAATTCAAACTGGTAAAAGTAAAAATGTCAAAGCTTCCTTTGAAGTGATGATTGAAATCACAATTAAGTCCAATGTCTAACCATTTCCAGAGATAATGGGTTAGAGAATATTTCGAAGTTCACCTATATCACCTATCTTGGCTGAGGAGAATCTTTCTAATTCTGGGCAGGAGCTGCCAATGACAATGCCGCGGCCAATCTCCTGAAATAGCAGGATATCATTCTCACTATCGCCTACTGCAACGCAGTTTTCTTTTGCCAGATTGTTTTCTTTGATGAAGTGATTGAATTGCTCCAGCTTTTTCTCTGCTTGTCTGGGGTAATAATCAAGATCTTCTAGATTCCCCAACTCATCCCAATACAGAGATGTGTTTGCGAAGAAGTCTCTGACCCCGAGCTTATCTGCTAAAAATTTCACAAAAAAATCCATAGAGCCAGTAATCAGACAAATTTTGTATTTGATTTTCAAATAATTTATTACTTCAACAGCGCCATTCCTCAAATCCATTGATCGAAATATTTTTTCAAATTCTTGCTTATTTGCTTTTCCAGTTTTTAGCCAGATGTCTATGAGTTTTTCTTTGCAGGTCTGATAGTCTATTTCTCCATTCCTAAACTGTGCAAATATTTGAGAAAAATAACTCCTCGATCCTCCCAGAGAATCAGTGAGCTTGAGCCAAGAGACATCATCAGTGATAGTGCCGTCAATGTCAAATATTATTGTTTTAATATTCTTTTGCGTCATAAGTATTGAGATTATACAAAGTCAAACATCTAGGAAAACAAACAGATGAAGATTTGAAAACATAAACCAACCATAAAAATCATCGAAAGATTCAGGCAATTATAAAGAGATAAATGTAAACCTATAGTATAGTTTTACATACCCTTATAAAATATGACGAATATTTTGAGTTGGTTTGAACGTTTCTTCAGATAGCAATTATTTTGGAATGCAGGAAAATGCCTCAAAGGTTATTGTTAATTGGATAGAAATATATGCTAAGGAAGCTTTTGCGAACTATAGATTAATTTACCTCAATATAATATCTTATTAGAATTGTATATAGGTTATATTTGTTATATAATATCTAGCTAACATTGTGTGTCTGGATCGAGAAAGCTTTGATTCAAAAACACAATGTCTGCACCTTCCAATTTCAATCAAAACAAGAACAGGAGTTGTACGTGAATCCGATCTACGATGCTATCATTATAGGCGCAGGGCCAGCCGGCATGTTCGCCGCGCTGGAGTTTGCAGATTCGGGTATGGATATGAATGTCCTGATGCTCGATCTGGGTCGTCCATATGACCAAAGACTGGAGTGCCCGATCATGGATCACAAGCTTGAAGCGTGTCCCGGATCGGGGTGCAATGGGGCATGCAATGTCATCACGGGCTTTGGAGGGGCTTTTACCCAACGAAGTGGTGGGACGCTCAGTATGTATCCCGCAGGCTCGTTCTTGCTAAATTACTTCCCTTCAGTGAGTACTCTCCAAACCGGATATGAAGATGCACTGAAACAATGGCGCAGATTTCTGGTAGGAAACATGAGTTTGGAGGGAAGTGGAGATGAGGAGAAAATAATCTCATTTGCAAACAAAGTCGCTCACTTTGGCGGCCTTTACAAGCATTGGCAAGGTTGGAAACTGAGCCGCGAAACACTAAGTGCCACAACAAGGCAGATGGAGGAGTTCATCAAGTCAAAGATTCAAGTTGAGCACTCGGCAAAAGTTGATGGGGTGACTAATGCAAATGGAATCTGGCACTTGCATTGCGGAGACAAAGTTTATAATGCCCGAACGGTTCTTTTTGCAACTGGCCGAAAAGGCAACAGCATTGTCTCCCAGATCCTTTCCGACGTCGGTGTTCAATACTCCCAATCCTCTATCGACCTAGGCATCCGCCTAGAGATCGATGAGGGAATTATTGACCACCTGGCTGAGATCCATCCGGATCTCAAGATCAAGTACACGATCAATGGGCACCAAGTACGAACATTCTGCTTCTGCCCTGGTGGATACATGGCCGTATTCAGCCAGGACCCCATTGACCGAATGAGCCACACAAGAATGAATTTCCTAGAGGGTTATGTTGACCAAGCAAGAAGGAGCGGTCGCAGCAACATGTCCTTCTTACATCGCCTAACCTTCACCAATCCGTCTCAAGTATGGGACTTTCAGCAGCAATTTGAGGCGCGCTATCAGGCATTAGGAGGTCAAATCGTTGCCCAGAGATATACAGATTTGGGTAATTCTGTTTTTCGTCCTTTACCCGCTGAACACACTCTGAATGCTTCCTATAGGATGGGATCTGTGTATAGTGTGGTTCCCGAAGACACCGTGCACAAGATTCTCGAGGCGATGAGGAAGTTTGACGCCATGATGAAGCACAAAGTACTCACTGAGAGGGCGATCCTTATCGCCCCCGAGTTGGGAAACTTCTGGCCAGAAGTGGTTGTCAACAACAAATTCATGACTACGCGACAAGGTCTCTACATGGCTGGGGATGCATTGGGATTCACCCGAGGTGCATTGCAGGCATGTTTGACAGGCAAGACCGCAGCGCACAGCATGATAGAAGAACTAGCATCCAAGTAACACACAAGGAGAAAATAGAGATGGCAGATGTATGGTACGAAATATCAGCTAGTAAGCTCGCACCAAAAATGCCTGGAAGCGATGACAACGCCAGATTGCAGGCAGCTCGGGGCGTCAAGTACGGCCATCCCACGTACAGCGAAATGTACATGAGAGAGCGGGCCGCAGTACTTGGTCCGTGGGAAGTTTTTTTCCCTCGGCTCTGTGCGAAGCTTGGACTGAAAGTCACCGGCGAGGTGACAGTCATCGGAGTCAATGACGGTCAGGAGGTGGCTATCTTGCCGGCAAAATCGATTGCCGGATATGACATCGCGGAAGCGGCGCTAGAACGAGGTCAAGTGTGGTATCCTCATATCAACTTTCAGCGAATGGATATCACTACTGAAGTATTACCTGCAAAAGCTGCTGATGTATACCTGTGCTTGCGGACAGGACATATCTTCTACGAGAAGCAGCTTGGCCATATCATGAGCCAGGCATACGCCAATCTCAAGTCCGGTGGTCAAGTAGTTTTCTCGGTACCGGGCGGCTACATGGAATCCGATGGCCAGATCACTTTCGGCCAGAAAGTTGCCGGGGGCATTGATACAGACAAACCCATGATTGATGTGAAACGAATCGCAGATGTCATGGAAAAATCTGGTTTCCGTGATGTGCAAATCATTGATCATAGAATCGAGATCTTTGTCGTCGGGTTTAAGCCATGGACAGTTTTGTTCGTCAACGGATCCCCGCGCAAAGGAGGAAATTCTGACCAATTGATTGAGCAACTCATGTCTAAGGCTTCAGGCTTGGGATTCCGTGCAAAAACTGTTCGCTTGCGCCAGCACCCCGGACTTAAGTTCTGCACGGGGTGTGATCATTGCCACCATGAAGATAACCCCAACATCTGTGTGTTCAAGAACGACTTGTTCACGCTTGTGGTGGAACCTGCGATGCTTGAAGCCGACGCCGTATACCTTGTGAGTCCCTCCTACCAAGGAGGTGTCACCGGATACATGAAAGTTTTCATGGATCGATGCGAGGTGTTCAGGAAAGGCCGAAAGCTCAAAGGCAAGCTTTGTGGAGGTGCCGTCATCGGCGGATATGCCGGTGGTGGGCAAGAGACAGTCCTTGCGCAGATGCAGGCGTTCACCCAGATCATGGCCATGCGCTGGATCGGCGCACACGGTAAGCGACGATCTCACCTTGGAGGACACCTGATCGCCTTCGAAAAGGGTGAGGTCATGGATGATGCTGAGGGTCTGGTCAGCGCAGAGAATGTTTTGATTGAGATGTCGAGTGCGCTGAAGGCGCTCGCATAAAGGAGGTGTGTATATTGAGGCTGGCTTTTGTTCCCCAACAAAAGCCAGCCTTTCCTTTTCAAACTTTCGATACAATACTAATATGAAAGAAATAGAGATACTTGTGCGGGTTCACGATGATAAAAAAACAACACTAGAGAAGCTCAGTCGATATCGCTTTTGTGGGATGACCAAAATCCTCGATATATACTATCACGACCCAAAAAGTCCGGAGTTACATCCAGATGATTCAGGAGCTCTCAAAAGATGCTTTCGCATAAGACAAAAGAACAACGAGTCTTACCTTACATATAAAATTGACCATTTCAATGCTAATGGTGTCTGGGTTTATTCAGACGAACACGAGACAAGAACATCTTCATTTGCCGAAACACAAACAATTATTGAGCTACTAGGATTCAAAGAGCTCGTCCGAGTGGAAAACGAACGTCATACCTTCACGTCTGATCACTATGAAATTACTGTCGACGACATCAAAGAACTTGGATTATTTATGGAGGTAGAGAGTCTCAAACCTCCCGCTGACGTGGACGTCGCCGAAACTAAACAACATATCTGGGAATTTATGATGGGTATGGGAATAAAGACGAGTGAGGAATCTTCAATTGGCAAGCCTGAGCTTGTGTTCAAGCAAAGACTAATGCGTAAAGATCTCTAATTCGGTCAAGGATAGTGGTAATTATAGAAACATTGCATATTGAGAAGCGACAACCTATTTTGAAACAAAGTAATTTGCATTTTGAAGTAACCATAAAAAAGTGCATTAGCGCAACCTTAAAGGTTGCGCGCAGAAAGTTGGGACATGCTAATCAATTATCCTTGTGCTCTACCTTGAGTATCAGGTTTGGTTTGACTCTGGCGATTGCAGGGAGCAAATGATTTAGGACTTGTTCAGCAGTCATCCGAAACTCTTTGCCCCTAATCGAGTCAAACTCGACTTCGCCAGACCAAGAAGATCAGTGATGTTGCAAAAATCGATCTACAAAAACTACTCTTACAAGCTTCAAGTTACAAACTACAAAAGTATTATTGGTACCCATGTAGATGGTATAGCTATCGTTTTTCAAGTTCATGGATGAATTCTAACATGAACACTGCACCCAAACCTATTGCTACAATAAACCCATGAATACAAACATAAGAGAGGCAACTCCTGATGATATTGATAAGCTCATAAAGCTCGATAAAGTTTCAAGTGGTGATGGACTTAGAAAATATTCACTGGACAAAAGCGCAAAGCTTTTTGATATTCGAGAATACACTGGAACAGGTGGTTCACTTTGGGTGGCAGAAATTGAAAGTAAAATTGTTGGTGTGGTTGGGGTTCGTTTTCTCGGAGATGGTCAAGCCAAAATCAAAGCGCTAAGAGTTCACCCTGATTTTCGAAATAAAGGAATCGCAACCAAACTTATTGGAGCCCTTGAGAAATACTGTAAAGAGAAAAGTATTACGAAGATCATCATGGGAGTAGATGAAAAATCTTGTGACGCTTTGAATTTGTACAAATCTCTTGGATACAAGGAGTATGATAGAAAGGGTTTTGGTGATGTTGCAGCAATATATTTTTCTAAAGAAATGCAATAGGTATTAATAATTTTTAAGACATTTATGGACAATAACAAAAACCAAATCTGTCAGAGTTGTGGAATGCCCATGCAAAATGATAATGATTTTGGGACGAATGCAGATGGTAGTAAAAATGCAGAGTACTGCACATTCTGTTTCCAAAATGGAAAGTTTGCAGATGATGGGATCACTCTTAATGGGAAAATTGAGAAAAATATAAAGCTTGCAGTTGGTGTGGGAATGTCAGAAAACAAAGCCAGAACCATGGCCAATGAAATCATCCCAAAACTCAAAAGATGGAAGAAGACAATCTAAAAAATATGACCCGCCCTCACGCAAATTATTAAACCCTTGTTTTGCTATACTCAAAATATGGAGCAAAACCAGCAAGCACCACTCACAAACCAAAATCCAACACCTTCAACCCCTACTCCACCACCTGATGCGAATAAAGTTTATGATATTGCAAAAATCGCACTCTATGCTTTGATTGGATTTTCACTTTTTGGACTAGTCAGATTTGCAGTGATCTATTATTCAGTTACACAAAGACCAAATACTCAGACCATACACTTTAAAGAAAGCGATTATATAAGTCCAACTGTTTCTCAAAAAAACATAAGATATGACAATTTCTTTATCAAGAAAATTACCAAACCTCTAGATCAGATTACTCTCATGGATTTGCCCAACAACTCGGAGGTTAGGAGCACAGTAGTCTATGGAGATTTTATATTTACTTCAGGAGATGGATCTATCATCCAGTATTCTAAAAAAACTGGAGCATTGATAAGCTTTAGCGACCTAAACCAAGCAACATGTGATGGCGAGATGGTGCTTGTTGGAAAATATTTGTATGCAGCGTGCAAAATAGATAATCTTGATGATTCTTTTGGACCACCAGCAAGCACATACACCTCTGTTCATTACTCAGGTCACGCTGCAATATTCAAAATAAATGCTGATTCAATGCTTGTCGAAAAAGTAATTGGCAAAAACGAGGGTTTGAAAAACCAATACAATATCAATCTTACGGTAGACGGGGATGATATTTGGATAGGGACATTTGATGGACTTGGATTATTGAATACTCACACCAACAAAGTCTCTTTCTTTCACGACGAACTAGGATTCCCAGAAATAAATAAACTATATGGGATAAGTTACATACTTCCAGACAAAGATTACGTCTGGGCATTCTTCACCTCACATGATTCCTCACAAGGAGGTATAGCTATGTACTCGAAGAAAACCAATTTGTGGAAATCTTTCGATCTTGCTGATTTTATGGAAACTCCATATAAATTTGATCTTTTTTATCAAAATGGAAGTTTTGCCAAAACTGTATCAGGCGGTATTCAAATTGCTTTTTTTGATGGGGCGAAAGGTGGCGAGAAGCTGGTAGAGAAAAAATATAATTACGAAAGTCAAAAATGGACATTTGTTGAAGAATATTCAACATTGGGCTATACATTTGATAAGATCGTAAACACCCTAAGAGATAAGTATCCTATGGATGTAGTGACGGCTGAGAAAATTATTAATCGTGCTGATGAAAGCAAATCAAAAATGGACATATTTCAAGGAAGATCAAATCGATACATTACCAAAGCAATTAATGGCAATAGATATATCAAAACAAACAACTCAATAGACATCATTGGTGTGAATCCTCCATTCCGTCATAAATTAGTAGACCTTCCAGAAAAATTAAGTCACAGCGGCGACTTTAGGGATGGACTGCTATATTCATCTTATATTCCACTTCTCATTGAGCCAAACGGAAAATATGGAATTTTAATAACATATGTATGCGTAGATGACGGAAAATATAACTGCAAAGATAATGTTGACATATCTCTTTTTGAAATAGAAAAGAACAAATTAACAAACGTGTATCTTGGAGAAGAGCTAATAGGTTTTCATTTGCAAGAGCAAAAACTAAATCTCAAAATGGTTGGATCACTAATAAAAATCAGCCTAGAATATGGACCCGAAATTTTTGAGATAGACACAAGTTCACACTCTCTCAAAATACTCGCTACACCAACACCAACAAAATCAACTGTAATGGTGACAGAAGTTGAAACATTCAACAAAAACTATATTAATTTCATGAATAAAAAAATTAAGATAAGAGATGATTTCAATTTTGCTCCAACAGACAGCTGTGTCGAAGATATAAGTGCCAAACTCGAAAATATTTCAGACAACTCAATCACACTTCAAGTCAAAGAAAAAAAATGGGTAGATGAGCTAAATACTTCCATTGATCAGATAGAAAAATATGAACTAAAAAATCAAGACTGCATAATTGCTCGTCCAATATGTATGGATGTGGGTTACAAGTATTGCTTTAATATAAAAGAAGAAGATGGAGTAAAAGACGTGACTTATGAACTCAAAAGCGAGAGCACCATGCCACCTCCTATCAGCCAATAACAACCTCTGTTAAGTCTATTCATGAGCTTTCTTAAGAAGATCTTACTGCTTTTTGGACTGTAGATAACCACTGCAAATTAATATGTGAGTTATTAAAAGTTTCATAATATATTTATGGCAGACACATCAAACAGAGGTTTGGGCTCAGACAACATGGATGAGCAAACCAAACACGATATCCAAAGTAAAGGCGGTCAAGCCAGTGGTGGCAATTTCAAAAATGACCCTAGTCGCGCACGTGATGCTGGACAAAAAGGCGGAAGAGCAGCCCAAGAAAGCGGACACGCACACAAGCTCACAGAAGAGGAACGAAGTGAAGGTGGAAGCAAAAGTGGCGGCAATTTCAAAAACGACCCGCAAAGAGCTCGTGAAGCAGGGCGTATGGGTGGCAGCAATAGCCACTAAATTGAAATACATATAAGCACCCCGCTCAGATTCTTGAGCGGGGGTTTTTATTTAGCTAAAGTTATGTAAAAATACACACCAAAATTACTTTTGGTGTGTATTGTGTTGTTAATTAATCTATGATTAGAATTTTGGAAAAGACATGCCCCAAGTACTCATCATATGGCCCATATCCATCCCAAACATTCCGCCGAACGAGACCATACTAGTCATTCTAAACATTAGGTCTAGAGCAACAGAAAATAATGACATCATAATCTTTTTCACCCCCTTTCATTTTTTTGAAATTAATAATTAGAAAATGTGCTAAGACGAGCATCTCGTCTAGCATCACCACAAGCTGGCAAGAATATATTTCTAATAGAAATATTCGACTATTTCGATTGAAAGAGATGAGGAAGAAAATTTGCTGTCATCCCGATAGATCGGGATCAGACAGCAAATTAATTATCCCACTTCGCATGAAGCTATGTTTGGGACAAGTAATTTCTAAATCCCAAACAATTTCCAAATTAAAACTAAAAAATATTATGCTTTTGCACTGTGAAAATCATTTTTCGTAATTATCTCTGTTTGAGTCCCGACGTACGTCGGGATGAGTTTGATAATTAGAAAATATGACTTTCACATGAAATAAAATAACAGAATATAATTCTGTTATATATATTAGTAGAAATTAGATTTTTAATAAATCTTATACCTAGGTTTATGCCGAACAGACAAGCTACAAGGTTCAAGTTTCAAATTACAAATTTCTTAGAAATTCCCCCACTTTTGGTGCTATTACACTCACCCACTTCTCATAACCCAAGGCCGATGGGTGAACACCATCTTCTATGAAATATGCAGAGCTCGTAGATATTTGACTCACTGGAAATATATCAATCAAAAATAAACCTTTGTTTTTAGCTTCATTTTTTATGATGCTGTTGTACTCTTCTATTTGCTTTACATTATCTGGGTCACCTCCAAATAGTTTGTATGCAGGCGTTTTCGTATGATCAGGTATCGTAAGCAAAATGACATTGTTAGGATGTTTAAGATTTGCTTGAATAAGACTTATTAGCTCTTGATAATCTTTTTTGAAATCAGTTGATAGTCTCATTTGAAACAAATCATTCGCTCCAATAAGCACTATCACAAAATCAGGATGTTCTTTTGCCAAAAGTGGCACTTCTATATTTATAGCATCACGCACTGTAAACCCTGATACTGCAGGATTTATATTTAGATCCAAATTTGTACCCTGACTCTTCAATTTCTTTATCAGTTGGTTTGGCCAATTATTTTCATGTTTAACACCCAGTCCATACGTATACGAATCACCAATGGTTAAAAAACTAAAAATTTTCTTTGGGTGCATAGTTGGTGTCACAATTATATTATTTGCTGAATCTATACGTTTTGTTTTTGTGTAAAGTATAGACAATACTAATATAAATAACGAAATTGCTATTATTATTTTCATTGTAAAAAGAAATGACTATCAACTGTTGACTCTGTAGCTTTCTAGTACTATATTTTTAGTCATATGAAGAACACCATTGCCATTATTTTAATAACACTTGTTTTAATAGCACTAGCATTTTATGCAAGATTACCGAAAGATGACAAAGCCAAATCAATTACAAAAGCAATCCCCACCACTCAAGGAACTAATTCAATGATCAAACAAGAAGAGGGAAAGATTCCACCACCTGTGAAAAACGATGATGAGATGAAAATAGCAAGTGATGTGGCAAACGCAATTGCCAAAAAATATTCAAAGCCTGTTAGCGAGTACAGCATCACTGTAAACAAATTTGATAGTAGTTTTGCAAAAGGTATGGTGAGTTTCAAAAGCGAGCCAGGAGGAGGTCTATGGTTTGCTGCAAAAACTGACAAAGACTGGGAATTAGCATTTGACGGCAATGGCATCATAGATTGCGAAACAGCAAACAAATATAATTTCCCTACGGACATGATTCCAACTTGTCTTGATCCAAATTCAGCAAGTGGCACAGTACAAAGACAATAATTTCTTCGGAAATTTCAATTCATCTGAAATTTTTAGATAAGAGTATTTTTCTTCTACTCTCAGTCTACGAACCACTTACACAATTCAAACTGCTCTATGCTCAAGTAAATACAAAAATCTATTACTGTTATGTTTAATATGACAAAACTAAATCTCAGTTCAATCATGGTGGGAACATCACAACCAAAAGAGCTTGCATATTTTTATGAAAAGGTTTTTGACAGAGAGCCTGATATGGACGAAGGCGGCTGGAAAGGCTGGATCATGGGAGATGCATTTTTTTCTATTGGCGCCCACTCAGAAGTCAAAGGAAAAAACACCCAACCAGCACGGTTAATCTTCAATTTTGAAACTGAAGATGTCAAAGAAGAATTCAATAGACTAAAGGTGGTTGGTGCAGTTGTTATTAAAGAGCCTTATGAGATGGGAGACGGCTGGATAGCCACGCTTTGTGATCCAGATGGTAATTATTTCCAACTTATGACACCATGGGTTGATGACGATGAAGACAAAGAAGAGGAAGATGCTGAAGAAAACGATGATGAGAAAGTAGATGAAGATATGGGGTGAGAAAATTACAAAGACAATGTAACATCTTTGTCATCATTGTAAGGTCGATTTACCATGGTACTTACAGGATGCTTTTTCATAAGATCTGCAGGATATGGAGTTAGCATGGCAAGTAGATCTTCTTCATTTGTATCTTTGCTAAGCCACAAATCTTCACTTTTTTCATCAAACATAACCGGCATTCTATCATGCACTGGACTCATGATTTCGTTTGCTTCTGTAGTAATTATTACATATGAATGAATCTCTTCTCCTGCTTTGTTCACCCATTTGTCATAAAGTCCAGCGAATGAAAAATAAGAATCATCTTTCAATGAAAAATAATATGGAACCTTACCATCTTTTGTTTTTTGCCATTCATAAAACCCTGTTGCCGGGATGATGCAACGATTTGCCTTTAGCAATCTATAAAACATCTTTTTGTATCTTATAGTTTCGCCTCTAGCGTTTATTACAAATGGCTTCCCGTCTTTGGACCACGAAGGAATAAGCCCCCAAAGCATCATCTCCACCCTATTTGGGCTATTTCTCACTATCACAGGCTCACGAAGTGAGGGGGCTATATTGTAATGACTTTTGAGATCTAACGGAACATTCGACAGCATGAATCTGTCACCAAAATCTGGCCTGATCTCTAGACTATATCTTCCACACATACATATTTATTATACACTTCTTGACAAACTGAACATTTGTTCAATATAATGTGAACATGCGTTCACCTAATATAGACCTAACCCAGAGATTGAATTCTCTCAAAAAATTCTTTTACAAATTCAAGCGCATCCCCACATATGAGGAAATGCTTGATCTTTTTGGAGTTTCCTCCAAAAATGCAGTATTTGGAATCATAAACAAACTCATTGAGGTGGGAGTTGTTGTAAAAGATGATGACGGCAAGGTCTCGCCAACAAATCTTTTTTTTAGCTTGCCACTGCTTGGCAGCATCAAGGCAGGCTTCCCTACTCTTGAAGATTACCCCGAGAACTTGAGCGAGCGAGAATATTTGTCGCTTGATGAGTACGTCATCGGCAAAGCAGATAGATGCTATGCACTAAAAGTCTCAGGAGACAGCATGATAGATGAAGGTATAAGACCAGCCGATACAGTGCTTATTGATAGCAAAAGACCTCCCAAAAGGGGCGATATCGTAGCGGCATATGTAGACAATGAGTGGACCTTGAAATATTACGAACCAGAAAAAAATAATAATATCAGGCTCATGCCCGCAAATCGTAAATACTCACCCATCATTCCCAAAAACACTCTTGAGATTGGTGGAGTCGTCGTGAGCGTGATAAGGAAATATTACTAATTTCGTTACTATTGATTCCCTGACGCAAGTCAGGGTCCATGCAACAAACCATTAGGAATTTTATGGCTGCTGAATTAAATTCAGCAAATCAATGAAAATTACGTTCTTGCAATTTATAGAAAATATTATTAACAAAGAAAACTAATGAGTAACCAACATTGCAATTTGTCATTCTGGTAAGCCAAAAATGTTTGGCGCTTCGCCGGCTGGCGAACAGAATAAGACAGCATAATAAATTCCTAATATCTAATTTCTAATTTCTAAATAATATCCAAATTCAAATTAAATACTAAATTAAAAAAACTTTTAATGCTGATTGAATATTGGAACTTGTGATTTGTAACTTTATATTTGATATGAATATTGTTTATGCACGAGATAGTCAACGAACGCGTAAGCGTCATCACCATTTACGATCGACAAAAGGGCACAGTCATCCCTGCCAAAATCAAATGGCAAGCACGTGAATACAAAATCACCAAACTTGGTTATTATCACAAAGTAAGAGATGGCAGAACAACTCACCACATATTTCATGTGACTGACGGACATCTTGATTTCAGACTAAATTTTGACAGTGAAACTCTTCATTGGAATTTGGAGGAGGTATCAGATGGAAACGCTAATTAACCGCAACCGGCCACTTGTGATGCATATAGACCTAAACTCCTGCTTTGCCACAGTTTGCCAGCAAGCATTCGTACATCTTCGCGGCAAACCTGTAGTTGTCGCGGCCTACCCCACTGCAAATGGATGCGTAGTTTCGCCATCCATAGAAGCCAAGAAAATTGGTATACGTGTTGGCATGACAGTGCGCGATGCCAGACTTCTTTGCAAGGAAGTGGTTGTGCGCACTCCAGACCCCGCGATGGTAAGAGATGTACACATCAAATTCAAAAGAATATTCAATGACTACTCTCCAAGAGTGAGTCCCAAGTCGATAGACGAAGCGGTGCTAGATTTTAACGGCATGGAAACATATCTCAAGAGAAGTCTTGAGGAGATTGCGATTGAGATCAAAGGAAGGCTGCGAAAAGAGATTGGTGAATGGATATCCTGTAGCGTAGGCATAGGCACAAACAGATTTCTTGCCAAAACTGGAGCATCTCTCAAAAAACCCGACGGACTTGAGACAATAGATCACACGCGTCTTGTTGAAGTTTACAAGATGTTAAGACTCACTGACCTTTGTGGTATCAATCGGAAGTTTGAGGCACGACTCAATACTGCAGGAATATTCACTCCCCTACAATTTTTACTTGCTTCAAAAGAAAAACTCCGTTATGAAGTATTTCAAAGTATTGTCGGGAATCAGTGGTATGAGAGACTCCGCGGATATGAAGTGGATAGCGTTGACTGGGGGCGAAAAAGCTTTGGCCAAGACTATGCACTTGGCAAAAAGACAGGAAATCCACAGGAGCTTGCGAGACTGCTTATGAAGCTGTGCGAGAAAATGGGTAGAAGACTAAGACGTAGTGGGTATGGCGCGTATGGAGTACATGTCGCTCTTCTTTATACAGATTACACTTTTTGGCATCGAGGTCACAAAGGACACGACATACTTCACGCAACTCACGATCTTTACAAACAAGCTCTTCTTGTCATGAA
Organism: Patescibacteria group bacterium; assembly: GCA_046350875.1. Lineage (GTDB taxonomy): Bacteria > Patescibacteriota > Microgenomatia > UBA1406 > GWC2-37-13 > JAGOLU01. The sequence continues at coordinate 16,120 of JAXLZQ010000008.1, forward strand.
CAGTCAACCATACATCGGCAAAACTGTCGCCAAGATAAGTGTCAGCTGCTACGACCTTGTACCATATGAAGACCCACAACCAACTTTGTTTGACAATGAAAGAGAAAAAATCGAAAAGATATCTGAGGCACTTGATAAAATAAACAACAGGTTTGGCGAGTTTACTATTGTTCCAGCAATGATGATGAGCATGGACGATCTTGTCCTGGATCGTATTGCCTTCGGAGGTGTGAAAGATCTTGAGGATTTGTATGCTACTGCGTAACAAAATCTACTCAATAATCACTCCAAGACTTGCAAAAAGATTGAGGGCATCAGGCATAGAGAACTTCGCACCTTTGAGAGAATTATGATGAATATCGATGTAATAGTTTATAGCCCGAGTCAGATCAGCACCATCCAAATTGGTTGTGTGAAAAATACTTCTTTCAAAATCTGTACCCATGAGCAAACTTTTCCTAAGATCGGTACTTGCGAAATCTACTTCCTTTGCCTCAGTGTCAAGGATCTTGATACCAGGAAGTTTGAGCAGTCGGAAGTTGGAATAATTGATTTGGCATTTTTCAAAAGAAAGATTGTGAATGCGTGAACCAGCTGTCCAATCCATACCTATCACTTTGGAATTTTGGAATGACACATCTACAAATGATGAGCCTTTGATAGACACGGCGCTAAGAGTGCAATCAATGAACTTACAGTTTATGAATTTGCAGTTTTTGAACTCGCCATTTAGAAATGAGCAAAGTTGAAAGACACAATCCTCAAATTCTTTACCCTCAAAAACCTGTGATTCGAGATTTAGATTTGCAAAATGTTCACCAACATATTCGAATTTGCTGAAATACATATATGTATTTTACTCTTACTGTTTGTAAACTTTGCACTGAATAACTTAATAAGTATCAAAATATATATTGAAGAAAATGTTCAAATTCAAATTTTTGTTGTGGCCATCGATTTTCATAAGTGTTATTCTTACAATTATTCTAAACATTGTGATTAGATTAATGCGTAAATAAGACTGTTCTTACATATCTATTATGTTATTCTTACATAATAAGCTCTTCGATTTATTAAGCTAGCAAAATCTAATTATTTATATTTCTTTATATGAAACCAAATCCAGTAGTCCACTTTGAGTTTGCTGCAACTGACATGAACAAAATGAAAAAGTTTTATGCCGAGGCATTTGGATGGACATATAACCAACTTGGAGAAGATATGGGTAATTATTGTGTAGCAATGACTTCTGAATCAGACAAAAATGGGCCGAAATTGAAAGGAATGATAAATGGTGGATTTTACAACAGACCCAAGGATGACAAATCGCTTACGCCATCTGTTGTAATAGCTGTGGATGATGTAGATGAGAGTCTCAAAAGAATCCGGGAAGCTGGTGGAAAACTTATGGGAGAGCCTATGGATATTCCAGGTGTCGGCAAGTTTGCCTCATTTATCGATCCAGAGGGCTACCGACACTCAATCCTAAAACCTATCATGCCATAAAAAACCAACTAAGATCAGATTGATAGGGTAATGAAAGTTTTACTTCAAATGAAAAGAATACATATCAGTGAGCTTGAAAAAGCGTATGAAGGCTAAGTGATAATAAGTCTATTACTTAGTATTAATAAATGCATTACTATTGATGCTTAAGATAAAAGAAAGATTGTCTTAATATTTGAAATAAAATCTATGCTTACTGCAATTATTGTAATACTCGTTGTACTCTGGCTTCTTGGATATGTGCCTATTGCAGGAATAAATATACCTGATGTAACTCTTTTTATGATTAATGGAAGAGGTATCAGTCTCTGGGATATTTTGATATTACTATTTATTTCATGGGCAATTGGACTTTTGCCAAGACCATTTCAGCTTATTGCCTCAGTTCTCCTATTGCTTTGGGTTTTGTCGGTGCTTGGAATATTTGCGGTTGCAGGACTATCAAATATTTTAGTTGTTGCAATAATCTTGGGACTTATTATCTCGATTTTCTTCTAGAATCATACTCAAAATCTGGTATATTGGAATAATGGATTTCCTACAGATATTTGTGAATTATTGGTGGATATTTGCATTGGGAATTATCTTGGACCTTGCTATAAGCAAAAATGTAATCAGATTTGTTGTTGTTTCAGCGATGACTTTGGTAGCATGCGCGGCTATTTGGTACCTAGTCCTAGACCCTGCATACAAGACTGCTGCGAAGTGTTTTACTGACGAAGTAACCAAGGTAAGCGATATAGACAAAAAAGCTGAAGATATTTATGATCAGGAAGAGCTAACAAGATTTGTTTGTAATGAAAGACACAAAAGCATGGATAGACTAACAGAATGTCTAAGAATTGCCAAAGTCAAAAACCCTCTTGGAACAATAGTTTATAGCAAACTCCCCCAATACAAGCAGGCTCTCAAGGCATCTGCAGACAAATATAAAAGCCTTTGCCCAGATCGCGAATACACACTGCCGAATTTATAAATTAATACTCAAAATGACACAGAAAAGGAAGTTTGGATTCGACAAACTTGTCAGAGACAAAATAGTTGACCAAATAACTGGGGCGGGCAATAAACCAAAATGGAAAGTCTTGGATGACTTGGAGTATATATCGGAATTAAAGAAAAAGATCATTGAGGAGTCTTCAGAGCTGGCTAATACAAGTAACAATAGCGAACTAGTTGAGGAGCTTGCAGATGTACAAGAATTAATTGACTATCTTCTAAAAACACTTGATGTCGACAAATCAGAAATATACAAATACCAAACTAAAAAAGTCGAAAAAGCAGGTGCTTTTGACAAAAAACTTTTTGTTGAGTATGTAGAAACCGATGATGAAAGTGAGTGGTGCAAACAATACGAATCTCACCCAGATAAATACCCAGAAATAAAATAGTTGACTAAATTTCAATAATTATTCTTCGAGCGATTAGTGAGAAGACACCCAATTTTATCTTGTCGCAGTGATAAGAGCCTCGCCAAGCTCGGTACCTGGGGCAATAACTGTGATTCTGCCTCCAGCCTCAAGCTGTACTTGATAATAAGTATTATAAGAAGCGGTGCAATTTGATATTGTTACTCCACCTCCAAGCTGCGGGTCTGTCGGAAGAGCTGCAACATAATCTGGGACAAGCAAGCTACAAAGATCTGCACCTGTGTTTGCGAGAAACTGAGGAGTACTAGATATAATTGATGGGTATTCACCTTTTCTATCTACTCCATATTGAGTGATAGCATTTAGTATTGTTGTCACATCGCTTTGTCTTTTGCGATTGTTCGCTTGCGCAAACTGACGCGATGGATTTATGGCAACAAGCGTGATTGCAAGAAGTATTCCCACAATGCCAATCACAACTAAAAGTTCAACTAAGGTAAATGCTTTGTGGTTTTTCATAGATTTACAGTCATTGTAGCAATTTTTAGAAAAATATACTGTAAATTTTAGCAAATAAGTAACTGTCAAAACATATTTGTTCTCAAAGTCGACTCTTTTCTACCCACTTACCTGTAGATTCATCTTTTTTGTATTTGCTTTTGACCGCAGACCAGGCAACCGCATGGGCAGTCTCCTCTCTATCCCTACCTTCCTGTCTTTCGCTGGGTTTGTCGTATTCATACCATGCAGAGTTGAACGCGTTCATATATATGTCTTGCGCATGCGTAGGTAGAACATTTTTGACTGATTCTGGTAACTCTGTTATTTTGCTATATGGCATTTATAAAAAAAGAATATTAACCGGTATCTTCATCAATTTCCGGATGTCCTGGTGTGCCTGGAGTTACAGAAGTTGAACCCTGATCCAGTATAAAATCCCTATCCATAGTCCCACCAAGATCTGTGCTCTCTACATCATATTCATTTTGGATATTGTCTTCTGACTCCACCTCGTCTGCATTTGGAGATAATGTTTCCGTGTAATACTCTCTATCCTCTGTGGTGACTGGATCAGGTAATTTGTTTGGCATAAAACAAATTAGCTCAAAATTGAAAGATTCTGTTATACAAGCAGATAATATTTTGTAAGAAGTTAATATTTTTTCCGAGAACATAGTGGATAGATTGTCCCTTCTCTATGAGCACCAACCTCATACTCTATCCTGGCTGATTCACCACCATTTCTATCAACATATACCATACACGATTTTGGTGGCCAATTTTTTGAACATTCTGTGCAATAGCTACCAGCAATCCCTTGAGCTGCAAATCGTTGTTTTAATGCATCAATTTCTTGACTCATCAATATTCGATTGTACGCTTAATATTTTATAAAAGAGTAAGAAAAGCTTACCCTTGCCTTACATCGATTCTTAGTGCATTCAAATAATATAAAACTATATTTGCTGGATTAATATTTTCATATATATGGAAACTGATAGCAGAAATTCAAACACTCAACCGGTTAAAAATGACAAGGATAGGAGTAGAAATGTTATTCTTGGAATTTTACTTCTCGCTTTACTATCTATTCTATTTAATGTCTATGCATGGCCTGCAATGCAAAACTATAATTCGCCAGGTTAATAATCTTTATTATATGGAAACTCATAGCAAAAATTCAAATACTCAACCGCTTAAAAATGACAATGATGGGAGTAGAAATGTGATTCTTGGAATTGTTCTTCTCGCATTACTTTCCATCCTATTTATTGCCTATGCATGGCCAGCAATGCAAAACAGCTCAGGCAGTGGATCAGATAATCTTTACCCCCAAAATAGTAGTGAGGGCGGGTTTGTAAATCCAAACTCTCCTATCAGAAGTCAATAAGTACTTGCTTTTGGTGTGATAATAATTTTAATGTTGTTTGTGCTTCAATATCATACTTTTGTTTCAAAATGTCCAAATAAATTGAAATCTCATAAAACTCGTAGACAACACAAAAGCTCAGATACACTCTCGCAAAAGCTGGCATCAACTTCAGCAAAACTAAATATTTTAGAAAATACAGATGAGCGTTTGCGCAATAACAAACTTGAGTCAGATATCCAAGCAATCAAAGAAAATTATGAAAAATCTTTAGTCTCGTATGAAGAAATAATAAAATTGAGAGACAACAAAGCGACAGTGTCTGACCTTGAGATAGATTTTGCACAGACATTGAAATATTTAGCAGATCTAAACTATACAAGTGCATCAGCCAAGCTATCAGAGCTCGACAAAAAAATTGCAAAACTAAAAGCACCTCCACCTGATCCAGCGCTTGTTCAGATTGCAGCAAACTTGAAAGTTGACAATTCCCCTCCAGGTAGCGGATACAAACAGACACTTGTTGATACATCTGTGGGAAAGTTTGTGGTGGACCTGATTGGTGCGGATCTTGGCAGTACCAAAGTGGTTGTTGAGACAGCGTCAGATGGAGACTGTGGCGACAATTGCCCTGTCGATTCACTCGGTAGTTTTGTAGCTAAAGCTGGGGGTTATGCAGGTATTAATGGTCCATACTTTTGCCCTGAAAGTTATCCTAGTTGTGCTAGCAAGAAAAACTCTTTTGATACTCTTCTCATGAATAGGAATAAGACATATTTCAATTCTGCCAATAATGTTTACAGTGTCGTACCTGCTGCAATTTTTGGATCTGGATTTGCCAGATTTGTAGGCGCTTCATCTGAATGGGGTCGAGACACTGGAGTTGATAGTGTCATAGCGTCTCAACCATTACTACTTTTGAATGGCGAAGTGAGATTTGGCGGAGACGCTGAAGTGAAAAGAAACTCAAGGGGGTATAGAAGTTTTATCGCTGCAAAAGGTAATACTGCATATATTGGCGTGGTGCGTGGAGCAAATGTGGCAGAGGTTGCGATAGTTCTTAAGAGTATGGGGATGGACCACGCCCTAAACCTCGATAGTGGCGGCTCCACCGCCCTTTACGCGAACGGGAGATATTTAGTTGGTCCCGGCCGCAATACTCCGTTTGGGATTGTGTTTGTGAGCAGATAGAGATACAATCCTCCGATATAGGTGTAGGTTTAAAAATTCAAACTTTATACTTATGTCAACAACCCCAGGTGTAGAAGAACCACTTGTGATCACTGCGGAAAATGTGCTTTACGTATAAAAGGACTACTCAGGGAGCTACTCCATCAACAGGTTTCGACCCACCAAACCCTTATACCGCAGGTGTAACCGGCTATGAACACCCCGATGACTCAGGTGGTTTTCATAGTTTTGGAAGCGGGTGCACACTCGATAAGAACTGTGGAAGAGTGGTGACTGGAGGCCTATATACTACAAGACAGAACAAGCGGCTGCCGAATCCTAAGTTCCACTTAATATACAGAGAGCTCAAGAATCTGGGATGAGCATCCAAGCTGCAGGACATATTTTCACACACAACATAGTCACCTAGCTCTCTTTATCCACCACATATTATTGTCGGTCTTGATCGATGTGTACAAATAACTCATAAACTATTCTTTCCTGAAAAGTGCTATAAATAATTGACAAAAATATATTACTGCAACCTTACTCAGAATTGTTAAACTACTAACAGATGCAATATTTTTTGCTTGCACTTGTGGGACTAGTGGTTGGTCTGGCAAGTGGAATATTTGGTATCGGAGGAGGTGTTATTTTGGTCCCATCGCTAATTGTTCTTACTAAATTACACTCAAATCCAGGCACAAGGACTCTCACTCTGTTGTTATGACTCCTACCACTCCTTGGCGTTGCCGCTTTCAACTATGCCAGAAGAAACTTGTTAATATAAAGCTGCAGTTGTTATTGCAATTATGTTGATATTGGGATCAGCAATTGCTTCATATTATGCGACGCGTTTGCCTGAGAATGTACTAAAAAAAGCCTTCTCCATACTTCTTCTATTGGTATCCATCAAAAAAAAAAAAAAAAAAAAAAAAAAAAAAAAAAGATGATGGAAAATGAAATATTTCTATTAGTTGACGTACAATACTCTCAATTATGGGACAAGTAGTTTGTGCAGTAATCAAACAAAATATTGCGGGTAAAGAAAAATATCTGCTAGTCAAAGTGAAAAAAGATTTTGGGAAATATACTGGATTTCTTCAGCCGGTTGGTGGACATGTAGAGAGCGGTGAAAATGAAAAAGATGCCTTAAGAAGAGAAATACACGTTGAGCTTGAGTAGATTCTGAGATAGGCAATAAACTTGCTTCTACAGAAATAGATGTGCCAGGGGAAATTGCACACTGGTACAAAGTTGTATTGAGTTCTACAAATTTCCAAATTAGCAAAACAGAAATTGAAAGCATCCACTGGCTGACAAAAGAAGATATCGAAAAAGAAGAAAAGACGGCCAGCGACAAAGAACTTCCTCCTTAGCTTGTAGCTTGTAACTTGCAACTTACAACTTGTAATACTAAAACCAAAAACATAGACATAGAGCCTTGATCATTATCGGATATACAAACTTGCTCTCTGCTCTCTGCTCTCTGCTCTCTGCTCTCTGCCTCTGCCTCTGCCTCTGCTCTCTGCTCTAAATTATACCTTCTTCTCCCCCATGTACTCTCGAAAGGATGGAGGATTACTATCACGTCAATTACTTCTTGAGCAAGTGCACCATAGACTGGTGGAATATAGCCAAATGAAGCTATAACCATAAGAAAAATACTTAGCCCTATACCAACAAAAATACTCTGCTTGGCAATATGCAGGACTCTTTTGCTTAAGGCAAATATCTCTCCAATTCGTTCAACTGAGTCCACCATCACTACAACATCTCCGGATTCAGAAGCGGCCGATGATCCATGAGCACCCATCGCAATTCCAACATCTGCAGCAGCTAGTGCAGGAGCATCATTCACACCATCACCTATCATCACTACTGTCATGATTTTTTGTTCCACAACATACCTTTTACCTTATCCTTCAGGTGATGTTTCTGCAAAATATTTTGTCATCCCCGCTTGTTTGGCAATTTTCTTCAGCAACTTTTTGTCACCAGTCACCATGATGATGTCTTGGTGCGCAACATTTCAATCGCGTAAAAGCTACGTATTTGCTCTAATAGTATCGGTAAATTCAAAGCTCGCAATGATTTTACCTTCACGTGCTAGAAAAAATACATTTATGACTCCATGTTCTTTGTCGTTTGCTCTTTCTTTTTTTAGATCTGGAGAGATTTCAATTTTGCGATTCTCAAGATATTGGAGTCGCCCCAGCATATAGTTTTTGCTATTTATCACACCAGATACCCACTACCCAAAGTTTCCTCACCCCGGTATGAGAAGCTTTCCAAGTTTGTTGAGTTTAATATATTCAGGAAAGACCTAGCAAGAATGTGATTTGATAGCTGATCAAGTGACGCAGCAATCACAACAATCAAGCTGGGTTGTCCTCTCCAAAAACGTTTATCTTTGTGAGTTTTGGAGTGCCAAAAGTAAGCGTACCAGTTTTGTCAAACATGAAGCTTTTTGCTTCTGCCATTTTTTCTATTACCCCGCCATGCTTGATAATCACTCCTCTTTTTGCTGCTTTACTAATACCCGATGCAAATGCAATTGGAGTTGCAAGGATGAGTGGGCAAGGTGTTGCCACAACCAAAACAGATACAGCACGAAGAAGGGATCCTGTGTATGCCCATGCCCCACCAGCAATTAGTATTGCGATTGCTGTAAACCAGACACTGTACCTATCAGCTAGCCTGACAAATGGAGCTTTGGCTTTTTCTGCTTCTTGGACAAGTCTTATGATGTGTGCATATTTACTTTCTTTGCTTTCTTTCTCAGCCACAATCTCAAGCGGTGAACTTTTGTTGACAGTTCCACTAAAGATCTGTGAATGAATAACCTTTTTCAACTGGAATTGACTCACCAGTCAAGATCGACTCATCCACCTGTGACTCACCTTTGACTTTTCCGTCTACTGGCACTACTCACCCGCCTACAACCAAATCACCAACATACACGTCATTCACACTCACATCTTGGAGTTCTTTATTTTCAAAATATGCGCTAAAGTTGGAGCATTACTAGAAGTAAGCGTTAGTTCTTTCTTGGCCTCTTTTATTGCAAAATTTTCAAGTGCCTCACCACCCGAAAGCATAAGTAGTATTACGCAGAAGCTGCGAGGTATTCACCTATTCCATGGCTGATGCGATTGCAAGAAGGGCGATGACATCTACCTTAAAATGCTTCCTCACAATAGACTCTATTATGTCTCTTGTAAGTGGCAAAACTCCAACAATTACTGCAACAAAGAGTATTGCCCTCATAATTTTATTGTTTCCGACAAAATGCGTGAAACCATACACAAGAAGCGCTCCCAAGAACAAAAAACGGTATGAGTCCTCTACTTTTTTGATAAGTAAGCATTTATTTTTCTCATATTACATTGTAATAAATATTGATATGAATAGACGAACTTTTTGAATATGTATTTTGTGAGTTGTTGAAACGAATTGAAACAGCTCATATATCGCATAACTTATATATAAATTATGTTGGGTCTTTCTTGATGAGCTGTCTTTGACTTTGGAAGGCTGTCCTTTTGGGGGACTGACACAAGACCCATTTAATTTTATGATTATATTTATCCCAAACACTTAAAAAGTCAATTAAGATTGAATTTGCCTTATACTAGTAAACCGGATACAATTGAGCTCATGACCAGTTGCTCTTATCAGGTATCTGGTAGCAGAAATATGATGTTTTTGGTTAAAAAATACTACACTCGCCTCTCTGCTCTATTAGCTCTGCTCTTTGCTCTAACGATGCCTTTCCAATTTGCCAAACACTTTTGGCCAGAGTTTACATATCTTCAAGGGGTTAGAATTGATTACCTTGCACCTTTTATTTCTGTGTTTGATGTTGTGTGTATTGTAATAATCATACAATTCGTCATCTTCGACTCCGAGAAGCGTGCAGCGAATGTGGGTGGAGAGATTCTCGCTAAAAACATTCAAACACCTAACGATAGTTACTACTACCTTGGTCTTTATAATTCTTAACATTGCATTTAGCATTTCACCATTTGTTTCAGTATTAAAATTCTTGAGGGTTGGATTGTATTTGATTGCAAGTTATTTATTAGTGCGAGAGTTTCAACACAACAAAGAGATTTCTCCACTCCCGACATCACGTCGGGGAGTCCCTACTTCGCACAAGGCTACGGAAGGGCAAAGCGACATGACGGACAAATTAAATGTACAAAACTATTTTGCATATGGTTTGTTCGCAAGCACATTTCTTGTGTTTATTCTTGCAGTAGTACAGCTTGTGGAAAAATCTTCATTCGGTGGACTTTGGTACTTCTTGGGAGAGAGAAATCTGACATTATCACTTCCTGGAATTGCAAAATCATCACTAAACGGAAATGAATTCTTGCGACCCTACAGTACCTTCTCTCATCCAAATTCTATGGGAGGATTTTATTTGGTTCTGTATTTTTTAATTAACTGGTTTCAAAATAACTTCAATGTCATGTTGCCTGCCCGCCGAAGTATCAACGAAGGAGGGAGCCTGCCGAAACAGGACATTGAAGAGTCACCCATTCGGCAAGCTCAGGGTGACAAAACCATCAAAATACTTTTTTATGCCATTCAAATCCTCTCGCTATTTCTCATAGTTCTTTCTTTCTCAAAAGTAGCTATAGGCACTTTTGTATTTTTATCTTTTATTAATTTGCTTAGAGACAAAGCTTACAAAGGTTGCATCATATGCTTCTTTGCTAGAATCTTCGTTTTGTTAATTATTCTATTTTTTGGTTTGTTATCGGTAGGAGATCCATATACTATTGAGAAGAGATTATTTCTTACACGGCAAGCAGTGGAGGTTTTTATAAAATATCCACTTATTGGAAGTGGACTTGGAACAAATATCATTGCCCAAAGCAAAACTATTCTTTCTATACCTGGCAAATTCACAGACACAACTCAACCTGTCCACAATATCTATCTTATGCTACTTAGCGAAACAGGACTAATAGGTGTTGGACTTATGGTATATACGATTTTCAATTTTAGAAAATATTTGAGTAATTGGCAGAAATTGCCAATCATGGCAATTTCTGCCATCCTCATTACCGGATTTTTTGACCATTATTGGCTGACTCTCTCACAAAATATCGCGTTATCATCTTTTGTCTTTGCTTTGATATTTTTGAAGTGGAGAAACCAAGCTATCTCATAACACCTTTTCTTTTCAAGAACTCCAAATCATCTTGAAGTTTGTTTATTCTTTTTTCTATCGTATTAAGTGTTTTTGATACTTGCTCATCGTAAACATCATCTTCTACATCATCTTTTTGGATGATATCAATATCTTTACCAACTTCTTCGACATCTTTTGATGTTTTGTTCACAATTATCTGAATGAAAATTGCAAGATAAATTGCTTCGATTGATAGTATCGTAGTAAGAAACAAGAGCATGTCATTGAGTTTCCAAAAATCAAGGAAGACGAGCAAGAACATAAAACAGAAAACAATAGTGTGTACCAAAATAGACACAGGTGTCCCCACCAAATAAGTCATCTTTGTTGAAATATTATCTAAGAGTTTCATATCAAATCTTTTATTAGAACTCATCAATGAATATTTACTAACTTACCCAGGTAAGCAAAACGTAAGCATGTATTACCTGGCTTTTCGTTCACAATATTGAGTGGTAGTTGATGATGCTAGAAGTGATTTGAGATTCTCACAATTAAGATCGTTTACAGCCTCGTATTTGATCCCATTTTCTTCAAGCAGAATATAATTTGAATAAAATTGCTGTGCCCTAACCATGTAGACTGAATTAGATTCTCTCATCTTTTCAAATTGCGCTTTTATCGCCTTTGCCTCTTTGATATTTTTGGATATTACTGCATATGAAAATATCGAGATATTTATGAATATTAGAAATGTTATGAAGTATATAGCTCCCTTCAGATACCATTGTCTAAAAGTTATTAGAATTGGAATCAGAATTACAAATGGTAATAGCTGAAGTTCATTGACATAACGCAATAGATTTGGAGTGGGAGCCAATAAAGCCAATATAAGCAAAGCCAAAACCATAAAGAAAGATGAATAGATTGCATATCTTTCGTGAAGCGTTTTGGATTTAAAATATGCGATTAACAATATGATTGTGCTCAAAACAATAATTCCAGAAAATAGAGGGCCTCCTCCACCCACTCTGTTGTTATATAGCTCTGCGCTGCTTGTTATTTCATATTTTGAGAAAGTAAATGGTATTTTGAGTTTTGCCACATTACTACTACTTCTTGGATCCCCACTTGTGGCGTCTTGCGCACTTGAAAATATTCCGTAAAAAAGCAATCCTAGTTTGTCAGTTTTTTGGAGATTGTTTGGAACATTATTGTAGGTCACACTTCCCATAAGATCTGGGATATTTGTAGGATAGAACATAGCCTTATAAGCTAGATAATTTCTTCCATAAGGTAAATAGAAAAATATTAAAGATACAAACAGTATCAAAAATACTAATGAAATATTTTTTATATTAAAAGGATAATCTTTATTCATAAGTCTGTTGACAATCACTGGAAAAAACACCATTCCAATCACTAGCGAAACAGGAAGATGACTATATTTTGTCGTAACAAGAAGCAACTCAGCCATTACAAACATCAACATTGCCCAGAAATTTTTTGGCGACAGACAAAAAGTGATTAGAGATGCAAGAGCAATCACAAATACTTCATACCCAAACCCATCTTCCATGAAGGTTAGTAATTGGATCATAAATACTGGCTGGATAACAACAAGAATAGAAATTAATAGCGCAAGTAGTTTGCGAATTTTTAGTTTGCGCAACAAATCATAAACAACAAGAAAGGCGATCGCTGCTATGGCAAAATTTACCACTTTTGCAGAATTGATTCGTCCTGTTAATGCGTAAATACTTGCTTCAATTTCCCAAAGAGCAGGAGGGTAGCTTTCGGCAAATATCTGACTAGGAAGGACTTTTTGAAGAGGTGCATGAATCTCTTTTACTGGGTTCCAGTTGTTGGCAAGAGCAATGACTGCTGATTGATGATAACCTTGTCCATCCCAGCTAGTGTCATAGGTATAAGAAAGAAATGAAGAAATTAACCCAAATAAACCGATAAACACCACAAATACAATAACTATTAAAAAGTCTACTAAAAAATTTCTAAGACTACTTCTAACTACAGAAAATATTATGAGTGTGATCAAAATGTAGCTTGCAAAAGAAATGACGAAGGTTGCTGAGGTTATTGTGATACCTGCAAAATAACCTGTCCGAATATACACCACTTCATATATCCAGAATCCAAACGTAATAAATATAAATTTTTCTAAATTGGTCATAAGTTTATATCAGTCTTACACATCTATCACACCATCCCATTTCATTTTCGTAATAATTTGGTCAGTTATTTTTAAATTTTTACTTTTATCCGCATTATGAATTTTGTTTGGAAAAGCGACCTAATTTTGGACAAATATCAGTATGCAAAAACCAATCCCTACTTTATTCGAACAATTGCTGTTTTGGGCATATTAACAACACTTCTTATGGCATATGGTTTCTCCAAATACATATTCATCGATAGAACTTACCTCATAATCTTCGGCCCCATCATAGTAATCTTCACACTAAACAAACTGATGCGGTTTGTAATTCAACTTTTTTATCCTAAGTTTGATATAAGAGAACATGAAAGATTTGTTAATAGATTTTGGTCTACATACGAAGAACCTTCTGTAGATGTTTTTCTTCCTTGGGCAGGTGAGGATCTTGCGGTGCATGAAGAGGTGGTGAAGGCTGTCAGTAATCTTACTTATAAGAATTATAAATGTTACATGCTTGATGATATTGGAAGCACAGATCACAAAGCACTTGCAGATAAATATGGTTTTGTATATTTGTCACGACCAAACAAAGGAGTGTATAAAAAATCGGGAAATTTGCAGTTTGGCTATGAAAACTCACATGGTGAATATGTGTTGGTTCTTGACGCGGATTTCATACCAATTCGTGACACGCTCCGAGATCTAGTGCCATATCTAGCAAGTGATAACAAAATCGGCATCTTACAGACTCCTCAATATTTTGAGCAAAATAATTTTGTACACAAAAGATCCAAAATAGAATTTGGGGGTGGTAACATCGTGGAAGATTTTTATAGAGTTCTTTTGCCATGTCGTGATGAATTTCAAGCTGCAATGTGTGTGGGGACAAGCGCTATATATAGAAGAAGTGCGATCCAGCTACTAGACGGCACTCCAAAAGTACACGCCAGTGAAGATTTGGCAACAGGACTTCTCATCACTCAGTACGGTTATTATGTGAAGTATTTGCCACTTATTATTAGCATGGGCAAAAGCCCGGAAACTTTCCAAGGATATTTCAAACAACATATGCGTTGGTGTAGCGGAAACTTAGTCTTTGCAAAATATTGGCCAAATGCCAGACTAAGCGTCGTGGCAAGGCTCATATATCTAATTAACCCACTTCATTATCTTTCAGAAGCATCGACTGTGATTTTCGGATTTCAATTTTTGGTACTTTTGTATTTTCACGCTGATGTTCTTTCTATTCAGAACAGTATATATTTTTTGCCATATGTCGTTTTGAGTCGCATAATAATCCCTTTCAATAAAAAAAATAAGAATAAACTTGGTACAAAACTCGCCGCGATGAACAATTGCTATACATACTTTTATACATATTTGCGAATGTTAATAAATGGCGTGCCAGAATGGCAACCAACAGGTGTCCGGTATAGCGGACTTCATAGGGATTTCGAAAGAGCAATGGATCTTGGAGTCTCAATCTCCACTTTATATCTAGCCTCTTTCATTATTGTAGTAATAAACAGACCCGAGATATTTGGCAACTACAACACCTATGTAGTGCTTGCGTGGAGTTTGTATTCTGTTTTCTGGCACACTCTTTATCTTACAAATGTTATGAAATATGTCCACCCCATAAGACTCAAATATATCCAAAACAACTACTTTCAAAAAGCATTGCTTTATGCGAGGAGTAATGTAGTGCTTGTGCTGTATTCAATACTAATGGGAGCAGCATCTTTTTGGATGATTGTTTCAGTGTTAAATCCAAGCACACCAACAGCCAAAGTAATTGAAGAAAAGATTATTACCCCAGTAAACGAACTAACAAATGCAGGAAAATAACCTATTGAAATCCTAATTTCTAATCTCTAATTTCTAAATAAACATCAAATTCAAAATCCCAAATCGATAATCAGAATTCGTGCAATTTGAGTTTGAATATTTTTTAATTGTTTAGGATTTAGATATTAGGAATTAGAAATTTGTGTTACCCCTTTCTCTACTCTCCTACTAGCCTTTGCTGTCTTTTATGGATAATTACTTTTATAAAGAGGCTCGTTAAGATGTTCGCGTAGCACCTTCAGATAATCTGCAGATTTCTCCATGCGCCAGTCCACCTTCTCCCCTTCTGTTTTGTTTTCATTGAAGAAAACTATGGCTTCTACTTTTGGAAAGTTTTTGGGGATTTGTTTCTCAAGCATATCTTGGAGCCAGTCAGATTTGTTTCCACCAGTGCCATTTGGAGTCGAATTTACTTCAGAAAGCATGACAGGTTTATTAGTAATTGCAGTAAGCTCATTATAAGAATTTCGAAAAACACCATTGAAGTCAGTCCACCTGCTCCACTCAGGATGTGTGTTGCCCCAGTTGTAGCCATCTATCGCAACCCAATCTACATACTCATCCCCTGGATAAAGATCAACATATGGCACAGTGTTTGCACTACTTGTGTTAAAAGATAGCACCCACAACACATTTGTCGCTCCTTCATTGCGAACAACATCGTGGAAATGTCTCCACGCTTCCACAAACTCCTGTGGAGTGCTCTTGAGTGCTTTGATACTCCAGTACATATTTGGAAGATTCATCTCCCATGCGAATCTCAAGAATACTGGCTTGCCATAATTTTTGAGATTTTGACCTACTGACTTGAGAAATTCATCACATGCACCTGAGGCAATTGTTTTGTAGAGAGAGTCATTACCTTTCTTGCATTTATCGAAAAATGCAGGATTGGCACTAATCATAGGAGTCCAGTTATTATCAGATATTTTGTTGAGGTCTGTGACAAGGTTTTTATTTTCCAAATATTGCCACTCTGAAAACATGTTCATTATCGCTATCTTTTTTCCAATGTCTTCTTCGAAGTCCTTAACAACTTTGGTATTGAGAGTTTTTTTGTCATTGTCCCAAGAGCCGTGCACCCATGCTCCAACATAGACAGATGCCGTGCGTGCGGGTGTTGGCATAATATTTATTTTTACTGTGTTTAGTGGTTTTGATTGTTTGGCAGTTATATAAAATGATGATCCAATTATTGCAAATATTGCGGCAAGACCTACAAGTTTCATACGAATAAAACAGATTAATTGAAATAAATAGTATCTGACATTTTTACATGAGGAGGATAGTTTTGTGTTAGGAGAAATAATGAGGAGTGTAATAGAGACTGAACTCTAGTGAATAGTTATCTGTTGACAGCTTGCCACTGGCGAGGCAAGTGAACTGTAGCTAAAAACCACTCATGGGTCGTATTAAAAGGCTTCGACTCCCCGCTCATATTCTTGAGCGGGGGTGGAGAGAACCCTTGTGTAGACTAGAAAGAGTCTTATTTGGCTCACCGTATCAGTAAAAGCCTCATTTTATGCTAAAATACTGAAGCTGTCAATAGCTTAAGACTATTTGCTGATAGCTAACATGCCCGGTGTCCGACCGTAGGAAGTCCCCGAAGCGCAAGCGTAGTGGGATAACGGTACTGACACGTAAGTGGCAGCCATGAGTAAGTGTTTCGTGTAACAATGCTATTTGAAAATTAGTTTTGCCCGGTGTCCGACCGCAGGAAGTCCCCAGAGGGATAACGGTACTGACACGGTAGTGGCATTGGGTGTGAATTTATTTTACAAACAGAGTGTTAAGTTATTTGCCCGGTCGTCTAACGGTAGGACAACTGACTCTGAATCAGTTTATCGGGGTTCGAATCCCTGCTGGGCAGCACTTCGACAAACTCAGCATATTTTCGCTGAGGATGGCGAAGATTTGCAGGGATGAGAAGTTTATGGTGAGCTTGCCGAACCAAATCCCTGCTGGGCAGCCATCTTTCGTCTTAGCTACAAAATAGCTTTGTTATTTAACCGCATGATATAAGCATTACACAATAATCCAAAACTTTAGCGAATAGCAACGTCTATGAGTAGATCTACATTCACAAACAAACTATGTTTAGCTTACCACCAACATAAGTACAAGTATTTAAATACTATGCTCGAAAATATGGTAAATTGTGAAATAATGCTATCACTATGGTTTCAGAGCTCTTGAATAAAATATCTACTGAAATAGATGGGGTATATACACTGAGGCACAAGTGTTATATTTACTTGTTGAAATTAGAAAAGTTCGTCAAGCAAACCCAAATACCAATAAATCATTTATTGACTTCTATAGAGACTGGGCATGTCATACTGTAATAAATAATAGGAAAGCAGTAGACTGCTTTCTTCATGTTCTTGAATTAACAATTAATATTAACGATAGCGATAAAACTATAGCTAAAAAATTTATCAAGGCATTTCCAGCACTATTTAAGTTCGAATCTTTAAGATCAGAATTGCGAGAATTCTTAAATTGTCAAAAACTACCACTCAAATTGACTGACAACCAACACCAGTGGCAACTCTTTATTCAAAATCTCACAAATATACTTAATGACTGTAGCATTGAACGACCTCGCAAGTCTAGTAAATTCATCCGAAAACTAACACTACAATCAATCGAATCAAAAAACATATCAAAATTTAAGTTTAAGTTATCTGACAAAAGAGTAATCGTTTGTAAATGTAAGTGGCAGTAACTATATTATGATTAATAGTCAATTATGAAAATCGCAGACATCTATACTAAATACCTCCTCCCCAAAAACTTGCAAGAGCATATGTTTCGTGTTGCTGCAATTGCAACGATCATCACAGAAAACTGGAAAGGCGAAGATATTCCCAAAGAGGATGTTGTGAATGTCTGCCTATTTCACGACATTGCAAAACCTCTCACTTTCACAGAAGAAAAACAAAAGATGTATGGCACCAGTGAAGAAGAAATTGCAAATATAAAGAAATTTAAACAAATAATAACTGCAAAATATGGCAGTGAAGAGCACCATGCGACACTTGCAATTTGCAAAGAAGAAGGACTAAATGAAAGAGCAATCGGCATCATGCATGAATTCGAATGGAAGAATATGCAGAAGATGTTTGATACAAACAATCTTCCGGTTCAAATAGTGCTCTACTGCGACATGAGGATTGGACCAAATGGCATCCTTCCACTTCAAGAGAGACTAAAAAACATAGAGACAAGATATGGCAAAGGCTTGGACCATGAAATGTTTATGAGGCTAGGATTGCAGCTTGAAAAAGTGATACAAGAAAAAACGAAAATTGAGTTAAATCTTATTCAAGAAAATGATCTGGAGACTCATTTCTCAACTCTTCAAAATAGATCGATTTAGATATCTAGGATTTTGAAATCATTGTATATATTATCTATTTCTTACATTCGCAAGCTCTAGTATTGTTCAACAAATGATTAATATATAGATCGTCAGGTCGATCTCCACTCTTTGACATGTTGTATTTAGTAATGTATAATCCAGAGATTAGTTCGGAGTCGCGATCCGAAAAGACTTGAGAGGAAATGCTCACTGGAATGCAAACCAGCAAAAACATGCGATCCGTTTCATTAGAGACGGACTAAGTGCTCCAATATGGAGAATCAAGGTGGTACCACGGAATATCCGTCCTTGAAATTGATAAATTACATCGATTTCAAAGACGGATTTTTTTGTAAGTTGCAATATAAAAATGAGTAAACTTTGGGCAAAAGAAAAACACAATACCATGACGGAAGCGCTTGAAAGATTTGAAACTCAAGATGATTTGAAATATGACAATGACCTAACTGAGTTTGACATATTCGGTTCTATTGCCCACGCTAGGATGCTTGGAAAAATAGATGTTCTAAAAGCTAATGAAGTAAAAGAATTAACAAAAGCCCTTTCGAAAATTTTAGAAAAATACAGAGCTGGAAACTTCGTTTTGGAATCTGGGGATGAAGATATTCATACCAAAATCGAGAATGAGCTTGGCAATCTCGTTGGAGAAATAAGCAAGAAAATTCATACAGGCAGATCAAGAAACGACCAGATCCTAACAGATGTAAGACTTTATTCAAAGTACAATATTTTAGAAATATCATCTTCATTAATTGAACTAATTGAGATCACATGTAACTTGGCAAAAAAATGGTCTGATATACCCATGCCTGGATATACTCATATGCAGAAAGCTATGCCCTCATCAGTAGGCCTATGGCTTATAGCTTTTGCCGAATCTCAAACTGATAATATTGCACTACTAAAGACTGCTTTAGAAGCAGTAGATCAATCTCCACTAGGCTCTGCAGCAGCTTACGGCACTACTCTACCTCTAGATAGAAAAATGACAGCTGATTTGATGGACTTTTCTAAAGTACAGAACAACTCTTTGTATTGTCAAAACAGTAGGGGCAAAATAGAAGCAATAGTTGTTTTTGCTCTACAAAATATCGTAAATGATATTTCTAGAATTGCATCAGACTTGCTCTTGTTCACTACGAGTGAGTTTGATTATTTTGATGTTGATAAATCAATTTGTACAGGGAGCAGCATCATGCCTCAGAAAAAAAATCTGGATATTGCGGAGCTTCTCAGATCCAAGTCGCACATCATGCTTGGGTATTTTGTTCAGATTCAATCAATTCCTTTTGGACTAATATCTGGATATAACAGAGACACTCAAGATACCAAAAAGCCATATATTGAAGCAATAAAACTTACCAAAGATTCAATTGAGGTTGCAAAGCTATTACTTCAAAACATAAATCCGAAAACAGAAAAATTAAAATTGGCCATGTCCAAAGAGCTATATGCCACTTCCATGGCATACAATCTTGTTGCATCAGGGATGCCATTTCGAACTGCATATCAAAAAGTAGGTAACGATTTGGGGAACATCACAAGCTTCGACCCGGATAGTGAGCTCAAAAAATCAAAGCATTTGGGAGGTACTGCGAATTTGGGAATCGCAAAAATACAACAAAAAATACTAAAAGAGAAGCGTACAATCGGTAAACTGCGCAATCAGTTTACTGAAAAGCTCAACAATTTATTAAATATTTAAATTCAAATTATGAACACAAAAACAACATACAAAAAAGTCTCATCATATGAAGCACAAAAGGGTGCTGTTAAAAAAGTTTTAATGCTTTTCTCTGGAGGACTAGACACATCTGTCATGTTAAAGTGGATCAAAGAGCAATACGAAGTACCGGTTATCGCACTTACTTTTGATATTGGACAACAAAAAGATGATTTGGAAGAGGTTAGAAAAAAAGCCTTGGAGCTTGGCGCAGCTGAAGCTATTGTAATGGATATAAAAGATAGATTTGCGGAAGAGTTTATCTCTGTTGGTATCAAAGCAAATGCTTCATACCAAGGAGATTACCACCTATCAACTCCTATTGGACGAGCTGTCTGTTCAAAAGTTGCAGTAGAAGTGGCTCATGATATGGGTGCTGATTGCATTGCACATGGATCAACCGGCAAAGGCAATGATCAAGTCAGATTTGAAGGATATATTCTTTCTCAAGATTCAAATATGAAGATCATTGCGCCAGTCAGAGAATGGATGCTTGATAGAAATGATGAGATTGAATATGCCATCAAAAATGGTATAAAAGTACCAACAAGAAAAGATTTTCCATATAGCGTTGATGACAATATGTGGGGCATGACCTGGGAAGGTGGCGAAGTAGAGTTTCCAAATATTGTGTCCCCCATCGAAAACTTCCTCACAACATACACACTTGCTTCAAAAGCCCCTGATCAAGCAGAAAATGTCACAATTGATTTTGTGAATGGATTGCCAGTAGGAGTAAATGGCAAAAAAATGAAACTTGCCAAAATAATAACTACTCTTAATGAAATTGGTGGAAGACACGGTGTGGGGGTTGTGCATCTTTTCGAAGATAGATTAGTTGGTCTGAAAAATGGTGGAGTTTATGAACAACCAGGAGGACACATTATTATCGAAGCTCACAAAGCTCTAGAAAAGTATGTCTCAACACGAAGACTCAACGAACTCAAGAGTCAGTTGGATATTCAATGGGGATACCTTTGCTATGGTGCTCTTTGGTTCGACCCTATCATGTCAGCAATAAATGCATTCAATGACAAAGTAAATGAGAAAGTGGAGGGAAAAGTAACAATTAAACTATTCAAAGGATCAACGACTGTAATTGCTATGGAATCGCCATATGGCCTAAGTCACACATCATTTAACAACAATGAAGGCTATGATTTCAATGTAAATGCAAGTGCAGGATTCATTGAGATATATAGCTTGCAAATGAAACTTGCAAATCAAATGCAATCTAAAAAATAAATTAGATTGTTGATGTAGAAAAAATTAGATTCTATAAAAGCTTGGTATTCAAATAGTTGTGATTATTTATTTGAAATTCACACCTTTTGAACCAAGCTTTTTTGTTAGTTCTGAAATTTTTTCATGGTCATTGCCAAGAATCAAAAGTCTCACAAGGTTATTCTTTTCAATTAATCTGTATCCTCCATTTTTAGCCCAGATTGAGGAAAATGCTTGAGGAACAATAGCAAGAGTTTTTGGGTCAGAATCCAAGTAATCAACACCATCGATGGTGCAATATTTTCTAAGATCTGAGATGGTGTTTACGCATGAAGGGAACACTGCGTTTATGGGCATGTGGTGGTATGAGCCGCTATTTATAGCATATGCGACATTTATGCCGCTATTATTAGTCAATCTAGCATTAATTTCGGTGAAAAATACTTCAACGCTGTCTGACTTAAATACCAAGAAGAAGTCAACTCCGAAAACACCAACAAACTTATGATCAAACATAAATTTGTATATTTTTTCAATTTCTTTTAAGAAAATTGAGTAAATTGCTTCGTGGGTAATCTGATATTTTGCTAGTAATTTTTGATATATGGGATCAAACTCCATTTTATTTGTCCCACAAAATGGATCGATGTTTGGATTTTGATTATAAATACCCATACAGTTTCCAATTCCCTTAACATCAATAGTCAACATAGCAGCGCAGTTGTAAACTTCATCAGAGTAATTTGATATGTCTTTTTCAACAACAAGACCCCCTATTGGAAATATTGTTTGCTTGTCAATCAATTTTGATATTTGGTTTTCATGAAAATCTGAATTTTGCAAACAATTCACTATTTTGCTCCTAATTCCAGTCCATGCATTGTGGATTTTTGAAATGTCAGTAGACTCGATGTGGGCTACAAGATCACTCCCCGATCCTTCTGCCTTGATCCATACGCCATTTTTTGATGAGTCTGCAAATTTAACGACATTTATAAGCTCAGATTCATTTCTTATAATCAAAAATTCACAAACTTTATAGCCATACTTAGCGCTGCTTTGTAAAAATACAGATTTTGAGTTAACAATCAAAGAGTCATGTAGAAGTATTTTTCTAAGTCCAAACTTAAGAGCCTCAGAATTCATTTCAGAGGTTGGGAATAAGGTCATAAAGTACTTGTCGCCTATTTTATCTTTAAGATCTGAGTTTGTTCTAAGTTCTCCAAATAATGAATTTATGATGGAT
This sequence comes from Patescibacteria group bacterium, assembly GCA_046350875.1. Taxonomy (GTDB): domain Bacteria; phylum Patescibacteriota; class Microgenomatia; order UBA1406; family GWC2-37-13; genus JAGOLU01. The sequence goes on from JAXLZQ010000008.1 coordinate 38,784, forward strand.
CCAGTAGGAAATCCTCTTTTTTTGATATTAGCAGGTGGGTCAAGTTCGTAAACATCAACTCCTTTTATCCAAGGCATAACGTTTCTTCTATATTCTAGGAGGTCGGGTGGCTGAGTGAACATACATACACTATCTCCTGCAGTTACATACAAAATTGAGAGCGAAGCCGAAAAAAAGTCTCCTTTGGGGTTTGGGATTATTTGGGTTTCATTATAAAAGCTATGGAGCATTAGAGAGGCACAATCCTCGTTTTTATGATATAATTCCACCACTTTTTTCGGAAGAGAAAAACTATTCATTTTATTGATGTATATATAAAAATGGGAAATTTCGCACCACCACTAACACCAATCATCAGTGATTGGATGCAATCTTTGATATCAAACAAGGGGTTATTATACGATATGATTGCCAAATATGGCTCTCCATTGCATATAAACAACTCAACGAAACTAATCGACAATCTTCGCGCATTTCAAAAGGTAATGGACAAGTATGGGTTGAATAGCAAGATATTTTTTGCAAGAAAACCAAACCACTGCACCACTTTTGTAAAAACAGCTATAAATAATGGGTTTGGTATTGATACAGCAAGTTATCAAGAATTAAAAGAATCATTAGACTTCGGAGGAAAAAATAACATCGTCTTCTCAGCTGCGATCAAAGAAAATGCTGCTATAGAGCTAGCCATAAGGCATAACGTGACTATAATATTGGACAATTTCGATGAGCTGGAGCAAATAATAAATATATCTACTAGATTCAATAAAACAGCACAAATTGGCGTCAGATTTACAGGTTTTACAAATAAAAATGGTCAAAAAACCAATAGCAGATTTGGATTTCCAATAGCAGATTCAGAACAAGTCCTGCAAAAACTCAGCACATACAATAACATCATCCTCGAAGGATTTCATTTTCATTTAGGGAGTTATGTTGCAATTGATAGAAGTATTGCTATTTATGAATTGTTAACTGTTATAAAAAGAGCTAGAGAGATGGGACACAAAAAATGCAACTTTATAGATATAGGTGGTGGATTTTTGGTGAATTACTTGGTTTCCAAAAAAGAATGGGAAGAATTTCATGAAAAATTAAAATCGGCGATACTTGGATCAACTCCCCCCATTACTTTCATGAACCAACCACTTCATATTCACAATATAAATGGCGAAGCTAAGCAAGTTGGGTCTATTTATCCATATTATTCTGAAAAATCAAAAGAGCAAATATTGGATGATGTGTTGTCATATGAAATTAATGGTCAAAGTATCGCAAAATATCTTATTTCAGAAAATATAGAACTTCGTATTGAGCCAGGTAGGAGCAGTCTAGATCAATGTGGAATAACAGTTGCAGAAGTGGTGTATACAAAAAAAGACTCTCAAGGTCAAAATATTGTAGGCTTGAATATGAATTTCACACAACTCTTAAGTTCAAGTGTTGAGTTTGGTGTAGATCCGGTGATTATTTATAAAGATCATGATTCTGTTGATGAGTCAGAACCAACAGGCGTGGTATTTGTTGGTACTTACTGCATGGACAGAGACACTATTTTGAAAAGAATTATTCGCGTGGGCAAACTACCAAAAAGAGGAGATTTGATAGTCTTTATAAATACAGCTGGATACATGTCACACTTCCTTGCAACAAACTCTCACCTTTTTAATCCACCGAAAAATATTTTTTTTAATGAAAAAACCAATCAATTCTCTTTAGACAGTTATAACTCAAATTAATAAACTAATGGACACCCAAAGTTTCATTCAAACCCTGTTACCAAAAAGAAGTGAGATCGCGGCACTTTTTGCCAAACCATTTGATGATGGATATATTTTGGATATAAAATCGTGGTTTTCCGAATTTATTAAATACCTATCAACAATTGATATATCCAATATCAATTTAAATGACCCAGAGTTGCTTGCAATCTCCAAAGATATAAAATCTTTTTATGATAAGTTTTACATATTTGATGAAACGCACATAGCCCTAGATATTCTAGAGGGAAAATCCGTGCCAGAATTCAAATCAAACAACTCCACTCTCGCCGATGAGGAAATTAAAGCAATGCAAATAGGAAGTGATTCGAATGTTTGTTTTGTCGGGAGTGGACCTTACCCCTGGTCAATAATCAAATATTCTAGAGCTTATGGATGCACTGGGACTGCTATAGAAGGAAGACCAGAAGCAGTAACTCTATCCACAGAACTCATAAAATATTTCGTTTTATCTGACAAGATCAAAGTAATATGCTCTGATGCTAATGATGTTGATTACAGTAGTTTTGATGTGATAGTGCTTGCAGCTATGGTATATCCCAAGTCAAAGCTCATAGAAAATATTTACACCAAAATGAAGCCTGGCGCCAAGCTTCTTGCGAGATCTGCCATAGGGCAATATGGTCTTATATATGACACACTGTCTCCAAATGATATTCCAAATAACCTGAAATACACAATTCTTAAAGGTGAGAATGGTTGCGAACTTGAGACATATTTCTTTCAAAAAGAATAAAAACATCATGCTGTGCAGGGATATAATTTTCTAGGATAATCTAGTTGCTAATCCAAATCTTCTCAAACTCTTCTTTGATGTTTGAGATATCATCAGGTGTAAGCGGTGTGAGATCGGCAATTTGTTTTTTGAACTCTTCATATGTTGGGCCATGTTGAATGCAAGTATTTTTTGGGTGTTGTTTGGCATTTACACTCCTGCCATATAGGTGGAAGTGAAAGACGCGGTTGAAGTTGGCATTACATTGATAATTAATGTTCCAAAGCTCTATACCACTTTTGGCAAGTCCTGCCTTCATTGCTTTACCAGCTGCGATGATAAGCCTCATGAGTTCATTTGCCTCTTCATTTGTGAGGTCCTCAAGAGCATCTCTATGGGCAAGTGAATTTATGATGAGGTGTCCTCCATCTTCTCTGGCAATGTGCGGCTTCTCTCTGCTTTCAATGTTGAAGAGTTTTGTTTGATAAAAAATCATAGACCATATAAAAATTGTTATGAGATTAAAAGTCCACCTCAAGTCAATTTTACCACCTTTACTTTCTCACCATACTATTACATTTGCAATCATAATATGATAAAGTATCGCATAATGAGAACTATCAGGGGACTCTTCTCATATCATCTTTTCGTAATCTTATTTTTTAGTTCTTCTTCTAACTACAATATTTATAATTGTTATTCCAACAGAATCTCTTGCTGTTGATGGTGAAATAACATATACAAGCACCAATACAAATCTCATGGGAGATGACAATTATGCGGGACCATTCAATCTTGGCTTTACTTTCAATTATTATGGAGTGGATTACACACAAGCATATATCAATATCAATGGAACTTTGAATTTTGGAGCCGGCTCAGGTGAATTTAGCAATGTAGCACTGAATTCTAACGGACCAGATACATCAATCTATGCCTTTTGGGACGACCTTATCACAGACCCATCTCCATATGATCAAAAACCTATTTATTACTCTACAGTTGGATCAGCACCAAACAGAAAATTCATTGTTCAATGGACAAATGTATATTTTTACAACACCTCAGTCCAAATGGGCACATTCCAAGTAATTCTTTATGAGGGGAGCAATAATATTCAGATTCAGTACCGCGATTTGCTTGGTGGTGACAGAGCACTAGGCAATAGCGCAACAATTGGTATCAAAAAAGACGGATCAACATATAAGCAATATTCACTAAATACAGCATCAATAGTGCAGGGGCAATCAATCCTATACACACCAAATGGTGCAAATGACTATACTGTATCATCAATCACTCCAACACTGGGACAGGAAGTATCAAGTGGATACGACCTTGTGTATCTTGCTCCAGAAGGTGCACCAACTAGCCCTACTCTTGTGAACCCTCCAAATGGGTCTACCGGTACTACAACCACTCCAACATTTGAGTGGTTGCCAGTAGATGGTGCCACAAGCTATACAGTACTTGTATCTACAGTGAACAACTTCTCATCAACCGTTGTAAATGCATCTGGTCAAACAGGCACTTCATACACTCTCGGCTCACCACTTTCAAATGGCACAACATACTATTGGAGAGTCCAATCGGTCAATTCATATGGTAGTAGTCTTTCATCAACTCGAAGCTTTACAACAGGCGCAGCCAACGCTGACCCAAGCACACCAACAAGTGTTTCATCAAGCAAGTTAATGGGTGGCGGTCAATCGATTTCTGTCAACGGCGCAGAGCTTGCAGCAACTCTTGCCGATCCCGACTCTGGACAGCAAGTGAGGTATAGATTGCAAATTGCCTCAAACAATACTTTCACAAATCTAGTAATTGATTATCGAGGGCCATTTGGGAATCAAGGCAATATATCTTATACATTTGGTGAAACTGGAGGGACATATCTTGTAGGATCAAGCTCGACATCTCTAGGGACTGGCAACTATCATCTTAGGATAAGAACAGAAGATGCTGCTTCTGCAAGCTCAAGTTGGTATACAGCATCTGGCGTTGCGTTTGAGATTATCACAGACAACGTCGCACCAAACATCTCGTCAGTGAACGTATCATCAATCACATCTAGCTCTGCTGACATATCATGGATCACTGATGAAGCATCATCATCCAAAATAGAGTACGGACTTGTCTCTTCTTTTGGATTTCAAACTAATGAAAGCAACACATCCCCAAGAGTCACAAGCCACACAGTAACTTTGTCAAACCTCAAAGCATGTGCTAGATATTTTTATCGAATCAAATCAAAAGACACTGACAACAACGAAGGTGTGTCATCGACTAGAAATTTTACGACAATAGGATGTGTAGCTTCAGAAGTAAATCGTGGTGAAGAGACCAATATCTCTTCAAACTCCGGTGGAAACCTCAACATCAGCACAACAAATACTGTAGCTGCTATCTCTGTACCTGCAAACTTTGCTGCTCAAAATGCATCTTTTCAAATTAACCAATTAGTAGACTCTCTCGCCCCCACTCCCCCTATAGGTACAAATATCGCAACTGGAAACCTATTCAATTTGGTTGCAGTTGATACAAACGATGTTCAAATAACTACTTTTGATGAGCCAGTCACTTTCACTGTAACTTATGATCAGAGCTTCGAAAGTACTTTTGAAGAAAATACCCTAGATGTTTACAAATATGATGGATCGAGTTGGATCAAAAAGAATTGCGCTCTTGACTCTTCAGCAAATACTCTCACCTGTTCACTAGCTGGATTTTCTGTTTATGGCGTAATAGGCACACCCAAAACTCAAATCACTCCGGTTCAGTCGAGTGGGAAAGTACTTGCCGCATCAACAAATAGCGGAGCAAGCACTCCTGTTTGCTCTGATGAAAAACCTACGAATTCTCCAGATTTATTCCAAATTGACTCAGGTGGTGACTGGGCAACGTTATACTTCACTCCTGTTTCTAATGCAGATGCCTATTTTATCTCTTATTCAGAAAATGCCTCAGCAGAAGAGCACGGTGCTGAAGTCACACTTAGCAGAGAGGGTGTCCAACACTTCAAAATCGAAATGCTTAGGCCAAGTACCACATATTATTTCAAGGTCAGGGCTCAACATGGATGTATGCCAGGAGACTGGTCTGGTATAAAATCAAACAGTGCAAAGCATCTTGAATCAATTGATTTGTCAAATATTGAATTCAAAAAACCAAATATAATTTCTAAAGTAGAGATTGATGAAGTAATGTCAGAAAAATCTAACACCTCCAAAACAAATTCTGTTATAAGAAAAGTAAAGGCGGATGTTTTACGACAAGAAAAACAAAATCTCTCTTCAGATTATTTGTATATCACTGCACTGAAAGGCATTTTTGCCGTTTTTGTAACATTTGCAGGTATAATGATCTTCGTACTACTGTACAAACGCAAAGGAAAAGAAGATGTTAAAGCCTAACCTTGAAACAACAACATTCTCAATACTTTAACTAGATCAATCATACGTCTATCATCACACCCTCACCATAAGTTGCGTTTCGTATTTGCTCTTATACACCAATATAACGCGGATTATTGTCCCAAGAATTAATACAAGAAGCGCTCCTTCAAGAGTATTAAAGTAATAATAAGGAGTAAATGTTGTGATTATAGACACAAAAATCATATTGATTATTGATATCTTTTGCGCGTCTTTGAAAGAAATCTTTTTCCAACAAATTAACTTTAAAAGTATGCCAAAAATCAAAGTGTAAATAGCGATTTGCAAAGTTGATTGCAAAATGCGAGCCAGCATTTCAAAACCAATCTGGATTATGAGCGCTCTTTCATGATTACCTGTGCCAATAACAGTGAGCTGACCCGACCGTAAGGCATCCAAATTCGTCATCATGAGCCTTGGATAAACTATTAGATTTCCAACATTTTCATACAAAATATTTTGTATCCAAGCAGCTTTTAGACTTAATTTATTTTTGACTTCTAGTTGATTTGATAAAAAGAAAGTAATCTTGAGAGTGTTTAGAATGTTGGCAAAAAATTGCTTCATATAGCTCTCATACTATCAATTTGGGTGTGTGAAAGTCAAATTACCACCTCTCATGCACTAGCGCTTTAATCTTTGATTTATAAATCTCATCTATCATTTTAAGTGACTCTTTAGAAAGATTCGGCAAATCGCTAGCCAAGACATTACTCTCTACCTGCACAGGGTTTTTACCACCTGGGATGATAGTAGAGACTGCATCTTGCATGAGTATCCATTTCAAAGCAAATTGAGACATGGAATATTTTGCTGGTATGATTTTTGCAAGATCATTTACTGCTTGCAAACCTTTTTCAAATGGGACTCCAGCAAATGTCTCGCCCACATCAAAAGCCTCGCCATGTCGATTGAATAACCTATGATCTGTTTTATCAAACACTGTATTTTTGTTCATTTTGCCTGTCAAGAGGCCACTTGCAAGAGGCACTCGCACAATTATTCCTACATTTTTCTCTTTTGCCATATCAAAAAATATCTCAGCAGGTCTTTGCCTAAAGATGTTATAAATGATCTGAACTGTCGCGACTCCAGAGTACTGGAGAGCCTTTATCCCCTCTTCTACTTTCTCGACACTTACTCCATAGTTTTTGATTTTCTTTTTTATGATCATTTCATCGAGAGCTTCAAACACCTCAGGATTGTAAAAGACTTCAGTTGGTGGACAATGAAGTTGCAGTAAGTCAAGTGTGTCCATCTTAAGATTCTTTCGACTTCTTTCAACGAATTTATTTAGATTTTGTTTTGTATAACCAGATGCAATATGCGGTGACAACCTTCTGCCAGTTTTAGTGGCGACAAATACCCTCTCCTTTCTACCTTTCAATACTTTTGCAATAATTTTCTCACTTCGACCATCTCCATACACATCAGCTGTATCAATGAAATTCACACCCAAATCTATAGCTTTATTTATTGCTGCAATTGCATCACTTTCTGCCACATTGCCCCAATTACCACCTATCGCCCACGCGCCAAAACTAATCTCCGAGACCTTGAAGCCGGTTTTACCAAGTAATCTATATTTCATATACTCTCTGAAAATTATTATTAGGCATATAATAACTCATATGTCTCAAAAACTATTTCTAGAAATATCAGATTCAACTCTTGACCCAAACTACAAAATGGGAGATGTTGAAAAGTTTTCAATTCGAAGAGCTGCAAGAGGAATTCTTTGGAAAGAAGACAAAATTGCATTGCTTCATGTCACCAGACTCAACTATCACAAACTACCAGGTGGAGGCGTTGAGGGGGATGAGCAAATTGAAGATGCATACAAGCGGGAAATTCTTGAAGAGGTAGGATGTAAGACCAATGACATAAAGGGTCATGGACTTATCCTTGAGTGGAGAGATAAGTTCAAGCTTCAACAACTAAGCTATATTTTTGAATCACAAATAGATGGTGAGGTGGGTGCAAGAAATATGACTCAGGAAGAGATTGATGAAGGTTTTGAGTTGCTTTGGCTCACGCCCACCCAAGCACTAAAGATTTTAGAAGAAGATAATCCCACAGACTACGAAGCAAAATTCATTCAAAAAAGAGATGTGTTCATAGTCAAATCAATTTGCGGTTTATAATCCTCTCTTACCAAATGCCCTTTACAACTCCTTAGCATAAGTGTATCTTATGCAGCAATGAAGTGATAGCTTTTGATTATGTTTGTTTCACTGATTTAAAAAGTAATATTTGGGCCAAATAATATGCCCCGAACCAAAAACAGCTCTCCACAAAGATACTTCCTGTGTGCTTTTGCAAAGTACAATGTGGTTTTTTTACTCTCAACTCAAAGCGATGAGCAAAATATAATAAGATCAGCCATAAGCCGAGGATCTTTTAGTTTTCAAGAGCAGAAAAAATACATAAAGATTGCCAAAAGTCTTGAGGGATATGATCTTTTACACTCTAGCCACTTCACATCTTCAGACGGACACTATTTCTTGGTGAAGAAAAAAATCAGTAGACAAACAAAAGTGCAGGTATGCACACTTGACAAAAGAAACACCCTTCGACCGAAAGAACTTCTAGACTTCACCAATGAAAACGGGTGTATAGTTTCAGATTTTCTTCATGAAGGGAAACACGTATTGTTTTATGGCGAGCGAAACATAAAAGTCGCCTATTCCAGAAATTTCAAAAAATGGTATTTTGGTAAAAAACCAGTCCTCGAAGATGCCCACCCTCTAGAAATTGCTTTCGCATACAAAACCAAAGATGGAATTCTTGTTGCCTATCTCAAAAAGCAAGTTGAGAATGGCGTGACGCATCATGAGATGTATTTGGCTCTAATGGATTCTGATAATCCTGAAAAGATTATATGGAAAATGCATGAACCAATATGGAAACAAAAGGATCATTGGCAGGGCAAGCATGTTCGATTCTTAGGAATGATTTTTCATGGTCAGAGACTTATTTCGTATTGGCATATCGAACACAGAATGGTTTTGGCAGTAGTTCATACCGGTTTTAGCTATAAGCTAGAAAATATTAAAATCCTGAACAAAAAAATCAGCCTGTCAAAACATGTCAACAACCCCATATTGTCTCCTAACCCAGCCAATGACTGGGAAGCATTCAACACTTTCAATCCTGCTGCAGTATCTGTTGGCGGCAAAGTTCACATTTTGTATAGAGCCCAAGGGTTTGACTATATATCACATGTGGGTTATGCCTCAAGCCCAGACGGATTAACTATAGATGAGAGACTCGACAAACCTATATATACACCCTTCATGGATTTTGAAAAAAATCTAAGCAAAAGCATCAATACTCAGTTTGTATCGGGTGGGGGTTTTGGAGGATGTGAGGATCCGCGCGTCACCCTACTAGGCAAAAGAATATATATGACTTATGTCGCCTTTGATGGATGGTCTCCCCCAAGATTAGCACTCACATCAATTTTGGTCAAAGACTTCCTGAACAAAAGATGGCTTTGGACAAAACCAGTACTCATCTCGCCTCCAGGCATTGTTGACAAAAGTGGGTGCTTACTGCCAGAAAAAATTAAAGGCAAATATGTATTTTTCCACAGAATCTTTCCAAATATACTCATCGACTTTCTTGATGATCTCAATTTTGATGGCAAAACAAAATGGCTAAAAGGAGAATACCAAATCAAAATTCGCGACAACATGTGGGACAGTCGCAAAATAGGAGCAGGGGCTCCACCAATAAAGACCAAAGATGGATGGTTACTCATCTATTATGGCGTGGATGACAAGGATGCTAGTAAATATCATATAGGAGCAATGCTTCTGGATTTGAATGACCCAACAAAAGTCCTCCACCGAAGTAATCACCCAATACTTTCACCCATTGAACAATATGAGAATGTGGGCTTCAAGCCAGGAATTGCATATCCATGCGGAGCAGTGATAGTCAAAGACGAACTACTTGTGTATTATGGCGGAGCAGATTCAGTGGTTTGTGTAGCAAAAGCACATCTTAATACTTTTCTTCACGAGCTAAAAACTACAGAAGAAGCGCGCCTTATGCCAGTGCAAATTCATGAGATAATGATTGCAAATGACTAACTTCATAAGAAACGCCAAAAACCCAATTTTAGGCCCAAATCCAGAAAATGCCTGGGAATCTTTTGCTGCATTCAATGGCTGTATCGTGAAGGAAGATTCGACATATTTCATGATATACAGAGCCATGCCACAAACGGTTCTTGTCGATGGTAAAAACGTACAAATATCAAATATTGGCGTTGCCAAAAGTATTGATGGAGAAAATTTTTCTGATAGAAAAATTTTTATAAAACCAGAGCATTATTACGAAAAATACGGATGTGAGGATCCAAGAACTACAAAAATTGATGGCAAGTTTTATACATTTTATACTGCTATCTCCGCGTATCCTCCAAATCGCGAGACCATCAAAGTAGCAGTTGCGATATCAGACAATTTTGATAAGGTTTTAGAAAAACACCTTGTCACTCCATTCAATGCCAAGGGCATGACTCTATTTCCAGAGAAAATCGATGGTATGTACACAGTTGCACTCACAGTCAACACTGACATGCCACCTGCCAAAATAGCAATTGCACAATTTGAAAATATTGAGACTCTCTGGGATAGCGACTTCTGGACAAATTGGTATGAGAATCTTGACGAACACACCATCCCACTTAGACTCGTGAGCATCGATCAAATCGAAGTTGGCGCACCACCAATTAAGACTAAAGAGGGTTGGTTATTTATTTACTCATACATCAGAAACTACTTTACAAACGATAAAGATTTCCGAATTGAAGCAGCTCTTCTTGACATGAATAATCCCCAAAAAATTATCGGTCGCATCGAAACACCACTTATTTCTCCCAAAGAAACTTATGAGAAACAAGGACAAATCCAAAATGTGACTTTTCCAGAAGGTGCACTCATTGACGACGACAAGATAAGAATTTATTATGGCGCTGCAGATAGTTACTGCTGCGAAGCAAGTGCTGACTTATCAGACTTTATGAAAAGTTTTGATTTTGAAACAGCAAAGATTCCAACTTTTAAGCGTTTTGCCAATAATCCACTCCTTCTCCCAAATCCCAAACATCCGTGGGAATCGCAGGCAGTATTCAATCCTGGAGTGATTGAGATAGAAGGGAAAATATATCTACTTTATAGAGCGCTATCTGATGACAATATTTCGACAGTGGGTCTTGCTATAAGTTATGACGGCATGTATATAGATGAGAGACTTGATGAACCAATATATGTGCCAAGAGCCCCAGAAGAGATTTCAAATACCAAAGGTCAGGGATATGGATGCGAAGACCCAAGAATCACACGCATTGGTGACGTGATTTATATGTGCTACACAGCGTACGATGGGGTCATCCCAAGACTTGCGATGACTTCAATATATATAGAGGACTTTTTGGAGCGCAAATGGAACAAATGGAAATATCCCAAAATAATTTCACGAGAAAATATTGCTGACAAAGATGGGTGTCTATTCCCCGAAAAGATTAATGGCAAATATGTATTTTTTCATAGAGTAGAGCCAAATATTAACATCGATTATGTTGATGATTTGCTTTTTGAAGATACAAAATATTTAGAAATCGATCACACCATCCCACCAGGTACATCAGATTGGGATTCTGTCAAAATTGGAATCAACGCACCTCCAATAAAATGCTCTGCAGGTTGGCTTGTCTTGTATCACGGAATAAGCGCCTCAGACCATCACTACAGACTTGGAGCTATGCTACTTGACGAAAATGACCCAACCAAACTCATAGCTCGCACTCGCTACCCCATTCTTGAACCTGAGCTATATTACGAACTAGAAGGTGTTGTTAACAATGTAGTATTCCCTTGTGGAGCAGTTGTTATTGAAAAGTATTTGTATATTTATTACGGAGGAGCAGACAAGGTTGTGGGCGGAGCACGAATGCCGCTTGAGGAGCTAGTGACTTATCTTATGAAATCAAGACAACACTAGTCAACAGGCTATATTATTAACGTGGAGTAATTAGCACATCTTCCAAAAATATTATAAAAAAATAGTTGATATGACCCATGAATCCTTTTGTGCAATTTTTTACTTTGAAATAGGTATTGTGAACCAAAACTTGGTCTTTTCCCCTAACTCACTTTCAAACCCAATCTCACCCTTCAGCACATCCTCTACAACGACCTTGCTAAGATAAAGACCAATGCCCGTACCCTGAATATTTGTACCATGCACATTTGAAGCCCGATAGAAACTCGAAAATATTTTTTTATAATCTATCTCGGGTATGCCAATACCAATGTTTGTTACTGATATCAACACTTTATTTCCATCTAATATTGAAAGTTCAATCAATATTTCACTTTTGGGAGTAGAGTATTTTTCTGCGTTTGAAAGTAAATTTATTATTACTTCCCTAAACAGTTTCTGATCAACCACACACTCCGCATCAATATCGATATGATTAACAAATTTGATTACTTCTGCCAATACTACATTATCTTTCAAATATTGTTTTAACAAATCTTTGACATAAACAACAATGCTTGTTTTTACAAGATTTGTTTTAAACTGCCCACTTTGCACTCTAGATAAAGTCAACAACTTGTTAACCAAGTAGATCATTTTCTCGTTTGCGGAATCGACTTTTTTTATTTTTTCAATTTGTACAATGTCCAAACAATTTGTTTTTTCTAGATTTTGCAAAATATCTTCTATCGACCACTTCACAATAGAAAGTGGCGTTCGAAGTTGATGTGAGGCAAGCGCAATGAATGAGTTTTTCAGAGTATCTATTTCTTTTTCTTTTGTTATATCTCGTATCACTTGCACTGCCCCGAGTAGTTTTGTATTTGCTAATACAGGTGTTATGGTGATGTGAATACTCACAATACCGTCGCCTTTTTTATGAAGTTTAAAATCACCCTCTCTCTTACTTTTCGTTGATAAAACTTGGTTTATAAGTCTATCACTCTCATCCACCTCATCATCATTAGCATCAAACAACCTAATTGACTCAACCGCCCTCCTCCCAAGGAGTTCAGATTTTTTATATCCAGTAACAAGCTCATAAGCAGCGTTTGCAAGCACCACTTTTCCATTTTCATCAACCATACAGACCGCTTCTCCTAGACTGTCAATCAATGTCTCAAGTTTTTTCATGTTATGAAGCGAGTGATCAGCTTCCCTTTTGAACGCATCTTTTATTTTTACAATTTCTGTCACATCGTCTTCTGTGCCAATATAACCCACTATTCTCCCTTCTTTATCAAACATTGATGAAATGCTAAGACTAGCATCATATTTTGCACCATCTTTACGACGATTTACTACTTTTAGCTTAGATGTTTTTTGCTTTTTAATTGACTGCCACATTTCCTCATAAAACAATTCCGACATAAGACCACCCCATAGTCTTGGAGTCTGCCCCACCATTTCTTCCAAAGAATATCCTGTGAGCATCTCAGCGGCTTTGTTGGCATACTTTATTACTCCTTTATCATCCGTTATGACTATATGACTTGGAGAGTCATCTACAATTTTTTTATAAAAATCGATTTCTGATTCTAGAATATTTATATTTTTACCCGGATAATGTTCTTCAAAGTATATTTGACCTACTAATTTTGAATTTAGAAAACTGTTTGCTTCATTTACAAATTGTTGTGAACCCAAAACAATATATTTTGTTTGTTTATCGTTTAAAAAACCCGACTCACACAATTTATCAAATAAGATATCTGCGTTTGCAAACTTGAAGTATTGGTCAGATCTAACTCTATTGGCAAACGGTTCCTTTTCGAAATATTTTTTGTCACCAATTAGGTGATATGCAAACAAATTATTATCATTTTCTTCTATTTTACTCAGAATGGGTGCTATCCCAGCTCCAGACACAAGAGCAACAACCTTATTTGTGTCATTTTTGTTCAATATACTTGAAAGATGTCCAAAGGGCCCACTAACAACTAGTCTATCCCTTTTTTTCAACTGCTCAAGTGACTTTTTGAATTTACTGCCAGTTCTATAAACCATCAACTCAACTAAAGGCAAATTTGCCTCAGATGAACATATAGACATTACCCTAAATAGCGTTTCGTTATTATTAGACACGTCTTTTATACCAAGCCAGATATATTGACCTTTTTGAAACTGAAATGATGATGGCATTTTGAGTGTCACCAAGCCAATTTTTTCATCACCAAAATCCACATCAACCACTTCTGCGATTTGATTGATTAGGGGTTTAGTTTTCACCTGAAGATGACAAACCAGTAACTTCTCTACTTTTCTCAATTAGTTCACCCAAACTAACATTTGTTTTTAGTAGATAATAAGCAGGATTACTATTATTAACGTTATTGATACCTTTATTATCTGTGTCAAAATTTGTCAAGATTATTACGGGTAACTTATTGCCCCAAGGTTTCGCTCTCAATGTAGAAAGCGCATCCCATCCATCTTTTTTACCAGGCAATAATATGTCCAAAATAACTAGATCTGGGTGATTTGCTTCTGCTATCTCAATACCTTCATCTGCAGTTATCGCAAAATCAACCAAAAAACCCTCTGCTTGATATCTTGAAACTAGTGAATCTCTAAGAGCAACATCGTCTTCAATTATTAAGACTCGCTTATTGGTATTGGTCGTTGAAATATAAATATATAATGAGCGTTAGGTTAAATTTAGCTTAAAATTACTGTATAAGTCAAATGTAAGAGAGTTTATGTAAAAGATAGTCGATTTTATTTACTATTTTGTAGTGTCTAATTAAGTTCAAAACAACTAGTTATCCTAAACTCTGTATCTTGTACCCGCAGTAGAAACACCATCTTCTATTGGCTTTTGCGCAACATTCCCTAGTAAAAGATCCAAAACACCTTCATTATTAACCTTTTCAACAAGATCATGTGTTACCAAATCTCCGCGATGAGCAATTACTTCGTCTTTCTTAGACAATATGTTTATTGTGAGATACTTACCTATCGCATTTCTTTTTTGATCTTTACTATATTTCTCTTTTTCATTTTGAACATATGATGAGACATCATCAACTGCCTCATCAATTTTTTCACCAATAGACTTGTCTACTTCTTGTGTTTTTGCTTTCGCACTTTCCATTTTGTCTCTATTTTCTGGATTCTTCAAAGTTGATTCTGTTTTTGATTTTGTTTTGGATGCGAAATCAGACATTTTCTCGAGTGATTTGTTGGCAGCTTCTGATGTTTTTTGAGCAGCTTCAGAAGCGATCCCTTGTATGCCTTGCGTTTTTGATTGTTTCTCAATCTCTTCTTTGGTATAAGCTTTTACGATAGTAGCCTCAACCCCAACATTTACAATATCAGAGACACTCACTCTCACCTTACCCGATTGAATATTTTTTAGAGCACCCTGACTCACTTCAAGCTCCCCAACCTCACCATTATATTTATCAAAGAAAATATCGCTAACCTGACCCAGCTCAACTCCGTCTTCGGTTATTACTTTATTGTCAGTCAGGTAATTATCCTCATTTAAGATTCTTTGGACGACACTACCTTTTAGTTCAGACGCTTTTTTTACTAAATTTTTGGATTCTATTGTAATAGCATCTTTACCTATAGATTTCACATCATTGAAAAGAATGATTTTTGCATCAGAAAACCAGCCTCCCTCATCAACAACAAATGCTTTTACTTTATGTTCCTTAGGATCAAAGATAAGCTCGTCAACGTCATCCAAGAATTCACCAGTGTCAAGACTTAACACTTTGAGGCCTACGATATTTTTACCTTTCAGTAATTGATTTGAATTTTGAGTTTTCATATATTTTTACTTTAAGAAATTGTAGTTTTGATATGCGATTTTTTTGAGCGCTGGATTAACCAAGCAATAACTGCAAAAAGCACCAACACTCCGATTAATATTGGAATGGAATATTTCATAAGATCAAAAACTTCTTTTGAGGTGGCTTCCACAGACAAAACCTCACCTATTGATGTAAGTTTTATCTTCACAGAATCACCAGGCTTCAAGTCACTTACCTTAGAATTCATAGAGTTCCTTTTCACAATCACGTTTGATGGCAAAACAATTTGTTTTGTCCCGTCAGATGAATTAATGGTGAGTACCTGATCATTGACCTTCAGTATTTCTCCACCAACTTGGTTTACATTTAAATCACGTACATCCGCTGGAAAATTCAAAACATTTGTACTCATTACGGTGGGCGAAACAATGCTTGGGGTAATAGTTGGTGATATTTCAACTTTTGTCACACTAACATTTTCCTGAGCATAAATTCCCACTGGAAAAATAAATGCAATTATTGCAATAATTGCAATAATTCTTATTTCATTTTTAATATTCATATTTTTTACAAAATTTATTTGATATGTGATGGGATTGTAATGTGGTTAAGTATTAATCTATCGCATTTCTTGTAAGAGTCCTTCAAGTGTGCAATATAAATAACTTAATATTTTCTTCAACCAACAGTCTCTTACACAATACTTATAGGATAAAAGCTTCATCAACATAAAAGAGCTATATATATTCTATATTCCAAATTTATTTACTCACTATGACAAGAAAAGAAATGTATTTATCATGGCTAAATGATGCATATAGCTTGGAGACAGATATTGCAAATACACTAGAATCACAAGTCGATGATTTTGATGAATATCCAGATATGAAAGACAGCATCAAGAAGCACCTTGATGAAACTAAAGAGCATGCCAAAAAACTTAAAAACGTCATAGAAAAAATGGGAGGCGATGTGTCAGAACTCAAAAGCGGTATCGCTACAATTATGGGTAAAGCAAAAGGAGTAACAGCTGAAACAATGCATGATAAGGTTGTAAAAAATGCAATTGCGGATTATGCGACAGAATATACAGAAATTGGAAGCTATAAGTCACTTATAGAAGCGGCAAAAATTGTGGGCGACGAAGAGTCTGTAAAAGTATTTGAAGACATTCTTGAAGAAGAATATGGGATGGCCGACACCATAGAAGAAAGTCTGCCAGATCTGGTAACAGAATATCTTGTAACCCATGAAGAGTAATATGTTTCAATTTTGACTTTTGCATTTTTCATTTTTAACTTTGCATTTCTCATATATATAAATACATATTGCATTTTGTCTTACACATCAGATAAAATGGGTTAATGCATCGTAATAGATTTACCTCTTTACTTCAGAGGTCATTTTTTAGTCTGCGGCTTAGGAGAGCCCTGGCCTTTTTGATCTTTACAGCCATATTGTGGCTTGGGGTTGCTGCACCAATGCTTTTTGCAGCCGGCAGTACCAAAATGTGGATTTTTGATAATGCGGCAGATTACACAGTTTCAGACTCAAGCAAGATTGAAGTATCAGGAGGCGCAGCAAAACTCAAAGTACAAGAATATTCAGACGATGCTAGTACAGCCCTATTACTACACCTAAATGAGAGTAGCGGCAATCCATCAGACTCAGCAAGCCCTTCAGGTTCACCTGTTGCCACTGACATCACTTACGAATCAGGAAAGCTCAACAATGCAGCAAGATTCAATGGTACTTCTTCCAAAATTTCTATAGCAGATAGCAGCAGCATCTCACTTAGCAGTTCTCACGCTATTGAAGCCTGGACGAATCTAGATAATACCCTATCTGAAGGTAGTTCCTATAGCCGCCAACCCATATTTGATAAAGGCTCGCATCAAATGTATTTTGACAAAGACACCGGACAACTTGTATATGAGGTTGCGCTAGCAGACCAGACCACTTGGACACATGTAGCAGGACCCATTTCTAGCGATTATCCTGGTTCTGAAGTTGAAACAGCAGATGGGGTTGCTAATGGAACATGGGATTACAATGGCAAGGCTGTTGTCTCCTCGGTAGTTAGCATAGGTTCAAATATTTATGTAGGTCTTGGACAAGAATACTCTGATGCTGAAGTGTGGAAATTCAACGGAACAAGTTGGAGCATCATAGGTGGTGATAGGGTTAGAAATAGCTGGGAGAATGAGAAATACGAGATAGTTTCAGCCATGGCAGCAAATGGAAACACACTTTATGTGGGTTTAGGCTCAACCACAGCCTTAAATGATGGTGATGCGGAGGTGTGGAGTTTGGACGTATCAAACGACGCAAATACTTGGACTAAAGTTGGCGGAGACGGGACAAACAGCAGTTGGACATATGTCGCCTCAACACAAGGGCCATTTGAAATCGTTAACGCTCTTTACTATACAGGAGGGGCTCTATATGCAGGTCTTGGTAGCACAGCAGCATCAACTACAAATGCAGATGCAGAACTATGGAGATTCAACGGCACTTCATGGTCAAAAGTTGGCGGAGATTCTGGTCAGGGAGGATATGGATGGAATAATACATCACAGTACGAAAATGTATTATCAATCACATCTGATGGTACAAAACTTTATGTTGGTCTAGGAAGCTCAGCTGGTGATGGTGATGTATGGAGTGCAACGCTTGCTTCGTTGGCATCGACCCCAAGCTGGACTCAAATTGGCGGTGATGGTACTGGTTGGACGGCTAGTACTTATGAAGAGGTGAGAGCATTATATTCCCAGGGGTCATACATTTACGCAGGGTTAGGCAATAGTACCGCTGGAGACGGGGAAGTTTATAGATGGGATGGCTCTTCTTGGACAAAGATTGGAGAATGTTCAACCACATCAGCATGTACAACACAAGGTTGGGCAAACAATGTATACGAGCAGGTTTGGTCTATATGGGGAGATGGGACAATGATCTATGTGGGTCTTGGAAACACTGCAGGAGACAATGATGTGTGGCAATTCAATGACAATGGCACAGCGGTAACAACAGACGATGTATGGACGCAAATAGGAGGTTCTACTGGAGCTACAGATTATGGAGCCAATCATACTCACGCAAGAGTCCTTTATCATGATGGCACAAATCTTTATGCTGGTTTTGGAGCAGCAAACAATTTTACTGGCGAGTTTTGGAAATATAATGGCTCTCAATACAATTGGACAATCTTAGGCGGTGACTACATCAACGACAGCTGGGGCTTTTATCCTGTCTCAAGAATCGAATCAATGGTGACTGGAAACGGAAAGTTGTATATCGGTCTTGGTGCCACATCTTCTGGTAGACATGGTGCAGGCATGGTTTGGCAATATGACGGCACAAGCTGGACACGTATTGGTGGGCAAGGCAAAAACGGCAGTTGGAATGGATCCATATCTCCACTTGTTGCATACGAAAGCGTCCCTTCAATGACCATGTATCAAGGTCATCTATATGTGGGCTTAGGCACAAGTGCAGATGATGCTGAGGTTTGGGGGTGGGAAATATCTTCCCCAAACACCTGGACCAAGGTTGGTGGAGATGCGGACGCTCTAGTTGCCATTTCAAACGATGGCACAGGCAATAGAGTGATATCCTCAACAAATGGAACAACATGGACCTCAAGGTCTAGCGCTGCAGACACTTCTTGGAGCAGTGTGACTTATGGTGCAGATAAATTCGTCGCAGTGTCAAGTAGCGGCGTCACGCAAAGCGTCATGATCTCAAGTAATGGCACCTCATGGAATATCCAAAATGCTGCTGCTGCCAATCAGTGGCAATCAGTAACGTACGGAAAAGGTCTATTTGTCGCTGTTGCAAATAGCGGCTCTGGAAACAGAGTGATGACTTCTCCGGATGGTATCAACTGGACAACTCGCACCACTCCAGCAGACTTAAATTGGAATTCGATAGCTTATGGTAATGGCACTTTCGTGGCTGTTGCAAATGATGGAGTTCTTGGAAGTGTTATGACATCAACAGACGGTATAAATTGGAATATTCAAAATGCTGCTGCTGCTAATCAATGGCAAGCGGTGGCGTTTGGCAGAGGTACATTTGTGGCAGTCTCCTCTACCGGCACCAACAATCGTGCCATGACTTCAACTGATGGCACAACTTGGACCATTCGCACCACTCCATCAGGCAATGGTAGCACAAACACTTGGACGTCTATCACTTATCAGCAAACGATAAATAATTATTTAGGAATTTTTGTGGCTGTTGCATCGAGTGGTACGAGTGGATATAGATCTATGTATTCTACAAACCTTGGACAAACTTGGACTGCAGCAGCGACACCCATCAACAATGCATGGCAAAGCGTTTCTGCACCAACAAGTTGGTCAAATGTATCAGATATTGAATCAGTTCAGTCTATGGGTGTCGCAAACTGTCCTGGGGTAACTAGTCAATGTTTATATGTTGGGCTTGGAGCTACCACAAATACTGACAGCAAGGTATATGCATATGATGGTAGTATTTGGCAACAGGTGGGAGGTTATGGCACAACTGGAAGTTGGGAAGGAAACCCACCAGGAATTGAAGCAATAAATAGCTTGCGTGGTTACAAAGGCAAACTCTACGCAGCAACTGGTAATTCTTATGTAAACGCAACAAATGGAGATGCCGAGTTATGGGAATATTCTGGAAACGGAACAGCTTGGACCAAAGTTGCCGGTGACGGAGTTAATAATAGCTGGAGCTATGCAGGCATCACTGCAAACGGCTCGTATGAAGCTATAAACACAACTGATGTTTATGCAGGAGAATTTTATGTAGGGCTTGGAATCACAAGCAACGGTTCAGACCTTGCTGATGCTGAAGTATGGAAATGGTCAGGATCTGGTAATTGGACAAAAGTAGGCGGAGATGGTCTCAACAATAGCTGGAACAATTCTCAAACTTATGAATCAGTGAGATCAATGGCTGTATATAATGGTGAGCTTTATGTAGGCTTAGGAGATACATCAGCAAGTGGATTTATAGATTCTGAGGTTTGGAAGTGGAATGGCACAACATGGACTCTTGTAGGAGGTGAAGCTGCAATAAATGGTAGCTGGCCAGACACAGTCACCCCACTCAAAGAGCAGGTTTATTCGCTTGCAGTATATGGTGGCAAACTATATGCGGGCTTAGGAAATAGCACAGGAGACGCAGCAATATGGTCTTATGGTGGGAATGCAATAGTGAGATCCAACTCACTATCTACTCAACCTACCGGATGGAGACACATCTCAGCCATATATAATCAATCGAGTGGTTCAAATCAGCTGAAACTCTATATTAATGGGGTGCTTCAAGGACAAACCTCTGTATCCTCAGCAATTGTGGACAATTCTCTACCCCTGCTTATCGGATCAGACTATGGTGGCAGATTCACAAATGATTGCCAAGGATATTTTGATGGGATGATTGACGAAGTCAGACTGTCCTCGAGTGCCAGATCAGAATTCAATACAACAGCTTATTCCAATAGACCACAAGCTGTGAGAATAAACTCACCACACTTTACATCTGGTATGAAAGATTGGACAGCGTTTGATGCTGTTGAAACTGTGCCGGGAGAAGGCATCAAATATCGGATTTCCATAGATGGTGGAACAACTTGGAAATATTGGGACACACTATCTTCCGCCTGGGCAACATCTGCAATTGATTTTGCTCTAGATGACGAAAGCACAATATTGTCAAAAGCCAACGACAAATCAACCATCTCATCACATATTGGCTCACTCACTGCAGGACCAGGTGGTATAGCTTGGCAAGCAATATTGAATAGCGATGGTAACGATCAAGTTACCCTATCTTCTGTTTCAATTTCAGGAACCGTTGACAATACCCCGCCAACAAACCCAACACTAATTACCGCCCAAAGTTCTATTGGTGGAAGCAATATTAGCGCAGATACTTGGTATTCATATGGATCTCCATACTTTACTTGGTCTGGAGCAACAGACCCTGATAGCGGTTCAGGAGTGTATGGCTATTATGTAGATTTTGAAGAAGCCACTCCTGTTGCAATCACACCCACGCCCCCAGCCACCGAGACTACCTCATACAGTTGCTCCGGCGACCCTCAAACCCAAGGCTCATGGACCACTTCTCCAGTCTATCAAGCATCCGGACTTGTTGCTGGAAAAGTTTATTGTCTTAGAATAAAAACAAAAGATTACGCTGGCAACGTTTCTGGCATTCTAGAGGGTTTCCAATATAGATATGACAATGCGTCAGATGCTGTAATAGATATAAACCCAATTCCAGGATTTATAAATGACACTTCTGTTACATTTTCTTGGAGCGTGATATCAAATTACACCGGAGCTCCAATTCAAAAACTTCAATACAAAACAGGAGCGGGATCCGTGTCATCAACTGATCCAAGGGGCGATGCATATGCAGACTGGCAGGATCTACCACCAAATGCAACCTCTGTGACAATTGGGGGTACAGACGATATTGATAAAGCCTCATATCAAAACGGTTCAAATATATTTTATTTGCGAATAATAGATGTCGCTGGCAATATAAGCACGCCAGTTACTGAAGTCTATAACTCAAGCGGCGAGGGACCCTCAGCTCCACAAGGTCTCACCTCTTCACCAGAAACCACCGCAAACTCCCCGTCTGACACTTGCAACTATACATTCAGATGGAATCCACCAGCTACTTATGATGGTAATGATCCTGCCGAATTGACATACTGTTACAGGGTAAATGGCGAACCAGACGAGTCATATTGTTCGGGCAAATTCACCGCACCTGGTGTAACTTCTGCCACTGGATGCTTGGATGGCACTTCAAATGGTTCAAATATATTTTATGTCGTAGCAAGAAACTCCGTCAATTGGGCAAATACCATAAATTATGCGCAAAAGTCAGGAATAAATTTCTACCTAAACACTGCTGAGCCTGGACCACCCATCAATCTTGAGCCAGCTGACACATCACAAAAGAGCGCTTCAAAATGGAAGATTGGCTTATCCTGGCAAGAACCAACAATCAATGGAGATGTAGTAAAAACCTACAGACTTTTTATTAGAGAATCTGACGGCACGTATGACGAGACAACTTACAAAATAGCAAATGATCCATATTACGAATACCGAGATTTGAAACAATTAACATACTATATGAAAGTCCAGGCATGTGATCAGGTGGGTAAATGTGGTGCATTTTCAGATGAAGTCTTTATGCTTCCAACAGGAAAATTCACAGAGGCAGCTGGACTTGCTTCTGGTCCAACCACAACAAGTGTTACTACCAAAAAGGCAACAATAAATTGGGGTACTGACCGCACGTCTGATAGTAAAGTGCAATATGGAACTGGCTCTGGCAGCTACTTCACCGAAGAGCCTAGCAACTCAACACAGGTCACAGATCATGAGATTACTTTGAACAACTTGACCGCAGGCACTACCTATTATTACAAAGCAAAATGGACTGATGAAGATGGGAACACGGGAGCGTCCTCAGAAAAAACATTCACTACAGACCCTGCACCAAGTATCAAAGATGCGGCTGCTTCTAAAGTAGGAATAAATAGTGTATATATAAACTTCACATCAACTGGCGCATCAAAAATCAAAATTTATTATGGTGAGACAGCCGCATTTGGAAACGTCAAGACAATATCAACTTCAGCAAGCGAGACAACTGAGTCTGTTGAGCTCACCGATCTAAAAGATGACATAAAGTATTATTACAAAATAAACGCTCTCGATGGCGATGGAACAGAATACGACGGGACAACACTAAGCTTTACAACCCTCCCAAGACCTAAAATTTCAAAAGTTCGCATTCAACAAATTGCTGGCACTGCTCAACCAGCCATACTGGTCAGTTGGAATACAAATACTAGCGTCTCATCCATTGTGACCTATTACCCAACAAGTAGTCCTGGAGACGCACAGGACCAAGTGAATGTCGAGCTTATTCAAGGCGAACATCAGGTGATCGTAAGAAGTCTTATGGCAAAAACTCCATATACTCTAGTTGTGTCTGGTATAGACAAAGCAGGAAACGAAGCAAGATCAGAAAAACAAAACTTCACAACCGCAACAGACACTAGACCTCCAAAAGTTACAAATATGAAAGTTGAGGGTTCTGTCACAAAGTCAGTATCAGGTACATCTGAAAAGCTAACACAGCTTATTGTTTCATGGACCACAGATGAACCAGCAACAAGCCAAGTGGAATTTGGCGAGGGCACATCATCCACATACCCTCAAAAGAGTCAAGAAGATTCTCAGCCCAAACTAAATCATCTTGTTGTTGTTCCAAACCTTCCTCCATCGAGGGTCTATCACATAAGAGCAGCATCAAAAGACTCATCAGGCAATGTCGGCAACTCTGTTGACACAGTCACAATCACACCAAAAGGTAGTAATGACGCACTTGATCTTGTAATGACAAATATGCTTGAATCATTTGGATTTTTGAGAGATGTTGTGGGTAAATAAATATGAATACTAAGAAAACTAAAATATCGGCTAAACAATCTAAGGTTTCAGATACTCAAGACAATGTTATCTTAGCTGATCTCAAATCAACCAATACGAATGACCAGACACCTGTAAATTTTGGAAGTGGTAATACGAGTGTTTGTTCTGGTCAAGAAAAGAGAGATAATGCAATCATAGAAGTCAGAGACCTTATCAAGAACTTCTATGTTGGAGGCCAAGAAGTAAAAGTATTAAAAAATATTTCTTTACAGGTATGTGCTGGTGACTTTTTAGTTATCCTTGGACCTTCAGGATGCGGCAAATCCACACTACTCCACACTATTCTTGGTCTTGAGATTCCAACATCAGGAAATGTAAAATTTCTGGGCAAAAATCTATACGACCACACAAATGAAGATGATCGCACACAGTTTAGAAAAGAACATGTTGGAATGATTTATCAACAACCAAACTGGATAAAATCAATGTCTGTTATAGAAAATGTTGCTTTTCCACTAGTACTAAGAGGTTTTGATAAAGACTCAGCTTTACAAAATGCTCATGCCGCTCTTGAGGTGATGAAAATGACACCTTGGGAAAATCAAATTCCTACAGAACTGTCAGGAGGTCAACAGCAAAGAGTGGCACTTGCAAGATGTGTTGTACACAATCCAGAAGTCATAATTGCTGATGAACCAACAGGAAATCTTGATTATGAATCAGGGATAGAGGTGATGGAGTTATTGCAAAAGCACAATTTGGAATACAAAAAAACGATGATTATGGTTACACACGATATCGAATACGTAAAATATGCAACATGTGCAATTAGAGTGCTAGATGGTCACATTTTAGGTTTCTATCAGAAACACAATATTGGAGAATTGGTATCACAAATGCACAATAAGCGAATAGGAAATTCACAAGAATAAATATGTTAAATTTTGCCAAAAACACCATATCATTGCCGAAAAACTTCGCTAAAGGAATATTTCATCTTATACGAAAAATGCAGCTTGTTGGATATGTTGCACTTTATGGACTTTACATGCTCCTCAATACTCTAAGCTCCATTCCTCTACTTAAGATTGTTTTAAAACCAACTTTTGGCAAACTCCCCCGAATAATCTATCTGTTTTTATCGCGGATCAAGCTCACACAATCTGGAATTAATGTAATTAGTCTAATTGATCTTGGAATCTCAAACATCACTCACAAAAAAACCAGATCATTTATAACAATCGGTGGCATGGCACTTGGAATTGGAAGCATAGTGTTTCTGGTGTCGCTTGGGTATGGCGCCCAAAAAATGGTTGTAAATAGAGTCGCTAGACTTGAGGAGTTAAGACAAGCTGATGTATCTTCTCAACCTGGCAGCAAAGTTGTAATAAACGACGAGCAAGTTCGGAAAATCAAATCGTTTCAGGATGTGCTTGAAGTGCTTCCACTAATTAGCGTGGTTGGTCGTGTAAATTATAAAAACTCTGCGACAGACATGGCTGTCTATGGGGTCACGACAAAATATTTAGCAGAATCTGCAGAAAAACCCATAAAGGGCAGGGTGTTCAATAGCAACGACTCAGCCAGGCAAAATCCTATTAAAAAAGAAGAGGATGGAATAGTTTCTGGAGTTATGTCAACTCGTGTAAAAGCCAAAATTGGTGATGAGGTTGGCATCACAAACTACAATATCCAACCCGACAAATGGGTTCGAATCCGCAAATCTCCAGATAAATCAGCAGAAATTATAGGTTATGCAAAAAGATATGCCGGACAAAGTGTTGGCACACTTGTTATTGGCACAAGTTATCCCGATACAGAATTTGGCAGCATTGATGCTCAAGACGACAACGGAAATCAAATCAAAGCTGGTAAATGGATTCAGGACGATTTTGCTATATGGGAGCAGAAAGACTGTGACCCAGTCAATACAGACTGTGATCCATCAGGCAAATACCGACAAATAAAAGACTCATCAGGCAAGCAACTTGTTCAGAAAGCTTATTCTGCAATGATAAATGTGTCAATATATGATCTCCCAATTAAGAAAAATCCAGAGTCTGGATCGGTGCTTGGTGTAGAAGATGACAAAAGCTCTGACAAAACAAGTCTTCAATCGCTTGAAGCTTCAACCGTTGACACAATTGATATCTCAGAAATCAAAGCTAGTGGCTCAGCACAACTTGCCCTTACCGAAATAGCATCTGAATCTGCCAAAACAGTAGCAGCTATCAAACAAGTTGATGTCTCAAAAACCGCTATAAAAGAAGCTGTTGTCAACAGAGCAATGTTGAGTATTTTGAATATCAAAGAGGACAAAGCAGTGGGTACAGATTTCAACGTTTCATTTGTTGTGAGTGGTGATCTGCTTGGTGCAGAAACTTCAAAACTTGAGTCCAACTCAACAAAGTACAAGATCGTTGGGGTGATCCCACAAGACAATACTCCATTTTTCTATGTACCTTTTATTGATCTTAGAGAGCTTGGAATCCAAAATTATTCACAAGCAAAAATTGTTGCAAAAAATCAACAAATGCTACTAAAGGTCAGAGAATTAACAGAGGCATTAGGCTTCAGCACTTCCTCTGTTGTTGACACAATAGAGCAAATTGACAGGCTATTTGGCACAGTCAGAGTTGTTCTTGTTGGGCTTGGAATTGTGGCTTTGGGGGTTGCAGCAATGGGAATGTTCAACACACTCACTGTATCTCTCCTTGAGCGCACTCATGAGGTGGGTCTTATGAAAACAATGGGTATGAAATCATCTGAGGTTGAAGATTTATTTCTTATTGAATCTGTTGTAATGGGATTATTTGGTGGAATTAGTGGAATACTTTTCGGTTATGTTGCAGGCAAATTACTAAGTTTGACGCTTACCATAATTGCTCTGAGAAGCGGAGCTGGAGTAATTGATATATCTTATGTGCCAGTACCTTTTGTTGTTGGAATTTCAGCCCTTTCGCTTCTTGTGGGTCTTGCAACTGGTGTTTATCCAGCTTATAGAGCCCGAAAGATTTCAGCATTGAACGCTCTAAGGTACGAATAAGCACAAATACTTTAGTTATTCTCTACTAGCGCATAGTGTTTGTTTTTGAATAAGAGTTTCTTTGTTTTAAGCTTTTTATTCCAATCAGGATTCAAATAAATATCAATGAAAATATATTTTGATTTCTTCACATAGCCCAACTTTTTTTGTTCTTCATATCTACTTCGGTAATTAACAAATGTATTTTCAAGCACTGGCAAATCACCAATCATTTGACTCTTGCCAGAAAATGCCGGCAGTCTACTATCTTCAAAACCCTTCCCATAAATCGACACCCCATCAAAAGGAAGCCTACTAAGATAAAGCGCTGCATCAATAAAGTCAGAGTCTACTACAACTTTTTTTGAATTAAAAGAAATTCTTAATTGATCTATAGTTGGTATCAAAATACTAATGAAAATCAAAACAAATACGAGTTTTTTGAACTTCCCAGGAAATCTTGAAAGAGCATAGCCGGCCACAAAACACGAAAAGAATACGCCATAATACAAAAACTGCATTGTGTTAAACCAATCCCCTTTTTGAAGAATAAACATGGGAATAATTGACAAAATGAGCGTTGCAAATATTGATGAGACAACATAATCAGGTATTTTTTTGTCTTTGACCCAATACAAAATAGCAAAAACACCCAATATCCTCGCACCAAAGTTGATCAAATAGAAAAGCAATATAAAAGTCACATACATCAAAACTAGGCGAATAGAAAACTTACCCGACGACTCAAGCGTTGTCCGGGCAAGCGATATCTGTTCACGAAACATGTGAGACGGATCATCAATAAGTGATCTAATAAAAGCTAGAGGATCATAAGTAAAAACACCCTTTCCCCCACCACCAACAACATATGATGTGGCAAACAAGACCACAGCAAGAATTGCTATCATGAAGATATTTCTTCGTAACAAATGAGTATTCTTTAAACCCCTAATTACCAAATAAAAAAACGTATAAAGCATTAGCGCAAAAGCCGCATACACTTTAAGCCAAGTAAGTAAGAATATTATTGTGGCAAGCCAAATTAAAAGGTATTTTGAACGATTCTCATGAGCTTTTAACAAATGCACTCCAAACAAAATTATGGGAAGTGAGAGGGCGAACTGGTTATTGTAAAACATATTGATTGGAGATATTGTGAGGACAAGTGGAAAACCTTGCACTGCAGAATTTACAAGATTTCCACGAGTGAAAATTGTCATTATAAAAGCGAAGCTGTTGCCTAGAAAAAGGAAGAGCGCAGTGAAAATTTTTGCACTTCTATTTATATTCAATTTATTCAATACCAGAAAAGTGCCGGCAATATATAGAACAGACGTGACAACAGGAAATAGTTGAAAATATCCAACAATTATTGGAACTCCAAATATTTTCTTAACTAGAAACAGTAACAAATCGAATAAATAGTTATAGTGAGATAAATTAGTCCCAAAATAAATTGGGTGTTTTGGTGGAAATGATTTGAAAGAGTTCTCGGCAATTGCCATGTGCCAAAAAGCATCATGCGCATGATAAATCGCCACCTCAATTTCGCATTTTGATTTTGCAAGATCACAGTTTTTTAAACCGCTTGGGAGAATAAAAGAAAGCGCAGTAAAAAAGTAAACCACTGCAAAAACAAAGATAATCAAATTTTCTTTCTTATGAAACATCTTCAAATGATTTTGCATCTTCTTTGGGTTCAATATGTGTAAAAAATGAGAGTCCGTGAACGTCTTGTCTCACCTCCTTTTCAAGCTCCTCAAGCATATCATGACCCTTTTGCACAGACCAATTACCAGGTACAAGCACATGCACAGAAGCGAAAGCCTTCTGCCCTGACATTCTACTTCTTAAGGCATGAAACCTGACACCTTTTTCTTCATATTTAGATAAAACCAACTTGATTTTTGCAAGGTCTGACTCAGATATTGACTTATCCATGAGCCCATCCACTGACCTTTTTACAAGATCAAAACCCGTTTTCACAATATTCAATGCCACAATTAGTGCAATAATTGGATCAACAATGCTAAAACCAGTCAAAATCACAATAACAATCCCGACAATCACTCCAACAGATGTCCAAACGTCAGTCATTAGATGGTGTGCGTCGGCTTCAAGTGCCAACGAATTATGTTTTTTTGCAACACCAAACAAGTAGAAGGCGACTCCAGCATTGATAAGAGATGCCGCAGCGGAAAGTCCAATTCCTGTCCACCCTTGGGCTATATCTGATGGGTGCATGATCCTGTTTATTGCCGCATACCCAATCCCCAAAGAGGCCAAAGTAATAAAGCATGCCTCAACAATACTGGCAAAATATTCTGCTTTTGTATGGCCATATGTATGATCATCATCTGCAGGCTTGGCTGATATTGACAACATTATCATAGTAAAAGAGGCAGCGAGAAGATTCACAATGCTTTCAAGAGCGTCTGAAAAAAGACCAACTGAGCCAGTGGCTTGATAGGCAATAAATTTGAGTAAGATGGTTATAATTGCTGCAAAGATGGACACTGAAGCGACTTTGCTTAGATTTTTATCAGATGCCATAGAATAATAGTTTCATATTAATTATACCTTGTGTCCTACATGTCCTGCTACAATTTTGGATAAAATATATGAATCCTCAAGGCAGAATACGAAAATTAAACAATAATGACGTCAAACCAAATGGACCAGTCATTTATTGGATGAGCCGAGATCAACGCATAAATCAAAACCATGCATTGCATGAGTCTTACAAAATGGCGTTGGAAAGAAAATCTGAGCTCCATGTCATTTTTTGTCTTCAAAAACAATTTCTGGGCTGTGATCAAAGAATTTTCGATTTCATGCTTACAGGGCTTCAAAAAATTGAAAAGGATTTGTGTGATCTAAATATAAGATTTGAGCTGGTTATAGGTCATCCCATGGACGAAGTATTGAAATATCAAAAAAATGTTGCCGCATCAGTTGTTTTCACAGATTACTCACCCCTAAGAATTGGTCGCAAATGGCGAGACTCAATTGCTTCAAAAATTGATATTCCATTTTATGAAGTTGATACACACAATATCGTGCCTATTTGGGAAGCTTCAAACAAAAGAGAGTTCTCGGCAAGAACTATAAGACCCAAAATCAATAGTAAACTTTCCAATTATTTACACAAAATAGCAGATCTTAAGCGCTTTCCATATAACAAAACTTCACAAAATCACAATAATTCTAAATGGCAATCTATCTTAAGCAACGATGCGAATAATCTTCAATTTGAGAGTGGTGAAATACCGGCTCGTTCTGTTTTAAATGATTTTATTAAAAATAAACTTTCAAAATATCCAGAACTCAAAAATGATCCCAATGAATATGCGACATCAAACCTCTCACCTTATCTACATTTTGGACAGATATCTTCACTTCAAGTAGCGCTAGAAATCATCTCCTCTGATGCACCAAAGATTTCCAAAGATACATATCTTGAAGAGCTTGTAATCAGAAAAGAACTCGCTGAAAACTTTTGCCACTATACCAAAGAGTATGACTCAACAAGCTCTTTTCCCTCATGGGCAAAAAAAACATTAAGTACTCATCTAGTAGACAAAAGAGATTTTATATATTCTCTTGAGTCATTTGAGAATGCCAAAACACATGACCCGCTTTGGAACGCAGCGCAAATCCAAATGATTGAAACTGGAAATATGCATGGATATATGCGCATGTATTGGGCTAAGAAAATATTGGAATGGTCAAAGTCGCCAGAAGAAGCTTTGCATACTGCTATTTATCTAAATGATAAATACGAGTTTGATGGCAGAGATCCAAACGGATATGCAGGTATTGCCTGGAGCATTGGAGGAGTTCACGATAGGCCTTGGTTTGAGCGCCCAATATTCGGCCTTATAAGGTATATGAATAGATCTGGAGCAGAAAAAAAGTTTGATGTGGAAAAATACATTAAAACATGGCTCAAATAATCAATCTATTTGCATAAAATTTACTTTTAGGTAATTTTTGAAATAGGATAACACTACAAAAGCTGGATTGGGTTTTATTTTTTTCTCAAACACGACTTTCGGGTTTTTTTCTATTTTTTTTGCTGTCCATTTGTACATATCATTCGCCATCATCACCGATACTCTTAGATCCTTTGGTATTTTTCGAAATCCCTTTTCGGCAGATTCAACCAATTT
>JAXLZQ010000009.1:0-68460 GCA_046350875.1 Patescibacteria group bacterium
AGACTAAACTGTTTTTCGAAAGGTAATCTAAGAGGTCCAATTTCAAATCCCAAATTAATACCTAACTTTTTAGATTTGTTTAGGTGGTGACCATGATTAGTTTTCTCCCAGTAATGAGGTTTTGTGATGAGTTGATACAAAGCCATGTATCCTGCAATGCTAATTATTAGCCAATATAATGGGACAGCAAATGAGTACTTAATTAGTGAGTAATTGCCTCTTTTGGCATTGCCTATCATGTAGTAATAGATTGCTAAAAAGTTGCCAACGAGTAGAGAAAATGCTGCGAAATATAAGATCAAATTAGGGTAGAAGGCTTCTATGATATGACTTGTTTGATTGTAAAAAGCGAAATATGCGATAGTTGTGATCCAGAGAATGGGATTTATTAATATGGATAAGATTTTCCCTCCAATAGTAAGTTGGAAAAGTGCCATATGTATACCGTGACTTTTTGCAAAAGAAACAGGATTTCGCATATGGACTAAGTATGTCTGCATGTAACCTTTGATCCATCTAGATCTTTGTCTTATCCAGTTTTTTAAGTTACTTGTAGCTTCTTCATAAGTCACAGAATCAATAATTGCTGTTCTAAAGCCCTTTTTAAATAGGCGTGCACCAAGATCGCAGTCTTCGGCTACGTTGAATGCATCCCACCCCTCAATAAGTCTAAGATCTCTTGTTCTAAAATGATTACTTGTGCCTCCAAGAGGTATATTTGTGTTTATTGACTGCATTCCAGTTAATGTCACATCAAACCATAAGGAATACTCTGAAGTGAAAAGTTTTGTGATAAGATTTTGATTTGGATTGTAATAATTTAGCTTTGCTTGAACACAAAAAACATTTTTGGGAGCATCTTGAAAAGTTTTATAAGCTTTTAGTAGCTGATACTCATCTGGTTTGTCTTCTGCATCATAAATGACAATATATTTGCCAGTCGCAATATTCAGGCCATAATTACAGGCTTTTGGTTTTGTTTTGGGAAATGAATGTGGAACCACAACTATTTTAAATTGTGATGGTAAGTTCATGCTATGTGCAACCTCGATTGTTTTCACATCGTCTTCCTCTAGTAAAAGCATCACTTCGAGTTTATTTGCTTGCCACTTGAGTGAGAGCATATTGTCTACAAACTGTTTTAATACAGAGTGTTCTTTGTAAAGTGGACATAAAATCGTATATTTTGGAAGATCTCCTTTGAGTAAATTATCAAGTTCAATTTCTGGATATGAGTATTCTGGTGGTTCAGCTAAGCTTCTGAATACTAAATATAAGTTTGAGATAGTGTCGGTGAAATATAAAGCTGATATTAGGGCTACAAAAGCAAATATTGTATTAAAAGTACTAAAGATAATGCTTAAAGCAAAACCAAACAAAAATAGTAAAATAATATAAAACTGTTTTTTGCTTAGTGTATTTGCAGCACTTATTGAAGAATTCAAAGTGGTGTGAGTAACATACTTTTTACCCCGAATTAACATTCCAGCGTGAAGCATAGAATTTTTCATTTTGGGTGCCATATGCACAACATGACCGATATGGGTGAGTTTAACTTTCAGAGCATTCAGGAATATTTCGATAGAAGTGCCGAGTATTGATACTTTTGAACTCCCATATAATCTGTTTTCAAAGTTTATGTCTACTGTTCCAATGGTTTGACCTAGATGGTATGAGGCATTCAAAAGTTGTAAATCAAATGTCCACTTACCAACATTTTTTGACTTTACTTCCGTAAGTATTGATCTTCTAAAAGCCTTCATTCCAGACTGAATGTCACAGCCATAGTTATAAATAAGCTTCCCTAGGAGGAAGCTATTTGAGCGTGAAATTAGTTTTCTTAAAATGTTTTTTGACTTATAGTTTGTTCTATTGGCAACCACTACTCCATGTTTATTGAGCAACGCGAGCATTTCAGGGAGGTTTTCTGGTGGATATTGTAGATCAGCATCCAAAAAAACTATTTGTTCATTTCGAGTCAACTTGAGCCCTTCCATGATGGAATAGCCTTTACCCTGCTTCCCATTTTTGAGGAAATACTGTATGTTGTAGGATTTGGAAAGTTCTTTGATTTTCTCTAGTGTTCCATCATTAGAATGATCGTCTACAAAAGTGATCAAATATTCAATAGACGCGTCAGAAAGAGATTTGTGGACTCTTAATACAAGGTCATCCAAATTCTTTAATTCATTTTTAGTAGGTATTATAACGTCGACCATGCAAGTATAAACAAACTATAAGTACTTCTCTTACAATGCAAAATGCAACTTTATCAGTAGAGGAGAATGTGTAAGTAAGAGTAATGTAAGAATTAAGTAAGAAGGAGAAATTTCTTTTTTACTTTGAAACTCTTCGAAGTTCACTTATGACAACTAGTCGCTTAATTGTTGTGCCCGGAGGCCAGCAAGTCATGAGAGTTAGTGTTCGTGACTTTGATTCGTTTTGTGGGTATGTTATGTAATTTGTTTCACTCGGTGATACGAATTTAATTGTTTTTACCAAATATTCATATTTTATATTTTTGTACCATAAATATACTACGTCTTCATTTTTTAACTTGTATAGTAAATAGAATATTGCATTATATTTATTTGCATTGAACCAATTTTCTGCTGAATGTCCGAATATAAATGTGTTCCCTGAAATATTTGGTGTAGAGCTTTGTTTGGCATGTGCTACACCTCTTGTAAGCGATTCTTGATATTCTAGATCGTTATAAACATCTATATTTGCGACAACTGGAGCGGAAATTGATATTGATGGGATCTCCAACCAAAAATCTTTATTAATTTTTGTATTGGAACTATCTGTATTTTTATCTGCGACTTTGTTTGACAATAGATTGTATTTTGCCTCAATAATTAGAAGCGGAGCATATACATACACAAGGGTAGACAATCCGATAAATATAAGGAATATGTTGACAAAAATAATATAGTTCTTTTTTTGCATATTTCTCAATTGTTTGAACTATTCTTTTTGTAGAAATAATAGATTATTGATCCAATAACAACGAGCAATACCCCAGAAATAAACCAAGAATTGCGATTTGTCGAATCACTATTACTTACTGATTCTTGTTTGGCGGTTGGTTTTAGACTTGGACTTAAGGTAGCTGATGGACTTGATTCTTCACCAAGAACCTGTCCGCCTGGGCCTTTATTATCTTTATTTACATATTCACTATTCCCTACAGGGATTGCGCCAAACTGGTTATTCCCAGGTTGAGAATTACTGCCTTGCGAATTTAGGGTAGTTGTACTTGTGGTTTGAGTATCACCCACATAATCTGATGTGTTGCCAGCACTATCTACTGCTCTAAGTGCATAAAAATATTTTTTATCACATGATGGCACATTGTCAGTATACGTGTGGCTGGTATTTGAGCCAATAGAAATACTTGTTATTTTTGTCCCGTCATTTAGAGTAAATGACGTCTCAGTGCTTCGATAGATTTCAACTTTAACTGTTTTGCCATTATCATCTGCAGTTTGAAATGATATTTTCTTTTCACATGAAGAAACATCAGATCTATTGTAGGATCTTGGAGTACCTGGACCACTATTTGAAGACATATATTTGACATTTACAGATTGGCTAACATCACCAATTGAAACCTTAAGTGTATTGTCGCCTTCTGCTAAATAGCCTGTTTCGACTTTGCAAGTGCCACTATTGCCATTTTCCTTTATGAGATTGATTGTCGCAAAATCTTTTGTGCCTTTTGAATTTGAGATGTTACAAGTAGCAGTTAGACCTCCAGTTTGATCAGTATCGAGCGCTACAAAACCAAGATCAAATCCTTCATTCACAGGAGATGCTGGCTCATCCACTCGTAAAATAACATTTGCTCCATAAGCTGATTTTGTTAGGAAAAAGACGAATGATATTACTAGTGTTAGAAGGACTATTAAATATTTTTTATCACGTTTCATATGCGTCTTTATTAGGTAACTCAATAAACCCAAAATACCAAGTAACATGCTTAGCAAACTTGTCAGAATTATGTTCGAATTCAAACCAGTTGTTGGTAACCTGTGATCTGATGCTCCAAGAACTGAGGCAATAGATGTATTAATATCAATTGATCTTGACGAGGTCCCAGGTCTAGGTATTTCTATCTGGGTACCAACTAGGTTTGCTGTAATTATTCCAGGATCAGTTTTTGTTGAATCTTCGGAATCCGCGAGAATCTGGTCTTCATACTCAGTATCTGAAGACTCATAACCGTATGCCCACGCCAAGTCTTTGTATTTGCCAGCTTTCTTGTCATTACTAATTGTAGCTAAGTAACTAAGCGTCACTACATCGCCCTCATCAAGATTGCCCAAGTACCAAACACCCGGTGAGGCATAAGCAGGCTCAGCAACAGACCCATTTGTTCCTGAGTATGTATACGATCCGGCTTTGTATTTGAAACCAAAAGGAGGTAGGTCTATCACTCTTACATCATTCATGTCATTGTCGAGTATCTTGACAACCAGAGTGTAGAGTATTTCACTGCCTGTATTTTGAGGAGTTGGCCATCTATTATTGTATTTTAGTATTGTGAGATGTGGCTTTACTTTCTTATTCGTAAATGTCACATTTACATCATTGCCACTCGATACAGTAATTTGGGCTCCATTTGAAATATTTGAATCCTCGTCTACGGATATCGAATTAAGAACATATTTCTTATTCAGATCAATTTCTTTGAATGAGTATGAGCCAGGATTTACTACAAATGATGTGGGAGCATTTTGAGAGAACTCTCTTACACCAAGAATTTCCCCTCCGTCAATCTTGAACTTCGTGTAGTCGTCACCCACAGGTTTTCCTAGATGATTGAGAACGGATTTATTTATAGAAATTGTTGCCTTTTGGTAATTTCCTATATAGCAAGTTGTTCTTTTGCCAGGAGATACAACAATTTCTTTAGAATTGCTGATTTTTTGTTGCAATTCTTCTGCGTGAACATCCCTCACTCCTAATATCTTGTTCAATAAACTTGCTTTCTGTGCAGGCGTGGGAGTAGGAGTAGATGAGCTTTTATTGTTACAGACTATATCTGTGACTCCCATTACATTGCACCAGTTGCCCCAATTTGCTTGATAACTGAGATTTGAGTTTATGTCATAAAAGAGGCTGCAGTTAGCAAATTGTGTGCATGGTTTTTGATCACCATAAGAAACGAGATTGCTATAGCCATTTGCTTGACAAGCTTTGAGAGCGCAAGTTTGGGCATTCCCGCACTGATTCCATCCAGAGCATGCTCCATGATGTCCATATGCAAATCCTTGCTGAGTGATCTTGGTACCTTCACCTTGATCTTCACAGTAGATATTGGATTGATACCAGTCATTTTTTTGAGTCTCACCAAGCACATATGTACCTGGATTTAGTGTAAATTCTGTAGAACCAGATGAGTTTGTGATTTGTGTTAATGAGTTTGTTTCGTTGTCTTGACTTATATTTATTTCCCAGTCTGACATTAGTGGCTCATTTTCATCCCTCTTCCCATCGGCATTCAGATCGTGGAATTTGTATACCAAGACCCTTCCTTTGTGTATGTTGCCAAATTCACTTTGGGTACTGTATCCAGAACCATTTACTGTGATGTTATCACATACAGAGTATTCATCTGAAGCACCTGACAAGTTGTTTGCCTCGTTGTGTCTAGATCTCATTTCTTCCCAACCATCTTTTTTCACTTCGCAGACAAAGTAATTTCCAACATTATCAAAAATATTGGTGAAAGTTGCTTTTCCTGAAGAATCTGTGTTTTCTTCACCAATTTTTGTCCATAAACTATTAACGTTTTTGTATATTCGGAAGGTAAACGTTGGGTCTCCTATATAGTTTTCTTCACTGGATTTTCCAAGCACATCATCGGTATCTTCATATTTCCAAACATCAATATCTCCTTTTTCGAAATTCCCAAATGTTATGTTATCTACTTTGAGCCCACTTGATACGGATATATGATGACATTCATTATTAGTAGGATATGTCTGAGTCCATCCTGATTTCTGCACTTCACAAACATCGTAATCTCCAGGCGAAACATTTGTAAATGTAAATCCTTGAGAATCTGTATCGACTTGCTTTATTACTTGACCATTTTGATTTAGATCAATTGTCCATCCTGCAAGTTTGGGTTCCTCTTGATCCCATTGCCCATTACCATTTGTGTCAAGCCATTTTGCTCCTTCTACTACGCCATTTTTTGGTGCATTAAAGGCAACGCAATAATAAGTGGAGCCAGGTGTTGGGCTATTTATCCATTCCCAATTATCATAATTTGTAGTATCTCCCGTACAATAAAACTCAGCGCTTATATTGCTTCCGTTAGTAAAAGGTACATATATAGCGTCTGGGATTACTTCGCGTACCTCAATTCGACCATTTGTTGGAGTAAATGGTACGGATGTTTCGGCCAGCCCGGCTATTGAACTAAACGTATTCCAGGGGGTGGTAAGTGCAGAACCATTGGTTTGAAATTCACCAAAGGATCCTGCTCCTGCGTTTGCCCACTGGAAATCCCAGTTGTCAGCAATTCTACATTTACCATTTGATTGATTTACCCAATTTTGGGCGGTTGAAGCATTTATTGTTCCTTGTGTATTGTTTGGCAAGTCAATTTCGTTGTCGCAAATTACTTTTTGTGCAACTATTTTCACTGGTTCAGCACCAATACACTTCACACTAACATTGTCTAGAAACATTCCTTCTGAGTTTGAAGTGCCAATATCTGAAAATGATATTTTTGTTGATTTCGAATTGGCTGTGTACGTTTTTGAGATTGTGTTCCAGTTTGTTCCTCCAGTTGAAATGGGTCCATATGATTCAGAGTTTGATCCAAATTCAAATTTCATTTGATTGTCGCTACTGGATGCTCCAGGTCTTGGAGAATATGCAAACTTTACTTCGTATTTAAAACCTGGGATTGTGTTGAGGTTCTGACTTATGGAAATTGATGCAGGTTCACCAGTTGTTGAATCAGTTGGACCCATCCAATCGCTATCAAGCTCGGTGTGTTGAGACCCTGAGAAAGATGACCAACCATTTACACCTCTATGAAGCTCGATATTTGCAAGATCTGGTCTTGTGTCACCATCATAAGAAGTCGTTCCTGATAGCCAGGAAGGTATCCAGCCTATGAAAGGTGAGAATATATTGAATATATCCCACTGGCTACCACTGGTCACGACAGGATTTTCAAAGTCCCCATTTGAGACCATATTGATGTCTGGCAAACATACGTTTTCGTTTGGCTGACAATTATTGTTGCAGTAGTCATTGTCATTTTGATTGCCATCATCACACAGCTCGGATTGTTGATTCACAGTACCGTCTCCGCATCTAGCTGGTGGAGTAGTGGGAGATGAAGTTGGAGTAATAGTGGGAGTATTAGTTGGTGTTGTGGTATTTGTAGGTGTTGGAGTGCTTGTAGGTGTTGTAGTTGGGGTTGATGTTGGGCACAAACTTAAAACTTCTACTTTTGCCTTGTTAATATCTTTTCCAGGATTTGGATTAAAATTTGAGATTGGACCACTCGAGTATAAATAATAGCCCGAATGTCCATCGTCCTCAACATCAAGCCATATCCTGCTTATCGTATATCCTGATTTTGCAGATACGCTAATTGATTCATCAGAATTACTAAAGTTGATTTCAATTTTAGAATTACTAAAATCTGAACTTTTTTCATATATATACTGGATGTCGCAAGATGGTGTTGGGGTTGGAGTGTTGGTTGGAGTAGAAGTGGGTGTGGCTGTTGGCGTTGATGTTGGTGTGTCTGTGGGTGTGGAAGTAGGAGTGTTGGTTGGTGTATTTGTGGGCGTGTTAGTTGGTGTTGATGTTGGTGTACTCGTTGGGGTAGAAGTTGGTGTATTTGTAAGAGTAGCGGTTGGAGTGTTTGTTGGGCAAAGTGATTGAACTTCTACTTTTACTTTGGAGATTCTATATCCAGGGTTAGGGTTGAAGTTATTTAGTGCGTTATTAGAATATAAATAGTATCCATTATGCCCATCATTTTCCACATCCATCCATACATTTAAGATGATATATCCTTCTTCAGAAGTCACACTAATTGAGTTGTTGTTGCTTGAGAAATTTATATCTAATTTAGAATCGCTGAAATCTGATGTTTTTTCATATAAATAACTTAAACCACAAGAAGGAGTAACTGTTGGAGTAGAAGTGGGTGTTTTTGTTGGGGTAGGTGTTCTTGTTGGTGTATTTGTTGGTAGGCAGCCTTGAGGAGAATCGAGGAACTTTGTTGATGCCACTAATAAACCTTGTGTATCACGAATTTCTACAGTGTAATTAGGTCTATATACACCATCCAATTGATATTCGTATGAAAATGTTCCATTTGTTAGCGTAGTTATTGTGTCATTATGAGTTACTGGCGGATAATCTGAAGAGAAAATTGTTATGTCATATTTGGCATTTGGTGCAAAGTTACTTCCTGATATTATTGCTTTCTCTGTTGGTGTGTAATCTTGTTTGTCGGTACTTAGAAATGGAATCAAGGCGCTAATAATGGACTCTATTAGAGATGGTTCAACTTTTGTTGATTCTACAATCCTTACTTTTACTTCTTCATCTAGGGATACGATTGCATTGGTAGGCACAAGTAGGGGTGTTGTTGTAATCGTAGGAGTTTGTACTGGAGTATCAACCACCACATCTGGTGTAGGAGATACAGTTTGGGACACAATATGTGTAGGTATTAGACTTGCGGATGGTGTTGGGGTAAGAGATGGCTCAATGGTGCCGAAGTCTTTTAACCATTTCTCATCTTCGTTTGCTAATTCTAGTTTATCTTCTTTTACTTCTATCGTTGTTTTTCTAACTATAGAAAGATCCAAATTTGGCTCAATCACAAATTTTTGTTCGCTAGCCCAATTCAAATCTTTGATATATGCTTTAACAATAATTCTTTTTACATCATGATTGATGCAGTCAAAGAGCGAGCATGTACCAAGAAATATTTTTTTTGAAATAACTCCAGAATCATCTTTGTCATTGCCTTCTACTCCTTCAATCTTAATTTCACCATTGAAAGTATGAGAATACGAAACTAGGTATTTCAATTCTGAAGATGTATTGACGTGAATATCTAGTTTATTATCTGTTTTATCAAAAGACACACTAAGTTCAGGCAGATTGTCAGCATGCGCTATAGCTGGATGAAATATGAAATAGGGAAGATATGAGTTTGCAAGAAATATAGACACCACAGATAGTGATGCCACTTTTTGTAGAAAATTTCTATAAACTTTTAATAGGGTTTGCCTACTAGGTAGCGTGATCATTTTTGTATAGAGTTTATAGCATGTAAAAGCACTTTATAAGTAAAGGACTTTTCAATTTGTATTAACTTGGAATAACTATATTCAATTATTAAGTTGAAAATATCACTATATATAGTGTTTCCAAATTTGCCACTACTATACGACCAGTATGAACAAAATGCAAGAGATAATTATCTATTACCACTAAAATCAATATTTAGAACTTTTTTAGCATTAGAAGACTGCCCAAAATTGTAGTAAGAAGAGCTATCATGAATGTAGTTTTAATAGGGGATGTGTCTTTGTGAAATGCGTCTACAATCTGAAATACAGCCCCCGAAAAGAAAATTATGAATGTGTATCTTGTATATGAATACAAAATATCTGTCATTTTGACCTGATACTTAGTATTTAGAGATGTCATAAGTGTTTCGCAATATTCTTTGGCAAATTGGAGCTCTTCAGTGATGTAATTTCGTTGGTAGTTGATGATCGAATCTTCATAATTTCGAATATATTCTTCTGCTTTATCAAGAAGCTGATTAAGATTGTCAAATAAGAGTTTTAGGGTGGTGATATTTGTGAGGTTGTTTGTAAGATGTCTTATAACTATTGTTGAGTCACGTGATGTTGCATACTCATCTTTGACTTCTTGAGTGTCTTGTAGAATATGTTCCAGTATTTTTGCCTCATCTTCTAGGATTATCGATAGTAACCCCTCCAAAAATTTTCCGAATGTCTTAAACTCTATAGATTCAATCTGTTTTTTGTATTTGTCAAAAAAATGATTAGTGTTGAAGGCAAAAACTGTGGCTTCATTTTTCTTTCGGTCATAGAAAGCGTTAATTTCGACGCTAGAGATTTTTCTTTTTGCAACAATGTATTCTGGTATATAAAAAACCAAAAGAACATGTTCGTTGTTGAGAGACAGTCTTACTCTTACATTGTTATCCCGGATCATTTGCATCATATCTTCCTGTAGATTT
Organism: Patescibacteria group bacterium; assembly: GCA_046350875.1. Lineage (GTDB taxonomy): Bacteria > Patescibacteriota > Microgenomatia > UBA1406 > GWC2-37-13 > JAGOLU01. Next base: position 10,274 of record JAXLZQ010000009.1, read on the forward strand.
GAGTGGTTTTTTATAAATTTCTCAATATCTTTATTTTTTGGATTTGAGATTACTTTGAGTGTGGACATATATCAAAGCGAAGCAAAATATATCAGTAATAAATATATTAGATCTTCTCATATATTACAACCCATACACATCGGTGTGAAATGACTTTGAGGGTGTACTATAATCATCAAATATGCAAGATTCTTGGAAATCCAAAAATGTCTTTTTTCTGGGAATAAAAGGTGTCATGATGTCCAATCTCGCAATAATGTGTCTACAAACAGGGAAAAGCGTATCAGGTTCTGATACTGACGACCCTCAAATTACAGATAAAGTATTAAGTAAATGGCATATATCGCCTATTTCACTTGACGATCCAATTCCAAAAGACACAGACCTTGTTGTTTATGGTGCAGCTCATAAAGGGAAAGAAAGTAAACAAGTAAAAGATGCAATTAGTAAGAATATTAAGATAATTACTCAAGGTCAATTCATAGCTGATCTACTTAAATATTTCAAAAACTCTATTGCAATATGTGGAAGTCATGGCAAAACAAGCACTTCAAGCATGATGGCTTATACAATGCAATCACTTGGACTTAAGGTGAGTTGGTTAGTTGGAGCACCATATTTCAGAGGCTATGACTCAAAGGGAAATGTAGAAGAATTCTTAGGTGGAAATTATGTAGAGGGGTCAGAATTTTTGGTTTTTGAAGCTGATGAATACGGAGTGTGTCCACCAACCGACGATACACCAAAAATTTTGTTATACCATCCGACTCATATTATAAATACTAATATAGATTTTGATCATCCAGATATTTATAGAGATCTAAATCATGTGAAGAACGTATTCAAAGAATTTTATACTCATTCTAAAAATGTTTATGAATGCAATAGTAAAAGCATCGAGGAAAACAAAAATGGTATATACAAATGTTTGCATGACTTTGGTTTTGATATAAATTGGACGAAGGAGACTCTAAAAGGTTTTGTTGGAGTCGCTAGAAGACTTGAGTTTTATGGCGAAATCAATCAGGTTTGTATATTTGATGACTATGGACATCATCCAGCTGAGATTATTGCAACTCTTAAAAAACTGAAATCTATTTATCCAAAGAGAAGAATAGTGATGGCTTTTCAAAGTCATACATATTCAAGAACTATTGCTTTAAAGGATCAATTTATTGAAGCGTTTTCTCATGCAGATGTGACACTTATTGATGCGATTTTCCCAAGTGCTAGGGAAAATATTAGTGGCGCAGTAATTTCCTCTGTGGATCTTGCAAAAACAGCAAAAGCGATGGGCTACAATAACATATTCGGTTTTCAATCGCGCTCCGATCTCGAATATTTTCTCTATTCTATTGTAAAAAAAGGGAGATGTAATTTTGACAATTGGTGCAGGAGATATTTACAAGCTAATACCAGGCATTATTAAAAGACTAGAAAATTTGTAATATGTTAAATGTACAAAAGGATTTCAATCTAAAATCAAAAACAACCTGGAAAATTCCAACAATTGCATCAGCATATGTAAATATATCCAGTTCGGAGGACTTGAAAGAGCTTCATGAGACTGGACTAGTCAGTAAATATCCAAAACATCAAATCGTCGGTCTTGGGGCAAATACTCTATTTGCGAGCGATATATATGAAGGCTTAGTGATTGAAATAGATCTAAAAGGAATTTGGAAGTTGAGTGAAACTGATTCTGAGATTTTTTATAAAGTATCGTCTGGAGAAGATTGGATTAAACTTGTAGAGAAATTCGTTCAAGAAGATTTGGGTGGAATTGAGAATTTGGCATATATACCAGGAAAAGTCGGAGCTGCACCTGTTCAAAATATTGCAGCCTATGGACGTGCTTTTGAAGAAGTCTGCGAGCTTGTGGAAGTGTATGACATTTCAAGTGGTCATCTATCTACTTTGAGTGTGGTTGATTGTGAATTCGGATATCGTAATAGCATTTTTAAAAAGCGGATATTGGGTGGTGATAATAACTTTATAATAACAAGCGTTACTCTTAGGCTTACAAAACCTGGTCATCACAAGATCGAAAAATCATACTATTCTTTGTCTGAAAGGATGACAGATGTTATGGATTCAAAAAATAGCCAAAACGAGCTCAAAATAATATATGATTCGATTGTAAAAATCAGAAAATCCAAATTGCCAGATTTTACCTCAGTTGGAACAAATGGAAGCTTGTTTATGAACCCCATAGTGCGAGGCGAAAAATTAATAGAAATTCTAAAAAAATATCCAAACCTTCAATATTATCCAATAGATAAAATGAAGTATATCGATGGTAACGAGCAAATTGAAAATAATAGTAAATATAAGATTGCAGCAGGACACATCTTTGATGCTCTAGGGTGGAAAGATAAAAGAATCGGGAATGTTGGAACTTGGCAAAAACACGCGCTTATACTTTGTAATTTTGGAGAAGCAAGCGCTCAGGAAGTTCTCAATGTAATAGGTATGATGCAAAGGGATTTCAAAGAGGCAACTGGTATAAATATTGAGCCAGAAATAAATATAATATATTGAGAGCAGAGAGCAGAGAGCAGAGAGCAGAGAGCAGAGAGCAGAGAGCAGAGAGTTTAGAGCGAATTACTAAGCTCAAATTACTAATTTCTAAACAAACACAAAATTTCAAATTCAAATTAACAAATAACACGAAGTTTAAATTTTTTAACTTGGGAATTTGAATTTGTTTAGAATTTCGTATTTAGAATTTCGAATTTGTACTAAATTATGTCAGACAGCTATGTGATTCGGGGAGGCAAAAAATTGCAAGGAAGTGTAACTTTGTCTGGGGCGAAAAATGCCTCAATCAAAATGATGATTGCATCATTATTGTATGACGAAGTAGTAGTTATAAAAAACGTTCCCAATAATCAAGACAACAATGAACTTCTATCTCTCATGCATGACCTGGGTATAAAAGCAGAGATAGAAAATAATATTGCAAAAATTAACCCAGCCACAATAAAAAAAGCCGAGGTAAGCTTGTTGTATGGATCCAAAATAAGATCCTCTTTTCTGTTGTTTGGACCATTGCTGAAAAAATTTGATACTGTATTTATTCCAAATCCAGGAGGATGCAGAATAGGAGCTAGGCCGATTGAACGTATTATTTCGGGATTTGAGGCGCTTGGTGTCAAAATGAAATATCACTCGGAAACTGGATATTACGAAGCTCACAAAACGAAAAATATTGAAGGTGAATACACATTTGAAAAACCAACTCATACTGGTACCGAAGCTTTAATCCTTGCATCAGTTTGTGGTGGTGGGAAAGTCTATCTCAAAAACTGCGCATTGGAGCCTGAGATTGATGATCTTATTAACATGTTAAATAAATCAGGTGCCAAGATCCAAAGAATAGGCAAAGACATGCAAATACAATCTGTGCCAACACTTCACCTTGATGAGGCTTATGAGATTATTGAAGATAGAAATGAAGCTGTCACTTTTGCAGCGTTAGCTTATGCAACACATGGAGATATAACCATAAAAAATATTCATAAGAATCTAATAACTTCATTTCTTCAAAAAATCGAAATGGCTGGTGGAGGAGTGGAGTATCTTGGCGAGAATAAAATACGATTTTTCTATAAAGGACGTCTCAAATCGGTTGATGTCGAAACATCACCTCACCCGGGTTATATGACAGATTGGCAACCTCAGTGGGGGCTTCTCATGTCAACTGCGGATGGTCAAGCAGTGATTCATGAAACCATGCTTGAGTCTAGACTAAACTATGTCCAAGAGCTTCAAAAAGTAGGAGCAAAGATAGAATTTTTCCAACCACAAATTATTGATCCTGAGAGAGTATATCAATTCAAATATGTAAAAGGAAAAGAGTATAGACAAGCTATAAGAATCACTGGGGTAGAGAGATTGCACAATGGTGTACTCGCTGTACACGATCTAAGGGCAGGGGCTGTTGTTGTGATGGCTGCCTTGTCAGCAGAGGGCGTGTCTTATGTAAATGGTATTTCTCAAATAGAAAGAGTATATGAGAATCTTATCCAAAAACTTAAGAATCTCGGCGCAGATATAGAGTATGTGTGAAGTGGAAAATGATTTTCAAAAAAACAATAAAAATCAGACAGTGTCTTTTACTATAGTTCCTGGCATGACTTTAGTTGAGGCCGCAATACAAACTCCAGGCATTGTGCTGCAGTTAATCCCCAAAAATGCATTTTGACCAATCATTGCTCCAAGCTTGTGTCTGCCTGAAGGTACTTTTGTACCATTTGGATGCCTGAGTAATACTTCCTTGCCATCGATTCTTAGATTTGCTGTTACAGTCCCCCAACTCATGTTATTGCCACCCTCAAGTACACTATCTCCTACAAATGAGTGGTGAACCTGACATTTGGGTCCCACATAGCTTCTGGCGATTTCGCTGCCGTATCCTATGACTGATCCTTCCTCAACAAAACTTTGTCTAACAAGTGCATTATTGCCAATTATCACATTTCTTCCTATATATGAACCAGATTTGATTATCGCACCAGGCTCAATTCTCGCTCCTTCATCTATGTACACATCATCCTCAATAATCGCATTTTTATGTATAAATGCCTTTCTGTGCACAAAGCTTTTGATATTTACTTTTTGAAATAGCTCCATTACATCTATTACATAATGAGGATATTTGAGCTTGAACCAAAGTCCTTCATAGCTCAAATAGTCGGCCTGTTTCTCGGCAAGAAGCTTAATAAGTGCATCTTCATAGTGTGAATCAGAGCCTGGGGCTTTTGGGGTAGAGTCTAGGTGTGTGAAAATATCGTCAGAATTACTAAAGTAGTCGGCTGTAAGTTTTACTAAATCGCTTGGTCGTTGACCCGAAGGTGGTTTCTCAACCATGCTCACTACCTTTTCATTTTGAACTTTGAGATATCCTACTGGCAAATCTTCAGATCGTTTTAGCCCCACAAGGAGGGTTTTGGGATTGGTCTTTTTTATCTTAGATAGAATAGATTTAATCAGGTTGGTTTCGACATAATCATCTGCATTTAGCACTAAAATAGGTCTGCCGCTAATTTGTGACCTGATGCTATAGAGCGCTGCAGACATACCATTATCCTCCCCCTGAGGTATACAAGTAACTGATACACCCTGGATATTTAGACATTTAAAAAATTCATGGTTGTTATTATTAGTAACAACAATAATTGACTTAATTTTGGACTCAATTAGAGACTTTAGTAGACAAGATACAAAGGGTGCACCCATAAACGGCCAAATGATTTTGTCTGAGACAAATGGAGCAAAGCGGGTACCGCTTCCTCCGGCAAGCAAAATAGCGATAGGTTCATTCATATTAATGTATAATTATACAGTAAAATCGCTTTTCATTAGCTATTTGCTAAATAATGAAAAAAATAACAGTATTGGGCGGAGGAACGGGCTCTTATGCAGTTCTGACTGCTCTAAAAACAACCCCACAAGTGGACCTTGCGGCAATTGTCACTATGCTTGATTCGGGAGGTTCAACGGGAAAGCTTAGGGATCAGCTTGGGGTGCTTCCACCAGGGGATTTGAGACAGTGTTTGGTTGCACTTTCTGAAGCTCCAGAAATATGGAGAAAACTATTTACTTACAGATTCGAACAGGGTGATCTCAAAGGTCATAGCTTTGGGAATATTTTCATTTCTGCACTAGAAAAAATTTCGAATAATTACGACGAAGTACTGGACGAAGTTCATTATGTGATGCAGTGCATAGGAAGGGTAATTCCTGCAACACTAAATCAAGCCAATATCGAAGTTACCTATAATACAGGTAGAGTCGTAAGTGGCGAAAAAGATCTAGACGAGCTAAATCCTGATAACGGAATGATTACAAAAGCAATTGCTGTCCCACAAGTCAAAGCCAATCCAAAAGCACTTGAAAGAATCAAACAATCCGATGTTATTATCGCAGGACCCGGAGACCTGTATTCGAGCATCATCTCTATTAGTCTCGCAGAAGGGATAAGTGATTCTATCCAAAAAAGTAATGCAAAACTAATCTATATCATGAATCTTATGACAAAAGCATCTCAGACCTATGGGTATGGTGCGTGGGAACATATTCGAGATTTTCATAAGTATTTCGGGAAATTGCCAGATGTTTGTATCGTAAATGAAGGAAATTTACCAACTGACATGATCAAAAGATATCAAGAATTTGGGGAAGTACCAGTCGTAGACAATCTAAAAGAAAATGGATTCAATGGTCAAGTTATCAAAGCTGACCTTGTGGATACTTCGCAAATATCCGAAGGCCATAAAAACGAGTCTCTAGCGTCAACATTTGCTCATAGCATAGTAAGACACGACATAAATAAGCTTGAAGAAGTTATAAAAAAAGTAATCTAATTATGATACATCACATAAGACACAGACTGCACAAACATACCATTTCATTCAAGCACGCGATTGAAGGAGTCTTATGGTCTTTTAGAACACAACCAAATTATCTCATTCATTTGACTTTGAGCATTATCTCAATTGTATTTGGCTTCATTTTTGGAATAAGCAAGTTTGATTGGCTTATTATCATAATTCTTATAAGTGTTGGGCTTGCTATAGAGACTATCAATTCATCTATTGAGCAGACATTAGATTGTGTAACTCTTGAGAAAAGAGAAGATGTGAAAATCGCAAAAGATGCTGCTGCTGCAGCAATGCTCCTTTTTTCAGTTGGCGCTTTGATTTGTGCAATTATTATATTCTGGCCATATTTTAACGCTTGATTTATGAACGCAACTTCACTATTTCTTTTTGCAACAATAGCTTCACTTACTCTTCATTTTTTTCTTCTCATTCCGTTTATAAACTATCTATATGCAAGAAAAATGATGAGAGTAAATCAAGAGACAAAAGATCCTTTTGGCAAAATTACACCAATATTTGACAAATTCAATTCACACAAGGTGGGTACTCCTGTAGGTGGTGGAATACTGATAATTATTTTGACTTCAATAATTTATTTGGGTTATTTGTTATGGTTTCTGGTAAAACGTAGTGATTTTTCTGCAAATTATCCATCTCTTATCGCAGAAATTCTAATTATTCTTTTTACATTTGTTAGTTTTGGAATGCTTGGATTGTATGATGACCTTGTAAAAATATTCCTTTGGAAAAGACATCAATTCTTTGGGCTTAGAATGAGACAAAAATTCATTATCCAAGTAGTTCTTGCGCTAATCGTCTCTTTGCTTTTAAATCTTGTTTTGAAAATTGATATCATTCACATACCCTTCATAGGAACCTACCACATTTCATACTGGTATATTATTTTTTCATCATTTGTGATCATTGCATTCTCAAATGCTATGAATATCACTGATGGACTTGATGGACTTTCCAGTGGAATACTGCTTATTGCGCTTACCGCTTTCTGGGTTGTTGCACGAAGCATTATTGATGTTCCAACATCTCTTTTTATAGCTATATGGCTTGGTGGACTTATCGCATTTTTGTATTTCAACGTTTATCCAGCACGTATCATGCTTGGAGATACTGGTGCATTATCTTTTGGGGCAACATTTGCGGTAATAGGGCTCATAATTGGAAAAACTTTCGCATTACCTGTTATCGGCGGTGTATTTTTCATTGAAATATTCATGTCTGGAACCCAGCTTATTTATAAGAAGATTTTTAAGAAAAAGCTATATCCTGTTGCACCATTTCATCTATTTCTACAACACAAAGGTTGGCAAGAGCCAAAAGTGGTTTTTCGACTTTGGCTTTTAGCATTCACTTTTGCTGTTATTGGTCTTGCAATTGCTTTTCTAAAATGAAAACGAGTATAAATGAGTTTCTCAGTCAATTTCAAGGTAAAAAAATACTAGTTTTGGGCCTTGGGATACAAGGCGGTGGAGTTGGAGTAGTCAGGTTTTTTGTAAAACATGGAGCAAAAGTGACTGTCTATGACGACAAAGATGAAAACACATTGGCAACATCTATTAGATCACTTGCAAATCTTGAAAATGTTGAATATTTGCTAAGTGGTAGGAAACCAAATGATATAAGTTCCTATGAATTTGTAATAAAAGGTCCATCTTTTAGGTGGAATCATGAAATAGTCCTTGAAGCCCAAAAAAAGCAAATAAAGGTGCACATGGAAGCTGCCCTTTTTATGAAATATGCTCCTTGTAAGGTAGTTGGAATTACAGGTACAAGAGGAAAATCTACAACCACGATGATGGTATATCGTGTTTTGTCAGAATACTATAAGAAAGGAAAGGTTCTATTGGCAGGCAATTTGCCAGGGAGTTCTACCATTGAACTTCTTGATATGGTGAGCGAGACGGATATTACAGTTCTTGAGCTTTCATCTTGGCAACTTTCTGGATTACATCGACTCAAGTGTTCACCCGAATATTCTGTCGTGACGGGAATATTTGAGGATCATTTGAATTATTATTCTTCCATGCGTGATTATATCTATGATAAATGCGCAGTTTATGCATATCAAAAAGATAATGACCATCTAGTAATAGCAGATAGATTTGCTATAGACTTTTTTGAAATTGTTAAACCAACCTGCAAAAATGTTTACAAAGTCAGCGATAAATTGTTTTTAAGCTCTTTAGTTCATCTAAGGGGACTGCACAATATGCTAAACGCTTCACTGGCAAAAAAAGTTTGCGAAGCAATATTGCAAAATGTCAACGAAATTGACATAGAAAAAGTAATCTCACTTTCTAAAAATATGCCAAGTAGGCAAGAAATAGTGGGTCAATTTGATAATGTAGAAGTAATAAATGACTCGGCCTCTACCACACCTATCGCGTGTATTGCAGCATTGAATACATTTCATGATAAAGATTTAGTTTTGATTCTAGGTGGAAATTCTAAAAATTTATCATATGAAGATCTTTTAACATCTATATCATCTAAAAGTAGCAATATAAAAGCAATATTTCTTTTAACTGGTTCATTTACAGATGAAATTATTACGAAGTTAAAAGAATTAAAAGAAATCCAAATATTTGTGCCGTATCCCAAGCTTCAAGAAACAGTCAAAAATGCATTGGAGTTTTGTAAATCAATGGGGAAACCCGTTTATTTGCTCTTTAGTCCTGGTGCAACATCGTTTGCTCAGTTTAAAAATGAATTTGATAGAGGAGAAAAGTTTGTAGAATCTGTAAGACAATATATCTGATATAATTTTTTAATGAATGCAAAAGATATCAAATCTGCTTGGTATAACAATCTCTACACTATACCCATAATCCTTACTCTTATTGGTTTGTATTTTGTTTTTGAGAGCTCTTCTATAAGAACTATTCAAGAGATAGGTGATCCGTTTTTTTATTTCAAAAAACAACTCGTATGGTTTATCTTAGGTGTTATTGCAATGTGGATTTTGTCAAAATTTGATTATAAGAAAATAGTATTTTTTGCCATGCCATCAATCATATTGAGTATTGTTTTTTTGATAGCGGTGCTTATCCCAGGAATAGGTACGAAGGTGAATGGTGCCAGAAGATGGATAGATGTTGGATTTACTAATTTTCAACCATCAGAGCTTGTAAAGTCTTCAGTAATAATATATTTGGCAGCGTGGTTCCAGCATCGAGAAAAGCAAAGAATCTATGCATTCGCGATTCTATTGCTACTTCTTATGGCACTTATCATGGCGCAACCCGATATGGGTACGGCTATGATTGTGGGTATGATTGCTGTTGGGATGTATTTTTTGGCTGGCGTTGATCTAAAACAATTGCTGCTCCTTATTCCTGCATTTGCGGGTCTTGCGATTCTTACCGCGCAATCAGCTTCATATCGGCTTCAAAGACTTATGTCTTTATTCAACGTAAATCATGACCCCCAAGGAATGGGATATCATGTCAGACAAATAATAATTGCTTTCCAAAATGGTGGTTTTTTGGGGGTTGGTTTTGGTGCATCTCGTCAAAGGTACTTGTATTTGCCTGAAGCTCACACTGATAGTATTTTTGCAATATTTGTCGAAGAGCTTGGTTTTGTTGGTGCCTTTGCGTTTGTTGCGCTATCCGCGGTGTTCCTGTATTATCTATATCGGATGGTTATCCAAGCGAGAGATAGATTTGGTTTCATGCTTGGAGTAGGAATTTTTTTGTATTTTGGTTTACAATCTCTTGTAAATCTAGCGTCAATGACTAGGCTAATTCCATTGACGGGTGTTCCACTTCCGTTTATTTCATACGGCGGAACACATCTTTTTATCTCTTTTTGTTTGGTTGGTATTGCAATTAATATCGCAAAAGGTTCGCACAATGCAGCAAGAGAAGAATCATTTTTTGTAAAAAGAATATTGAAAGGAAACGCATTGCAAAAATAATATGTCTATAAAAAAAATTCTTTTGATAGGTGGGCATCCAACTCCTGCTATCGCCTGTATAGACTTTCTCAAAACCAGCAAACCTGATGTGAATATTGTTTTCTTGGGAAGAAAATATATTAACATCGCTGAAACAGAAAATACTCTCGAATATCAAGAGATAGCGCTTGATAGGAACATAAAGTTTATAGAATCAAAAGCACTGAGAGGACTAAAAGGACTCAAAATATTACAATCTTCGGTAAAACAGTCTCTAAATATCTTAAAAGATGAGCAACCAGACGTAGTACTAGCATTTGGAGGATATATTAGTTTACCGATAGGAATAGCATGTGCACTAAAAAATGTTCCCTTTTATTTACATGAGCAAACATCAAAAGCAGGTAATGCAAATAGACTAATGGGTTTCTTTGCCAAAAAAATATTCGTATCCTTTCCAGAAAGTGTGCAAGAATTTGCACTAATAAGTGCTATAGGAAAAAAAGTTGTTTATACTGGAAATCCTATAAGATCTGATATTTTTGAAGTCCAACCCCCACCATCATTTATAGATTCGATGAGTTCACCAATATTGTTTATCAATGGTGGTAATATGGGCTCACATGCAATAAATGAACATATATTTAACATTCTTCCGAAATTGTTACTGAATATGAGTGTCGTTCATCAGGTGGGTAATGTAAAACAATATGGAGATTATGAAAAATCTGGAAAAATGAAGGTTGATCTCACAAATAAATATAAGCACAAATATCACCCAGTCACTCACCTAAATACAAAAGACATGGCGGCAATGCTTCAATGTGCAGATCTTGTGGTTTGTAGGTCTGGAGCTAATACCTTTTTTGAGCTTATTGCTTTAAAAAAGCCCGCTATACTCATACCTTTGCCATATTCAGCAAGAAATGAACAAGAATATCATGCCCAGTTTCTTGCAGACTATGGAGTAGCAGAAATTTTTGACCAATCTCAGTCATCAAATTTACTTTATGACAGAATAATGGCAGTTCTAAGATCAATGCCGAAACTTGAAAAATCATATGATAAGCTCAAAAAACTCGATATCAGAAACGCAGCAGAGAGAATTATCGCAGAAATCTGGCAAGCGTAGATTGGCCAAACTGCCGCAATTAATAGGTTTGTTTGTCTTGATTGCAACGACGTCATCCCTCTTTATTTATGCATTAAGAATCAATAAGATAGAAGTAAATGGTAGTCCTAAAAATGTTTTGGGTCTAGAAATGATTTTAGGGAAATACAAGATATTTTTTGACAACTCTGAAATTCAGAAAATAATAGAAAACAATAACCCATCGCTAAAGGTTTCAAAAATTGACTTCAAAGCCCCAGGCAATCTTCAAATATATGCTGAATATATGCCTGATGTAGCATTTTTTACAAAAAATAGTAGAGTTTTTATAGTCAATTCAATCTCAAGGATTACAAGAATTCAAGATGAGATCCCAAAAGATTTGGGTGAGCTCAAGATTCCAACGAATTATTTAACTCAAAACCTTAAGGTTGGTGAAAGTTTTGATTCAACTGAAGTGAAATTTATCTCAAAAATAGCATCAATACTGAAGAAAAATTCAATTTCTGCATTTAGGATATATTTGCTGGATTCAGAACTTGTCGTATGCGAATTACCAACAACAAATACCACAATAAAATTGTCAGTTATGCGCAATAGAGATGAGACCTACAGTAGATTGAATGATTTTTTGAGTAAACTTTACACATCAGGAAAATCAATAAGAAATTTGGATTTGAGGTTTGAAAAAGCTATTATTGAGGAAGGGTAAGAAGAGAATAACCAAAAAAATAATAAAGTAAAAAAAGAATAAAAGTTGGGAAAAAAACTAATCTGGGTAGACAAATGGATGCTCGACAAAATAGTTTTTTTTATGTATGCTTATAATGCCTAGAGAAAGTAGGCGGATTTTGGTATTAATATGAAAACTTTAACTGCAATAGATATCGGGACAACAAAAATCACTATTCTCATGACCGCATTTGAGGACCAGGGCAAAATGAAAATAGTTGGACATGCTACTTCAAATTCAAAAGGAGTTAAAAAAGGAGTAATAGTTGATATTGATCAAATAATAGAGAGCATTGATGAAGCACTTCAGAAAGCAGAGAGAATGGCTGGAGTTAGCGCCAAAAACGTTGTTACTTCAGTAGGCGGACCTCACATAACATCACAAGATTCACATGGAGTAGTGGCTGTCGCAAATCCAAGAGGAGATATTGTCGCAACAGACATTGAAAGAGTAATTGATGCAGCAAAAGCTATCTCAATACCTGCAACAAGATATGTGCTTACTGTTTCCCCTAGACAGTTTGTGGTTGATGGTCAAAGCGAAATCAGAAATCCAATGGGAATGAGTGGTGTAAGACTTGAAGTCGATTGTAATATCATCACTGCTTCATCAACAAATCTAAGAAATATGGAACGAGTACTTGAATCCCTAGAGCTTTACAACGAAGGATTTGTATTCTCTGCTGCAGCATCCGCATACTCAACGACTTCTGAAGCAGAAAGAGAAATGGGTGTTTTGGTTGTCGATGTCGGAGGTGGTAAAACTGATTATGCAGTGTTTTCAGATAATGCATTATGTTATGCGTCATCAATTCCGATTGGTGCTAAACATATTACTGGAGATTTAGCAGTTGGTCTTGGATTGCCGCTTGACACGGCAGAGGAAATGAAAATGTATCTATCAAACGCATATGTTCCAACTCACTCATCGAAAAAAGCAGTAGAGTTGCCTGATATCTCACAATATCTTGCACGTGGAGATGCTTCAGATTACACTGCTAAAACAGTATATGAAGGCATTATTTCCGTACGCCTCGAAGAAATGTTTCAGATGATCACCAAAGATTTGGAAGAGCATAGATATAACAAACTTATACCTGCAGGTGTGGTTTTGACTGGTGGTGGAGCTAGAACAATAGGCATCCAGGAGATCGCAAAAAGCTACTTGCATGTTCCAGTAAGGACGGGATCGCCATTCACTCCAGGCACCATGTTACACTCTACTCTTATTAGTGGTGTTACTACTGAAATGCAAGACCCATCATATTCCACTGTAGCTGGACTTCTTATTGCATTTGGTATGAATCTCACCAAAAATAAATCAACCAATTTGATGGACTTTATGCAAAGCTCTATTGATTCAATAAAAACTGTTACAAAGTCAAATGGTCAGTCTCAAATTTTTCAAAAAATTAAAGATATTTTTAGGCAATTTTTGCCATAATTAAAATATGCTCGTAAAACCTCATTCTGGAAATGGTCAGGTAGCAAAAATCAAAGTGGTTGGAGTGGGTGGGGGAGGCTCAAATGCGATAGGAAGCATGATAGATGAAGGTGGCATAGCAGGAGTAGAATTTATTTCTGTTAATACTGATGCTCAAGCACTTTTATTTAATAAAGCAAATATTAAAGTTCAAATAGGTGACGATGTAACAAGAGGTCTTGGGAGTGGTGGAAATCCAGATGTTGGTTCAAAAGCCGCTGAAGAATCAGTTGAAAAGCTTCGTGAAGAATTAACTGGAGCTGATCTGGTGTTTATTACAGCTGGTATGGGAGGAGGAACCGGCACAGGAGCATCGCCAGTTGTAGCTCGAATTGCTAGAGAATGTGGAGCGCTTACCGTAGCTGTTGTAACAAAGCCATTCTTGTTTGAGGGTAGCAAAAGAATGAATGCTGCAAAATCAGGTATAGCATCGTTAAAAGAGCATGTCGACACACTCATTATTGTTCCAAATCAAAGAATCCTCCAAATAATCGACAATAAAACATCAATGATAGAAGCCTTGAAAAAGATTGACAGTGTTCTTCATCAGGGTGTTCGTGGGATTGCCGAGCTTATTACAGAACCTGGTCTTATTAATGTTGATTTCGCTGATGTAAAAACTATTATGTCCAATTCTGGATCTGCTCTAATGGGAATAGGAGTGGCAACAGGAGATTCAAGGGCTATTCGAGCTGTTCAAGAGGCAATAACATCACCTCTTCTTGATTCTACTATTGAGGGTGCGCGAGGAGTACTCATAAATATTACTGGTGGTCCAGATCTAACCATGCTTGAGGTGGATGAAGCTGCAAATATGGTGTCTCAAGCTGTTGATCCTGAAGCAGATATCATATTCGGCGCAACTATAAAAGAAGATTTGCGAGATAATGTAAAAGTAACACTTATCGCTACAAAGTTTGACGAAAGAATAAATCTTGTAAGATCTCGCACTGATCAAATGTCAAGCTTTTCAAGGAATGCTCCTCAAAATCCAATTAGTTTACAAAATGAAACCAAATCAAATGTATCACCTGCAAATATACCTGATCCAATTCGAACCACGCGTGTCACTCAAAATATTCCATCTGAGAAACCAGAATACGAGTTGGACAATGATGAATTTGATGTGCCTGCATTCCTCAGAAAGAAATGATTACCAAAAAATACAGACTGCATTTGTATCTTGGACTTATTCTACTACTTGCATTATTAGTAAGAATAGTTGGTCTTGGGTCACTACCCCATAATTTTCATGAAGATGAAGTACTCGTAGGCTATGTTGGCAGATATATAATTCAAAATGGAATAGATATATATGGCAAATCATGGCCACTTTGGTTCTTCAATAAATTTGGTGATTTCTACATCATAGGTCCTTTTTACTTATCTGGGATATCGACATTGTTTTTTGGAGTGAATGAGTTTGCGGTAAGATTTCCTACAGCTTTTTTGGGAGCACTAACAATTCTTCCTATATTTGGAATTGCTTTGAAGTTAACAAACAATACAAAAGCAGCCTTGTATAGCTCATTAGTGTTGGCGATCATGCCATGGCATGTGGTACTCTCAAGGACATCCACAGAAGGGGTGATGGGCTCCTTTTTCTTCATCACGGCAATATATTTCCTCTATGAATATATTGAAAGCAGGAAAATACTCCATTACATATTGTCTTCGATGTTTTTGCTGATTGGATATTTTGTATATCATCCTTTTAGGATATACCCACCTATTTTGTTGATTCTGTCAATGATAATCTTTTGGCAAAGAGTTACTGTAAAACAAAGAATATTCCTTACAGGCTCTCTAGCGCTTTTCAGTTTTTTAACTTTGTATATACTGTCAACCAACTGGGGATCAGGAAGACTAAATCAAACATCCATTTTCAACGATGTGAGTCGTGTAAAGCCAAAATCACAAGAGTTAATTTATGCGAGCAAAATAAAAAACACCTCAGTGAATAGAGTCATTCATAATAAATACTTGGGTTTTGGAAGAGAATATTTGAGGCAATATTTGTCTTACCTCAATCCAGATTTTCTATTCTTTGATAAGGGCTGGTCTGATAAGTATGTTGTTCCAAATGTAGGGCTACTTTTTTTTGGATTTGGGGTGGGAATATTGTTTTTCATATATAAACTAAGGAAATTTTTATTAATTGGGGATACCTATTTGAAATTGAGTTACTTCTCTATTTTGCTTTTAAGTCTTGTCCCTGCTGCAGTCACATATATTGGAAGCCCAAATATAAATAGATCTACAATTTTTGGAGTTTTGTTAGCAATCCCCATTGCAATAGGTTTGACCAGCATAAAAAATAAATACTTGATATTGTTTGTATCTTTTCTAATTGGTGTTGAGTTTGCTTTATTTGGTTTGATCTATATATCAAGTTTCGATGCGCAAAACGCTCTCACTCGGCAAGACGCATCAAAAGAATTGGTGCAATATGTGCTTGCCAATCGCACAAAGAGATTTTTTGTTCCTACAGATGGTAGTCTATCTGTGTATTTTCCTTTTATGCCAAGGATTTTCAAAAGTTTATCCAAGGAATATACTTTTGGTGCAAAAACTCTCTAAGTACAAAAATGTAGCTTTTTATGATCGAAATTATTGCCTTCCTGACCAGATCGACCCTATGGTAAAAAAGAGGCGATTATATTGCCTTTAAATATTCTTGTGCGAAAAGGTAATCCAAATAAAAAACTTACAATTGTAAAAAAACATAACTAGTGTAGATGTGCTTCTTGGCTACTCAATTTACGAGTCCAAATAGCTTACATTTCATACAGGAATCCAACATGACATAATGATATAATTGCTTTTCTATGTCTGATAAACATAATACTACAACCCACAATAACAAAAATTCACAAACTGGAGCTTCGAAATACTTCCAAATCGAGGAAGAGATTCTAAGTTACTGGAAAGAAAACGATATCTTCAAAAAATCACTATTTGAGACTGAAAATAGGAAAGTATGGAATTTTCTCGATGGACCACCATTTGTTACAGGAATGCCTCACTATGGTCATATCATAGGAAGCATCCTAAAAGATGTCTTTCCAAGATTTAAGACTATGCAAGGATATTCAGTCCGACGTGTTTGGGGATGGGATTGTCATGGACTTCCAGCAGAAAACAAAGTCGAAAATGCATTGGGCCTCAAATCAAAAAAAGAAATAGAAGAAAAAGTGGGTATAAAGAAATTTATTGATGAATGCAAACTATATGTGAATAATGTCTCATCAGAATGGGAATGGTATGTGGATCATATCGGTAGATGGGTAGATTTTGAACACGCTTACCGCACAATGGATACCAATTACATGGAATCTGTGATGTGGGTCTTCAAACAAATGTATGACAAAGGATATATTTATAAGGGTCTTAGAGTCTCGCTATATTGTCCTCATTGCTCAACCCCAATCTCAAATTTTGAAGTAGCAATGGATGCGAATGAAAATTACAAGGAAGTCATCGAGCCTGCAAACACCTACAAATACAAAGTTAAAATTCTAAATTCCCTGCTTAGCCGGCAGGCAGGCAAATTCCAAGTGTCAAGTAGTACTAAAGAAAAAACTAAAACTAACTTGAATAGTGAACTCGGAACTCGGAATTCGGAATGCGGAACGTATTTCTTGGCGTGGTCAACTACCCCTTGGACCAAATTGTCAACCACAGCGCTTGCTGTGAACCCTGATCTGGTATATGTTGTTGCGCAATACAATAACGAAAATTACATCGTAGCACAAACAACTCTTGAGCAAACATTCAAGTCAATAGGTGTAGAGCTAAAGGATGTAAAAATAATAGACAAAAAACTGGGAAAAGAACTAATAGGTATAGAATACGAGCCACATTTTGATTATTTTGATAGAGAAGAGGGGAAAAAGCTAAATGTAATAGTTGCTGACGAGTTTGTCACGGCTGATGAAGGCACTGGTATAGTAACGATCGCACCATATGGTGAAGAGGATTTGAAAGTGATGAAAAGAGATAATATTCAGATTGTATTGAATGTTGATGATGAGGGTCATTTCACAAAAGAAACTCCAAATGGGTGGGGTGGAATGTTTTATCTCAAAGCAAATAAGCTGATAAATCAAAATCTCACTGAGAGAGGTCTAATGTTTCATGAAAATGCAAAACATGCACATACAGTTGCATTTTGTTGGAGATGTCATGAAAGACTCATTTTCAAACCTCAAGAAGCATGGTATGTGGATATACAAACACTCAAGCCAAATCTAGTCAAAAACAATGAATCCGTCAACTGGTATCCATCTCATTTCAAGTATGGTCGCTTCCAAAAAAGCATGGAAGGAGCCCCTGATTGGTGCATATCAAGAAGTAGATACTGGGGGTCCCCTGTGCCAGTATGGGAATGTGAGTGAGGAGAGAGGTTTGTACCAGGATCAATATCAGAACTTTCAAAAAAAGCAGGTAGACAGATTACAGATCTTCACAAACCTGAAATAGATGAAGTAACTGTAAAATGTGATAAATGTGGCAAAGATGCTCACAGAGTAAGTGAGGTTTTGGATAGCTGGATTGAAGCTGGTTCTGCATCATTTGCAGAAAGACATTTTCCATTCGAATCTATGGAAAACTCTAACATTATGTCTGACTCAAGTGGGTTCCCTCCCACCAAGTCAAACTTGGCGGGCCTCCCAAATCGCATGCAAAAAGTTAGAGATATCAAAGAGAAGTTAGCTTCTTTCTTCCCACCAGACTTTATCAGTGAGTACACAGGTCAGATAAGAGCGTGGTTTTATGTACTTCATGTTATATCAACTGCGATTTACGACACCAATGCATTCAAAAACGTACTAGTTAGTGGAGTGATACTTGGTACTGATGGTCGTAAAATGAGTAAGAACTACAAAAACTACCCTGACCCAAAAGAAGTGATAGAAAAATATGGCGGAGATGCTCTGAGGCTCTATTTGCTTGGATCTCCTATAACAAAAGCAGAAGATATAAAAATTTCTGAAGCTGAGTATCGTGATCAACTAAGGCTTTTTATCATACCACTTCTGAATATTTGGAATTTCGTAGAAATGTATTCTAAAACTGATGGTTTTGATACAAACCTCAAGTCATTCGACTTGGATATTGCCGATTTTGATAATTGGAATGTTCTTGATAAGTGGCTATTGACCAGGCTCAACACCACGATTGCTGATGTTACTGAACATTTGGAAAATTTTGACACAATGAGCGTAGTAAAAACAATCATTCAATTTGTTGATGACTGGTCAAGATGGCATTTGAGAAGAAGTCGTGACAGAATAGGTGCTGGAGATCTTGAAAAAGATGGTGAAGAATTTTACAAAGTGACGCTTCATGTTTTTGAAAAATTCTTAAGACTTATCGCTCCAATAGTCCCATTCCATGCTGAATATCTATACAAAAAGATTACTGGCAAAGAATCTGTACATTTGGAAAAATGGCCCGAACTTATTCCAGATTTCAATCATGATATTTTGGAAACAAATATGCAGATAACAAGAGAAATATGTGAGATTGGTCATCAGATTAGAAAATCCAATAATCAAAAAGTAAGAACACCTCTCATAAGCTTGGATGTAAAAATTGACAAAGATGTTTCAAAAATCCACTCAAATATGTGGGAAGTGGTGTTATCTGAACTAAATATAAAAAATATTGTAATAAATAATTCATTCAGATATCCAGAAAAGGAAGTTATTTTCACTTCAGAGGAGCTTGAGAAGGAAGGGCGTGTCAGAGATTTGATAAGGGAAGTGCAAGCTATACGTAAAAATATTGGACTTCAAGTAAGTGACAGTATTAGGTTGAAAGCACCAGTCAAAGATATTGAATTACTCACTTCTCTGAAGAAAAAACTTCGTATAACAGAGATTCTTGAAGGAGACAAAATAGAAGTTGCTGGCTAAACTCATCAAAAAATTGCTTTTTATACCAAAAATAATACACAAGATTGCAAGACTTTTTCTTAGTCGAGACATAAGTGAGTATATTCTCATTAGCCTTTCTCTATTTGGTGTGCTTCAAATGTGGGGAGCAGCACCTGAGTTTGCGCTTAGACAATTCGGTTTTTTTGTATTTTGTCTTGTTATTTATTTTATTGCAAAAACGAAACATTTTAGAATTTATCTAAAAAGATTCATTGTAATTGGATATATCCTAACTCTTATTCTACTTATTGGGGTGATGTTCACTGATCCTGTTAAAGGAGCTAGAAGATGGTTTAATGTATATGGCATATCAATACAACCTAGTGAATTCGCAAAAATCTCAGTAATACTCATGATTTCCTACTTTATTTCAGAAATTAAACCATTAATAAATATAAGAATAATCAAAATACTAGTGCCTATTATATTGCTGTTGATTCCAACAATCCTAATTTTTCTACAACCAGATTTTGGAACTGCCTTTTTATTATTTTTTACTAGTTCCATATTGATTTATACTCACTTCAAATTCAAATTAAAAGAAATGATTCTAGGCATTTTAATAATTATAGTGACAGTTATCTTGGTATTTACAAACTTGAAAGACTTTCAAAAGCAACGAATTTATAGTTATATTGAAAAATTTGAGGGAATCAAAAAAGAAGAAAATTTTAATAGTGTCCAAGCAAAAATTGCTATTGGATCGGGCGGACTTATGGGTAAAGGACTTGGTGCCGGCACTCAATCGAAGCTTGCATTTCTTCCTGAAGATCACACAGACTTCGCATTCTCCTCATATAGTGAACAGTTTGGGTATTCGGGTGTGATAATTTTACTATCTTTGTTAGCAATCCTTATAGTCAGATTTTATAAAAAAATTAATTTATCAGGTAATAATTACCTCAAAATTGCTCTACAAGGATACCTCATCCTATTTTGCCTACAGGTTTTTATCAATATCTCAATGAATCTAGGAATTGTACCAATTGTAGGTGTGCCTTTGCCTCTAATATCCTATGGAGGGAGTTCTCTTCTGCTTTGGTTTTTTGTCGCTGGATTGTTTTAGAAGATTATTGCACCAGCAATTATTGCTCCAGCTACTACTAGAATAATTATTGTTGTGCTTACACTACCAGTCACAGGTGGTTCTGGTTTTGAAATGTTAGTAGGCTCTGACTCTTTGCCCATACTTGAAGTTGGTTTAGAGGTGGTGAGCTGCGCTTGTTGTGTAGTAAGAGATGAAGGTAAGACTTTGTTCTGTTCAACAACAATCGTTGGATTTTGTGCAATAAACTTTGCTGTTGGTGTAATATATGAAGGATTTACCACGATTTGAGTGATGCCCGGTGTTGTTGTGATGACAATTGTTGGGAGTGGTGTGGTAGATGTCTTAGTTGGAGTTGAGCTACCAGTTATAGAAATTGCTGGAGATAGAGTATTTGATGGCTCTACAACAACATATTGAATAATTGGTGTAACTTGAACACAGGATGCATCAGTTGAGCATCGGTCTGTACCAAAACCAGATACTTGTCTACACGAATTTGATATGCATGTTGTGAAGCAGCATTTACGGCCGTCTGGCATGCTCCCGTCTGAATGACAGACTCCTTGAGTATCTTTCCATCCGCAAACTCCGCATTCTGATTGGGCACAAAATGCTGCTAGTATGGGGCTAGGTGTAGGAGTACTTGTTATTGTAGGTGTAGCGGATGGAGTCAGGGTTGCAGTTGGCGTATTTGTAGATGTTGGGGTAAAAGTGGGTGTTTTTGTCGGTGTTGGAGTTCTCGTTGGTGAGGGTGTCCGTGTTGGTATCTGAGTGTTTGTGGGTACGGGAGTTTTGGTGGGTGTTACTGTGTTTGTTGGTGAGGCTGCTTGTGTTGGAGCATTTGTGGCTCCATTTGTTGGAGCTAGTGTGGGTGGGCTTGTTGGGCCAACGCCTCCTGTTGGGGTTGGAGCAGCGGCACCGTCTTTATAAATGGCAATAACTTCGCCAGGTGAGAAAACTACCTGCCTACTAGTATTCACAAACGAGCCTTCACCTCTAAGAGTAGAAACGTTTTTATATCCTGTGAAATCTATATTTGAAGAAATATTGAGTGTAACCTGATCACTGCTGGCATTTGAGAAAATTATCATATATCCGTTTGTGTCGTTGAATCCTGCTATGCCAACAAGTGGTTTGCTTGCTGGTTGAAGCCCCGCAAGATCCCAAGGATTACCGTTGCCATTACCCGTATTTGGATAAACGATAGGCATTTTCCTTTGACTCATCAAAGCAAAAAACCTAGCAACTGCTTTGTCGTTATTTGTAAGTTTGCCGTAATCCCCGATACTTGCATATCTTATTGGTACTTGTTTTGATTCCCTGCTTTCATCCCCTCGCATTTGTGCATAATCAAAATATGCGACAATTAGCACACCAAATTTTCTAGCAGTTTCTGATGCGACTTGGTCAGTATTTGACGTACTTTTTGTATGTATATCTACAAGTGCCAAGTTCATTTTTTTGCTTGGCCAGTTTATTGAAAGTCCAGAAGTACCAGCAATATTTGCTGATGCGTCAAAAAAAGTATCAAACATAAGCTTGACATCATCAAATACAGATCCACCCGTTGGATCTGTGTATATGCTAATTCCCATTCTTTCAAAAGGCACGGAAATCCCCGAAAATGTGTCATTTAGTATTGTTGCAACCTTATCACGTGGCCAATGGAGATAGTCGGCTGCGAAAAATCTCGCGTTTGGAAATTTGTTCAATAATAGTAGAGTAGTATCTCTATTTCGAGCGTCATGGCTGGATAAGTCCAAAAGAGACAGAGATTGATATTTACTATAAAAAGCAGATCCAATTGCATCAAGTTTTTGATAGGTGGGTGCAGAAAACATAAAATAAAATCCCGCTTTTTGAAGTTTGTCAAAGTTTGCTGAAGATATCACGGCTGGGTCTGGATCAACAAGCCTTACAAATACAGGCAAGCCCTTGAATCTTGCAACTAGATCGTCTACTTGGGCAGTATCTACTACATTTACGATAAATCCTAGATCAGCTTCCATTCTGTCGCTGTACTGGTTGGATGAGGGGAAACTCATATCAACAGTTTTGCTAGATGCTTTGGAAGAATATGTGTAGTTGTATAATATATAGCCCGAAGTTAATAATGAAACAAGAAGTATTAGTAGTGAGAGAATTATCTTCTGTTTCATAAAGATTTGATAACATCATTATAGATATAATGCAGAGTCTTAGCAAGAAATAAAAAAAGAATTATATAGGTCTACTTTGGGTTGGGAAAAGACAAAAACCCTTGTTAAATAAGAAAAATACGATATAATTAACCATAAAATATGTCAAATTTAGCAGTAGTCAAAACAGGCGGAAAACAATATTTAGTCAGAGCTGGAGAAACTCTAGTTGTAGACAAAATTGCACAAGAAGTAGGTCAAATGGTTGAGCTTCCTATTCTTGCAACTTTCTCAGAAAATGGTGAAAGTATCGAAATTGGAAAGCCAATGCTAGACAGAAAAGCACTTTGTGTTGTTGTTGAGCAAGGAAAAGGAGATAAAATCAGAGTTGCCAAATTCAAGGCAAAAGTAAGATATCGCAAAGTGACTGGTTTTCGACCATCTCTCACAAAGATTGCAGTTAAATCTATCTAAAAAAGAATTTAAGTATAAAATATGGCACATACAAAAGCACAAAAAGCTACAAAAGGAAATCGAGATTCGTTTTCCAAAAGACTTGGTGTAAAGATTTATGGAGGACAAGTAGCTAAACCAGGTAATATCATAATAAGACAACGTGGAAACAAATATTTTGCAGGCGAAAACGTCATCTGCTCAAAAGACCAAACCCTTATATC
The DNA here is from genome assembly GCA_046350875.1 of Patescibacteria group bacterium. Lineage (GTDB taxonomy): Bacteria > Patescibacteriota > Microgenomatia > UBA1406 > GWC2-37-13 > JAGOLU01. The sequence continues at coordinate 33,707 of JAXLZQ010000009.1, forward strand.
TACTAAAGAGGGCAAAGTAGAGTTTTACACTCGACTTGGTAAAAAATACGTCAAAGTAATTTGATTTAATTCCTTCCAAATAGTATAATGTTTAGCATATATGGTGCTAATTGACGCTATACAAGAAAAGCTAAATCTGATTAAATCACATCCAGATCCTTTGTCTCAGGCTCAAATGCTTGCTGAGCTAAAAGCTTCAAACCCCATCCAAAACAAAGACATTGCAGAATATCTGGGGATGAAACCATCAAATGTCTCTCATTTGCTTCGTGTCACTAAACTCCCAGAAATTGTTCTTGATGGATATGTCTCAAAACAAATTTCTTTCACCCACCTAATACTTATTTCACGACTCAAGAAGCACGATGAGATTGTAAATCTATACGAAGAAATTTTGAAAAATGGATATACTGCTTTGCAGACAGAAAGAAGAATTAGAGAAATTTTGTATTTAGTTGATAATTATGGCAACTATGTCAACAAACACAAAATCCAAGCCTATGAGGAAAGAATAGAAAAATCTATAGGGGATGGAGCAAAAGCGACAATCATTCAAACTAGAATTAAGGCTAAAGTGATTATAGAAATTACTGGAAATTTGGCAAAAACTACTGAATTTATTGAATCGTTCTCAGCAAGATTCAGAAGCAAAAGAAGTCAAAGTGAGGTGCAAAAAGATCAAAATGATAATAATGGCGATACCTCTATGAGCCCATCTGTAGGAACAAGTAGTGATTTTCCTATTGGAGTTGAACAATCTGAATCATTGCTGTCTGATGAGAAAAGTGTTGATGTGATATATGAAAGCACAGAAGAAAAAAAGAAATACCGTTTCGATCCAGACTTCTGAAGTCAGCTTGTAGTTTGAAATTTGTAGCTTGTAAGTCGTTAATATCCGCCAACTGGCGCAGCTACTCGCTAAGAGCTATATTCCTTTAGCCCTCCATGCTTCGGGCGTAACTCTTAGGTCGCAATCAATTGCGACATGAGAGCTTGTACTTCTAAATAGTATTTAGAAACAATCTCTTCACATATCCCCGCTGCGAGTTACGCGCTCATCATTTGTAGGGCATTGATATCTCTAAACTCGTAGCTAATATTAATAGAAGAAATTGCTGTTTGTCTTGCCCTCCACATCTTCCCGATCGGCTTAGTTCATTTGAACTGCGCCTCACGGAGCGATTGAAGGAGGGCATTGTCACTTCTAAACTCTTCACTCTGTTCATCGTTAAGATGTGACAATGTGCACCCATCTGGACTTGAACCAGAGACCTTTCGAATGTGAATCGAACGCTCTACCAGCTGAGCTATGGGTGCTCGTGAAACTGTCTAATTATATATTACTTTCTACATTTTCACGCTTGTATTGACATTGCTTTTGCCGTAAAATGAACTCTGTTTATGGGACTAATAGCAGGAATCGTAGAATTTGTGATGGATATACTAGAGACAATAGTCTTCATGGGTGCCATGTTCATTGTAGTATATCTTTATATTCTTCAGCCAAACCAAGTAAAAGGCACGTCGATGGTTCCGACTTTTGCAGATAGAGACTACATTTTTACGAGTAGAATCACTTACAAACTAAAAGAACCTGAGAAAGGTGATGTAGTCGTGTTCAAATCCCCTCAAAACCCAGATGTGGAGTACATCAAGCGTATTATTGCAACAGGTGGGGACACTATAGAATTTGTTCAGTGTGAGCCTACAGATAATTCAAAATGTGGAGTAATGGTAAACGATGAGTTGTTGACTGAAGGTTATATAAGCGATAAAACGCAATTATTTGCGGGAAGCGACCTAAAACCAAATGAAAAAATCAAAATTCCAGAAGATCACTTGTTTGTGATGGGGGACAATAGGCCAGGATCTCTAGACAGTCGAGTGTTTGGGCCAATTCCAAAATCTTCGGTGATCGGCGTAGTCTTCCTTCGTTATCTTCCAGCAAAAGATGCAGGCTTAATAGAAAATCCCTACGATCAAAAGAAATAATATATATAACTCAAATAATATCCATAACTAAGCATTGTTTGGGTTATAATGAGTATCAATGACAAGCAAAAAAATAATCACGCTAGCCATACTTACAAAAAATGAAGAAAAAAACATTGTAGATTGTATAAAGCCTTTTAGTTATATTGTTAGCGAAATAATAGTCTCAGATCAGTCTTCTACTGATGCTACAGTACCGCTGGCCCAGTCTCTTGGAGCAAGAGTAATTAGATCAAGTGCCATATCATTTGGTGAAAGGCGAAATGAATGTCTCGAAAATTCCAAAACTGATTATGTTTTGTTTTTAGATGCGGATGAACGACCTGACAGGAACATGATTTCGTTTGTCGAAAACTTTCATCCAAAAGATGGCGTGTCTTCTTATCGATTTGCTAGAGCTGATCATTTTTGGAATAAGCGTCTTACACATGGTGAAGTCTCACGCGCATTTTCAGATGGTATCGATAGGCTCGTAAACAAGAATTCTGTCCATTTTGTAGGCGATGTCCACGAAGTAGCGCATATCAGCCAAGGAGCGTCTCAAAAAGGACTTGGAACTATTGAGCATTACCCGCACAAAAATATCAATGAGTTTGTGACAGAAATAAACAAATACAGCACAATAAGAGCTAAAGAGCTTCAAAACAAAAAATCTTCTTACCAAGTAATATTTGAACTGATTGTCTTTCCTCCTAGCAAATTTTGGTACAACTATTTACTAAAACTTGGTTTTTTGGATGGTGCTGCAGGGTTCACATATTGTTTTTTGATGGCATTTCATAGTTTCTTAGTAAGAGCGAAAATTCTTGCGAGTAAATGATGAGAAAAACATTTGTCATAAACTATCTATTTCTGTTTATTGAAGTTTTTATGTTGCTCTTTGGGCAATTTGGAAGAGCAACATTTAATGGTGGGTTCAATATATATTATCTTGAGGTCGTTATTGCTGTTCATACAGGGATAATATTTTTGGTCAATTACTCATCGAGCGGAAAGAAATATCTGCACGAAATTTACACCAAGTCTAATCAATTAGCTAATAGGATTTTTCTTTTATGGCTGGTATTTGTAACAATTGTAGTGCTAATGGGTGTCCATGACTCAACACTGCGAGATGATTTTCGTGCAATAAGTTACATACTGAGAATATTAAACTTCTATCTATTTACATTTTTAGTAGTATCAAAACTCGCAAACATAAAACTTGATGGCGCAATGAAAGTACTATCTTATGCATTGCCAATAACAGCGCTATTGCAATATATTTTTATACCTGATCTTCGTTTTCTAGTAAGCTTTGGGTGGGATCCTCATATGTATAGGGCGGTTGGTACAATATTTGATCCTCCCATAATGGGAAGTTTACTTGGATCACTTTTCGTTTATAAAAGTATAAAGATAATTAAATACAGAAGTGGAAGCAATAACATAAATCTTACAGCTAAACTTCGCAATATCGTTTTTTCAAATATTGATCTGATGCTTTTGTATTTATCAATAATATTCTTGTATTCAAGAAGCACCTATCTTGCAGTTTTTATAGCTAGCACTTATTTACTTATAATTAACAAAAAATACTTATTTGTTTTTTGTTTTATTATTTTATTTATTTTTTCTATCTATCTTGCACCGCTTACAATACCATCATACAAACAACTAGAAAGCGCCAAAATTGAAAGAATATCTACGGTAACTACAAGAAAAAGACAAAAATATTAGCTGGTCTAAATACATTTGTAAAAAATCAATTTGGGGAATAGGCTACAACCGTATTAGAGAATATAAAACAAATGAGTTTTTGAAGTCAAACAAAATTGACCTAAATCAAAAAAATGTGAAAAAAGAATTGGATAAAGTAAAGAAATTCGAAATTAACCATGCTGGAAGCGCTTATCATGCTTTTTGGGTCACCCAACTAGCAACAACTGGAATTATTGGTATTCTTATTTTGTCATATTTCATATATTTGATCTCCAAAATAGATATACCTTTCATTCCAATTATTTTTGTCCCTGTCTTTATTGGATTTTTTGACAATACTTTGTTTCACCCCTTTGTGCTTTTTCTGCTTATTTTGGCATACTTCTTAATTTTTGAGAATGTACAATCTCAAAATGAAGATATTGCACCCGTTTGAAGATTTCGTCCCAACAAAATCTAATTACTTGATACTGGGTAGCTTCCCAGGTTTTATTAGAGAAAGAAATGCTGATAACTATAATTGGTATTACGGAGCTGCGAGAAGTTGGTGGGATAATTAATAATTTTGTAGCTTGTAAGATGTAGGTTGTAAAGTCTTAAATGAAACATGCGATACTTCATTTTGAATTGCATGTTTCAAGCTACAACTTTCATACTCTGTGTTACAAGTTTCACATTACAGAACGAAAGTACTCTAGTTTAGAAGCTTGAATCTGAGAGTTACATATTTCAATTTACAAAATACAAACTTTTGTATTTTTTGAGCCCCTGGGCAGCAATCCGAAAGTCCCTCAACAATCGCTCCATGAAGCGTAGTTCAAATGAACTTAGCCGAACGGGAAGATGTGGGGGAAAACTTGATGATGTACTTTGAATGTTTGTAAATCTTGAGCCCCTGGGCAGAATCGAACTGCCGTCTGCGGTTTACGATACCGATGCTCTACCACTGAGCTAAAGGGGCGAATGTCATATTATACATTGAGGTAGAGTTTGAAAGACTAGTTGTGAAATATACTTTTAGTGATTATAAAGTCATTATCAAACCAAAACTCTGCATTGATTTTTTGATTTTTGAGATATAAAGGCAACCACATCACGTCATCTGGCCACATCTGGGTATAAGGTATTTCTGAAATTTTGAACCATTCGGGTCTCATTTCTTCAGACTCTGTTGGATTTCCTTGCCAGCTTGTCACTTCATATAGCCAAACATTGACATCATGTGTCTCATAGTGAAAGTTTATGAATCCTTTTTCGATAATTTCTTTGATTTCAATTCCAATTTCTTCAACAACTTCCCTTTTTGCAGCTGCTATTGGGTTTTCATTAACATTTACTTTACCACCAAAACCATTCCATTTTCCCATTCCGAAACCTCGCTTTTTCATTCCAAGAAGAATGTGTTCATTATTCCTCAAAAAACATAGAGTAGCTTTCTGGATATTCATGTAATCAATTTCAATGTTTTGGTTCTATAGTTGTTTGTATCTCGTAGGTCACTGCCAATATCTAGATTTATATTTACCCCATCTAGTACACCCAGTCTCACACGATAGACAACAGGCATATTGTCGACTTCAAACAATCTAAACATTAGCAAGTTATTATCAAAAACTGATCTGATGAATGGTTCTAGCTCATCTGCCTTGATTGTTGTGTCGATATCGATTTGAATTTGAGGCAGCCACATATCAACTGATGATTGCCAATATTCCGGGATAATTGTTGTTGGAAGAAATTCTATCATTGGCAACGTTTTGTCTATCTTACTACCTACAAAAAACCAGGGATCAAAACCATGGCTTGTCTCATGATAAAGATATAGGTTGTTGGCTTTTGCAAAGCTCAAAAGTGTTGCTTTTTCATGTTCAATATTATCCGATTTATAGCAAAATCCCACATGATTAAGATTAATATGGAATTTTCTAGTTTTTGACAAAGCAATAAAACTTTGTATTCTAGAAAAATCTTCAACTTTATCTTCAAGTGGAGATAGGTTACGGCTCAAAATTGATGAGATATCAAGTCCGTTTACAAGAATATTTTTACCAATTCTCAATGGAAGACCGTTTATCAATATTTCGTCAAGATCGTTTTTAATAAAATTTCTATCAAGAACCTGACTTGCGTATATAGTAAAGATTTTTTTGATATATTCAAATAGTATTTTCATCTTCAAGATATTTAGTGAATTCTACTATTTTAGTATTAACACATGATAAGGCTTCTTGATCACGTCGATAACCATGTTTGCAGTTCACTCCAAATATTGTTTTAGGTTCAGCAGCTATTTCATATTCCTTTTTCACTATATATGGCGTGATACTTTCGTCTTTTTCTCCATAAATGAATAGCTTTGGTTTCTTGCACCTAGCTAAATCGTCAGTTAGGTCATAATTTAATTTATCGAGTAAATATGAATAGGGAAGTTTATAGTACTTCCATTCAATCGGATTGGTATTTGGAATTTCTCTTTTGGAATCAGCAAAACCCTTTTGCTTCCAAATGTGTGATTTGGGAGATTTTTCTTCACCCACAAAAGTATATGGGGACATGATCATGGCAAATGCTTTCACGCAATCATTTCTTATACCTACAATTGCTGATATAGTTCCGCCCAAGCTATGACCCAAAAGGAATGTTGGCTTGTTGCCAAATATTTCAATCAATTCTTCCACACATTTTGCATAGATTGTGACAGTGTATAGAGAGATGTCGCCAGGAGAATCCCAGCTACCTGGTGGGTCAATAGAAACAGCATAGAAACCAAGATTTGCGAGTGACTTGCAGTGGGTCACCATATGTTTATAATCTTTTGTATCCAACTTCCCGGCAAAACAATTGCAATTTTGGACGAGTTGTGATCCCCATAGGTATTTATGGTTACTTCGAAAGTGGCAGTTCTTACAATTTCATAAACTGAGCTATTCCAACAGAAATAGCACTGTTTGGGTAAATTGTCATCCTGAGCTTGTCGAAGGATAATGATATGAGTTATTTTATTTATATTGTTATTTGCAAAGACAATTCATTTTATATTGGAGTAACAAACAACCTTGAAAGAAGAATCTTCGAGCATAATAGCGTGGAATATCAGACGATGCCTACACCAAGACACGTCTACCTGTAATTTTGATTTATTGCGGAAGAATATAAAGAAATCAACGAGGCTATCAGAAGAGAGAAACAACTTAAAAAAGTGGACACATAAAAAAAGAGCATTAATTCGGAAAACAATTCAAGATATTAGTTGATCTTAGTCATAATCATGGTTCGACAAGCTCACCATGACAAATATTAATAATTAATAAATATTTATGGACAATATGGAAATGGTAAATGTAATAAATGGATCGATGAGGTAATTGGCACTGTTTCAAAAGATGAAGCACATGAAAAAGGTTTGCTTCACAGGACTGTGATTGCTGAGGTGATTGGGTCTGATGGAAAATGGACACTGGTGAAGCAAGCATCTGACAGGCAAGATGCTGGACAAATTGTAAGTCCCATTGGTGGACATGTTCAAGCAGGAGAAACGATAGAAGATGCTTTGAAGCGAGAAGCAAATGAAGAGTATGGAATTACCGGAGACTTCCAATTCCAACTTATTGGAAAGAAGATATTTGATAGAGAAGTGCTTGAAAGATATGAAAATCACCTATTTGTTCTTTTTGAGATATATACTGATAATCCGCCAAAATTGAATGAGGAAGCTGTCGCATTTGAAAGATTCACAAAAGAGGAGCTAAAAAGTGAAGTACATAATAACTGGACAAATTTGGTGCAGCATTTCATTTCATCATGAAGAGTTTTTACAGTGAAATATAATTCTATTTTGGAAGAGAGAATCGATATCTTGCAATCTCCACTATAAGACTATATGGTATTTCTTTATCCAATTGAAATTTGATTGATCCTTTTGCTGTTTCGTACTCAACTAACTTGCTTTTGAAATGTGTTATTACATCAGGTGTTGGATAAATGCCAATATGATTTTTGAAGGCGCTATACAAAACCTTTTGCCATGTAGCTCCACAGCAGGCACACCATAACTCATGCATTCGGTAGTTTGTGAGTCAATATTAAGTAAAGATTTTCTAATATTTTGAAGAATTAATCTAACTTCATCTGGATATTTTTGAATGATTTTATCAATTTCGGGATGAGCCATTTTTTGAGTTTATCGAATTTATTAAGAGTTCATTATATCCTGTATCTTGTCATAAACTCTCTCAAACTTGAAGTTTTCAATTTCACCAATCACTATCTCAGCAGTGATTCCAACCACTGATCCATTTCTGAGGTGCCCACCAAAAACATGACTATCTTTGTCAGCGATGCTATTATGGATATGACTATTACCTTTCTCAAGGGTTCCAACCATAGAGACGATTTCAAATTGCCATCATAGGTTTTGATAACAGATGCGTCTGCCATTCGAAGCACAGCTTTTGAAAGATTGCCAACACAAGTAAGAATTACCCCGCCTTGATATTCTTTTTACTTACATATGCGTCAATTTCTTCTCTCAGAAGTTGTCCTGGGTGTAGGCGAAAAATGTAATTTTTCATAAAAAATATATTTCTGAGGCTGGTGACCGAAATTGGCTCGGACCTATTTAGCCAGGATGAATATATCAAACATTATCTTCTCGACCCTGATTTATCTCTTATTTCTAAAGTTAAAATAGGGTATTAGCCATTACATTACAGCCCAACTTGAGTTAATTTTACAGCTAAATATCTTTTAAAGACTACCTCGAGAATATCAATCCATATATATTTTTTGAAGTTTTCGGCAAATATCGCAAAGATCGAAAAATATGTTAACATTTAAGTACCGAATGATCTCTGCGATGAAAGTAATTTTAAGGGAGGTGACAGCGCAAGATGCTAGCTCGTGATCTGTCTTAGCCGCGGAGACTACAAAACTTATATGAGAAAATCTATTCGCGCTGTTGCCATAGTGATGAAAGATAACGAAGTACTTTTAATGTGGCAGACTGGGAAAGAATATTATGTTTTTCCCGGAGGAGGAGTAGAAGAAAATGAAATGACAGAAGATGCGGTCATCCGTGAGACTAAGGAAGAAACTACTCTGCTGGTAAAAATAGAAAAGCTCCTTTACCATCATCACTACACTAATGACAGTGATCAGTTCTTTTACCTTTGCTCATACCTATCTGGGCAGCCTAAACTTGGAGACGCGAATGAAAAAGAGGATATGTTAAATGATGCTAACAACTTTTATCAACCTATGTGGGTAAATATCAACAAGCTAGAAGATTTGTTACTCTATCCATTGGAAATAAGAGATTGGTTAATTGAAGACGTAAAAAATGATTTTAGAAATACACCTAAAGAAGCTTCTCTTCAGGTATCAGAACTTCGGCAATTAATATAGCAATTCATTCCTGAGTGAGCATAGGTCCGACTCTCGTCTGCAGTTTTTGCTTACGAAAGTATCAATCTCTTCCCGAAGAAGCTGTCCAGGTTTCAACCTAAAAACAAAAGTTTTCATATTTCATCTTCCGTTTTCACTTCAATTCCATTTTTGGTTAGAAGATCTGCGGTGACACCATTTCGCTCAATTATCTTTCCAGAAAACGTACCATCGTAGATTTTACACTTGCCACAAGACGGAGACCTTGCTTTAAGAATAGCTAATTTGCACCCATTTACTTTAGCTACTTTTAAAACTGCTTGTGCTCCAATATTGTATTCCTTTGTTACATCAGTACCATCCCTTGTAACCACTTTTTCGCCACATCTTTCTGCTGGTATGCGGGGAATATTTAATCCGCCCATGCATTCAGGACAAACCGGAATAGCTTTACCAGTTGCAACTAGTTTGACTACTTTGGAATTTGGTTTGGCTTCACCTTTGTAATTGCATGGAACACCTGCTAGGCAAGCACTCACAATAACTTTTCTATCAATGTCAGCCATATATATCATTAATGATTTCTATTTAATTATAGATCTATACAATCTTATTTACACAACAAGACTCTTTGTTAAAGATTCTACCCTCCGAGAAATTGAGTTTTTATGAGCGGTAGACCATGGCACTTCGCTCTATGAGCTTCGCTTACCATAAAGACTTGAAATTAACTTTGTGAGCGGGATACGGGGACCCTTCGCAAAAGCTTCGGAGTCCCAAGGAATTGAACCGAATGAGCGGTAGACCAGACTTGAACTGGCGACCTTCTCTTTGGGAAAGAGACGTTCTACCAACTGAACTACTACCGCTTGTATACCGGCTTGTCCTTCCGTAGTTTACGGCGAAGGGGGGGTTATTAATCCCGCTTATGAAAGAGATTATATCCAATTTGTTGAGATTGTGAAGTGTTTATAATATTTATCAAGATATCCTCCCGGCGTAGCCTACGGACGGAACCAGAAACCAGATACCGGCTACTGACACCTTACCAATCTTTACTTCCTAAGCATGATCATTTGTCCTGGATATATAAGATCTGGGTTTGGGATATTGTTGTCTTTGGCAAGTCTTGGCCATTCAAATCCGTTGCCAAAATACTGTGTAGAAATATTCCAAAGATTGTCTCCCTCGACTACTTTGTGAGTCTTGGCATTTTGATCTACTCTTTTTGTTGAAGCTGCTTCAGGCAAAATATCACCTTTTGTTGCTGCTTTTGCTGTAACTTGAGGCAAATTGAGCTTAGTTCCCTCTGAGATCATGTTGTAATTTGATATGTTATTTGCTTTTGCAATGTCTACGAAGTTGTATCCAGAACCATATGCCATTTCTGCTATGGCCCATAGAGTGTCACCTGATTTGACAGTGTACTCTTTTTGACCTGGTTTTACATTTTGGACAGGTGTAATGCTCGGTATATTAGTTGGTGCAATAGTTGGTGAAGTTTTAACTTGGGTTTTTGTATTAACTTGCGTTGGAGCGACGGTATTTGTTGGCACAGATGTGTCTGTAGCAACTGGAGTATTTGTTGGTGTGTTTTCCTCAATACCTGCAATACTCGAACTCTCAGATTTTTGGTCATTTTTTTGTTCTTGAACCATTACATTTGAGGCTGTTTCAGTTGATTTTGGTTTTACCGCTGAATAAACAGTTGAGAGTAGTACAATTGCAACAGATATCCCTAGAAGCAACATAAAAAACTTGTCCTGAAAGAGTGATTTCAATTCAGAAACGTAAGAGTTTTCTGTTTCTTGTAGTTTGTCCATGTAATATATTTATGCAAATTGTATTGCGACAATCGTAACATAGTTTTATAGTGTTTCAAATAGTATTTTCTATATCAAAATACCAAATTACACATCAAAAGAATTGCAATGCGAGAAATATACATAACAATAATTATTTTGATAGCAATAATCACAAACGTTATTATTTTCTATCGTAATAAGTCATCATTTTCCTATTACGATGATATACTAGAACACGAAAAAAGCGCAATGTTAAACAATGCAAAATATATCAAAGATGACGTAATCGACTCTTACAGAGTTCTAAAAGCTTTGAACAAGTCAAGACAAGAATATTTATCCAAGAGTATTATAGGTTATATATATTATAAGATAATCAGGAGAGAAAAATAAATCAGAATGAGAGATGAATTCATCCAGTATTGGTATGCAGCCGTAGTTACAATACTTTTCTATGCTTCTATCATATATTACTCGAATACTTTCTATAGGTTCAATAATATAATACTATTTTCTCTAATAGTTGGGGGATCTTTACTTATTATAAAACTATACAATAATCCACTTTCTATTATTTTAAAAGGAGTGAAGTATGAGGAACTTGTAAGTAATGAATTACGCAATAAACTTCAAGAAATAGTAAAAACAAAGAATTCGTTTTTAACTGATAGTGTGCGATTTTTGGTTTTTGATGACAAAAATATCAATATGTTTTGTATCAAAACCCCAGAATGTACTAACTTTTTTCTAACAAGTAAGGCTGTAGAAGTGCTCACTTTGTTCGATTTTGATACTATATTTACATATTTTGATATAGTCAACAATAATAAAAGAATGATGTTTGACACAATCTACCTAACAATTGGTCGTCCATTTGAATATTTATCGTTTGGTGCTAATATTACAGAATCAATTTTGTCTCTTGTTACGAAGAAAAATGAACGTCTAATAATAGACCATGAGGTTGTTGCAAAGACCAACAATCTACTAATTTACAAAAGATTATTAGAAAAAGTAAAAGCGTCAAATTGTGTATCAACAATACCTGCATCTTTTGGTATAGTTGGATTTGACAAGGTATACAAAGATATAATAAGTAAGCATTACTCAACAATTGATGATATGCAAACAAGAATCAATAGTTTGTCTAATTATTAGAACAATAATAATTAAACGAACCTATAAGACAATGCATATAGAGATATTATATTTATAATTTATTTACAACAATGGGAAAGGTGCCCGTAAAAAAAATTGCTGATTTAAGTAAATTAATCCTAACTGAGCAAGAAGAGGTGGTACTAAGTGAAAAACTTGATGAAACAGTCTCATATGTGGAAAATTTGAATGAACTTGACACTTCAAAAACACCCCCCACATCTTCTCCAACTGGTACCCTAAACAGATATTTTGAGGATGGATTACCAAATAATCGAAAACTAAAGTCTGGGAAATATATAGTTCGAAGAATAATTTCGTAAGCAAAAAATATATGAAATCAAATGACTTATCAAAAAAAACATTTCTTGAAATAAATAACCTTATTGAAAATAAGCAAATAACAATAAAGGAAGTGAATGAGTATTTCCAAAAACAATCATCAAAAGTAAACCCAACACTAAATATTTATGTGACAGTGAATGATGAGCTGAGCTCAGAAAAGTTACAAATCGCTGTAAAAGACAACTTTAATACTGTTGGATTGAAAACGACCGCCTCAGCAAAAGTACTTGACAACTATATTGCTCCATATGAATCAACTGTCACTTCAAGACTCAAAAACGCAGGTATAGATATACTGGGCAAAAGCAACATGGATGCATGGGCACATGGATCAAGCACAGAGACTTCCGACTATGGGCCTACCAAAAATCCACAAAATATAGAAACCTCACCTGGTGGCTCATCAGGTGGATCCGCTGCAGCCGTTGCAGCAGGCGTTAGTCCGGCAGCTATAGGAAGTGAGACTGCAGGATCAATCCGTCTTCCAGCGTCATGGTGTGGAGTAGTAGGTCTCAAGCCTACCTACGGAAGAGTTAGTCGATATGGAGTCATAGCAATGGGTTCTAGTTTGGACTGCCCAGGACCTCTTACTAAATCAGTTGAAGACGCAGCGTATCTGCTACAGTTAATTGCAGGTCATGATCCATATGATGCAACATCATCTGATAAACCTGTACCAGATTATATGACGCTTACAAGATCTGGGAAAAAATATACTATTGGTGTATCTGATACTTATTTGCAGAATGTAGATGAGGAAATAGTAAATTCTGTAAAAAATGCAATGAGACTGCTTGAGAAGATGGGTCACAAGGTGAAAAAAATCTCTTTGCTTGATCCCAAATATGCAATCTCTGACTATACAATCATCCAAAGGGCTGAGGTCTCATCAAATCTTGGTAGATATGACAGTGTGAGATATGGAAACGATAGAAGCTATTTCGGTGAAGAAGCAAAAAGACGTATCATGCTTGGTACATACACTCTAGCTCACGGATATTATGATGCTTATTACAAAAAAGCCCAGAAAGTTCGCACACTTATAATTGAGGATTTCAAAAAAGTTTTCGGAGAAGTAGATCTTATCGCAGCTCCAACTACTCCAATTACTGCAATAAAGCTAGGAGATTTCAAAAAATATCCCTTTTTTGGTGAAACAATGGATGTGCTCGCAGAGCCTGGAGCAATGGCTGGAATTCCTGCAATTAGTATTCCATCAGGCATGGATAGCAAAAACTTACCTATTGGACTGCAGTTTATGGCACCACAATTTGAAGAGGGAAGGCTACTCGATATTGCAAAGCAGTACGAACAAGAAACACAGTTTCATGGTGTGATAAATGCGGTAGTTGATAAATGGACAATATAGTTTTCAGTTGTTAGTTGTCAGTTATAAGAGTAAGAAATATGGGCGGAATTAATATATCAAAAATACCATTTTCTTATGAAAAGCCGGAGCCAAATAAGATAATGTCATTTGACTTTACTGATATTGAGAAGTCAATAGAGTACCTAGTGAAAGACAAAAGACTTATAACAATTGCAGGTGGTGGATTTGGAGGAAATCACTATCACGAAAGAATAGAGTCCTGGGTTGCATTTGGAGGAGAGCTGGAGCTTACATGGATGGATAATGCTGAAAGTAAATCTATGATACTAAATCCCAAAAACTCTAAGGATCTGATCGTTGTTACAGTTGATCGCAATGTGCCGCACATCATTCGAAATAAGTCAGAGGATAACGCATATCTACTAGAGTGGGCAGATGGCAAAATGAGGAATATACATACTTATGATTTCAATAACACCAAGTTATGATAAAACCGGGAATTTACAAACATTTCAAAGGTGGCAAATATAAGGTTCATTTTGTGGCAAAGAACTCGGAAAACTTAGAAGAATTTGTAGTGTACGAAGCTTTGTATGAGAACAAAGACGGCAAGTACTGGATCCGCCCAGCCAAAATGTTTGATGATGAAAAGATGAATGACGGAAAACTGGTCAAGCGATTTCAATATATTTCAGAAAATTAATTTTTAATTATCATTGCTACAAGCCTAAAGGCTATGAGCTAATAGCTAACCTATGAAATACTTCAAACCCCTTATCGGACTTGAGATGCATGTAGAGCTATCTACTAAATCAAAAATGTTTTGTCAGTGTGACGCAGCATGGCAAAAATATGAACCAAACGAAAATACTTGTCCTGTTTGTTTAGGGTTGCCTGGAGCATTACCCGTTCCAAACAAAAAAGCAGTTAAATATACAATAAAAATAGCCCAAGCTCTTGGTTGTACAATAAATCAAAATTCACACTTTGATAGAAAGCATTACTTTTATCCAGATCTTGCTAAAGCTTACCAGATTAGCCAGTATGACGAGCCAATAGGAATAAACGGCAAAGTGTCGGTTTATGTAAAAGATGAAAAAGGCAATCTCGTAGAAAAATCATTCCGAATTCATAGAGTACATCTTGAGGAAGATACTGGAAAACTAATACACACTGGCTCTGATTCGATTGTAGATTTCAATCGTGGAGGAGTGCCTCTTGTTGAGATTGTGACTGAGGCAGATTTTGACAGCAGTGATGACGTGAAAGCATTTCTACAGGAAATTCATACGATCATAACTTATCTCGATGTATCTCACGCTGACATGGAGAAAGGAAGTATGAGACTTGAGCCAAATATATCTGTTAGATCATACGATGGCGAGAAAGAGCCTGCTAACTGGAATGATTTACCATTTCCAAAATACAAAGTAGAAGTAAAAAATATCAATTCATTCAACTTTGTAAAAAAAGCCATAGACTTTGAAGTAAAAAGACATATAGAACTACTAAAAAAAGGTGAGACTCCCATACAAGAAACAAGAGGTTGGGATGATAGCAAGTCAAAAACATTCTCACAAAGATCCAAAGAAGATGCTCATGACTATAGATATTTCCCTGAACCAGATATTCCTCCAATGAAATTTGAGATAGAATATATAAGCAACATTTTTGACACCCTACCAGAACTACCAATCCAAAAAGTAAAAAGATATGTGAAAGACTTTGGTATAAGATTGCAAGACGCAATAGGCATTACACGTGATGTTGAATCTACAAAATATTTCGAACTTGTAAATTCAAAGCTAAATGATCAAATATCAAAATCTAAAATAAATATTCAAAATAAAGAGCAGGCAATATTGAATGCTCTATTAAACAAGAAAATCTCAAGCGACCTTGATGCTGATATGTTTGCCACTAAGGTCATAGAAATGTCAAAACCAAAAGAAACTGATCTGTCGAAACTTTCCGAAGTGATCTCGAAAGTCATTGCTTCAAATGAAAAATCAGTGACAGATTACAAGTCAGGCAAAACAAATGCAATAATGTTTTTGGTGGGGCAAGTGATGAGGGAAATGAAAGGTCAAGCCGATGCAACAACCGTTAGACAAGAAGTTGAGAAGAGACTAGTATGAATGTATATGGGAAAAACATATAAGATACAGTATCTAGTCATAAAAAAGTTATCTGCTCATCGGTAGAGAGATAAAATATTAATGATCAAGAAGCTAATTGAGTAAGTTAACTTTAATTACTTATTACATTTATTTAATATTTAGAAAGCAAAAACTTTTAGTTACAAGCTTCAAATTACAAATTATATGAATCCTCCAATCAAATTCATATTCTTCGATGTTGGAGATGTGATGTTGCGATTCAGACACGAATTTGAAGAATACGAGAAGATGTATGGGATGGATTCGATAAAGGGTAGAGATTTATTTCTCAAAGAGATGAACAATCTATCTCTTGGCAATACAGATCCACAGACTGTTTGGAAAATGATATGCCAAGAACTTGGTCATAATGAGCTAAGTAAAAAGAAAATAATAGATCTTGAGAGAAAAGTATTTACGCCAATAATGGAAACCCATACATTAGTGAAAGATCTTTCCAAAAAGTATGAGATTGGTATATTGTCAAATATCTTCCATGGGACTTTTGAAATGGAACTTCAGGCAGGACTAATTCCTAATATTGATTACAAACATATTGTGGAGTCTTGCAAAATATCTCTCAAAAAGCCTGACAAAGCAATATTCGAACATGCCCAAAGCTTACTAGATGTCCCGAAAGAAACGGTTCTTCTAGTCGATGATCTAGAGAAAAATTGTGTTGCAGCTAGAGAGTTTGGTTGGCAAGCATTTCAATTTGACGAAATCAATCCTTCAATTTCAACAAAAAAAATTAGGTCATTATTAAATTTCTAGTCAGAAAATAATCTGAAAGGGCACGGAGTACTTGACCTAGGAGAATACTTTGAACTTTGTAAATACCTAAGCCTACTAGTGCAAACAGGAATAGCAAAATCATTGGAAACATCGGGTAAGGGCACTCCAACTTTGTAATTTATCAATTTTGCAAATGGACAAGTGAAAACGTTACCTGAAATATCCATAGGAACACAATCTATAATGATTCCACCTTCAACATGGTGTGGAGAATCTACAGTTTGATGTTGTTTTGCATAAGTAATATGTTGTCTATCACAAATTAATGATTCATGATTTGAGGAGGGCATGTTGTGGATTATATTACTAATACAATTATTTTCAACAATGCCCTTGAATTTGTCAGCACTACCATAGTAAGATAGCCACAGAATAAAGAATAATTTTTGATCTTTTCACTTTTCATTTTGCATTTAATATCCTGTGTCATTCATCCATCTTCACCTGCATACCGAATGGTCACTCCTTCGTGGTATGACTCGCATGAAAAAAGCTATAGAAAAAGCCAAATCAATGGGGATGAACTCTATAGCAATTACCGACTATGGAGGGATGTATGGAGTATTCAAGTTTTTTATTGCTTGCAAAGATGCTGGAATCAAGCCAATTATCGGTTGTGAAGTATACAAGGCAGAAAGATCAAGAAAAGAAAAGCAGCATGGAGATCTACGCGATGCCTACTCACTGATACTCCTTGCCAAAGATGTGACAGGCTACAAAAACTTAGTAAAAATTGTTTCATATGCTTATCTTGAAGGTTTGCATTATCAACCGAGAGTAGATTTTGAATTACTTGAGAAATACCACGAAGGCCTCATAGTACTTTCTGGAGCTCCGCAAAAGAGTGAACTTGGGACATATATCACACATAATGAGCCAACGAAAATAAAAGCATACCTTACAAAGATGAAGCAGATTTTTGGCAGTGATTTTTACATCACTTTGGAGCGTCATCCTGGGATGGATGAGCTTGAGACACTCAATCAAAAACTCATCAAATTAGCAAGAGAGCATGGTATCCCTCTGGTTGCTTCAGCCAATGTACACTATCTTGAACAAGACGACTCATATGCTTATGAAGTCTTGATGTGTATTGGTCAGCAAAGAGTAATATTTGAAAAAGATAGACCAGGAAGCATGATGGAGCATCCCGACTACTACTTCAAGTCAAAAGAAGAAATGGAGGCTCTTTTTGCAGATATTCCAGAAGCAGTAGAAAATACCCAAAAAATTGCAGACATGTGCAACGTCGAAATACCACATGGCAAACTCACATTCCCAAATTACCCCATCCCAGAAGACACAACAAATGAAGAATTTTTACGACAACTTGTTGAGAAGAAACGAACCAGAGTAAAAGATTACGATCAAAATGTAGTAACAGAAAGACTCAATTACGAACTTGGGATTATCAACAAAAAGGGCTATGCGCCGTACTTTCTGTTCGTCCAAGATGTTGTGAACTGGGCAAAAGATGCAGGTATCGCTGTTGGTCCTGGACGTGGATCCGCTGCAGGATCACTTGTCACATACGTTTTGCGTATCACAGACATAAATCCTCTAGACTACAACCTTCCATTTGAAAGATTCCTCAACCCAGAGCGCCCAACACCACCTGATATTGATATTGATTTTGCCGATACAAGACGTGAGGAAGTTGTGAGATTTATTGCAAGTAGATATGGTGAGGATAGAGTAGCACAAATAATTACTTTTGGAACAATGGAAGCTAGAATGGTTGTGAGAGATGTGGGTCGTGCACTGGGTCACTCATATGGGACAGGCGACAGAATAGCCAAACTTATTCCAATGGGCAAACAAGGTTTTCACATGACTCTCGATAAGGCAATGGAAGAGTCTCCAGAGCTAAAACTTGCGTATGACGGTGAAGAAGAAACCAGACAAATACTAGACATCTCAAAGAAGCTTGAGAGTTTGCCTAGGCACGCATCAGTTCATGCCGCAGGACTAATTGTTGCTGACAAACCGCTCATTGAGCACATTCCAATCCAGTATGAACCAAATGGCACAAAGATTATTACTCAGTATGATATGTATTGTCTGGATCTAAACGCAGTATCAGACAATAAGGCAGTCGGCTTGGTGAAAGCAGATATATTGGGGCTTAGAAACCTAAGCATCATTGAATCTGCTCTAAATTTCGTAAAGGAAACTCATGGAGTAGAGATAGATATTCATGAAGTGGGTCTAGATGACCAAAAGACATATGATCTAATAAGTCGAGGTCAGACTGTTGGAGTTTTTCAGCTTGAGTCTGGTGGGATGAGGCGACTTGCCAAAGAACTCCAACCAAGCAAACTTACAGACATTACAGCCATGGTGGCGCTATATCGCCCTGGTCCAATGGATCTTATTCCAACTTTTATCGAAGGCAAACGAAATCCCAAATCTGTCACTTACCCTCACAAAGACCTGAAGGTAGTGCTAGAGGAGACTTACGGGATATTGGTATACCAAGAGCAAGTGATAGATATCGCTGTAGTCATGGCTCATTTCTCAAAATCTCAAGCAGACTTACTGCGTATGGCTGTAGGAAAGAAAAAGAAAGCTCTTATGGAGAAGGGTAAGGTGCAATTTATTAAGGGTTGTGTAGAGCATGGTTACTCGCAAAAACTTGCAACCGACATCTTCGGATTCATTGAGAAATTTGCATCTTATGGATTCAACAAATCACACGCTGCTTCCTATGCTCTCATAGCTTATTGGACAGCTTACATGAAAGCAAATTACACAATAGAATACATGGCATCACTACTTACTGCAGAAATTAATGGAGCATCAGGACCACTTCGGGAGATCAAAATGTCTGCTGCACTTGAAGAATGTAAAACGCTCAAGATCCCAATTTTGTTACCAGATATTAATAAGTCAGTTAACGGCTTCTCTATAGAAGGCGATTCCATCAGATTTGGTCTTACAGCAGTCAAGAACGTTGGGGGAGCAGCAATTGACTCCATTATTACAGCACGTGGAAATTCAGAGTTTCTGTCATTTACCGATTTCCTGAACAAAGTTGATTTGCGTAAAGTGAACAAGAAAACTCTCGAATCCCTCATCAAGGTAGGTGCTTTTGAAAAATATGGCAATAGAGCTACTCTTCTTCATGCATTTCCTGAGCTTGTTGCAAAGATCCAGAGACAAAAAGAGTCATTCGATCATGGTCAAGGAGATCTCTTTGGCGTTAGTGAAAATATGGATACAGTAGACACATTCCCACATGTTGCTGAGGTGCCAGACGAAAGTATTGCAGAGTACGAAAGAGAACTACTTGGATTTTTGTTGACACAAAACCCTCTTGCCCCGTACGAAGCTGTCATAAAAACAAAAACCAATACTTCAATAAGCAATATAAATGATGAATCAGTGAATAAGAAGTTTATTCTCGCCGGGGAGATCTCCCAAATGAAGATTGTCAAAACCAAAAAAGATGGAAAACCCATGGCAATACTAACACTATCAGACGGCACAGCCAAACTCGAAGCCGTCATATTCCCCAAGGCTTATGACAAAGTCGCAGATCTCCTAAAACCTCATGCAGTCTTACTAGCCAAAGGTCAAATTGGGAAGCGTGAAGAAAGTTTGGTGTATATGATAGACAATTGCGTAGACCTGAAAAAGTACGCTGCGAGTAATAACGGTTAGTGAGAATATGTGCTGCTAAACTTCATAAAGTTATTAAGGTTCATAAGGAATAAAATACTTTAGCTTTATAAACCTTATACACTTTAAAAACGTTATAAACTGGAAAGATTGTGTTACAATTGCGGGTGAAAATATGTCAAACGGCATTCACATAAGTGTTAAGGCTGAAGAGATACTAAATATTCTAGGATTTTCCATAACCAACTCCCTTATATTTTCATGGTTAGTGATGATTATATTTCTCATCATTGGCATCTACTACTCAAGAAATATAAAAAGAAAGAAAAAATCGGGAGTATTTTATGTGCTTCATATGTTTTTCATGTACATGCATGATCTTATAGAGAGCGTTCTACATGACAAAGTGACATACTTCTATCCGTTACTTGGAGCTTATTTCTTTTATATTCTGCTAAACAATTGGATGGGAATCATGCCAACTGTTGGAAGTGTCTTAATAAAACCCATTAATGCTGTAAGCGAACAGTTGGTTGTAAATAATGATCTGAGAACAGAAAATGCAAAAGATTTGATAGATTCGAAACATGAACAAAGTGAGAACATTGAAAATGAATTGACATCTGTTGAAGAACATAATGAGAAAATTCCTCTCTTTAGATCTAATAATGCAGATCTAAATGCAACCGTAGCTTTGGCACTAATTACAGTCTTTTTCGTCCAATTCTATGGTTTCAAATTCAATGGTTTTGCCTATTTGAAGAAATTTTTCAATTTCACTAGTCCAGTAATGGCATTTGTAGGAATACTTGAGCTAATATCAGAATTTGCCAGAATTTTGTCATTTGCTTTCCGTCTTTTTGGAAATATTCTTGCAGGAGAGATTCTGATAACTATTGTTGCGGCACTTCTTCCTCCAGTGACATCTTTTATATTGATTCCGTTTTTCA
This sequence comes from Patescibacteria group bacterium, assembly GCA_046350875.1. Lineage (GTDB taxonomy): Bacteria > Patescibacteriota > Microgenomatia > UBA1406 > GWC2-37-13 > JAGOLU01. The sequence goes on from JAXLZQ010000009.1 coordinate 54,945, forward strand.
CACTTGAAATCATGGCTGGAGCAATTCAGGCGCTAGTATTTACAATGATATCAACGGTATTAATTGGTATGGCAACCCAAAAAGTACAACATTAATTGATAAACCGATAAATCAAGAAATTAATTAAATAAATATTTATTAATTAATTGTTTTTTTGATTTATTAATTATTTGTAATATTAATATGGATGCAGCATCAGCAAAAGTAATTGCAACAGCAATCGCAATTGCACTTGGCTCAATCGCCCCAGCATTAGCAATGGGACTTATTGGATCAAAAGCAATGGAATCAATCGGAAGAAATCCAGAAGCAACACCAGCTATTCAGACAAACATGATCTTAGCCATTGCTTTCGCAGAGTCAGTTATCATCTTTGCGTTTGTGGTTGCGATCATGATCAAATTCGGAATTGGTGGTTAGTCAATATTAATAATATAAATTAGTCATACTTCTTCGATCTCCTCCCTACGCCAAGTAGGTATTGGCTACGGAGTGGTAAAGCAGTATGACGTCTTATTCTATATGGAAGCACTTGGACTTGATATAAAATTATTAATCGCACAAATTGTAAACTTCGCGATCTTCTATTTTATATTTCAGAAATTTGTCGCCAAACCTCTCCTTTCATATATTAAAAAACAAAAAGAAGATGAGAAAAAAAGACACGACTTGTCTGTTGATCTAGAAAAAGCTAGAACCTCAATAGAAGAGGAAAAACAGAGCATGATCAAATCTATGAATGCCAAACAAAAAGAGCTTATCAAAGAATCAAAAGATTATGCTGAAAATCTTAAAAATGAACTAGTAGATAAAGCTAAAAAGCAAGCAGATGAGCTAGTGGTTGCAGGAAAAGAAATGGTTGAAGAGGAGAGAAGAAAAGCTCAAATAGAACTTGAAAAATATGTCAAAGTAGCTGCACAAAAAGCACTTCTCCAATCCATTGGCGAAAACCTGGATGAAGATACCAAAAAGAAAATCACAAAAAATATCATAGATACACTTTAATTCTAAAAAGTACTCAACTATGAAAATATCCACAGATCTAAAAAACAGACTAAGATCAGTTATCCAAGAAGAGATAGAAAGCGATCTGAATAGGGCTTATGTAATATCGGCACATCCATTAACTGAAGAAGAAAAAATTCAAATTGCAAAAAAAATAGAGTCATTAAAAGACAAAAAAGTATATTATGAGGAAGATCCTTCGATCATTGCAGGTTTTGTTGTAAAGGTCGGCTCCTCAAAATATGATTATTCATTCAAATCCAGAATATTGGATCAATTTCAGTAAATATGAGCAATCAACTAGCAGATACCATAATCAAAACACTCGAAAAAGAACTAAGTAATGAAAATCTAAGAAAAGGAAAAAAGATACTAGAAGTGGGATATGTACAAGAAATAAAAGATGGTGTTGTGTCAGCCGTTGGTCTTGATAAAGTAGCATATGGTGAGCTTGTGGAGTTTGAAAATGGTTCAAGAGGTATGGTGACAGATCTTACAGAAAGCAATGTTGGAATAATTGTCCTTGGAAAATATGAAGACATTTCATCTGGTTCTGAAATCAAAGCCACAGGGGAGACCTTGTCAGTTGGGGTGTCAGACGAGATTATTGGTAGGGTGGTTGATGCACTTGGAGTACCAGTCGATGGTAAAGATGCAATAAAATTAGACAAACAAATGCCTGTTGAGAAAATAGCTCCAGGTGTGGTTATGAGAAAAAGTGTTAATGTTCCACTTCATACAGGAATTTCTGCTATTGATTCTCTTGTTCCAATTGGTAGAGGGCAACGCGAACTAGTCATCGGAGACAGAGGAACAGGAAAGACCACTATTTGTATCGATACAATTCTTAGTCAAAAAGGTCAAGACGTGATCTGTGTATACTGTGCGATCGGTCAAAAAACAGCAAAAGTTGCAGCAATTCGCGAGCTTCTCAAAGAACAAGGAGCGATGGATTATACGGTTATTGTAAAAGCTACAGCTTCTGATCCTGCTGCTATGCAATACATAGCCCCATACAGTGCATCAGCAATTGCCGAATACTTCATGGAAAAAGGCAAAGATGTACTTGTTGTTTATGATGATTTGACCAAACATGCGTATGCATACAGACAAATTTCACTAGTACTCAGACGACCGGCAGGTCGTGAGGCATATCCTGGAGATGTGTTCTATCTGCATTCAAGATTACTAGAGCGAGCTTGTAGAATAGATGAAAAATACGGTGGTGGATCAATAACCGCACTTCCAGTGATTGAAACTCTTGAAAACGATGTGTCAGCATATATACCAACAAATGTGATCTCTATCACTGATGGTCAAATATTTTTGGAAACAGATCTTTTCAATGCAGGTGTAAGACCTGCAATAAATGTAGGACTTTCGGTGTCGCGTGTAGGAGGATCTGCACAGACAAAAGCCATGAAAAAAGTTGCTGGTAAGCTAAAACTAGACCTTGCACAATATAGAGAGCTTGCTGCATTCGCCCAATTTGATTCTGATCTTGACCCAGAAACAAAAAAATTCCTAAGTCGTGGTGCCAGAGCGACAGAAATTCTGAAACAAAACAAAAACAAACCTTTGTCACTCGCTCATGAAGTTTTGATGCTCTGGGCTCTATCAAATGGGTATCTTGATAGCTTGGAAATCTCAAAACTTAAATCATTTGAACAGAATTTTATCCAAAAAATTGAAGTACAAAGTCCAGACATAACAAAAGAACTAAATACTAAAAAAATTCTTGAGGAAAACACTGAATTAAAGCTAAAACAAATCGCAGAGTCAATCAATGTAAGCTAATCTCATAATTTCTAATATGAATCTTAGATCAGTAAGAAAAAAGATCAAATCAGTCAAAAATGTCAAAAAAATAACAAAGGCGATGCAACTTATGTCTGCTGTAAAGATGAAAAAGGCAGTAGCACAAGAAGTGGAAGGTCGTCCATTTCGTGATGGTCTTTATGAAATTCTAAATAAGGTTTCATCTTCAGTTGATCCTAGTCTTTCGCCACTTTTCCAATATCAAGCAGATGAAAATTCATCAGATCTAATAATTTTCGTATCTGCAAACAAAGGTCTGTGTGGCGCATTCCACCTCAATTTGCTCAAATATATATTGAAAAATGTAAATCTAGAGAAATCTGAATTTGTATCTGTTGGATCAAAAGGATCACAAGCAATAACTAGGTTTGATCATGATCTTATCGCAGATTTTTCAAGCAACAATCCAATAAACGAAGTATCAGCTATTTTTGATATGGTTCTAAATGCTTTTTATTCCAAAAAATATCGACATATAAAATTACTTTATACAAAATATTTCTCTACCACCAAATCCGAAGTGAAACTTGTTGATATTTTGCCAGTACCAAAAATCACACTACAACAGGCGGATCCCTCCGGGCATAGCCTACAGGCGGAGCGTACAGAAGGATATAGAGCTGCAAATAAAGATGTCATTATCGAGCCAGAACCAAAAGCACTAATTGAGGCATTACTTAAGTCATATGTAGAAGAACAAATCAGAGGCGCTCTAATATCGAGTCTTGCAGTAGAGCATAGTGCCAGAATGCTTGCTATGAAAAATGCTACAGACAATGCCGAAGATGTCATATATTCCTTGACTCTTGTTGGAAATAAAATCAGACAAACAAAAATCACGAGTGAGCTTTTGGATATGGTGACAGCGAAAGAGAGTGTTGAAACAAACTAGTTATAATGTTAATAAAGTTCTTAAAGTTCATAAAGTGATTGTTCTTTAAAAACCTTATAAACCTTATAAACTTTATAAACATATGAATATATATACTGGCAAAATCATTTCGATCAGGGGAGTTGTGGTTGACGTGCAATTTGATGAAAAACACACTCCAAATGTCTATGACTCACTAACTGTCAAACTAAAAGACAATTCAACCAGAGTACTAGAAGTCCAATCAATACTTGAGCCTGGCATAGTGAGGTGTGTGGCAATGGGAGATGTGAGTGGACTTGTCCGAGGATCTGAGGTCACAAACACAGGCAAACCAATTGAGGTACCAGTTGGCGACGAGACTCTTGGAAGAATTTTAATGTCCTAGGTGAGCCAATTGATGAAGGTAAAGATGTTAAGACCAAATCAAAATACTCCATTCATAGAAGTGCTCCTACATTCACGGAGCAATCAGCCAAACAAGAAATTTTCGAAACAGGTATCAAAGTGATTGATCTGATCGCTCCATTTATAAAAGGTGGAAAAGTAGCGATTTTCGGGGGAGCAGGCGTTGGAAAAACAGTCACCATCCAGGAAATGATTCACAATGTGGCTAAGGTTCATAGTGGCGTATCAGTATTCACAGGTGTTGGCGAACGTACTCGTGAAGGAAATGATCTATGGAATGAGATGAAGGAAACCAAAGTGATAGACAAGACTTGTCTTGTGTTTGGTCAGATGAATGAGCCTCCAGGTAATAGACTTCGTGTTGCTCTAACTGGAGTCACGATGGCTGAATATTTCCGTGAAGAAAAGGGTATGGACACCCTTCTATTTATTGATAATATTTTCCGATTCGCTCAAGCCGGTTCAGAAGTCTCAGCACTTCTTGGTCGAATTCCATCTGCTGTGGGATACCAGCCAACACTTGCCTCCGAAATGGCCGCATTACAAGAGCGCATCACATCTACCAAAAAAGGTTCGATCACATCAATTCAGGCAGTATACGTACCAGCTGATGACTACACAGACCCAGCACCTGTTGTGACTTTTGCTCATCTTGATGCATCGATCTCTCTTGAGAGATCACTATCTGAACAAGGTCTTTTCCCTGCAATCGACCCTCTAACATCATCATCAAATGCGCTTGATCCAACAGTTGTGGGCGAGGAGCATTATCAAGTGGCAAGAGAAGTTCTCAAGACCTTACAAAAATACAAAGATCTCCAGGATATTATTGCGATTTTGGGTATGGAAGAACTTTCTGCGGAAGACAAACTCACAGTATCACGAGCACGCAAAATCCAAAGATTTTTGACTCAACCAATGTCTGTAGCCGAGCCATTCACAGGTAGACCTGGCAAATATGTGAAGCGTGAAGAAACTGTGAGGGGTTTCAAGGAAATCTTGGAAGGCAGACATGACAGCAAACCCGAAACCGCATTTTATATGAAGGGTGGGATAGAGGAAGTCGTATAAGTTCCAAATTCCTAGTTCCGAGTTCCAAATTAAAAATATGAAGTTTGCAGTATTGAATGATATCCATTACGGTGTTGCGAAGCCTCACAAAGGGGTAATTAAGACGATGTCACATTTGTCAGAAGATTTACTAGACAAGTCATTATCTTATTTAACTAGCGACAAAGATGTAATGTTTATTGCTGATCTTGGGGATATTGTCACTGATGCAAATAGTGAAACTGATTTTGCCAATGTTACCAAAGTCTTAGAAAAGTTTTCAAAACTCAAAATTCCTACATACCATATTCCAGGTAATCATGAACAAAGGACCTTGAGTGATCATGATTTGCAGAAATTATTTGGATATGAAAAACTTTACTTTTCTAAGGAATTAGATGAGTATAAATTCATTTTCTTATATACTAAAGAAACTAATATTAAAGACAAAGTTAATTCAGAAATTGAGATATCCCAAGAGCAGGAGAAATGGCTTGAAAACGAACTAAAAGTGTCAAACAAAAAAGTGATAATTTTCAGTCATCACTCACTTGCTGACCAAGATACAAAAAACAACTTTTATTTTTCAGGTAAAGAACATCGCTGTCTTGTTCGAAATAGACAGAAAATAAGAAGTTTGATAGATGAATCTGGTAAGGTCATAGCATGTATCAATGCTCATTTGCACTGGAATAATTTGACTATACATAATAATATTCCATATATCACACTACAGTCACTTGTAGAAGACTTTAATACAAACGGCATTCCAAGCGCTTCTCACACTATTTTCGAACTAAACAATAATTTTCTAAAATGTCACGTATTCGGCAATGACAGAATGGAGTTTTTGAAATATTTATGAGACTGCAAATAATTACACCGGCGAAGCTTGTGAAAGAGGTTGATATTGATTCGATCACTTTGCCAACAGACAAAGGGCAAATAACAATTCTTCCCAAGCATCAACCACTTCTTGCGCATCTTGATGAGGGGATTGCTTCATACATGGAATCTGGAAATAGAGTTGAGCTTGCTATTGGTGGAGGTTACATCCAAACTGACGGGCAAAGTGTGAAACTTCTAGTAAGTAGAGCATATGGTCAAGATGAAATTGATGAGAAACTGACAGAAGAAGCAATCCAAAGAGCCCAAAAAATCCTAAAAGAAGCAAGTACCAAAAAAGACAAAGAAGAAGCTAGAAGCATTTTGAGAAGATCTATCATAGACAGTAAGCTAATAAAAAGACGAAGAACCAGTGTGACTTAGTTTGATGCAGCAAGCTATATTTAGTGACCCATTGACAGCATCCATTTAGCTTTCTATAGTACATTCATTAATTATTCATATTTAATATGGACCAAACTCATGCAAGTGCATCTGCACCAAAAGACATCAAACAATATCTCGCCGAATTTGATAAACTTTGCACCGAATACCTAGTAACAAAAGCACCTTTTTCTATCCCTGAGGAGTGGAAGAATCTCATCATTACCATCATGGCATGGCTAAATGTAATTGGGATAATTGTTGCTATTCCTGTGCTTTTGGCACTACTTGGTCTTGGCACAATTCTTGCTCCACTTGCCGCAATATCAGGACAAGGGCTAAATCCATTGTCAAATATTGGTGGAATAATTGCAGCAGTATTCACAGTCGCAGGTTTGGCACTTTCGATTATGGCTGCACCAGGACTTTTTAAGAGAGAGAAAAAGGCTTGGACTTTGTCTTTCTATAATGTATTACTTAGTATGGTCCAAAGTCTCATTAGCTTCAACTTGGGAGGACTCATAATTGGCGGGCTTATAGGACTTTACGTTTTGTACCAACTAAGATCAAAATTTGTAAATTAGTTTTTTAATAGTTAGCCCATAAGACACATAAACTTGTGTCTTATGGGCTTTGTAGAGTGATAGTTGATTAACATATGACTTTGATAGTAGTAGAATCCCCAACAAAAGCTCGAACATTCAATAGAATTCTCAAAGCTGCAGAAAAACCTTATGAAGTTTACGCAACTGTTGGACATTTCAGAGATATACCTTCCGCAAAGATCAATATAGATATTGAGCATGATTTCAAGCCAAATTACGATATAGCTCCGGAAAAGAAAAAAGTGGTGGACAAACTTCTTGAGCTTGCAGCAAAGCACAATAATGAAGTGATTCTTGCTACAGACGAGGACCGAGAAGGGGAATCTATTTCTTATCATATCGCCTATGTTCTTGGAGATGTGGACGAGAATTGGCCTGCTTTTGATTTCAAAAAGAATTTAAAAAGAATAGTATTCCACGAGATCACCCAAAAAGCTCTATTTGAGGCACTTGAAAATCCAACCTCAATCCGCGAGAATCTTGTAAAATCTCAACAAGCGCGAAGAATCTTGGATAGAATAGTGGGTTACAAAATATCTCCAATCCTATGGGAGAGACTTAGCAAAAACTGGCTCTCTGCTGGACGTGTACAGTCTGTGGGACTTCGTCTCATAGTGGAACGAGAAAAAGAAATCAAGAAATTCGACAAGTCTCCATATTTCCAAATTTCGGCCGAACTATCCAAAGGTAATGTGGCTTACAAAAGCAAACTTGTAAGTTTCAAAGGAATTCCTTATGAATCAAAACAAAAACTTACACTTTTTGCAGGCGAGTATGAGTTTGTAAAAACTTCAATCAATGAAGAACTTGCTAACCAAATTCATAGTGAATTGCCAAATGAGAAATTCTTAGTAACAAATGTCGAGGAGAAAGACGGCAACAGATTTCCACCTCCTCCTTACACCACTTCTCAGCTTCAGATAGATTCATATCAAAAGCTTGGCTTTTCGTCAAAGCTTACAATGAGACTCGCACAAACACTTTATGAGCGTGGACTTATTACTTATCACAGAACCGACTCGTTCAATCTCTCTAGTGCATTTGTGTTCAAAGCAAAAGATTTTATTACGGAAGAGTTTGGTGCTGAGTATGCACTAGAGAAACCTCGAGGATATAGAACCAAATCAAAAGGAGCACAACAAGCGCATGAGGCAATACGTCCTACACACTTTGACAAAGTTCCAAAATCATCAAAAGGCGAAAAGAAGCTGTCAGGAGATTTGCAAAAACTATACAATCTGATTTTCAATAGAGCAATAGCAACCCAGATGAAGGAAGCTTCAATAAAAACTGTAAAAGCAACAATTACAACCGAAAAAGGATATGAGTTTGAGAATGTGCAAGAAGAAATATTGTTTGATGGATTTTTGAAACTTACAAGAAGAGAAGTTGCGCCAGGTGAAGAGAAAAAGATCAAACCACTAACTACTGGAGAAGTTTTGACTTATGTGAGTTCTGATGCGCAAAAAAATGAGACCAGACCACCTTGGAGATACAACGATGCAAGCTTAGTGAGGATACTTGAAGAAAAAGGGATTGGAAGACCATCAACTTATGCTTCAATCATAAGTAACATCGTAGACAAACAATATGCCATGAGAGATCGAGGATATTTCGTCCCAACTGCCCTTGGCACAACTGTCTCAGATTTCTTGTCAGAAAAGTTCCCAAATATCTTTGCACTTGATTTCACCGCGACAATGGAAGGGCAACTTGATGAAATCGAAAACGGAGAAAAAGAATTGGTAACAGTGCTCAAGGACTTCTATGGACCATTTGCAAAGGAGCTGACTTCTGCCGCAGGGGACATGACCCATATTGAAGTGAAGGAAGACTATTTGGATGAGAAATGTGATGTGTGTGGTGCTCCACTTGTCTATAAATTTGGCAAATATGGCAAATTCAAAGCTTGCAGCAAATACCCCACTTGCAAATTCATCAAAAAAGAAGTCAAGTATGTAGAAGGTCAAAAATGCCCAACTTGTGGAGGAAGACTGGTAGTTAGATTTGCGCCAAAAATACGAAGAAGATTCTTTGGATGTGAAAATTATCCAAATTGTAAATATACACAGTTTGTAATTGGGAAGCCTAAAGACAGTTCACAGGTCTCAGGTATAAGTGGTCAGAAAAGTTCAGTAAGTCCGATTACAGATGTAAAATCAGAGCCCAACAAAAATGCATAACAAATCTAAAAAAGTGGAAATACTTGAGAAACAAATAGAGAAAGTATATCTGGAATCTCCCATTGATTTTGCCAAGTGGATGTACCCTCACCATGTGAAAATTGTCGCTGACTTTGCACTTGAATTAGCGTCAAAAAGTCAAGATGCCAATATTGATCTAGCATTTGCAGGTGCTCTTCTTCATGATTTCGGCGATGCATTCTTAGAAGATAGACATGATGCAAAATTTGAGGTAGTTACAAAGTCAGAAGCTACCAAAATATTACTCCAATGCAACTTCAGCGATAATGAAATTGAATACATTCTCAATAAGGTAATCAAACCACATTCATGCAGAGATGGTTTGATGCCAGAAATAATTGAAGCCAAAATTTTGGCAACTGCAGATGCACTAGCACATCTCACTACTAATTTCTATATTGATTTGAAGAATTGGGGAAAACCAACCAAAGATAATGACAAATTCAAATCATGGGCTATAGAGAAAATTGAGAGGGATTATCATGTCAAAATCTTCTTCAATGATTTGAGAAATTCTGTGACGAATAAATATCTTCATCTAAAGACACTATTCCAATAAAATACTTCTCAGCAGAAATTCTATTTGATATACTATAAGCTATATGTTAGTAGATAGTCACAACCCACTCAATGATAGGATCTTGTATGGTGCAGATATTTTTGGTGCTAGAGGAAGTCTCGAGTCGACCAGTGAAAAACCATATAGGTTTGTTGAAGGGCTACCAGTTTACAAAGGATGGCATGGTAGAGGCAATGGAGTTTTTTATGTTCAAGATCTTGGATCTGCCGGATGTATTGCTAAAATTGATCAAATGGGAACTGTAAAGCTGAGTTGTGGTTCCGTAGTTCAAAGAAATCCTCTAAATATTGTAAGCAATGGTAATGATGGTTTCACAATTCACTCTTAATAGCTATTCACAAGGGATCTCTCTCCGCCTATAGGCTAATCGAGATGACAAAGCTAAATTCAAAGTTGAACCATGTTTAGTGAGATGATGCACATAACTGTCTTATTCTGGAGTCGCTATGTTACCTACAATGACATATAATCTGAATTAATCAGGTTACACTCTAAATAATTTGGAGTCCTCCAAATTATTTTTACCTACAAGCCTATTAGCCTATCTGCCTAAACGCCTTTCTTTCACTTCCCAAACCTTCTCTCTTGCTCCTTATACCAATTTATTGCTTCTTCAAGCTTTTTTTCATCAAAATCAGGCCAGAGAGTGTCGGTGAAGTAAAGTTCAGAGTAAGCAGTTTGCCAAAGCAAAAAGTTTGACAATCTGAAGTTACCGCCAGTTCGTATCACCATTTGTGGAGGATGTGTTTCTTTCAGATACAAGTGTTTCTCAATGATCTTTTCGTTGATATCATCCAATTTAATCCCTTCTTTTACAAGATCTTGGATGACATGAACAATTTCGTCATGACCACCATAGTTTAGCGCAATGTTTAGCTTGATAGATTCATTTTCGATATAAGTGTCTTTTAGTTTTTGGGCAATCTGCTGTATAGATTCTGGTAGTTTTGAGAGATTACCAAACATTTCTACACGCACACCATGTTTGCTCATATCCTTGAATTTGTTAGAGAATGCATATTTCAACAAATCAAAAATCCCTTTTAATTCCCGTTCTGCTCGTTTTTGTAGATTTTCTGTGGAAAGAGCATAAACGGTGAGTATTTCTATTCCATGTGACTTGGCAGCATAAACTATTTTCTCAAGTGTCTTAGCTCCTGCTTCGTGACCTTTCACATCAGGCAAACCGTTTTTACGAGCCCATCTACGGTTACCATCCATGATAATTGCGATGTGTGTAAGGTTAGTTTTGTCAGTCATATGTTTGGATTGTACCAAACATGTAATAAATGAGGAAATTTTGGGGTGGAAAATGATGAGTCTCTCGCATACAATATCCTACATGCCAAAACAAAATACAAAGTACATATTTATCTCAGGTGGTGTTATTTCAGGCATAGGGAAAGGCATCACTTCAGCTTCAATTGCATTACTACTTAAATCATGCGGATACAAAGTCGCACCTATCAAATTTGAGAATTATCTCAATGTTGACGCTGGCACCATAAATCCAATAGAACATGGAGACGTGTTCTTATGTGACGACGGAACAGAAGCAGATATGGATATTGGCACATATGAAAAATATCTAAGTACAGAGATGGGAAGTGACAACTTTGTCACAATGGGCAAAATCTACAAAACTGTGATTGACCGTGAGCGAAGATTCGAATACAAGGGTGAGGATGTAGAGGCAATTCCACATATCACAGATGAGATCATAAGTCGTATCAAGGGACTCGCGTCAAAAACAGACGCAGACATAGTACTCATCGAGCTTGGAGGAACAGCTGGTGAATATCAAAACATCTTCTATTACGAAGCATCCCGCCAGATGACTCTTCGCAATCCAGGTGACGTGATACATATCCATGTAAGCTATGTCCCAACTCCAGCTCATTTGGGTGAACCCAAAACAAAACCAACACAGCTTTCTGTCAGACAACTGAACTCAATGGGTATTCAGCCAGATTTCATAATTGCAAGATCAGAGAAGTTACTTGATGAAAGGCGCAAAGAGAGACTTGCACTATTTTGCAATGTGGAGCCTGGAGCAGTGATCTCAAATCCAGATATGGATCACGTGTATCACATTCCACATGTTTTTGCGAAACAGGATTTTCATAACAAGGTTCTAAAAAAATTGAAGTTAACTGATTCTGAGTCAAAGCCAAGCATCGCAGCATGGGATAAGCTTGCCAAAAAAATACTCAGCATCAAAGACTCTCCGGAAAATCCACTTGATATTGTGATAGTTGGTAAATACTTTGGAACGGGGGATTACCAGCTAAAAGATGCTTATGCAGCGCTTTTTGATGCTATTGATCATGCATCATGGACTATCGGAAGAAAAGTCAAAACCAGATGGGTGAGTGCACAGGAAGTAGAGCGAAAAGGTCCTGAAATCATCGGCAATCCTTGTGGGATCATTGTACCTATTGGTTGGGGAGAGAGAGGAGCGGAAGGAATGATATCAGCAGCCTCATATGCCAGAAAACAAAAAATCCCATACCTTGGTCTTTGTTACGGCATGCAGCTTGCAGTTGTTGCATTTGCAAGAGACATCTTGGGGTGGACTGATGCAGACACAGCCGAAAACAGCAAAACCACCAAACACCCTGTCATTCATATAATCCCTTCACAAGAAGAGCTTATGAAGCGCCGCGCATATGGGGGCACCATGAGACTTGGCAAATGGGAAGCAATGCTTACTCCAAACACTAGAGTATTTGAGATATATAAGAAATACGGGCAGATCAAGTCAGACGCAGAGAACACCATATGGGAAAGGCATCGTCATAGATATGAGTTCAATGACGCATTTTATGAAGATCTCAGTAAGGCTGGCCTTGTCATATCTGGTAGATCCAAAATAGAGAATTTGGTCGAATTCATCGAACTACCGAAAGATGTTCATCCATTTTATGTCGCTACTCAAGGTCATCCCGAGTACAAATCCAAGCCCTTAGACCCACATCCTTTGTTTGTGGAGTTTGTAGCAGCTTGTAAAGATGCGTCAAAAATGGTATAATATCTGCCTAAAGCAATAACTTATATAGAATCTATGGCAAACTCATTCAATCTAAACGATAACAGCTACACAGTCGGTGACATGATCACTGTCGATTATCGCATCATCGAAGGCGAAAACAAAGAAAGAATCCAGCAATTCCAAGGCATTTTGACTGCAATAAAAGGCACAACACCTGAGCGCAAAATGATCACTGTTCGTAAAGTGTCAAAATCGGGTATTGGAGTCGAGAGAATCATCCCAGTCACCTCACCTTTCATCTCAAAAATCACCATAGACAAAAAGTCAAACAATCAAAAAGCCAAGCTTTATTATCTCCAAGCTTTGTCTGATCAAGAGCTTAGACAAAAACTCTTCAAACCAAAAAAGAGAGCAGTAGCAGCGGCTAAGAAGAAAAAGGCCTAAACACAGGGTGTAGGTTGTAGTGGGTAGGGTGTAGCGAGATACTTTCTTCTATTAAAATTGAATTTCAATTGATATTTGATTTTTGAAATTTGAATTTTGGCACTTTTGGGTCTACATTTACATTATGGCGTCAGAGCATATATCTACTGGTAAACTCGGGGAGAAGATTGCTTGCATATACCTTCAGCAAAAAGGATACAAAATCATAACTCAAAACTTCAGGTGCAAAACCGGAGAGATAGACATCATCGCAAAGTCCACAAAAAATGC
>JAXLZQ010000010.1:0-59940 GCA_046350875.1 Patescibacteria group bacterium
GGTATCCAGAGGATATAAGCACTATAATATCACTGGAGCTAGTTATTTTATAATTTTTTTACTTTTCCATCCTCAACAACCGACTTTAGAGCATCACCTGTCTGCCCTCCTCAGTCGGCGGGTAAACCAACAGGCAGGCAACTTTCAACTTTATAGCTCTTAATGCTTACACCTTACACTATCCTCGATAACTAGATAATCTTTTTTATTTTATTATTTTTTTAATTAGTTGTTTTATATGATCTTAAACACTGTCTTCACTATTCCCAGTGCTCCTTGCTTCCAAGGCACCCGGTGTGAGACCCCACTTTTTCCTTCAAAATCCTTTACATGCTCCAGATACCATTTGTAGTTTCGCACAAGTGCTTGTTTGTTGCTATATTTTGGTTTGAACCCTAGTACTTTTTCGGCTTTTTCAATTGATACGAAAGAATCTTTCGAGGCGGTTTCATATACCCATGCATAAAGTGGCGAAATCTTCAGAGCCTCAAGCACCCTCAATATTCCAATTATGATTCCGGCGGGAGTCCCTATGATCCGCTTACCCTTCCCAGCTTCATCAAGTACCGCCTGATAATCTTCTTTCATTGTTGTGAATTCTTTTGCACCGATATTGAAGGTGTCATTCACAACTTCTTTTGGCAGTGTGGCGCATGCGTAAATTGCGTCATTTAGATCATCTACATCAAGTAGCTGATACCTGTTTTTACCGTTTCCAATCATTGGAAAGCTACATCCATCTTTAGCCCAGTCATAAAGTAGTGCGAATACTCCAAGTCGCTCTGGCCCGACAAAAGATTTTGGTCTGATGATAGATATTACCTGTCCGTTTTTACGAGCTTCAATACAGGCATTTTCTGCTTCAATCTTGGCATGTCCATATGGTCCAACCCCTACCATTTGATCAGTCTCGTATAGTGGATGATGATCCGGCACTCCATATACTGCAGTTGATGATATGTAAATGAGCCTGTCTACGTTGCAAGTTTTTGCGGCTTCAATTACATTTTTTGTCCCTTCGACATCTGTAGTTCGTATGTCTTCCTCAGTGTAAAGAGGTAAGGCGGCCGCACAATGCACCACAATCTCCGCTCCTTGCATAGCCGCAAGCAACCTATCAGTATTTCTGATGTCTCCCTCTATCCATTTGATCTTGTCTTTGCAATCTGCATAATCAAAAGGCACTAAGTCGTAGGACACGACATGATGTCCTTTTGCAAGCAAATATCGAATAAGATTAATACCAAGAAATCCCGAACCACCAGTTATGAAAAATCGCATATTAACAAGTTCAAAATTAAAATATCAAAAGTCAAAAATATAATTTAGATTTTAAAATCAAATTTCTAACTTATTATCTCTATTGTATATTTTCTAATTTTTTTAGAGTGAGAAGTGAGAGTCATTTTTCGCAATTATCACTGTTTGAGTCTCGACGTGACGTCGGGGCGAGTTTGATAATCAGAAAAAAGACTCTCACAAATAATTCATCGAACAAAATTTACTGAAATATAATTTTCTGTTTTTATTTCTTACAAAGCTCTTCTTTCTTCCTCCCCTCGTGAGAGCCATATATACAGGCATCACATCCTGCGTACCAAGAGCAGCCACTTCCTTCGGCTTGAGATTTTACACAAGCTTCAAAATTTCCATTCATTTTCTTACAGTCGTTATTAGTGCCAAGAAATGGAAATACTAGATTCCCCTGATTATTTTGTACAACACTATTCATACGTTCATTTCTCTCAACAATAGAAGCTTGATTAAATGCAAGAAGTACAACATACAGTAGAAATGCTGCACTCACAACTATGACCCCAACTGTCGATACAAGATCTTCCAAATTGTGAGCTGTTTTTTCATGCTTCAGATGAACCATTTTATTGGAATGATTTTCGTGTTTGGGGGTGTGCTCGGATTTTTCCATATCTATGCTCAAAAATCGTACCACAGGGAAGAGAAAGTAGCAATCAGGCATGTAGCTAGATAGTAGATAAGTAGTCCGCCTGCCTGCCGGCGAGGCAGGTAGTGCGTAGAGATGCAGACGACAATTCAAAAATTCCAAAAACCAAGCTCTAAACAAATCATAATTTGAAATTTCCAAATAAATAATCGTCATCCTGCACTAGTTTCAGGATATTTTTTTCCTATCGTCATCTCGATCCGCCAGTTGGCGGAGAGAGATCCCTTGTGATTTAAAAATTCGGTCATTCTAGAGAGCGAAGCCTAGTCAGACTCGGCGGAAGTGAGTCCAGAATCTGACAAAAATCAAATACCTACTTCTGAATTCTTAATATTATTCGTCATTCTGGCTTGCCCAGAATCAGACGAATATATATTATGTCATCCCGCTTTGCCAATCAATAGCTCATTAGAGCGAAGAGTGGAGTCTGCCAAGGGTCAAGACGACAACATCTTTGAAAACAATTATTTTCACTCTTATCTTAATAATTTCCGGCTATAATACACTAAAATACTGAATAGTCGTTTTGTCACCCTGAGCCTGCCGAACGGGTGACAATTAATATTTCAGTTTATAGTTCGTAATTTTGAATTCATAATTCGCCTGCCTACCGGCAGGCAGGTAATAAATTGCAGCCGTGGTGGCGGAATGCTCAACTGAGAGTTGACGAGTAAACGAGTCTTATCTCTCAGTTAGTCCCATTTTGCGGTGGCTCAATTGAGAGTTGACGAGTAAACGAGTCTTATCTCTCAGTTAGTCCCGATAGCGGATGCGTATCGGGAGCATCTTTGCAGTTAAGTTAGGATTTATTTGATTAATTGTTATTAAATATATAGCCGTGGTGGCGGAATGGCATACGCGTTAGTCTCAAAAACTAATGAGGATAAACACCTCGTGAGGGTTCGACCCCCTCCCACGGCACATTGTCACATCTTAGCGATGAGCAAAGCGAAGAGTTTAGATGTAGGTAGGTGTAAAACGAACTGGTATGACAGACAAAATTGAAATAAACTGCTCAGTACGTCAAATTGGATGTAGCAACCCAAGACACCCATGGAGGGACACGTGCACGAGATTGGGAAGAAATTATTACTTAAATGCTCCAAGTCATCAATCTGCCAAAGATGTTGTATGCGGACTTGCAGGTAAATGCGAGAAGTGTGGACATTCTCCTCGTACTGAGGATCTTGTCGTCAGTCCATTTTCTGAAACAGAAATGATGCCCACCTCTGTTACAATTTACCAAAATGAAAACTCTAGAACTTCTTGATTCCAATCTCACATTTCTCTTATCCAATCTCTTCCCCAAAAATGCATTCTTCTACTCCATCTTCCGAGCCTTATCAGTCGAGGGGTCTTATATTTGGGTTTGGATATCGGTTGCTGCCATTGTTTTCGCTCTCGAATATTTTACTCACAAACAAGTGGGTGTATTTCTCAGAAAACTTTTTCGTGTGACAATAGTTTTGTTTATTACAGCTCTTATCACATATCTTTCTGTTTCATATATTGCAAAACCCATTTTCAAGCGTGAAAGGCCGTATGAATCAGCGAAGATTGAGGCTCTCTATTGCCCCAAAGACTATAGTTTTCCATCGGGTCACGCTGCAGTTGCGTGGGCCGGTGCGTATATACTCATCAAGTTTGACTCGAAGCGTCGCAGAGAAATCACATATTGCTTGATTGCTGCATTTGTCAGCTACTCACGCATCTACCTTACCTGCCACTACTTCGGCGATGTGCTTTTTGGAGCACTTTTTGGGATTGGCATTGCTGCACTCACTTTTGAAGGTTATCGCAGATTCTTCCTAACAGACAAACAGCTCAAATTGATTAAATGAATTGAATCAACGAAATGCTAATTTCTAATACCTAAATAAACACCATTTAGACTCTGTTTAGGTCAATTAGAGCAATTAGACATTAGAAATTTATATTTGTGGTCCTCAGGATCACAAATCAAGTGTCTTCTCCACTCCGTAGAATTTAACTCTATCTCCCCTGAAGAGTAGATCTATATCAGCAAGTCCACCGTTTCGGTGTTTAGCGATTGAAAGTTTCATCATTTTCTTGCTTGGGTCAACTAGGTCGTCATTTTCCTGCTCAGAATATATGAACATCACAACGTCTGCATCCTGCTCGATAGACCCTGATTCACGAAGATCTGCAAGTTGTGGTTTTTTGGTACCTCTCTGCTCCACCATACGATTGAGCTGTGAAAGAGTCAGAACTGGCACCCGGAGCTCTCTTGCGAGGTTTTTGAGGTTTTGCGAGACATATGACACTTGTTGTTCGCGAGAGTCAATCTTCTTACCTGGATTCACAAGCTGCAAGTAATCGACAATAATGAGCTTTATGTCATGATTTGCCTTAAGTTTTCGAGCTTTTGTACGCATTTCAAGTATAGTCTGACCTGCTGTGTCATCAATGAAAATGGGAGCTTCAGCAAGCTCACCCATGGCATTGATTATAGATTGCGAATCCTCAGGTGATAGTCGTCCTGTTTTTAGCCTCCATGCATCAATATCAGCGTGAGATACAAGAAGTCTATCAACAAGCTCCTCTTTGCTCATTTCAAGACTAAATACAGCCACTCCCATTTTGTGTCGAAGTGCAGCATGAAGCCCCATATTAAGAGCTAGCGATGTCTTACCCACTCCAGGTCGCGCTGCAAGAATCAGAAGGTTTGATGGGTGCATTCCGGCAAGTTTGATATCAAGATCAGGTATTCCTGTTGGCACGCCCCTTAGGTGTCCGTCAGATTTGGACAAATCCTCTAGTCTCTGATAGCTTTCGGCAAGTAGATCCTTTAGAACCATGAACTCCTGAGTACTTGTCTCCTCTGCCACAGCAAATATCTCACTTTCTATGTGATCAAGCATTTCTTGTGTGTCTTTGGTGTCATCAAATGCTTGCTCTACAGCTCGAGATGAGATCTCAATGAGTTTGCGCTTCACTGCATGATTTCTCACAATCTTTGCATACTCCTCCACATTTGCTGCCGTTGGCACACTTCCAAGAAGATCTGCGATATATGATTGACCTCCAGCTGCCGCCAGATTGCCCTCTATCTTGAGTTCATTTTTCAAGGTCACTGCATCAATGGGAAGTTGCTTTTCGAAAAGCAAAATCATTGCTTCATATATGAGCGTGTGGGACTTTGTATAAAAGTGTTCAGACTTCAGAAACTGTGCAACAAGACCAATAGATGATGTATCAATAAGAATTGCTCCAAGCACAGATTTTTCTGCCTCAATATCATGTGGTGGGACTTTCAAAGTTTGCGAAGTATGCACAGCAACCATGGGGACATTATATACGAGCACACCTCACAGTAAACAGTAAACCACAGACAGAGTTTAGGTGGCCATCCTTCGCCAAGGCTTCGGCGGATAAATAGGTTGTAGGGTGTAGGGTCACCCTGCATATTACAAGTTACAATTTATAAAATACAAATAATTAGTCATTCTTCTTGACCCAAACGTAGCTCGTAGAGCGAAAGCCGAGTTTGACTTACGCGAAGTGGGGTCATCCCGAATTTATTTCGGGATCCCATGTGAAAATTTATATAAGCACAGGTATTAGTGTTTATATACATTTTTGCTTTTCTATACTTATGCCTTTTTACGCTTACACTTGGAGTTTAATGTTCTATAATATGTACCTTACACAGCCTGAATAGTTTAGTGGTAAAACAAACCCATGGTAAGGGTTAGAGTGTGGGTCCGATTCCCACTTCAGGCTCATTGTTATATCTTAACAAGCGAAGTGAGTTTAGATATGACAATGCCCCGCTTGAATTAAGCGCGTAACTCGCAGCGGGAATATGCTAAGAGTTACGCCCGAAATCAGTGGGGCACTAAATTAATTGCTCCAAATCGCGACTAAAAAACTCAAGTAATAAAAAATAAGCATTAAGCAATAAACACCTTTGTTTACTGTTTAATGTTAACTGTTTTGTTAATTCCATGGAAATCAAATACATCGCTCACTCAAGCTTTATCATAAAAACAAAAAACGCTACAGTTGTCACTGATCCTTACGCACCAAGTATCGGGGTGAAATTCCCGAGAACTGAGGCTGACATTGTCACAATCTCACACGATCATTCTGACCACAACAATCTCAAAGCACTTGATGGCAGTCCAACAGTTTTTGATTGGCCAGGTGAATATGAAGTAAAAAATGTCGCAGTGATAGGTATTCAGACATTCCACGATGATGAGAAAGGGGCAAAAAGAGGTGTAAACGTGATGTACAAATTCACAACAGAAGGCCTAAACATTCTTCATTGTGGAGACTTAGGCCACACACTGGATGATAAAACAATAGAAGCTATTGGTCCTGTAGATATACTCATGATCCCAGTTGGTGGAGTCTACACAATTGACGCTGAAAAAGCTGTGGCTGTTGCTAGAAGAGTCGATCCATACATCATCATCCCAATGCACTTTGCGAGTCCCAAACTTGATCAAAAAACTTTCGGAGAACTTGATCCAGTTGAAGCATTTGTCCAGGCATTCGGTGGCAATGCCCCAGAAAAAATGCCAAAACTCAATGTGAAGCGCGAAGATGTGATCACTGAGACTGCTACTAAGATAGTCTTGCTTGAGCCAACAGCGTAATTTTAATTTATGGTTCGAAGCTTGTAACTCTGTATTCTCCTTTAGCTGAGAACTAAGCAAAAAGACTTCTTGTCAGAGCTCAAAGCATATCATTTAATCTTTCTAATGGAATCCCGTGAAAGCGGGAATTTCCTGCAGCTCTGCTGCATTTTTGTCATGTTGAGCTTGCCGAAACATGACATGCCACACAGCATGCTGCGGGTTGATTTATTTTCAAACTACTTACCCATTTGGCTTATGTAGTGATAGGAGACAATTCCAGCTGAAATAATGACATTTAGTGACTTGTTAATTCCCCACATTGGTATTTCGGCAATTGCATCACATGCATCAAGAGTTTCTTTTGTAACTCCATAAGATTCATTTCCTACAACAAGAGCTAGTGGTGATGAAGGTGTAATTTTGGTATAGGGCTTAGAATTTGATGCCTGCTCAATAGCTATAACGCTTGGGGATTGGATATTCACCACTCTTTCGTCATCTCGACTCCACGATGATTGTCGGGGGTGGAGAGATCCCTTGTTTTCATTAGCATGATCGTATTGGTTGGCAATATACTCTTGTCTAAATTTTTCTATTGCTTCTTTAGCAGTTTGGCAATACTCCCAAGGGACTACTTTGTATGTACCGCAACTTGCTTTGTGTATACGATTGTTGGGTGGGGTTTCTGTTTCGCCACACAAATATACTTTTTCGACTGCTAAGCCATCTGCGAGTCTGAAAAGTCCTCCAATATTGTATGTATCGTAAATGTTCTCAAGTATTAGAGTCACTGGGTTTCTATTTAGTTTTTCTACATGGGTAGAGATAGACTCTGCTTCTACCTTGCGCAGTTCTTTGGAATTTAGTTTTATACTCATAATTAAAATGTCAGACTATATTATAAGGTCTTGATGCTATTTTAGTTGTCGTAATAGGCTACTCCTCGTATTTATCGGCCATTCTAAGCTTATCTGCACATTGCTTTGCCACTCCGAAGCTCATTAGAGCGAAGGGTGGAGCTTGCAGAATGTGGGTCATTTTAGCTTCAACCTAGCATCATTTCTTCTCCTCATACTTTTTTTGTCTTTCCTCTGGGAGACTTTTTATGAGAGTATCAATAACACGCTCTATGGAGTTTTTATAAATGAAGTCAGTTACATTGTGTGCAGCTTGGGATGAGATTTTTTCTACTTCTTGATTTGCTACATTACCTAGCTCGGCGGTTTTTGAGGCAATGATATCTTGACTTTCTTGTAATAATTTTTCTGGATTTTGACCATTTTTCAGCAAATCTTTTTTGTCTCCAATTGCTTTTTGGAGTTCATCACTTGCCACGTCTCCTATATCCACAGCGCTCTCACCCAACACATCAGTCTTCTGGTTTTGATGACGCATTTGTATGGTAATCCCAAGAGCAATAGCTCCTATGATAATAGATCCAAGTACTATTAGTTTGAATTTGGGAATTCTTGGTATTTCTGGAGTCTCTGGGACTGGTTTTATATCAGCCATGTTTGGCTATATTGTAGCAATTTTCACCATATTACGCACAAACAATGTGAAATTTTCCCATATCCCCGCATACAACCACATTAGCTTCAAAAATCATACGAGCTTTATCAACTTATCAACTTTATAACGACTCCCAACTTAGCCCCTAGTACTTGGAACTTAGAACTTCGTCTTCGCCGCTTGTCTCACTATCCTCTTCTCTATTACTTAACATCTCTTACCAATCCCCTCCTACACTCCACATAGCCAAAATAGATATTAGAATTTCATCCACTAAAAATGAAGCGCTCTTGCCACATACTCCCCTACAACCTACAACCTATTACCTATACCCTAACATTCTATCCTATAGTTGACATATCATATATCCTGTAGTATAATCCCTTATGATGAAAACAACTCTAAAGATTGTCACAACAACATTTGCATTTTTAGCGCTTTCTGTCGCGCCAGCATTTGCTGATTCTTATGGGTACTACGGCTCTACTCCAGTGACCTCATGTATCGCATTCGATCAA
The DNA here is from genome assembly GCA_046350875.1 of Patescibacteria group bacterium. Classification (GTDB taxonomy): domain Bacteria; phylum Patescibacteriota; class Microgenomatia; order UBA1406; family GWC2-37-13; genus JAGOLU01. The sequence continues at coordinate 8,601 of JAXLZQ010000010.1, forward strand.
ACAATCTCAAATCCTGCCTCAAAAAATCTGACAGATTTCATCGACAACATCACAGTAAGAGATACCAAATACAAACCAAATCAGGTAATAATGGCCAAAGCCAAGATAAAAAACGTCTCAAACTTAGTCATCCCCCACGTCAAGATCACTAGCGTGATACCTGAATATATCTCATATATTTCTGGCCAAGCAGTTCTTAACAAGGGTGCAAGCGAATACACTATCAATATCGGTGATTTGCAGCCTCAAGAAGAGAAAATCTACTATATTACATACAAAGCAGACGCTGAAGGCGAGCTTCCAAATCAAGCTCTCACAATATTCCAAAATACATTGAAAGCTAGTGGAGACATTTGCGAGACAACTGAAGATTCTGCCCAAATGATCATCGAAAAACAGGTTCTTGGTGAAACAACAAAAGGCGGCAAACAGCCTCTTAGCTACACCAAATACCCTTCTACTGGTCCAGAATACGGCTACGCCGTACTTGCGCTAAACTCTGCCCTATTGGGTGCAGGTATTTACCTCAAAAAGCGCTCCATCTAATTACTCATGTCATGGTGAGCCTGCCGAATCCATGACCACCTATTATTCGAGTCTTCCTACCGTGCGACGATAGGATCTTACAGACTAGTCATTGCGAGGAAGTCTGTCTTTGACAGACTGACGTGGCAGTCTTACCAACCCACACAATCACTAATTACCGTTCGAGGCGAAGCCGAGAACTCTACAGATCATTCACTTCTTGTCATTCGTCATTCTGGCTTAGTCCAGAATCTGACGACTGAATGTCTATTCTTTTCCGGCTTAATATAATAACTTTCAACTATATAACGGTTATTTGCTCCCTTAGCATATAGCCCTTAGAACATAGAGCTCTGATTCCACTTCGCCTCGCCGAGGCTTTAGCTTAGGCGGGCCTCCCCACGCTCTACACCCCTTGATTAGTTACATGCTATAGGATACAATTTACATATGCAAGAACGCCCTAGAAAGCCTACTGCTAGCGAGATTAGAGATTCACGTAGATACATTTATTCACAACTTTCTGATTTAGCACGACTTAGAGAAAGAAAAGATATTGATCCTTCTCTCATTCCCTTTCTAGCAACTTTCTGTGAACCAGGTTTCGTAAGAGTTACTAATCATCAAGATTTTATTAATGTTTACACAAACAACAATCCTTTAGATACAGAGAGAGCAGCATTGGCAATGTCCAAAACAGCTGTTATGACCAGGGATCTGGAAGGCAATCCAGTTGGTGTCAGCATTAAAGAAGAATTAGGTTTAAGATATCCAGCACCAAGCCCATATGGACTACTCACTATCACTGAGGAGCTCGGTCACTTGGCTACTAATCATATAGAAAAATGTTTTTATGGAGAGCTTCCCGACGACCCAAATAGATTTGATTTCGTTGCTGTAAGAGAAGCTGCTAACTATCATAATTTAGGCGCTGGAGATAGGGTATTGTTATCAGGATACAACTGCACATTCAGTATGCCAGACGCCACATTTGAACCTTTGCCTGCATTTCGAATATATGAAGAGTTACGAGCGCAGATTATTGCCATGTACTCAACATGTCATATATTTGCCAATAAGACGCCCAGTAGGTTGTTTAGAGAAGGTGCATTAATTGTTGGTAGTCGAGTTCACAACGACCAAGATCACAAAGGGATTGCAACACACAATATTGGAAATATTGTAGGTTGGGATAATCTAATTCCCATTTGCGTAAACGGCAATTTACATGATTTCTTTGATTTAACTGACAAACATCCGCATGCTGAGCAACTATCAAACTATATGGACCTATTCTTCGCAGCCGAACAAAGCTAAAATACATCCTTGTCAATATTTGATGCCTTTTGATATTTTTTGATTCCTTTTGCTATCTTTTGATACGTTTTTTCGTTATTATTAATTCGTCATTCTAGCCTAGACCAGAATCTGACGACTGAATGTCTACACCTCTCTGTTTGAACGTTATAACATTACAACTTTCAACTTTATAACAATTGTCACACTGAGCCTGCCGAAGTGTGAAACATCTCACCTGCCTGCCCTCCTCACTCGGCGGGTAAACCGGTGAGGCAGGGCACTTTTCCCCCTGTTCTCACTTGGAATTTGGAATTAGGAATTCGGCACTTTTCTTTCCTCCCTCGCCTCGCCATAGTCTTGACGCAGGCGGGCTTCCCCTCGCCATAGTCCTAGGCTGAATACATATATCTTTACTTTTTTACTTTATTATTTTATTCTTTTCTCCCTTCCCCCTTCTTACACTGATTTGTGCCTATTTTTGCCCCCATTCTATAGACTTTGCTCTTTGCTCTTTGCTCTAGTTTGTATATTGACATTTGAGCCTGGGTGAAGTATACTATGGGATATGTTTCCAAAACATCTACCGAAATAATTTCCGCCGATTTTGCATGGCGGTTTTTTTGGTTTTTGTTGGAAATATATTTTAGAGTTTTACAGCTCCTAGACGATTTGAATGTGTAGGAGAATGGTAAAACCGAGTCACTCCGAAGTCAGCTTTATCTGACGAAGGATGACGCTCTTTTACAAAGAGGGTTTTTACGATTTCACTAATACTCTACTATGTCATCCTGGAGTCGCGTTTGACGCGACGATAGGATCTTTCATTTTAGATATTTTTGAGATCATTTAGAGGAAATTTCACCCAAAGCATTTAAAATGCTATGGGTATAACTTTTTCTATGCCCATCTCAAACATGTTTTACATGTTCGATTTGGTCAGAAAAAGTAAACTTCATTACTGCTGCTCGACTGTAGAGTGAGATTGTGTGGATATTGGTTATTTACTTAGCACTTAGAATTTGGCATTTAGAATTTGTGCTTATCCATACAATCTCCTCTACAGTCAGAAGCGGTCGCGGGAACGCTTGACAACTGTACCCAATGAGAGACTGAGTGATTCTAAAGCTCGCTTTAGAATATCACAGTCTGGGAGTGTGATGTTTCAATGTCGAAGCATCATATATTTTTTGTCCCGATCATTTGGGGGACAGAATTACTTGTGGCTATATGCCACAGAAAGGAGGCGCAAACCCAGCACTCTGCTGGGTAAACACCCGCATCGTTTTTTCGTGTAGTCGTTCAATCAACGGTCGCGTCGCCACCGGGCACGCATAGTTCGCCAACACGGCGCGCGACCACAAGAAACAGGAGTTTCACGTGAAACACAATCGTTTTGTCCCAAAAATCCAGCGACTGCTCAAGGCAGCGCTGGTCGCGGCAGGCATCTGCCTGACCGCGAGTGTGTTCATCGTTCCAACGCCCGCTATGGCACAGGAAGGCACCCCTGCGCCCGCCCCGATCTCTATGGCACCTGCTAGCAGCATCGTCTGCGACACAGCATATGCCAACGCTGCGACAGCCGCCAAGGCGGAACTGATGGCTTCAATCACCATCTCTCCTTCCTTGGGTGCTGACTTTACCAGCGCGTTCAACACGACGATGCAGTTGCTCGACACCCAAAAGGCAGAGTGCTTTTCTGCGCGTCAGTGGCTGGACATGCAGTCCGTCAATGGCGCCGTCGCGCCCAGCGTGACGACCGCAACGACGGCCTGCCCTGGTGGTTTCACGACCTATGCTGCCAAGTTCCCGATCGCCGGGCGCTACCGCGCCCCGGCCGGCAACATGGCCTGGCCTGGTGACGGATACGGCTACAGCGGTGCCATCGGCACCTATGGGGATTCGATTCTCGTGTGCCCGGAGGGGTTCATTCCCCCGGGCCAGAGGGTCTACACCCGTGACGCGCCCGCGCCCGCCGCACCAGTGCGCCAGCAGCCTGCTGTGCCGCAACAGGCTGTCACCCAGCCCACCGCGGGCTCGGGTAGCACCGGCACGTGTGCCGGCGGCTGGCCGACGAATGCCGAACAGGCGACTTCCTACTTCGGTGGCGGTACTTGGGAACTCAGTGCCGAAGGGGGCTGGCACATGATCGAGCAGCACAACGCGATCCACATCGACCCCTGTGGCAATACCATGGAAGCGTACTTTGACACGGCGCCGGGCAAAGACCCGGTGCAGTTCGTCAGCGTTGTACCCATGGCTATCCAGGGCGGCACGATTTGGAACGGAGCGACGACCTCGCCCAGTGCGTTGTTTTGTGCGATGGACGAGCAAAAAGGGCACCCCACGGGGCCCCGCGCAATCCAGCAGATCGGCTTCGGCCCGGTCACTTGCCCGTAAGCAAGTGGGGGTGTGTGCCGGCACACCCAGATCAAAAAACGGCAAATTTCCCCTAGAAACCCCTCTTGCAAGGGGGTGGCACCCAGCCACCCCCTGCGGGACCAATTAGCCTCCCCGGCTAAGCGGTCCCGCGCAATCCTTTAGACATGAATTTTTATTCGTGTCCAGAGACATTGCGCGAAGATTTCAAACAGTCATACCGGCGAACGCCGGTATCCAGAGGTAATCACTTCCACTGGATCCCGTTGTTCAACGGGATGACATAATCAACAAAATAATGACCAAAACCCAAAAAACCACCATTTCGAGATTCAATGACTCAGACACAATCTGCGTCATAACAAGCTATCCAGATAGTGATCATGGCGTCAAAGAACTAAACGCCGTCGCTTGGCATGCCAAAAAAACTCTTGGCCACTTGAGTGAACAGAAAAAGGTTATTGTCGTAGCAGAGAAATTCTCACATACAGACAAAATATACAAAGACAACAAAAATATTGTAGTAATGCGCTTATGGAAAAGAGGCTCTCCTCTATCTCTATTTTCCATACTTAGAATACTAAAAATGGCTCCCAAGGTTGAGCATTTTCTATTTCAATTTGAATTCAATATATTTGGTGGAATGCTGCCCGTTTTGGCACTTCCTCTTATCGTGCTGATTCTGAAGCTAAATGGAAAAAAAGTACATTTTGAGCTTCATCAGATCATCCTAGACATTCGCAAACTAGCAAAGCACATAAATGTCACCCACCCCATATCACAATTTATATTTAATGCTGCTCTCCGAGGTTTTTACGCAACAATATCTACTCTTTCTGACTCGATCATAGTACTTGAAGAGGAGCTAAAAAAAAGACTGGGTCAGCTTACAAACCCCAACAAAATACATATTGTTCCAATATCAATAGATATCAAAAAATGCACAAACAAATCCCAAGCAAAAAAATCTCTTGGTTTTTCGAAAAATGACTTCGTAGTTGTTGTGTTTGGTTTCGTGAATTGGTACAAAGGTAGTGATTGGGTAGCAGAAGCCTCAAAACATATCATAGACAAAAATATCAAAATCGTTCTCGCAGGTGGAAATAATCCCACTTTGAAAGACAAAAACTACTATAGCGATTATTATGAAAAGATTGAGGCCGATGCACTCGGATCCAACAATCTCACTCTAACAGGGTTTGTTGCAGACAATGATATTGCAAAATACTATTCTGCAGCCGATCTTGTGGTCATGCCTTATAGAGTATTTATGTCTGCATCAGGTCCTTTTTCACTTGCGATTTCATACGAGAAACCAATCATTCTTTCTGAATCTCTCATGGACTACTCAAAATCTGAAGATTTTGGTAATTCATTATCCTATTCCAAACTCTCGAAGAAAGAACTATTTTTTCCACTTAAGAAAAAATTATTTATAAACAAACTTATTGATCTCAAATCAAACCCACAAAAACTGCAAAAACTAATCTGTTTTTCCAAAAACCTCGCAGAGTTGAGATCTAGCAAAAACATTATCTCAAGACTAATATTTGCCATCTACAAAGAAAACCTCTCCCCTCTCCCAACTATTCGCGAAAACAAAGCACTTATCTAATTTCTCTACTGAGCACTAAACTATGTCTTTCAATTGTGAATGTGTGGCATAATATTTACGAATTATGCAGGAGCAGGAGTCTTCATCACTATTAAAAAAAAGCATGAACCGCAGAGACTTCCTAAGATATGCCGGTATGACTGGTGCAGCTCTGCTTCTTGCTGCATCCGCACCCAAAGAAAAGGGTTTTGCTCTGCGTGAGCTTCCTATCGCCCCAAATAATCTGAAAAATCCAGAACCATTTCCTGACAAAGTTTTGAAATTGTCATACGAAAACTTACCCTCGGTTGAAGCTTGGGACTCAAAAAGACTCAAGTCTGAGATTAATAAAGCTATTAAGACTTCTATCGAAACAAATCAAAAAGTAGAAATATTATTACCTCATGGCGAAATTTTGATAGACGAAACAGTCCGATGTGTTGTGCCTACAGGCGCTGATATTGTTTTGAAGGGTCACACAGAAGGTACAAAGATCAAACTTTCATCCACTCTTGCTGAAATACCAACCGAATGGGGTTCTTTTGGTAATCATAATTGCTTATTTTTTCATGATATTGCTGGTAAAGTGAAAGTATCAAGCATATGCTTTGATGGTGGTTCCAACAAAGCAAAAGAAGAAAAAGGTTACAAAGCACCTCCAAGTCCATGGGATGCTGTGGTTATGGCAGTAGGTGCAGGAGATCTAGGCAGTAGCACAGAAGCTGATGTATCAGAGGCAAATAACAGAAAAGGTGAATTCGTAGCTGAAAATTGCGAAATTGCATATTCGGAGTCAAGTGGATTTTTGTCACAAAATCTCAGAAATGCTGATTTTAGAAACATCAACGCTTCAAATCTGGATGCTGCGATAGTTGGAACATGGTGTGATGAAGTAAAAGTTGCAAATATTACCGGCGAGAAATTTCTTTCTGATGGTATATACCTAAACGCGTGTGAAAGTGCTCAAGTGGTAGGTAGTCGAATAAAAACCGCTAGACAAGGTTATGATATCCAAGGAGTTAATACATGTGCAATCATAGATTCAAGCGCTTATGATTGCTTCCGTGGTTTTGAACTTACTGGATCTGAATCTATCAAAGAGCATCATTCTGTTACTATTGGCATCGAAAGATGTCAAACTGACGAGTGTTTCACCCCCTACTCCATAGGAGATGTCCGGGATCTTAGGGTTTTTGACTGCACAAATACCAATCTTGGAGCTTGGAGCAATGAGTATTCTCCCGGAGATTTTTACCATTATGATGGAATTGTTCGACCCGAAGACCGCGGTTACACACTCGATAAGGTTAGCACTGCAATACTTGACTACTCTGGAGATAGGACAAATTCTAGGTCATTTGCCAAAGTGAAAATGGTCACCTCACCTCAAACACCGCCTGAATATAGACTGCCGAAATATAGGGGTATTGAGTATTTTAGAAGCCAATAATTACCAAAATCTACCATTTTTCTTACTTGACATTTAGCCTCAAAAAAGGTATACTATGGGATATTTTTATTGACATATTTTTATGTCAGTAAAAACTGTATCGGAATTTAGGGAATAAACACATTTGCATGTGTCAAAAACCCCTAAGGCACCTTTACAAATCGATCAGGAATAATTTACTTTTATAGGGTATATTTTCTGTCGAGCAAAAAGAGCCAAAGATCCTTACTCCGTCATGCCGGCGCACGCCGGTATCCAGTGGAAATAATTACCTCTGGATCCCGTTGTTCAACGGGATGACAAAAAACTAACTCACTTTTTTGACTTTTCTTGCTCGATAGGAATAAAACCCTGTCTAGCTCCCGACCACTAGTGTCGGGATAACAACGCTAACAAAAGCATTTCGTGTAGTCAAGCTGCGCTTTCCAAAAGGAGGAAAACCATGCAGCGAATTGCCCAGAAGTACGGCCTCACGGCCGCAATCCTCGTCATACTCGTGCTGGCCGCTCTGGCCATGCCGAGCGCCGCTAGTGCCGCACCACAGACAGAGCCCGTTCAGGCTGAGTACGCCGTCGCAGTCGACACGTCCAGCCAGAACTGGAAGGCAGTGCGCCTTGACAATGGTCAGCAACCTAAATCGGATGACCCCCGCCTCATCAACCAGACTGACGGGCTCGTTGAGTTCCGAGCTCAGGATATGGGCGGGAACTACATCGAGGCGTGGACCTTGGAAGAAGTTGCCGGCGACTGGCAGATTGAACAAATCAACGGCAATAAGTTTTATCACTTTGCCGTTGATGCCACCAGGGCCTGGATCATGAACGACCGGATCATGGCGTGCAGCGAACTTGAGCGGGTTTCGAAGGGCAACAAGAAGTGCCCTGTCACGCCGCTTTACCTGCCGCTCGTCAAGCGCTAGAAAATCCCGCCCCTTGGTGAGAGGGGCACCATATTCCTGATCGTGAATAGTCGGAGGCAATGCCTCACCAATGCTCTTCTAGCATTGCCTCCGACACCGATCTTTTTAATACATTAGATATAGATCACCGAAATCTGTATCAAGTGGATTAATACGCACAGTCATCCCGTTAGACAACGGGATCCAGTGGAAGTAATTACCTCTGGAAACCGGCGTTCGCCGGTATGACAATATGATTAATGTCATTAAAAAATTTATTATTTATTTTTACATTTATGAATAGCAATTCAGGAATCGTCTCAGGAGTGATAGTCGCTATAGCCATAGTCGTGGTAGGTTATTTTGTAACTACAGCCATATCCCCTATTGCCAAATCATCAGAAAAAGTTGCAACAGCAATTGAGGCTCAAACCAAAAATCAGGCTATTGATGGTTGCTATCAAGTAGCACGCATCCAATATCAGAATCCAAACGGAGACACTGTTGAAACCCCAGAAAACACTTGGGTCCAAAACTGTCTCAAAGAAAAAGGAATGAACAAATAATATTATTTGATTTTGCCCCTCACCATACACTTATGTGAGGGGCAAAAATTATTACTAAATATAAATGAAAATTACAAAAGATCAGATCATGAGATTCTTCAGCATCCATCTTATTGAGGTGATCTTCTTGTGTGTTTCATTGATGCTTGGGTATTATGTATTTAGCTTGAAGCTCAACATGGATGACAACGTCCACATTTTCCCCTCAGTACTTCATAAGTACTTGGAGCATTTTGTAGGTTACACGAGAGATTACGGACTACTTCGACCTCTTGCTCTTGTTTTCTTTTATATTATTTATTCGATATATCTAGTGTCACCTGCAATTGCGCATTTAGTGCCATTTGCAGCACAAGTGATTTCGGGATATCTTATCTATTCTCTACTACGCAAAAGATTAGATATCAGAGTCTCAATGCTATTGGGACTTTTGTATATAGTCTTTCCATTTTTCATCGAACAATATGGATGGCTTGCAGCCAGCAACGCCACTCTAGCCAATCTAACACTCATCCTCATGCTTCATATTGTTGAGATGAACAGAATTAGACTCAACAAAAAAGTAATGTTTATAACAATACTTCAATCAATTGGTGTTTTACTATATGAAAACGTTTTTTTCACTGGTATTGCAGTAGCATATATTTTGTCTAGAAGTGAAAAATTTGAAGTAAGAACATGGAAGTTCATAAAATCATTTCTTGTTATCAATCTTCCTTCACTTCTCTATTTTATAACTAGAACATTTATACTCAAACCTCACGCACCATCTTTTGCTAGAGAAATGAGTGGGAGCAGGATTCTGACTGAAGATGGAATGCTTCATGTGATTTCTAATATTCGAAGCCTTTTTGAGACACTTTCATATATTTTCACTGCCGAAGGTGTTAGAAATGAATATTGGATCAAAAACTTTGCACAAGGTTTGGAGATTCTTTCAAGTTCATGGCTTCTGGTCAGTCTCCTCAATTTGCTAATATTTTTCTTTGCAGTATTTTTTATATCTCAGAAAGGCTACAAAATTTATTCAGATGAGCCAAAACAAGACACTGACTGGATCTCTGATGTGAAGATATGGCTTATTATCTCTTTTCTTAGCTTCTTACCAGCTTTACTTCTTTCAATGATTGCGTTTCCATTTAGAGTCATAGCATTACCAATATATTTCATAATAGTAGGGCTTGTCATTCTAATAACCAAATATTCCAAAAACATTTCACTCGCAATTGTACTTATTCTTGTAATCTTTTCGTTTGCTTCAAGTGTGAATATTTTGAATCAAAATAAGCTGGTTTCGCAAGATGATGAGCTAAGCTATATCAAAATAGTTGAGTCTATAGAAAGGAAAAGACCAGGAAACAATAAAGTAGAACTAATTATTAAAGACATGCCAAATAGCTCTCGAACATCATTTGTTTTCGGTCAATACCTTGCCAGCTGTGTTTCATCAGATTGGTGTTTGCAAGCCGCTCTAAATAGAAGGACAGACAGAATTAGCAAAATCACCGTAAATCCTACTGAAGTCCTATTCACCTCACCCCAAGCTATCATATTCAAGTACAACCCACAGAATAATTCTGTAGACTTAATTGAATAAGTATGAAAAAGCTTTTTGAACAAATATTGAGTAAAAGGTTTTTATTGGTTGCTTTGTTCACTTTTTTATTCTTCATTTTAGTTTTGAGTCTAAATATCAAACAAGGGACTTGGCTTATTGGCTGGGACAATCTCCAAAGCGAACTAAACCCATGGCTTTCACTCAAAAGATCAATATTTTCTGTCTGGGAAGAATATCAGAGTTTCGGACTCGTATCAGGTTTGGCTCATGCATCTGACATTGTAAGAGCGGCACTTGTCGTTTTAATGACATATATCCTACCCCAAAGCATGGTTAGATATGTATTTCACGTAACAATGCTATTCATTGGAGGGATTGGCTTTTTCATATTGTTCAATGATTCCAATAAACTCCACAAAAATAGAAAGTATTTGACGATTGCTGGCAGCCTTTTTTATATGTTCAATATTGGCACAATCCAACTTTTTGCCCTACCTTTTGAACCATTCTCAATCTTTTTCGCTGCCCTTCCTTTTGAAATATGGATCTTTTCTAAAATAATATATAAGAAAGATGGGCTAAATTTGCGAAACTTGGGCTTCTTAATTGCCATAAATCTACTCTCTACTCCACAAGCATATGTCCAGACAATATTTGTAGTGTATGGGCTAATTTTGAGCATTATTTGGATTGCTGGATTTGTACAAAATAAGAAGTTGTACGTTTTACGAAATGGAATAGTCGCTTTGATAATAATTATCCTCACAAACTCTTTCTGGCTTCTTCCACAGATATATTTTCTCAAAACCTCATCATCTGTGGTCAAAACATCCAAAATCAATAGAATGAGTACGGTGGATACGTTCTACCAAAATAAAGCCAAGGGAACCCTCCTATCTTATTTCAAAATAAATGGCTTCTATTTTGATATGGTAGGTATGAATAGTGAGCCACTATTTGAGCCTTGGCAAAAACACTTCGAGTTGCCAGTTATTTCCTTATTGCCTTTTTTATTCACCCTTATTGTCATTGTGGGATTGTTATCTAGATGGCGCACCAATGCAGCATTTGCAGCATCTATGGTTTTTACCACAATCATTTTTCTAAATGCTACTCCACCATTCTCATATATTACAGAAACAATCTACAAAATTGACTTCATAGCCCAAATATTTAGGACTCCATTTACCAAATTCATTGTGCCGCATGTGCTGTTTATGAGTTATTTTCTCGTATATGGTCTTGATTCTGTTTTGAGCATCATATTGGGAAACCACAAAAAATATGCAAATAAAATTGAGTGGATTTTCATTTCTTTAGCCACATTAGCTGTAATAACCTATTCATTTCCGGTATTTCAGGGTAATCTTTTTAGCGCGCAAATGAAAGTAGAATTACCAAGTGAATACTTGAGCCTAATAAAATATTTTAATAAAATTGACAAAAACAAACGAATAGCGCTTTTGCCTGATTACACATATTGGGGTTGGTTTCATCATAAATGGGGCTACAACGGATCTGGATTTTTATGGTATGGGATAGAACAGCCAATCATTTCTCGCACTTTCGATGTTTGGAGTGAAAAAAGCGAAGCATATTATTGGGAAATGAAATCTGCTACCGAATCAGAAGACATTCGCAGAGTTGAAAATGTTGCAAAAAAATACGCAATTGATTATTTCATCTTTGACAAATCACTGCGACCCGTTACACCTGCATCTGAACTTATCGTATATGATAGGCTTGAGGCTCTGCTAAAATCCAGTAACACTTTTTCTATGGTAAAAAGTTTTGGATTTATTGATGTTTACTCTACAAGCAACTCAAATAATTCAATCGAATTTATCAATACAACTGATTCACAGCTCCCTATAATCGGTCCCACCACAAATGCCTTCAACAAAGACATTGGCTTTGATCAATATGGACAATATTTATCGAGCAAAAGCAATGCGGACGTATATTATCCGTTCAGAGATTTAGAATCCCAGACAAGAAACAATAAGTCTTGGAAAATCGATATTGATTCCAACAATATTACTCTGAGTGCAGATTTACCGGAGTATCTAAAGAGTGGTGATTATGATATTTTCGTACCCAATGTATCTGACGAAACATTAATGATTGATGAAAAACTAGCTACTATCTCAGGTCAATTCCAAACAAATTATAAGTCAAACAAAATAGAAGTATTTGTCCCCAAAATAATTATTCAACAGTTTGATGTGAAAGGCACAGTGCTTAGCTTGTGCGGACCAGCATGGGGAAACTCCAAAATTGAGAATTCTATACCCAATAATAATGACATCACCATTTCTAGTTTTGACGGTTCAACAGGCTGCATAGGCTACTCTTCTATCACATCTCTTCCCCAATATGCTGGATATATATTGGAGGTAGAAAATAAAAATATAAATGGTAGAAGGTTCTTTATGTATGTGCTCGACAATACCAAAAAAGAAGCTGTTATAGAAGATAGACTGACCTATGATACGGAAGCTTATTTTTTACCTCCTCGTTTTGAATATGGACAGGGATATAGTGTCAATTTCCACAACAACTCCTATCCTGGTATGTCAAGTAGCAACAGACTATTATCATTGAAGTTGAGTTATTTCCCTTATGAGGCTATCTCAAATATCAGGTTTGTTAAAAAAGGCTTTTCTCTAAATACTTCCACAGACTCAACCATATTTACAGCCAAAAAACTAAATTACTATACATACAAAGTTCAATTGCCTAGCCCATCTAACGCTGCAACCATCATCCTAGACCAAGCTTATCACGATGGCTGGGTAGCTTATGAGACCAATAATACCTGGTTCCCATTCTTTGGCAAAAAGCTTACAGATCACGTACTTGTGAACAATTGGGCAAACGCCTGGCGGCTAGAGAGCAGAGAGCAAAGAGCAGAGAGCAAAGATGTTGAATGCACGAATGACTCAGTTCACAGCCTGCCTGCCGGCGAGGCAGGTTCACAGTGCACTGTTCACTTCGTCATTGTCTTCTGGCCTCAGTACCTGCAATATCTAGGTTTTTTGATTCTAGGGATTACCATCTCAACACTTGGCATCCTCGCCTGGAGAAATCACAAAGCTTCTAAGTCGTAATACATCGCTTTCCGTGCAACCTTCAAGGTTGCGCGCATATTGACCCAAAAGCCTACCATCTACCCCTTTCCCCATCCGCCCACTCTCCTCACTTTTTCCCCTGTTCTCACTTGGAAATTGGAATTAGGAATTTGGCACTTTTCTTTCCCCCCTTGCCTCGCCGAATTAGCCTCGGGCTGAGAAGGCGGGCCCTCTCCCTGACACCAGACACCAGTAACTGACACCTTATAGATCTCTTTCATTTTCTACTTTATTAATTTTTGCTTTTTTATTTTATCTACCCCCTATACGCTACACGCTAAACCCTAAACGTGTTATTATGTACTATTAAGATGTCATTACTATCTTTTCTCCAGATCCGGACGGCCAAAGACGACGAGACCAAGCCCGATAGTGCGCAATCACTTTTCTCCTCTATCGTGCCTGGAAGTGTGCCAATGTGGAAGCGAATAGTATTTGGCAATCCAACCACTTATTCTTTCGAGATTTATTTACTTGGTCAGACTGTATATTTCTATGCAGTAACTCCCAAAAAACGTGATACATTTGTGAAAAGTTTACTTCAATCATCTTATCCCAAAGCCTCACTAAGCAGCACCACGGATCCTTTTGACATTGTGAAAAAAAGTAAATACATCTTACCTTCAGAGCTTATGCTGTCGCAGCAATATTATTTGCCTTTTAGAACTTTTAAAGAGCTTGGAGATGTTGACAGTCTCACAAATTTACTCGGTTTTCTTTCCAAACAAGGTCCTGAGGTGAGGGTTTGTATACAGGTACTTGTTACACCCACTCATTTCAATTGGCAAAAGAAAGGATTAGCTTCAGGCAAAGTCAAAACATTCGACAAAGAAAAAGGAACATACACTGAAAAACAAGTTGCCAATCAGGCACTTATTGCCAGCAAAGCCAATTACCCTGGAGGAAGAGTTGCAATAAGAGTAATAGCAGGATCAGACAAATCGACATTTGGAGTTGAGGGTCTTGAGGCTGTAGTTTCTGGGATTGCAGGGACATTTGGCTCACTAGGCATAGGTGAAGGTAACAAATTCAAACTTAGAAAAGTACTTATCACTAAGAAACAATTTTTAGAAAGAGTCAAAGAGCGCAAATTCGGATTTTTAGAAAGACGAGAGCAAATCCTCAATGCCGCAGAGCTAGCCACTATCTGGCACCCAACAGGCAAAACAGTCTCAGGCATCAAAAATATCAGGTGGGGTAAAACTTTGCCTGGCGAACCACCCCCCACTCTACCATCTGCACAGACCCTTGAAGAAGAGGATAAGAAAAAGACCAATTTCTTTGCCAAAACCGAATTCAAAAATGAGGAGACAATATTTGGTATCAAAGAAATCGATAGACGTCGGCACATGTACATCATCGGAAAGACTGGCGCAGGAAAATCCACGCTCATTGCCAATATGGCTATAGACGATATCCGTCGTGGTCGAGGCATAGGCATAGTTGATCCGCACGGAGATCTCGCTGAGACAGTGCTTGAATATATCCCCAAGCGACGCATGAATGACGTAGTTTATCTTGAGCCTTTTGACACTGAGAGACCCTTTGCCCTAAATGTGCTCGAGGTCAGACACAAACAGCAAAAAGATTTGGTTGCGTCCGGCATTGTCGCTATTTTTGGCAAACTTTATGCCAATAGCTGGGGACCAAGACTTGAGTATATACTCCGCAACACGATCCTCACTCTCCTTGAGCTGCCAGAAGCCACTCTGGCTGACGCACTAAGACTTCTTTCAGACAAAAAATGGAGAGACAAACAACTTGAAAAAGTCACGGATGAAGTCCTTTACAACTTTTGGAAATACGAATACGACACCTATACAGACAAACTTAGAGTTGAGGCAATATCCCCCATCCAAAACAAAATTGGACAGTTTGTATCTTCACGCATGGTTCGCAATATCATAGGCTCAACCAAGTCCTCGATAGATCTCCAGAGCATCATGGATGACGGTAAAATTCTCATCCTAAATCTTTCACAAGGTAAGCTAGGCGAGGACAACGCAGCATTACTTGGTGCGATGATAATCACACAGATCCAGCTTGCAGCCATGAACCGCGCATACACCAAAGAAGAAGAAAGGCGAGATTTTTTCCTATACGTTGATGAGTTTCAGAACTTTGCCACAAGTTCATTCATAAAGATTCTTTCTGAAGCAAGAAAATATAGACTTGCACTCACTCTCACCAATCAGTATATAGAGCAGCTCACCGAAGAAATCCAGAGAGCAATATTTGGCAATGTCGGCACTCTCATCTCATTTGTCATGGGTAGTCGAGATGCTGATATGTTTAGTAAGGAATACGCAGGCATGTACACACCAGCCGATCTTGTGAATCTTGGCAAGCATGAGATAGTATTGAAGCTTTGCATAGACAATATGACCTCTACTCCATTCCCCGCAAAGACTTTGCCATTACCGAACCTTAGAAATGAAAATAGTGAAAAGATAGTGAGGTTGTCAAAGGAAAAGTACGGTCGTAAAGTAGAAGAAAAAATATTTGAAGCACCAAAAAGGTTTGTCGAGCCGCTCACCCCAAAATCCTACAAAGATAAGAAAGGCAATGTAGGCAAAAAGCCCGAGCAGCCAAAAGTAATCAAAGAAATCCCCCCAGCAACTAATTTAGAGCAAAACTCTGCTCGATCAGGAGCGACAACTCAAAACCATTCTGCCTCACCAGGCTCAAAAAATCAAAAGGGAGTCCGAGAAACTGCAAACGGAGACATAGGAAGCACATCTTGATGATTTCATACTATTGCAAAGATAATTGAGTTATCATTGTGAGGTTTATGATTGCTATCACTCCGAAAGATAAGTTCATCGAACATGAAGTAAAAGTACTAGATATTGATGTGCAAAGTGTTTGTGTCGCACTTGAAAAAATGGGAGCTATGAAAGTATTTGACTCAGACAGAATCTTCACTTATTTCGACTTCCATGACGGCAGATTATTAAACTCAGATCAAGAAATAAGACTTACAGAAGAAGGTGAAAAACTAAAGCTCAGTTTTGCCGAAAAAGTAGATCAAAAACAAAGAACAATCAAAGTGTTCACAAGTGCGAAACATGAAACAGTCTCATTCTTGGAAAAAGTGGGTCTAAAAATCAAATTCACCATTAAATCACATAGAGTTAGTTATGAACTAAACGGCGTAGAATTTGATATAGACTCATTTCCTGGAATACCCTCTTTCTTAGAAATTGACACGGAATTTCTTAAATATCCGTTAACGCAACTCCTATCCGAGCTCAAACTCGAGAATCATGAAATGGTTACCATGAGCACTCTAGAAATATATAAGAAATACGGTGTTATGATACAAGAACAACAAATCAGAAGTTGATCGTTTGTTTTACCCCTTTTTCCTCGATATTTTGTTCTTTAGAGCAGAAAGCAAGAATCCCACAAGCGCCACACCCACTGCCTTCATACCAGCCGAGTTTTGGCTCTGGAGAAATCCGATTACTTTGGCAGGTGCTTCTTTTTTGAGATTCGTGACTTTGGTATACAGTCTATAGACAAATATTGCTATTCCTACAAATAGCAAAAATGTTGATACAAAGAATATTATCCCAAGAATATAAAAAATTGATGCCAAGTCCATAAATAAATACAAATTTCAACTACCAATCTTCAATTTTCAATTTTAAAACCAACAAGATATTCAGTTGCAATTAATTGATTGCCAATTGTTATTGAACATTGGATCTTATCCTCAGCCTTCCACTTTGATCTTTGGCTTAAGAACTCTTTTGGCTTTTTCAGTCTTTTTGGTCTCTGTCTCAAATCTTGACATGATTGAGGCTACGAGCTTCTCCATTTGTGGCACACTTGCTTTGACTCTTGTACCAACCTCATTCACTGTGTCTTGCACAAATACTCTAAATTTCTCCTTGTCAAACTCTTCTACCTGATCCTTGAGTTCCTCAAGCTTCTTACTAACTTCAACGCTTACTTCAGCATAGAGTCTTTTGCCCTCTTCTGATACGTCCCCATAAAGCTCTTTGGCTTTTTCTTCCCATTGCCCTTCTTCAATTTGTTTTTTGAGCTCTTCATAAAGCTCTTTTGCTTTTTTCCTGTTCTCTACTCCTGTTGTTGGCGTAAGAAAAAGAGCTGCGAGTGCTCCACCTATTGCACCTAGCATGAGTCCTAGCCCGAAGTTTGATGATTTGTTCTCTGACATATGATTTATGAAATGTAAGTTCTAACTATTGCAAATAGTACTAAAGTTATTGTTAAAGAACAAGAAGAGAATGAAAAGGATCAGATATATGGGGCTTATAACTTGCAACTTGAAACTCGAAGCTTATAGTTTGTAAATATCATCATCTCATACATAATTGTCATCATCCCAGACCTGATGCGGGATCTTTTATCATGTTTTCCAATTTTTATAATATAAGATGCTATGTTTTAGTTTTTAACCTCTTTTCCCCTTATAAGCTTCTAAGCATGTGAGTTTTTATGCTTTTGAACATTCCCCTCACCCTTTTCCAACTGTTTATAGACTTTCTTTAAAAGGTCATCTATATCAAAAGGTTTTCTTATACAGTCATCTGCCATAGCTTCTCTTGCTTTTTCTTCAGCACGCATGTCCGCAGACATCATAATTATTGGAATATTTTTAGTATCATCTCCAGTTTTAAGCAGCTTAGCCACATCTCGTCCATCGACTCCTGACATGAGTATATCGAGTATTACAAGATCTGGTAATTGTTCAGTTTGGACTCTTTTATTTACAGATGCAGGATTATTTATTACTACTGGTTCAAACCCTTCACTTTCAAGAAGCACACTCACAACATCTAGTATCCCGTCGTCATCATCAATCACCCATACTCTTTTTTTATTCATACGATTGCATTTGGAGCCATAATTGATAATGGCAGTTTGAAATAAAATGTTGACCCAATATTTTCCTGGCTTTCAAACCAAATTTTTCCGTTCTCACGCTTTACAATTTCTGATGCAATATAGAGCCCCAATCCAAGCCCTGGATAACTATCTCGAGCTTTGTCTTTTATTCTATGGAATCTTTTGAAGAGATTGTTTTGCTCTTGTTTTGGTATACCTATCCCATGATCTTTCACACCAACAATTACCCCTCCATCAGACACTTCTGTTTTAACAACAATTATTCCACCCTCTGGAGAGTATTTTATCGCGTTTGACAATAGATTGGTGAGCACTTGGCTTATCCTATATTTGTCACCTACCACATACACCGATGCGTGACTTTCAAGATTTAGTTTATGTTTTCTTGTTAGTAGCTGCATATCATCTATCACTTCACATACAAGCTCATCAAAATTGAACACTTCTTCGTTGTACTCCAACTTCCCAGCTTCAATTTTTGTTACATCAAGCAAATCATGCACCAATTTTGTCAGCCTATCTACTTGTTTGTCCATCTTGTTCAAATATTCTACTGAGCTTTCATTTTCTGTCTTGAAATATTTATTCAAAATCTGCACAAAGGCCTTGATGCTTGTTATTGGAGTTTTGAGCTCATGACTTGCAATGCTCAAGAATTCGTCTTTCTGTTGCTCAAGCCGCTTTCTTTCTGTGATGTCCATATTTATTCCAATTGCCTTTTGTGGCTTACCATTTGTATCTCTTATGATTATAGATTTCGAATAAATCCAACGAATTTTTTGATTGTTTTTTACTATTCTGAACTCAATCTCAAGATCATTCCCAAGCGATATTTGCTTCTTCATATCCTCCTCAACTTTGGTACGATCGTCTGGATGAATCAGTAAATTCCATGCATCTGCATGGACAATTTTTTCCTCGCCCGATAATCCATATAAGTCATACAATTCTTTGGACCAAAACACACCTCTCGTATTCAAATTGTATTCGAATGTACCCATGTTTGCAGCTTTTTGAGCAAGTCTTAGTCTATGTTCAGCATTTGTACGAGTCTCGATTTCTTCTTGAGCTTTTTTGTATAGAAGTGAATTGTCGATAGCAATTGCGGCGTGATATGCGAATTCCTCGGCAAGCCTTAGATCTGCCTCATCATATGAATGTTCAGAATCATGAGTCGTAATAAACGTAATCACTCCTCTTGTTATCCCTCTCGCCTTAAGCGGCACAATCATTACAGATTTCAATCCCAAATTTTTGATAGTTTGATATTCTTTCTTTGATTTTGCAGTTTTTTTTATTAGATCATCATTTATATTAGAGTACAGTTCTGATCTACCGGTTTTAGTCACTCTCAAAGCTGCATTTTCTACTTTACTAGACTTTTTTTGATTTTTCCTTAGTTCTAGTGCCCATTTTACCTTTTTTTGATCAACATGATTCACTGTTAGAAGATCCAAACTACCTTGATCATTTAGAATTTCTATACTAAACCAATCTGCGATTCTCGGTACAACTAGTTTTGAGAGATTTTTTAGGGTTTCTTCGTACTGGATAGAGGCAGCTAGCTCTTTACTGGAACTTTGTAAGAAACTGACCATTTCCCGAGTGAAACCGGTAGTATTATCAATAACTAAGCTATAGGGCATAACAGATACGAGTTTAGATAATTTTAGCTTCAAAAAAGAGCAATGCCCAATAAGAAAAATGTAAGATTCTGCGTCTTGGAGTACACCTTCATACTGAGCGATCTACTATATAACTGAGCACAAAGGTGTAGTTAATAACCATGCAAGAGATCTGTAAGCAAAAAACCTCCCTCTCTGCTCTTTGCTCTCTGCTCTCTGCTCTCTGCTCTCTGCTCTCTGCTCTCTGCTCTCTGCTCTCTGCTCTCTGCTCTAATTTAGTATAATTCCCCTCATGTCAAAACTCAGTATTGGTATTGTTGGATTGCCAAATGTGGGCAAGTCCACACTTTTCAACGCCCTTCTCAAAAAACAAGTGGCTCTTGCTGCAAACTACCCATTCGCCACAATCGAACCAAATGTAGGGGTGGTTGAAGTGCCAGATGAAAGACTTGCCAAACTTGCAGAAGTCGTACACTCAAACACCCTAGTCCCAGCAATTGTGGAATTTTATGACATAGCAGGCCTTGTAAAAGGCGCATCTACTGGTGAGGGCTTGGGTAATCAGTTCCTTAGTCATATACGTGAAGTATCAGCAATAGCTTATGTTCATAGACTTTTTGAAGATGGTGATGTGATCCACGTTCATGAGACTGTCGATCCTATGCGAGATCTTGAGATCATCCAAAGTGAGCTCATTTTGGCAGATCTCCAAACAGTTGGCAAACAAAATGACCGCAAAGCACCAGTCCTGCCCCCATCTCTCTCCCACATCAAATTAGACAACAAAAAATGGCAAGAATTAATATTGTCGCTCAAGAATCATCTAAACTCTGGCAAACCAGCGAGAGATATGAACATGTCAGAAGAAGAGACTCTCATTTTCCGACAACTAAACCTACTGACATCAAAGCCAGTAATCCACATTTTCAACATTTCTGAGAAACAACTTTCTGATTATGGATCAGACAAGGATGCCTTTTTCGCAAAATACAATCTAGGAGAGGTCGCCAAAAATGCTCTCTATCTCAATGCCAAGCTCGAATCAGATCTTGCAGGATTCTCACCAGATGAAGCACAAGCGCTACTTGAAAGCTATTCGCTTGATGAGCCAGGCTTGAATAAACTTATCAAAACTGCTTATGACACTCTGGGTCTTCAGTCGTTTCTCACAGCCGGAGAAAAAGAAGTTCGCGCATGGACTATCACAAAAGGTATGAAAGCTCCACAAGCCGCAGGCGTTATTCACACTGATTTTGAAAAACACTTCATAAAAGCAGACATTGTCCCCTACAACTCATTCATTGAGCTTGGAGGATGGACCAAGTGTCGCGACGCAGGCAAAGTAGTCTCCGCCGGCAAAGAATACATAATGCAAGAAGGAGATGTTGTGGAGTTTAAGGTAGGAATCTAATGCAATTTTAGCCGCCCAGTCCAAGATTGCCATAAACTACTTGAATTCTTTCGACTTAGAAATTCTGTGCCCACTCCATATTCTCTACACACAATTTCCAAATCAGGCATATCAAAGTTCTTAAATTTGCTTAATTCATCTTCAAAAGAATCAAAATGCGATTCCATATCTAGCTTCCTTTTTGCCAATTTTCTCAAGTATTTTTCACTTTGACCTTCCCACTGTCTAAACATTTCAGTCTTGAGCCTTGCTCTTATTTTATCCCACAAAATCTCCGGATCTTTTGTCCTTGTAATCATCTCTAAAACCCTGGCTCTTTGAGCAACAACATACCTTGGTGTAGGTTCACCTAAAAGTTCTTGAATGCATGGTCCAAAAACATATATATCCCTATTATTTGCAGAGTCAAAATCAAATATTCCGTCGGGTGCCAAATATTCGGGATATGCAGATACCATTTCATAAACCTGCTCTGAACTGGCTTTATCAAATCTGAGTAGTGACCTTGCAACAATGTCCACGTCACTTTCTGCTCCCGCCAGGCCATTCGCACAGGAACCATATACATATACTCCAATTTTATTTTGATCTGCATAGTCTTTACTTTTCCCATACCAGTACTCTTGTAATTTTCGAATACTTTCTTCCGTTCTCAGTGCGGATGAGGTTAATAATCTAATAAAATCTGTATGGGTTGTAGAGCGATTTATCAAAAATTCTTGACCTGACTCTTGCATAATAAATATGATTTAAAAAGCAATTTTTCTTTTACCTACTTTTTCGATGTCGGAATTTGGAATTTGGCACTTGGAATTATCTATTCTCTTAGTATTTTGCACTTAGAACCTTGTACCCTATCCCCCACCACCTTATCGCTGACATGAGGTGAAAAACAAATCCCTGCCAGCCATCTTGAAACCCTTTGTGACGCAAATATGTTTTCACAAACCAGTAAGGTGCCAAAAAGAAAAAGCACTTTGTCACAAAGATCGCTCTCCAGAGCCTCAATTTTTGCGTGTTGCCATTATATAGCTTTCTCGCTTCCTCTATTACTCGTTTTGCCTCAGCGGTTGTGTATCTTTTCCATCGCTTCAAATATCTATCAAAAGATGGGTCAGAATAATGATTCATAGGATTTTCAATCGTCCCCAGCCAGTTTTTGTTTTCTCCTACACCCTGCACCCTACCCCCTACAACCTTATTTTCAATAGGCACCACATTCTCATGCACATCTTTGCAGGGGAAATACACTGTTCCCTTCTTATACAGTCTTATCGTATAGTCTGGATATACTCCACCCTTCATTAGCGGTCTTCCTAAGAAAAAATTCTTCCTAGGAATCTGATAGGCGAAGTAGTTATCAGTTATCAGCTTTCCGTTGTCAGACACATTATTAAAGGCTTCTTTTTCAACACTCTCTCCGTTATACGACACTTTCACCTGATTCCTAACATCCTCACTCCTGTCTATCGAAATGAAAATCATCCCGTCATCCACTTTCCCCTCCTCGACTTTTTCATATTGTTTTTTCTCAGATACCAGATACCCGACACCAGTCAACCTACAGATCTCTTCTTTCAGTTCAGCTGTAATCTCCTCATCCGCATCAAGCTGCAGTATCCAATCACCAGTTGCCGCATCAATTGCTTTTTGTTTGTTGATATGAAACATTGGCGGGTTGTCAGCTTGGATTATTCGGACCTTTTCACCATATCCTTTCAAAATCTCTATGGTTTTGTCTGTAGATCCACCATCGACGGCGACAACTTCGTCTACCCAATCAATTGTTGAGTCAAGAGCATAATGAATATTTTTTTCTTCATTAAAAACGGCAATAGCAAGGGTCAGCTTCATGGTACAATTGTAGCAACTTTTTGAGTATGAAAATGCCCATCGTAACTGTTCCAAACAAAGTCCTCACAACCAAAGCCAGACCTGTTCGAGATTTCGGTCCAAAACTAGCAAAACTTGTCGACGATATGATTGAGACACTTGAGTCTTGTATAGATCCGGTAGGAGTTGGACTTGCAGCACCTCAAGTAGGTGTTGGTCAAAGACTTTTTGTTATAAAACCGACCCCCAAAAGCAAGCCTCAAGTGTTTATAAACCCCGAAATCATAAGCATTGATCCAAGTGTCAAAATTGATGACGAAAAACTCACAAATGATGAAAATTCTGAAGCACTTGAAGGTTGTCTCTCAATTCCTCGCATTTGGAGCCCTGTCACAAGACCACACAAAGTCACTGTCACCTGGCAAGATGTGAAAGGCAATCATCATCAGAAAGACCTTATTGGCTTTGATGCAGTGATTATCCAACACGAAGTGGATCACTTGGACGGAGTACTCTTCACGAGGCGCGCAGCCGAACAAAAAAGCCCAGTTTACGAGGAACGAGGCAAAAAACTCTACGAAATGAAAATATAACAATCTTCAGAGCAAAGAGCAGAGTCGTTAGTACCTAGTTTTGGAACCATTTCCTATAATTGTTATATACAAGAATTTTTGTTTATATGATTTTTCTATCTTTTAGCCTTGCTCTCTTAGCTATGCTCTATCTCAGAGTAAAAAATTGAGTATTAGACTGCTCACCCCCATCACAAACCTTATACCTGGTGCAGGTGGTATAAAAATCAGAAAAAGTAGTATAAACATACCAAAAGGAGCCAAAGTTTGCCATTTTTCTGCCTGGTCTCTAGGCAAAAGTCCCGCAACCACCTTGAATCCATCAAGAGGCTCAACAGGCAATAGATTGAATATTGCTAGGTAGATATTGAGCGAAATTAAACCTACGAAAGCCCCATTCAAATACATATTCATTGTGGGAAATGCAGCAAGCATCAGTTTGTATATTATTGATACTGCAAGAGCTAGTGCGATATTGCTTGCCGGTCCGGCAAGAGCAATTTTCATTCCGTCAACTCGGGGATTTTCTAAATTATACGCATCGTATCTCACTGGCTTTCCCCACCCAAATCCAACAAGAAGTATTAGCAGTGTTCCAAGTGGATCAAGATGTGCTTTGGGGTTGAGGCTGACCCTACCCTCTAATCTTGGAGTTGGATCACCCAGTGCATCGGCCACTTTGGCATGAGAAAACTCATGAATAGTCAAAGCAATAATTAGTGAAGCGATGCTTATCAAACCCGCAATTGGATCTCGAAATAGTAAAAATAATGGGCCGCCCATAAAATTAATTACAATTTACAATTTTCAAGCCACAAGCTACAAGTTTCAAATTACAAAGTATTACGCTTAGCTCTATCAGGCTCAATAGTCAAACTGTTCTATTGAAATAAGAGCTCGTTCATGATATCATACATATCTAAGCTTTTTGCTTAATGTTTATTGAAATACACCTATGGCACGATGCGTTGTTACCGGAAAAGGCAATCTTTATGGCAGATCTCATACTCACCACAGAGGTGTAGCAGGAGGTCGATGGAAGAAAAGAGCCCAAAAAACACCAAGAATTTTCAAAGCAAATCTTCAAACTGTTACAATCATTGATTCTGGAGTCCACAAGCAGGTCAAAGTATCTGCCAAAGCTCTAAAAAGAATCAAGAAAGATCACGCAGAGGGCAAAAAACCAGCTCTAAATCTCGCAATATTTAACAAATAACTGATAGTTTAAGTAAAAAGTTTAAGTTTAAAACTAACTTCTTTATTCAATAGTTTTGTTTTTGTTTATTATCCTATACTTATACTTACACTTAAACTTGGGTATTCTTATTTTTTCTGCAGACACTTGATGTAGTCACTAGTTTGGCAGACAGTGCCTAGTAAGTTTTTGATCTCGTCACAATTAGTCGTTGTTGGACACTTTCCAATCTCATTTTGCGCACCTACAGCAGAAGTCGGCTCATTTGACATTCCAGTTGGAAGTGCTTGTGAATCTGTAGTCTCACTACTGGTATTTGTTTTGTTGCCAGACACTCCCTCTTCTTTCGTGCCAAATGTCCAGGGCACTCCTCCATTATCAAACTCCTTCTCACCTATCTTTATTCTAAAGTAATATGTTGTACTTGGTTGAAGTAGAGTAAGATTCTGGACGTGTTCTTTACCTGCTGTCACTTCAGGTGCAAGAAGAGTCAATTCTGAGGCACTTGTACCATACTGTATGAGTCCCTGTGTCTCATCTTGAGTAGTCCAATAAATTTCAGCTGTGGTATCTGTCACATTTCTTATTATGAGCTCTGTTGGTGAATCATTTGTAGCACTGACAAATATTCCACTAAAATATGCCGTAGAAACAGCTGCAAGTAGCAAAAATGATAGCATTACACCCACCCCTATTCCAAGCAGTCGTGATCTTTTTTTTGGTTTGCTATGACTTACTGAAGCAATTTTTTCTGTTGGCATATGTCAAATATTATGCGTACAACTTTCTAAGTATACCACCAACTCCAATAAACAACCCTCCAGAGAGAATGTAGTATAACGTGCTATCAAAATAACCGGTTTCAGGCAAAGTCGATGGTGTAGGAGTAATAGTACCTGAAACGTCCGGCATGAAAATATTCCCTGTTGGATTCACACCACCACCAACCGAAGGTGTTGGAGTAACTGTCGTAGCTGAACCGTCTGCTGCGACAGCTGTAATTTTTAGAGATGCTTGGGAAGTTGTTGAACAATCTATTATATTCTCTGGATTTTGGGGGTTCACATTGATTTTTGAGGTATCTGGCACCTGATTGCCTCTACAATCAAAAGTTATTGTTGTATCTCCGGTCTTTTTGGGCGTCATATATACCGTTGCATAAACACCATCCCCAGACTTTGTAGTGGTGGTGTCTGTGAAATATCCCGCAATATATAGTTTTTCACCAATTAGCTGATTGAAAGTTTCGGTGAAGAAGTCTCCCGGATTTATAGTTTGCACCTCAAGAGCCGTTTGATCAAATATTAACCACAAATCCGCACTTTTCACTTCCAAATCTTTGTCTGTACTAATCTTTATTGGTATTTCGACGGACTCCCCCATTTTGACTGTTTTTGTTGGAACATCAAATTGAAAGTTTGAGATTGCAAAGGCACTCGCACTACTTCCAAATAAGAAAAATCCCAATATCATCAAAAATAGTATCCAACCTCGCATGAAGTGGATCTCAGAAATTGATTTATTATTGCTTAACATGATAGTACCTATTATCGAGTCTAACATTTTTTACTTGCTTATGTCAACGACCACAGCGTCAGAAGAAGCGGAAAATAACTTCTCAGTGACTCCTGCATCGTTTTTTATCATAATCTTAGATGTTTCACGCCCACTGATATCTGAAATTTCGAATTTGAGCTGCCCAACTGCTTTAGGTTTTACGACTATTTGAGCAATTGGTGTATTGTCCCATGCATTTGCTTCTTTGAATTTAGTAGAAAGAACACCAGTGAGAGTGATTCTGCTGTTCTTTACGAACTTAATGAGATTAAATCTCTCATCAAGAGATTTCGTAGACACTATATCGTATTGTCCCCCACTTATTTCGACTATTGCATCATAACCGACTGGTTTTTTGCCTGCACTTGAGGCAAAAACAGTTACTACCACTGTGTCTCCGAGACCACTCTTCCTGTTTTCTGTTTCAAGTTTGAATTGTGTTTTTACATCCACTGGTCTATTTGCAACAACTGGCGCTTTGTTTATCTTATTATCTTGAAATTCGGAAGTATCTGATGATTTGGGTATTTCGGTTGGTCTGACATTTGAGACGTCATCTTTGTCCTGTGGAACAAAAAAACCACTTTCCTGATACCTATATACCACTCCAATCACAATCACACAAACTGCCAAAAAGAATGTGAGTATTAGCGAACGAAAATGTATTCTGTGTGGATGCAATTCCATAATAAATATGTAAGGTTCTAATTCAAATGTTATGACTTTATAACATTATGAACTTTATAACTTTATAACAAACTTAATTTTCATCTTCATTATTAATCAGATTTTCAACTATCATCGTATAATCTTGAGTATCGATTATTCCATCAAGATTTGTATCTCCTACCTTGAGATATATTGGATCCTTAATGCCTAGGTTATCACGCACAAATGCCAAATCTGATGAATCTACCACCCCGTCTTGTGACCCATTTGGCAAATCTCCAGCAATAAGCAACGCACCTGAGAAGTCATAGCTTGTTGTTCCCTTTTGGAGGGTGATGTTCCCTGCATTAGCGCCACAGAAATAACTGTAACCACCAGAGACGTTTGTGCTGCAGAAACGCTTTGTAAGATGCTTTGGTCCCTTCACAAGTATCTTGTATGCCCCACCCTCTGGTACGTCCTTCGGATCAAATGTCACTACCCCTTGGAACTTACCATCCCCCACGTTTATAAAGTCGTTATAAATGTAATCTGTATTATCCTCTAGCTTCCCTCCTCCGATTGCCACACCAAATCTCATTCGTGAATATTGATTTGATATGCGACCCTGCTTAGCACCTTGTACCTTGACGAGAATGTTAAGATTTATCATATTAGGATTGAGCTTGAGAGTTGGTGTTGGTGTGAGTGAAGTAGGTCCTGGTGTGAATGTTGGAGTGTTTGATGGGTTTGGACAGTTTGTATTTGTATTGCCCGGAATATCTGCAAAAGCAAACTTCTTGACCACATAATTATTGTCTTCTCTAAGTTCTATTATGTCATCATCAGTATCTGCAAAAATCAAATTAGAACCGTCTTCATTGAACTTGATACTTTCAAAGTAATATCTCTTTGTGCCGCCCTTTGGCAGCCCTGCGCTACTTGGATCAACTGTTTGACTTGATGTCTTTATTTGGTTATTCACCTTTATCTTAAAATCAGTTGCAGCAGAGCCACCAATATTTGAAACATCCACCACCATCTTTACTGGTCCACACGCAGTATCTTGAGCAGCAAGTCTAGTGAGTCCAACATTTTCAATTATTAGGTCTGGCGCATTTGGTGCCACAGATCTTGATGTATCTACCGTGATTGTCTTGATCCTATTTGTCATGTCGTAACTTAAGTTTACTTTTGGATGAATAGTTGCTGGAGTCACAGCTGGTGTTGTAGACGGTCTGATATTTGTCATGTGATATGCCAAGGCGTGTAGTCCTTTCATGTCATTTATTGTGTCAATCTCTGCTATTCCGTCTGACTCCCCTTCTGTTAAAAGCGTAAGCGTCGCTCTGTCACCATACTGAGCACCTTCTTTCACACTAAATGAAACTTCTGCCACACAGGTATTCGTGTGAAGTTGTCGTGGGGTGCTTTTGTTATAAATAAGCCTCAAATAAAATGCTGAAATAGTTGTGATCTCGTCAGCTTGCGGATCCATGAGCTTGTAATCTGAACACTCAGGATTATTAGTACTTTGGATACCTTCTATCACTATACTATTCATATTCGTGGGCAGCGCATATTGAATAGGTACTTTTAGCTCTTTTAGGAATATATACTCACTTCTAAAATCAGCATTTTCAGGTGAGGCAACCACTCTTACTGTAAACTTCTCCCCTCTTCTTACTCCTTGTTGCACTCCTGTCCAAAGACTCACCCGCACTGCATCTCTTGTGGCATCGGTACCAGATGGATCAAGATAAAGATTGAGGCCTGGAGGTGTGGCTTGCGGTGTGGGTGTGTTTGTATGCGTTGGTGTTGGTGTTTCTATAAGACCAGGTCTTAGATACACTTTGTAAGTTATACCTCCTTGAACTTCCTCTTTGATATACCATGGAGGACTGGACATGCCTGAAGCGACAAATATCTTCATATTTTTGGACGGTGTATTGTCAGGGAGCCTCACTCTATACAAATATTGGTAAGGCAATGTTGTTTTGTAGTATCCTCTTGAATCTGGAGAATAATCACCACCTCTCAATCCTTCAGTAAGATTGTCTGATACGGTTGAGCCTTGGACAATATTAAAGATACCATCGTTAGGTCGCTCATCACTACTATCATAATATCTTATTTCGTAATTTGGTAAGTTATTTTGATCTTTTATCTCCAACATGTAGAAGTATGGTCTTTCTCCGCAGTTTGTAGAATCTGAGCATTTTGGCGCAGGTGTGCCCTGATAGCTCGTTGGTGTTGGTGTAAATGTGGCAGTTGGTGTAGGTGTTGCTGTGACACAACCTGTAGTCACAGATCCCTCACAAACTTTGAATTGACAGACACCTACCCCACTCGCGTTTTTATTAGCACAATAATAATCTCTTCCGCAAACCAAAGTAGTGTCATTACACACCTGCAAGAGTGTCTGACCCTGTTGACAGGTTTTTGCATTTGCCTCACCTTTACAAAGCAAACCTCTTTTGCATTCTTCTGTCACAGTACAACTACTTCCAATTGGTGCACCCCGATCGACTTCAGTTGGAGTAGGACTTGGTGTTTTTGTTGGAGTTTTGGTTGGGGTTGACCCAGAGCCAGCACCCCCACCTGTGGGCGTTGGTATAGTGCCCGATCCTCCACCAGTTGGGGTAGGATTTGTGCCTGAACCACCAGTAGGAGTTGGAGCTGTCACAGTGCCACCACCACTAGCAGGTGTGGTTGTTGGGGTTGGGTTGGTAGTATCTGAGGTTTTTATAAGTGAAATTTTGGACAAAGCCATTGACGAGTTAACGTCCCCTGTAGCCCAAGTGCAGTATTTGACAGAAAAATCAGCCGACCTAGAGTCTCCTATTTTCACAGTTTGATCAATTTTTGCAACGTCATTTCCTGCTGGCACCACAATTGCTCCAGGAACTAAGTTGTCATTGAGTTCAGAGGAAAACTGGAGAAAGCCTCTATCTGCGAATGGTACTGACCCAGACTGAGGTTGAATTTCTGCTCTAATTCTGTAATTGGTTGAACCATCTGCTTTTGCACCATTTACCCACTGCACCCAACAAGAGCCAAAGTCTTTGGACACCCCAGCTGTTGTTGTGTTTGAGGTTAGCTGTAAATATCCCTGAGATGTAATTTCGGATGATGAATTTTGCAAATTCCTTGACCAAATACACCAAACTCCATAATCACAATTATTTAGATCAGTGGGAACTTGATTTGATAACAAATTACCAACAACAGTATTATCAGAAACCTTTACAGGAGATTTTTGCATTCCAGTAATGGTTGGAGTTGGTATCGCAAGCGCAAGATCTATGGCATTCCCATCGTTTTCCCATATTCCAGCATTTGTATCATATATCCAACAAACAGAACCATTACATGTGTACACAATATTCGAAACTGGAGATGTCCAGGCTGAGGTGAAAAAATTCTCAAGAGTGATCGTCTTCGAGTTGCGTAGATAAGGAAGATAGTTTCCGAAGTTAGCAGGACTTGGATTAAAGCTCTTGAGCCATGTCCATCTTGTAGGATTTGCTTCAGTTGGATGTTGAATCACCACACATCTAACGAGATTATTGTCGCCTTTACCACATAGCGCAGTTTCATCAGCTTTCGGATTGTCCCAAGAAGCGGTAAGTCCTCCGTTTTTCCAAAGTGCATCGTCCTTTCCTCCATATATACCTGCAACAGGAGTAATCCAGAAATTATTCAACTCATTTAGAGTTTTGCCTTGAGCATAACCCGAAGCATTGAGATCTCTCCAAACGAAAGTATTATTACCTGCCGCCATACTTCTCACACCTCTCCAGCAAGAGTTGCCATTACACAAAATAGTTTCTTGGACAAATGGCTGACCATCATTTATGAGCCCACTATTTTGTACTTTCCATGTCCATGCCGCTGTTGGACCATTACCGCTCCATAGGTAGTTGCCATTAGCATCAGGTCCAAGTTTGTTCGCATACTCTTCTTTTTGGCCTATATCCCAAGCAGATCCATCCCACGCAATCGTTGAGCCGTTTCTAATAAGAGTCCAACAAATAGTCTTATTACAAATGTAAACCCTACCTGCCACCGGGCTTTCCCAGACTGCTGTAGGTCCACCATTGCTCCATGGATACCATGTTTCACCTGTTGAAGGATATCCACTAAATGGTGGGGCCAGTTTCCACAGTGCATTTGCGTTCTCTTGCCACATCGTTGATGCTTTAGACCTTTGCTGATTTTCAAAAATAGTTTTTGTGAAATAAAACAACGAAACACCCACAGCAAGGAGAAAAATACTAGCAGCGATGACTTTCACAAAAATTGGTTTCATGTATGAAAAATATCTACATTTTCGTATTTGCCCCTCCACCAACAAATCCTCATGCTTTCAAACCTTTAGATCACTCTAAGCAAACGGAATATGATGAAACTGACAAAGTAAAAAAGTATCACTTGGAAAATCGGCAGATAAAGTGTTAGGAAAACTGCCGCAATAGCAAGGAAGAAAAAAGCCTCATTGTGGATTGCTGGAAGGAGCCCCTTAGTAAATAGGATCACAATAGTAAGCGTGAATACATCTCTTGTCTTAAACCATGTAGGATCCCATCCCAAAAACAGCGATAAGCCGAGTAGGAAAGTAAGGATGATTAAGAAAACTTCCTTTGTGTCAAAATAAAATGGTCCTATGTACATAAGTGAAATTCAAATGTCAAAATTCAAAACTTAAAATTTGTCAATTTCTAGTCCTTTTTCCCTACCCAAAAATGATACTTTATATATCAAACCTCTTCAAGCACTTATGAATACTTATAATGGTGTCCAAACATCTACAATTTTTCCATCCAGGTTCATTTGTCTTTTTTCAAATTTTGTATCTGCACTTATATTTACATAAATAGTCTTCGACTCTTTATCACTTTTCTGATAAACACCCTTTCCCGTTTCTTTGTATCCCTGAGCCACATATTCTTCTTTTCTAACAGGTGATGGAAGAGGGGTCTTGCTGTTTGCTTGATACTCCTGCACCCGTTTTTGCTGATACTCCTCTACCCCTTTTTGGCCACCTCGCATTGAGGCAATGTAGTCTTTGGTTCTATTAAAGAATACTCCCGGTGAGTTTATAAGTTCTGCGAGAAATGGCTTATTAATATATGGAGTTCCAGCAATAAATACAGTATTCGAAAATACTGAAGTGAGTGTGAAAGCTATGAGCAGCGAAGCGAGTATTTTTATCTTTATTTTCATCTTGTAAATTACAAATTTAACATAACAGCCGTTAGAGGAATATTGCCATTAGACTCAAAACTTACGACAAAACATTTACCCCCAGCAACTAGTCCAACACTATTTGATAATGACATAGTATTTCCACTACCCTCACAGAAAAATTCTATTCTGCTATTAACCTTCACACAATCATTTGACATATAAACAACACCTTTCTTATTTGCTTGGCACAATCCATACATTCTATCCCATAAGAATTGACCAGCATTACTCGAACCGTCAATTGCCGCGCCATTTACTGTCACTCCTGCGTTTGTTTGTTTTAAGACAACATTGGTAACCAAATCTCCAGATTTGATTGGAGATGTGCTTGATGAACCATTATTTGGATTTGGTGTTGCGGTTGGGAAGCTCGTTGAACCATTTGGTCTTGGTGTAGCAGTTGGGATACTTGTCCCTCCATTTGGTCTAGGAGTAGTAGTTGGAATACTTGTGCCACCATTTGGTCTGGGTGTTGCTGTTGGGTTTGATCCAGAGCCCTGAGTTGGAGTTGGTGGGACAGGAGTATTTGTGGGTATGCCATCGCATTGAGACTGTGATGCCATACATCTATTGTTTGTTGCACAATAATACATATTTGGCTGCACACAAGTAGCTCTTGTTGGGGTGGGAGTTGGTGGCTGTGTGGTTGGGGTTACTTGTGCTCCAGAATGCTGATATGCTCTGACTGGCGAGCTTACACTAGCTGCATTATTGGCAGGCACAATTTGGAATTCATACCCTGGTCCTGCACCAAAACTTGCCAAAGTTGCAACTTGAAAAGTTACATTTTTGCACACGTTCAAGGTTGTTATTACTGTTGTATCACTCACATTGAGATATTCCTGCGAAATAATAGTTGTAAAATCAGTAAAATCAACATTCAAAAATGGCCAAGTAAATTTGGCAACTTGACCATTGATTTTCATATTGATTTGACCAAATTTACCCAGAGTTGCAGTTATGTCAGACTTTTTGGATCCAGAATTTACAGTCCAACAAAATGGCACAGTAATATTTGTTGCATCCGATGAGAAATTCCCGTCAACAGAAAATTTTGATATTGCAAATGAGGTCGCTCCCCCACCAGTTGTGGGTGTTGGATTTGCTGCTCCACCTGTTGGCGTGGGGTTATTGTTTCCGCCTGCTGTTGTTGGAGTTGGGTTTGTCCCCCCTCCTACTGCACCTTGACCTGCTGTGACTTTTCCATCCCACCAACTCACGTCTCTTATTGTTACAAAATCACCGTTATCACGTAAAGCCAAATAAATAAAATCTCCTTTAGCAGTGCCTAGCCTGTCCCCTGGTTTGAATTGTGGGAAACATTTTCGTTTGAATTCATCTTGACCTCTACGATAATTTGACACAACACTGGAATCAGTATTTATCCCCCAAATATACAAATTGTACCCCTCATTACCAGTTGGTTTATCATTGCGTGAATTAGCAAATCTTACTCCATCACTTGTGGCGTACATCACCATTCCGACATACCTTTCACCACTTCCAGAGATTTGCCTCCCAGAATCTGGTGCTTTGATTACTTGTCCAGGTGTAGTTTTGATTTTTATTACAGTTCCATCGCTAGACATTAATGGATTTGCATTGGCATAAGGCGAGGATGGTGTCATTGCTTCAACAAGTTGAATAGCGCCATCAATTACAGTTCCCACTTTTATTCTACCTGCATCAATCTTGTCTGCTGGTATAACACTTTCAAATTTCTGCTTGGAATCTGATGCTCTGGAAAGTCCTCCAATAGCAGGACCAAAATTGTTGAATGGATCACTTTCAGCTACTGCAGGATCAAATGTGGGATGAGTACTTTCCACCCCATCAAGGGCAGGTATTGGACATCCTGGTAAAGCAGCAACTTTCGTAGCATCATTTATTGACGAGTAGGCAGTATTATTTTGTGGAAAAAGCTGAGTTGTGAATACACTTTGTACAGAGATTACGCCCGCCATCACAGCAAGCACCAAAAATGTTTGAGCAATCGGGTGTTCGTGCCACCTCATATATATACATCACTCTAGCAGAAAAAAAGTGGACTGTAAAGGAGAATATTTTGCAGTATATAATTTGTAGTTTGTAACGCACAAAGTCCAACTAATACTTAGATAAACCATAATCTTCTTGTCCCCACTCATCGTCATCTCGACTCCCCCTCACCAGACGCTGGTGAGGGGGGTGGAGAGATCCCTTGTCAGATTCTGGATGCGTTATCACTTACCAGAATGACAATTTAAGCAAGCTAAATATTTTTTGATTATTTCTTTATTATTTTCTCGTTTTATTGTTTTTATGCTTTACTGTTCTCCACCGAGGATTTTTAGGACTTCCTCTTTTTTGAAGCGTCGGTCACCACGACTATTGATTCTGATTGCTGGAAGTTTTCCGCTTTTCCCCCATCTCTTAAGAGTAAGTGTTGATACTCGTAGAAGTGTTGAAACTTCCTTGAGAGTTAGCAAATCTGGGAGATCGGTTAGCGATAATCTTTTTGTGGTGTTCATAAGTCTATGGGGTATTATAGTACTCCAAATTCAAAAAACAAGTACTCTCTCGTACAAACAGGATCATGAGCTCAAATTTAGCTTATTATGAAGATATTTATCAATCCGATTGACTACTACATTCCGCATTAACAAATTATCAAAAAGCTAGTAGTTTTGTTCAAAATATTTTATCTGTGGAGCTATCAATATTTATAAGTCATCTAGATTTATGAATTATTTTCGAGATTTTGAATTTGATTAGAAATAAATATCATTTACTATAAAAATATTTAAAATCTTATAGTAGAGACTGAAAAATACATGAAAACATAGATTTATATGACAGCTTATAACCAACTATACTCTTTCATGTTGATCCCTCACCAAGACACTAGTGAGTGTAGAAACATCCGTGGAATTTCTGGATTTTCTCTCCGATCCACTCTTCGCCCAAAGGGCTACGAAGTGGCACGGCAGGATGACACCATTATTACGAAGTTGTTTTCTTACTCTTTAACCTTGTGCCTCATAACTTTAAACTTGGTTATTTGAACTTGGTATTTGTTTAGGATTTAGATATTAGGAATTAGAAATTTGCAATCATTATCTTAAATTCGTAATTAGTAATTGTATTATTCTTCCTTTCCCCTTCAACCTTCAACCTACAACCTACAACCTACAACCTACAACCTGAATAAAGTATAATCATCTTCATGCTCATCATTGGACTTGGAAACCCTGGCAAAAAATACGAGAAAAATAGACACAATGTTGGTCGAATTTTCGTGGAATGGTTGCAGAATAAGTTGGAAATGCCAGATTTCAAAAAAGATTCTTCTAGCAGTTTTTACTTCACAAAAGACGTAGACCAGAATATTCTTGTGTACCCCAACAATTACATGAACTTATCAGGTATTGCCGCAGGAAGCTCCATTCGATACTTTGGGATTAAAGATTTGAGTGAGGTTTATATAGCACATGATGACCTAGACATTCCTCTTGGTGGACTCAAAATTGATTTTGCCAAAGGTCCAAAGCTTCACAATGGCATATCCTCTATTGAAGAACATCTCAAAACCAAAGACTTCTATCGTATCAGAATAGGTGTAGACAATCGTAATCCCGAAAACAGAATACCTGGTGAGACATATGTTCTCCAGAACTTCGATGAATTGGAGCTTCAAAAGCTGGAAGAAGACGTCTTCCCAAGAATCTTATCTAGACTGACACTTGTAGCTTGAAGGTTGTAGCTTGGAACTTGGAACTTGGAACTTATTTTATCCCCACATCACTCTCTTATACTCCTCCACCATTCTCTCTGTGGAAAATTGTTCTTGCACGAGCATGTGGTTTGCATACATCATGTTAGCCCATTCTGTATCAACAGAACCACCTTTCTCGATATATTCTTGATATTTTGGCATGATCTGTCCTTCCAAAATATCATAAAAGCTTTTCGACACATCTTCATTTTGCAGCTCCCAGCCTATCGGTTTCATGTCAATTTCTGCCAACCAACCATCTTTGGTCGACATTTGCATTACGCCATTTAGCCCAGCTTTCATACCACTTGTTCCACAAGCTTCCAAACCCACTATTGGGGTGTTTACCCATACATCACAGCCCGGAATCATGATTTTGGCAAGTTGCTGGCTATAGTTTGGTAGATATACTATTTTGTTTTCAAATTTTTCAAGAAGCGACGACAATAAGATATCAAGTGCCTTGTTCGCCCATTCATCTTTGGGATGCGGTATCCCTGCTATCACTATTCCTACTTTTATTGTTTTATTATTTAGAATTTGCCACAGTCTAAGTAAGTCTCCAAATATTGCAAGCGGTCTTTTGTATTGTATGAATCTCCGCCCCCACCCTAAGATGAGTGTATTTTCATCCCACTTCACACCTGTTGCATGCTCGATATATAGTAGAAGTCCCTTCTTGTTATCAGTATGTACCATTTGAAGAGTGCTTTCATCTAGGGCCCCATCAAGCCCCATAGCATGATGATTCCTTAACCAAGTTTTTACATGAATACCATTTGTTATTGATTTAATATCAATTTCTTTATAAATCTCTTTGAGTTTTTGAGTATGTAGTTTACTTACTCCATTCATTATCTTTGACACTCTAGTAGCAAGCGCTGTGAGTGAAAACACATCCTCAAGTGAACATTTACCAAGTTCTATAAATTGCTCAAGCGAATATTTAGCATTTTCCTTGAAATACAGTTCAAACATTTCTCTCATGAGACTGTTTTGATACATGTGATTTCCTTCAACAACTACAGTGTGATTTGTGAAAACAACTTTTGCATTTTCTGGAGCTTCAAGATGAAGAAAAGATGAGTGACCTTCATTCATATGATACACATTGGGATTGATTTGCAGAATCTTTAGCACTCTCATCCCGCCAATTCCAAGAACCATTTCTTGAGCAAGTCTCAAGCGTATATCTTGATCATACAAAAAATATGATATTCTCTGATCGTCTGGATGATTCATATGAACCATCGCATCAAGTAGCAATACTTTCGCGGTCTTATATGAATATTCCCAAATCCTCAGAGTCACACTCCTCTTTCCAATAGGAAGAGAAATATACAATGGACCACCGTCTCTATCTCGCACCAAGCTCAAACCGGCAGACTCAGGTGTTGCCCAATCATAATCACGTGCAAGATAGCCTTTGTAATAGTAAAGACCTATCCCAATAAACGGCATCCCTTGGTCTCCCATCTCCCGCACTGTATCACCAGCCAATATCCCAAGCCCTCCAGCGTAACTTTTTAGTCTTGGATCAAGTGCGTATTCTGAACAAAAATATGCAATCATACTCTATAACAGTTTAGAGTATCAAAACTGCTCTTACAAGCACAAATTTGTAACAAAACTCTACTTGTAACTTACATCTCGCAACTTGTATTTTGTAATTTTGGTATTGGAGCTTGGTATTTGTTTAGTAATTAGAAATTAGACATTAGAAATTTGCAAGACTACATGCCTTTAGCCTACAAGCCTTTGTGCTTATCATCACCAATTCGCAGATTGTTTTTGAGAAGATCTATCTTTGAGGTGTTGTAGATATTCATGTTCCTGATCTACTCTTTTTTGCATTTTGCCTGTCCTCATCCAGCTAAATGATGTAGCGACGATCCCATGATAAAGTTCCAAGGCTTTTTCTTTATAGATTGCAGTGTCGTTTGACTCAATGATCGACTCAATAAGTGCATGAGCCCCAGACTCTATCATCTCAATATGCCACCATGGCCTCGCACATGCCCACCAATATTGACACGAGAAAAGCGCAGCATCAAGCTTTTTCATTGATCTCTCATTGTGTTTTGCCTCATATGCCATTTTTGTGAGTCTCCACTGCATTCTATGTATTTCATTTTCTCTATCGAACCATCTCAAAAAAGGCTTATTGAGACTTCTCTTTTTATCAAGTATGGTCCATGAGCTTTTTCTGGGGTTTATCACAGACACTTCCAAATCCATGTCCAAAATCCCAGAGAGTGTTGAAAGTTCAAATTCTTTACAAGAGTACAAATCTTCAAGCAGTTTCTCTCCCTTTTTATTATGGTGACCAAACGTCTCCCCGTCCATAGCTATCACTCTGTATGCGGCTGGTCTAGCGTTCATTTCAAAATATTCATGCAAATCTTTTGGGGTTTTTATCTTGTTTTGCACTATCGCAAAGCTAGCTTCTCTATTGCGGAAAAAATAAATTAGACCATCTTTATCCCTATATAGCGGGGCATAAGTTCTAGGTCCCCGTTTTGCATACTTATCAAGAACTATCCATTCGTATCCTCTAGCTTGAACTATTTTTGACAGATTTGGCACGAAAGCCATCTCAGGCGGGAAAAAACCCCGGAGCTTAAGATTTTGGCCAAAATATTTTTTGAGAATTTGTTCTTGGAGTTCGATTTGCCTTATTACCTGTTTTTCGGGAAGTCTTGGCAAAAAGGCATGATATGCACTACTCCCGACAATTTCTATATTACCTTTTTCAATAAGCTTCCTATACATTTCGATTGCTCTGGAATAACCATACTTATCAAGAAGTATTAGCAAAGATCCAGTAATGTTTACTGTTATTTTTGATTTTTTGTTTTTTAGAAGTCCTTCTGCAACAGGAATGTAGGATTCCTCAGCAATTTGCGCCACAATTTCTCTCTTTTGGGTAGGTGGCTGGTAAAAATGGATGAAAAACGCAAGCTTTGTATTCACCATATTGGCTGAGTATAACAGACCAAAGCCATATATCAACCTTGCCTATATGTTTATTCTGTTATTTCGAAGTTCAGGCTTGTATTTTTCAAAAAGTTTTTGAAGATCTGCCTTGTGCTTTTCAAAATCTACTTCTCTTGAGATGTTTTCGTCATGGTTTCTATGAAAATGCGATATTATCGGCAAATAAACAGGCATTTCACCTCTTAGCAAAAATCTTATATACAAATCTAGATCTTCAGCCATGAAGAAACTCTCATCATATTTCCCGACCTTATCCCACAATTCTTTTTTGTATATTACATTGTGCTGTATGAAATGCTCTCCATTGAAAATTGCTTGCAAAATACTATTTGGGGCTCTATATCGCCATCCATAATAATCTTGTCCAAACTCATATTTGCCGCTTGCGTCAACTCTGTAGAAATCCATAACAAACCATTTAGTCTCTGAGTACTCTAAGAATGAGTTGTAAAAATTGTGAAGGATTCTTGACGGGACAAAATCATCACTATCCAGCTCAAAAATCCATTCACTATCACACATGCTTATTGCTTTGTTTGCAGCTCTAGCTATTCCCTCATTTATTTCGGACCTTAAGTAGCGGACATTTGGATATCGAAGATTTTGACAAAAATCTTGTGTTCCATCTGTAGACCCATCATCATAAATCAGATGCTCCCACTTGATCTCTTTCTCAAAAGGCTCATTTTTCAGTAACTGCACTGAATCAATACACTCCTTCAAAAACGCGCACCTGTTATACGTTTTTGTGACAATTGAAAGCGTCAACATAATAGGTGGATTATATCCAAAATATTGATTTTCATTACAACACAATATCAAAATTAAAAATGCAAATGTCAAAACTAAAGATTAAAAATCAAAATTTTTCAGTTTGACTCACGAACTTCGAAATGGGGATTTTATTAGAAATTTTAAGGCGTTAATAAGACTCACTCGCGTAGTTAGAGTCGTTTTTCGCAATTATCACCGTTTGAGTCGAGTCAGAATCGACGAGTTTGATAACCCCACTTCGCCAAGGCTAGGTTGGGGTACAGTAAGAAAAATAATTCTAACAAGCGAACTTTTGACCTTTGACTTTTGAAATTTGAACTTATAAAGATGATGATAAACAATGAAACATCTATAGAACGAAAAATTATTTTAAACAAGCAGAAGTTATAAGGAATATAAGACGTGTCTATACCACTCCACGTACTTTTTCGCAGAATGCTCCCATGAGCTATCGTATTTGATGCAGTTTTCGACTACCTTATGCCAGACGTTTTTTTGAGTAAAGAAGGTAGATGCCTCTATTATTGCTCCATAAAGTGCCCAAGGAGTGCGGCTCGTGAAAGAAAAACCATTCCCCTTGCCTGTAAGTGGGTTGAATTCGGACACTGCGTCATTTAGACCTCCTGTTCGCCTAATTATTGGCACACTACCATACCTCATAGCTTCAAAGGCAACAATTCCGCCTGGCTCAAATGAGCTTGCCATAAGCATAGCATCAGACCCTGCAAATAGTTTTCTTGGGATTGTAAAGTCTGCCACAAGGCGAAGCCCAATTTGTTTGGCAAACTGTTTTTTGAGTTTGGCTAGCTGCATACAGTAATGATCATCTCCCCTACCTACGATAACCATCTGCATCTCAGGTGTCTCACGTAGCAAGTTTGGTAGAAGCTCAAGCACCAGATCCCACCCTTTTTGAGGCGCCACACGTCCTACTGACCCAAGCAAAAATGATTCAGGATTTTTTGGTAAACCAAATGTTTCCTGAAGATCAGCCTTATTCACTTCGCGCGCCTTAATAAATGCCCTGAAGTTGAAATTGCGCATTATGTGTTCATCTTTCTCAGGGTTGAACTCCTCAAAGTCCAAGCCATTCATTATCCCGCTAAGTTTGTGTTTTGCACCTTGCAGCACATATTCTAGACCCTCTGCATATTCTGGAGTCAGAACTTCCTTAGCATGAGTTGGACTGACTGTATTGACTGCATCAGAATATAGTATTGCTCTAAGCATTGCATTTTGTTTTTGGAGCTTGGGATCAAGTATTGGAGCAAGCATTTTTTTGCCATCATCTTGTACTTTATCAAGGTTATATCTGAAATCATAATTACCTTGATATGCGAAATTATGAGCTGTAAATACAATTTTTACATCACTTAAGAATTCTTTGTATCTTGGACTTCTTTTGGCAAGATCCACTAGATATCCCGTATGCCAATCATGACAATGAATGATATCTGGAAACCATGCTTCACTATCATGAGTTTTTGTATACAAAAGCCACTCAAGACAAGCCTTAGAAAGCAACGCAAATCTCACGTGATCATCAATATACCCGAATACATTCGCTCTGTATTCGTAATA
This sequence comes from Patescibacteria group bacterium, assembly GCA_046350875.1. Classification (GTDB taxonomy): domain Bacteria; phylum Patescibacteriota; class Microgenomatia; order UBA1406; family GWC2-37-13; genus JAGOLU01. Next base: position 50,073 of record JAXLZQ010000010.1, read on the forward strand.
CTCCGCGTTTTCCAAAAAATGCACAGGCACTTTGTTGCCATTCTCGTACCTTACAACATTACATATAATTGCTTCGTCTTTCTCACCATCTCTAATTTCTTCATTGGCTCTTGGCAAGGCATCACTTTCACCAAGGGGGACTCGAAGCCACTGAACATCTAGTGACTGCTCTCTTTTCATATCATCACTCCAGTTGATTACGCCATACTTAGGAGTAAACACACGAACATCCATGTCATTTTTGGACCTTAGTGCTTTGGGTAGGAAATACATGACTTGGCTCAAGCCACCAACTTTCACAAACGGTGCCACTTCTGCAGCAATATGAAGTACCTTCATAAACCAACTTTATCAAACTCACAAGCATCTTGTCAAATCAAAATAAACACAATATTTTATTGCAGAGAACAGTTTGTATTTAGACTGCCAGAATAGCTTTATTAATATTTAATATTCATGTAGAGCCTTGTGCTTATATTATTTAGAAAAAAGGTCTAAAACATTTTTCTCTTATTCACACATCTACACAAAGCTTTTTTGTAGTTGAACTAAATCAGAAATCGCTTACAGAACAGCAAAACAAAAGAAATTGGTTTGATATCAGGGTTTCGTTTGGGGCTTTCGTTGTCTGATTCTATATACATCATCTATTCTGACTTGACATGGCAATTAAATGCAAGTGTCATTCAGAGCTTGCCGAAGTATGGTAATCAAAAGAACCGTCATCCTACCGCTAGAAGGTAAGATCCAATGTTTTAATTTGATATTTAATATTGCAGTATATTTAAGGATTACTTGTCCCAATCGAAGCTCGTAGAGCGAAGTGGGAGAGCTTAGAAATTTGCAATTGTTGATCCAATTCGTAATCTTGAGTTCGTCATTCGTAATTATTTTCCCTACCCCCTACTCGCCTACAAGCCTTTGGCCTATATGCCTTGTGTTTCTTTATCTCTTGACACAGTTTGTTCCATTGTTCATAATGAACACATATGAAAATAACCGTATATACTATTACTGACTGCTATTTCTGCAAACAAGAAAAAGAATATTTGAAGTCTCACAATCTTCCATTCGAAGAAAAAAATCTCGAAGAAAATAGAGATTTTTTGACAGAAATGCTGACCATATCAAACAATTTTGCCGGTACTCCAGTCACAAAACTTGAGAAAGATGACGGCACAATTGTTATTTTGAAAGGCTTCACCAAAGAAGAATTTGACGAAACACTTGGAATCAAATCAGAAGAAGTGAAAGTTGAACCAAAAACAGAAGCTCCAGTTGTTGCTGTCGATCCAGCTCCTGCCGCACCACCTGTTCAAGTAGCCCCTGCACCAGTCGCTGAGACAGCACCAGCACCTGTTGTTGCTGCACCTGCTCCACAAGCCGCAGCACCTGCAACACCTGATGTGTCATCCATCACAGCTCAAATAGAAGAACTAAAAAGACTTCAAGAATCGCTTATGAAGCAGTCACAAGCAATGGCGCCCGCTACACCACCAGTTCAAGCAGCTCCAGTTCCAGTAGTTGAACCAACGCCAGCACCTGTTGTTGCTGCACCTGCTCCACAAGCCGCAGCACCAGTTGCACAGCCAGCACCAAACCAAGCAGCCGTAGATGATTCACTTGCTGCAATTCTCGCCGAATTGCAAGCAAAGATCAATTCTGCCAATTCTAGCGGCACCCAGGGTCAATCAACCAGTTAGTTTTGTTTTGTATTCCCATATCCCGCCCTCTCCCTGGGGTGTGGAGATAAACTATTAGCGTTGTTTATTGAAACTTATCTCTTGTAACTTATAAGTCAAAGGTGAGGCTACTTGTTGGTAGATTCTGTCCGCCAGCTGGCCGATTGACAATGTTCCCGAGAATGATTAAAGAGGTGGTCTGTCATGTTGAGTCCGCCAATTCGCGAGACGAAACATCCATGCTGTTATTTGGATCCTTCATATCACTCAGGATGACATAATACTCGGCATTTGGAACTTGGAATGTGGAACTCGGAATTCCTCTCTTAGCACGTAGAACTTAGAACGTAGAACATTAAATTGTTTTTCTGTATGCCTATATACCTTCGGCCTTAGGCTTTATATTCTATTCTTCTTTCTTTGTAGTAGTTTTTTTACCTTTCCCAAGTATTCCCATTTCTTTTAGTTTCCACATGAAAAGGGCCGCTTTGTTGCGTGCCTTACTATCTACAACAAATTTGAGTGCTGTCTCAAGTGCAGGTCGCGGGAGAGTTTTTGCGAACTTCATATAAAGAGCTTTTCTTTTTGGGTCATCAAGCTTCTCTGCGAGATACATGCCAAAGCTTTGGAATTCGCGAGAAATATATTTATCTTCTGTAGGATTAAACTTTTTTAGAATATCACCAATTTGCTGCATTTTGCAAAAATATTTTTAATGCAAACTATAATGGATCCTTCTCCAGCTTAACAGAAATGAAGCGAATAAGCTGGATCAGGATGACAATTTGTAAAGTCACCTCTAAACTCTTCATCGAGGAGCATTACTTTTGGTCTAAAAGCTAAGAGCAAATGACTGATAGCTAATTACTAAAGTCACCAATGTTTGTGTTGTCTGATATCTAACAACTAAAGACTAATATCTAACCTGTGCCCTTACCCTGAGTTGAACAGGGATCTGAAGCTCCGCAAGCTCCTGCTCTATCCGATTAAGCTATAAGGGCAAAAAATCTTTTCGAGAGCTCAATTATAGCACGCCAGAGCAACTAAATAATTGGCATTTTGCTTAGTGTTTTCATCCCCATTTTGATTGGAACCAGGCCAATGATGTCGAGCTTTTATATATTGAATCCCTGATGCCTGCCCGCCCCTCTGGAGAGAATATCAGGGTCCATGCTTTTTCGTCATTCTGATCCAGCTTATTATAATGAGTCAAATAAGCTGGAGAAGAATCCACTTGATTTCTGGATGCTTCGGCAGGGAACGTCAGACGTTCCAGGCTCAGCATGACAGAGGTTTACTGTTTATCATTTTTTCAATTTATTATTTTTTTGTTTTATTGATTTATTGATTCTTCCTTGTCCCCCGCCGGGCAGAAGCCCTCTGGGCTGGCGCCTACCAGCCTTTGGCCTATGATTCTTGTACTTTGTCACTTGTAGTTTGTAATATGTGATTTTGTGAATTAGAGCTTGGTGCTTATTTAGAAATTAGGAATTAGAGCTTAGAAATTTGCAGTTATAGAAATCCATTCGTAATTCGTCATTTGTAATTACTCTCCTCTCTCGACTTTGCTCTCTGCTCTAACATATTTCCATGCTACAATTATTATCTGTATTACTGTGTTGTTACTTATTTTGAACTGAATACATATGACCCAAAAAACTGCCCTCGTTACCGGAATATTAGGTCAAGATGCACCATATTTAGCAAAGCACTTACTAGAAAATGGATACAAAGTATATGGACTGCTAAGACGTTATAGTAACCCCAACTACGCCAATCTTGATTTTTTGGGTATTACCAAAAAAGTTGACTTCATTGAGGGTGACATGACTGACGAGTCATCACTTTATCACATCATAAGAACCTTGAGACCCACCGAAGTCTACAACCTCGCAGCTCAATCATTTGTCAGATCATCTTTTGACCAACCAAAACTCACCACCGAGATCAATGCACTTGGGGTGCTATATCTTTTGAATGCAATCAAAATGTTCTCTCCTACCACTCGATTCTACCAAGCATCGACTAGTGAGATGTTTGGCTCCTCCAATGACGGCGGATACCAAGATGAAAAAACAATATTTCATCCACGATCTCCATATGGCGTATCAAAACTTTATGCATATTGGATGACAGTGAACTTCAGAGAAAGTTATGGTATTTTCACATGTAACGGAATCTTGTTCAATCACGAATCACCTATTCGTGGCATTCAGTTTGTAACACGAAAAGTCACAGATGGGGTCGCTCGCATCAAACTTGGAATCAAAGATCATATCACTATGGGAAATCTTGATGCTGTTCGTGATTGGGGCTTTGCAGGCGACTATGTTGAGGCAATGCACCTCATGCTCCAAGCCGAGACTCCAGATGATTATGTTGTTGCAACTGGTGAAGCTCATAGCGTAAAGGAAATGGTAAGCATTGCATTTGAGGAAATTGGGATCCAAGATTGGGAAAAATACGTGAAGATCGATCCACAACATATGAGACCAGCCGAGGTACCATTCCTTTTGGGTCGACCAACCAAAGCCAAAGAAAAGCTCAATTGGAAACCAAAGACCACTTTCCGCGAGCTTATCAAGATGATGGTTGAGGAAGATGTAAAGCGCCTGTCAGTAAAAAAGTAAATTCATATAGATATATGAGCTCTACATTCACAAGTTGGAGTACTGGGCTAAATGGCGGTCCAGAAAATGCAAGACACAGAGGAACTTTGGATGGTCTTAAACATCCTTCACCGCACAACAGAAACTCTGAAAATAAACCCAGATATGGCCGTCGTCTACTTGAAATTTTTGGCAATTTATTCAATAATCAATCAAGATTACCACCTACTACATCACAACGTCTTCCAGGATCAATGAATAGACGCAATATCTGACACTCACCTTCATTCGTTGTGCTAATACATTGTCATTCTGGCTTGCATTGCCACCTCGTAGCTTTAGCGAAGTGTGGTTCAGAATCAGACAATAATTTTCATAAAACAGGATCCTATCGTCACTTCATTCCTCCAGGATGACAAATTATGTACCAATGTCATTCTGATCCCTCACCAAAACACTTTGGTGATGGGAGAAGAATCCACTTGTTTTCTGGCTGCTTCGGCAGGCTCCACCCGTAGGCTACGCCAAGTCTGACTTGGCTACGCCCGGAGGGCTCAGCATGACAGAGGTTTACTGTTTATCATTTTTTCAATTTATTATTTTTTTGTTTTATTGATTTATTGATTCTTCCCTACCCCCTACACCCTACACCCTTATATATTTTCTCCCTAGTCTGTTAGTTTGTCCCAATCGAAGCTCGTATAGCGAAGTGGGAGGAATTAGATATTAGACATTTGCGATTCTCATCAATATCAACATTTCAGACACCAGATACCAGTTACTGACACCTTACAGTTTGTCTATCCACCGTTCCTTTAGCCCTTCCCACCGCTAACTCTATTTTTACTAGACAAGTTATCCACATTTTCTACACAAATTCCCAAATTATTTCTGAATAACTCACAGTTGTCACACTGAGCATGCCGAAGTGTGACAATCTTTTGTCATGGGTTCGGCAAGCTCACCATGACAAAGATTTACGTGTTATTTAAAAATGAATCTTGTAGTTTGAAGTTTGTAAGTTGGTTTTCTATTGAGTTTTGGGTTTCAAATTTCGAGCATCAATTGCTTTTCCTAATTTCTCCAAGCGATAGTCCTTTTTTTTGAAGTGCTCTGATTTCTTTCACTCTTGCAACCATTACTTCTGAGAAGAGCATATACCCTCCAGGGGTATGCTCGGAGACTGTCAGCAATCCCTCTTTGGCATAGTGACGGATTGTGACAATTGACTCTTTAGTAGCCTTTGCCAGTTCTCCAATCTTTAGTAATTTTGCAGGTTTTATGATATTTCCTTCTTCTCTGAAAAATTTCAAGTATTCATCAATACCTTTTTCACAAGCATTTACTATCAGTTTATTGTGCGCCTCACTTCGTCCGTGCACAAGATATCCGTCAAGTGCTTCAAGATAATCTTGTCTTTTGTTGGCTGGAATAATAAATGGTGCATATCCACGCTCCAAAAGCATATATTGTGTTATTAGTCTGGCCACTCTAGCGTTTCCCAAAGGGAATGGTGAAATCTTAAGAATTTCACCGTGCACGAATGCTGCTAAGTAGGGCGGTTTTGCATCAGACATGCTATTTATCTTCGCCTCCAATGCCTCAAGCAAAGTCTGTACTTGGGAGCTTTCTGGCGCTACATATGTCAATCCTTTAAGTCGTGCAGGAATGGCTCTAAAACGCCCTTTAAGGTCTTCGTTGAGTTTGTCGATTACTCTATCGTAAATTTGTATAAGGAAGGGTAAAAGGGGTGGTTTAGGACCAATTTCGGCCGTTTTACGAACGAAGTCATAAGCATATGCAAGGTTCACAACTTCGATGTGTTCACTAATAGTTTTTCCTTTGGTCGTGACCCCTTGTTCAATAGCAAGCAAACTCTCTATCCTTGTCATTGTATTTCCATCAAGCGCGGCACTTGTAAATGCAGTCTCAACTTTGAAGAAATCATCTATAGATTTTTTGATACTTGGAGTTACTGGTTTTGTGGAGTCAACTTCCAGCTTCTTCTCCTCTATGGTTTTTGGTTTTCTGTCCATAAACTCAAGTATAAGGTATCACCTTACACTTTTCAATTACATTATATTGTTATTATTATTGTCTTGCTATAACAATATTTATTGCCCCAATAAGGTCACACTTGTATAAGTTTTCTGAGAATTTAATTACCTCATGCTTTGCGCCCTTTCAGACGCCAATTATGCTCAACAATTGGACATCATTTTCACCAAAAATATCAAATAGGTTTTGATTTATTTTTGGATCGCTATTTTTACTGAATCTTGATGATTTTGTAAGTTGTATTTTTACACTTTTTCCATGACTTATTTCGTAGATTTTTTGAAAGAAAAATGGATGAAAAAACAACAATAAAATGAGAAAGAAAATAATCAATAAATCAAAAATATTGTTGAATTTTTTTACGAATTACAACTACTCATATCATCCCACCTGTCCCGATAAAATCGGGGAATTTATTTCGGGATCCCTCATAAACATAATGTCTATCAATATGGTTCGAACCTGACATTATGTCGGGTGAGAACTCTTGCTGTCAGATTCTGCCCCCAGCTGGCGGATTGCCAATGTTCCCCAGAATGACAGTTATAACACTTTGTCATCCTACCACTTTGATGGTGGGATCCATAGGTTTGTCATTCTGAGTGAGTGATAGCGACCGAAGAATCCACATGTTTTCTGGATCCTTCTCTTCGATCAGGATGACAATGAATGCCAAAGTCATCCTACCGCAGTGACGGTAGGATCCATTGTTTTAATTTGATATTTAATATTGGAGTTTGTTTAGGATTTTCAGCCAGAGGCTGATCGGCCTATGGCCGAAGATATTAGAAATTTGCAATTCTCTTCTCTCTTAACCCTTATTCGTAATCCACCTGTCCCCAACGTAGCTTCATGGGAAGTGGGATAATTCGTCATTTGTAATTACTCTGCTCTCTCGACTTTGTCCTCTGCTTTTCACTTTACAACTTTATAACGTTCAACTTTATAACTATCCTCCTCTTAGCACATAGCACTTAGAACGTAGAACACTGAACTTTATTTCTGTAAGCCTACCAGCCTTTGGCCTATGATTCTAGTAGTTTGAAGTTATTAAATTATGAAATAGTCACTAGGTACTAGGAACTAGGCTCTAGGCACTAGACTGGCTTAGTCCTTCTTCAGCAGTGTTCCCCCTTGAGGCACGGGATATGTCACATTTTGACCATTTGCTCTGGCCTTGCCGGCATTTATCACACTCTCGATAGAAAGACCCATCTCAGTAAGACCTCTCTGCTCCATTGGCCAAGGAAGAAGTGGCGTGTTTGTGAGTTGTCTATTCTCATATCTATATTCCATTCTTGCTCCTGTACCATTGGCCCAATTACTGCCGGCAATTTTGCTATTAGTTGGGTTATTAACACCCTCAAATCCTATATCAATATTTCCACCACCATCTGCTTCCCATGATTCAATGTCTTGACCATTATTAAGAAGCGTTACATATTCCACAGAGTTATTGCTCTTCTTCCCTGCACCATATGGTTCCAAGAATTGCAAGCCAACACCCATGCTGTCTAGCCCTATGATGTCTTTGAACACATTATTTTGAAGCTCACCCTGACCATAGAGAGTGAATGCCACTCTGTGCCCTCCCCACCACCATTGGGTGATGTTATCAGGGCATGGATCACCCCAAGGATTTGTTATTGGTCCGGGTCTTGATGTTGGTTGTGTCGAACTTGAGCCATACTTCCATACAGTATTATCATAATTCTTTCCCTGAAGTAATGACATACTGCCTATCACCTGATTATTATTCGATATAGCTGCATCATCATTCGCTTGGATAAATATTCCTGTTTGTGAGCGACCATAAGCAATACCATTTTCTATAGTTGAGTTGCTCGAGTTGTATATACCCATATTGTTTCCATTTGGCCAGCTCACTCCACAAAAACGCCTACCATCCCACCTTTGCCACATGGTAAACACCCTCCTATACGTCACATTGTCACCATCAAAGTTCTGGGTCATATACCTACCAGTCCCACCAGCAATAGCATCCTCTACCAAAATATTATTACTCCAAACAAGGGCTATCGCTTGCGAGTTGTCATCAGTAGAAGCGTTATATGCACTAACTCTTCTCATGACAATATTTGAAGCATGCTCAGCACGTATGTTTGCAATGGTTCCATTTATAGCCACTATTCCTTCGAGTACGTACCAGCTTTTACCCATATTTCCATTTGGACCCCAATTCTCACCGAATCTTATTGGTATTTCCTCTCCTCGTCCGTCTATGATTACTTTTCCATCTTCAGCTGCTTTTATGGTTATTGGAGCTCCTTGTTGACCATCACGGACATTTGGCTGAATTGGTTCAGTGTATGTGCCATTCATAATCATGAGAGTGTCACCTGGCATAAGCAGATCCCATGCATGAGCAAATGACTTTATTGGTGTCTGATTGGATTTACCATCATTTCTGTCGTTTCCATTAAGACCCAGCCAATATATTTTTGCTGATATTGGAGCTCTAGTTGGGGTTGGTCCTGACTGACCTTGAGTTGGTGTTGGGGCTTTGGTTGCGGTTGCTGCGGCTGTTGGTGCTGATGTTATTGCTTTGGTTGGGGTAAGTCCTGAGGTTGCATTGGCTGCTGGTTTTGTGGGCGTGACAGTTGCTCCGCTTACAATCTTTGTGGGTGTTACACTGCCTACTCCGATAGTTGGCGTGACATTTACAACACCTCCACTTTCATTCACTACTCCGAAATCATCTATGTATACATCAGAGGCATTTTTGGTGTAAATTCCTACCCAACCATCTTTATTGAAATACGGCCACTTTCCAGCAAGACTATAAGTCTGAACCACCTCAGTATTTTTTCTTATCGTAACATTACCCATCATGTCTACTCTCATGCTAAGCATATCGCCCGCAGCAAATGTCACATTTTGCTTTTCTGACAAAAGCTGTGTCTGATAATTTGTTGTGGTAGATATTTGTAGTTTTTTACTTTGTGGGAAATAGGCCACATATACGAGGTTGTTATTACCTTTATTAGACTGTGATTTGGCAATCACTCCAAACTCAGTCTTGTCACTCACTGTGCCGATTTTTTTGATTGTGAAAAATGGCGTTTGATCTGCACCAAATTTGTCCTTTTCCCAGAACGCATGAGCAAATCCACCGATTTTTAGCTCATTATCACGCACCACATTGCCAGTCACCGAGCCGCCCCAAGTCTCCCATATATCATCATCTTCGCGATTGAAATCGTCTACTATGACATATGGTTTATCGGTTGATGAATCATTATTTTGATTCTGGCTGGTTGTAGGGTTCACCGATGTGCCAGAAGGAATTCTTGTTGGCCATCTCCACTTACCTCTAGTTGGAGTTGGCGAAGTTATTGACGATGTGGGGTTGAGGCTTCGTGTTGGGCTTGGCGAGCTATTTGTCGCACCTCTAGTTGGACTTATTGTGGGATTTGCACTTGGTGTTGTCGCACCAGATGTGGGTTCCACAACAGTCCCGCCTGTTGTGTAGTAAACCACGACATATGGCCCCCCACC
>JAXLZQ010000011.1:0-52115 GCA_046350875.1 Patescibacteria group bacterium
CTGATTTCTCAGGGTTTCGATATAATGTTTTAGTACTGGATACTGTAATGGAAATATATTTTCAGGCTCTTCATAAATTAGTTTTGTAAGCTCATCGATATGAAGCCATTTAGGGTCTTTCGCTTCTTCTAGCTGTATTTTAACCTCCCCTTTTACTTTGCATCGAAATACGAAGCCTATCCATGGCAATCCACCATTTGTTTCAAGTGATTGTTGGCATAAAAAGGGCACAAAGACATGATTTCTGTCGTTTGGCTTATTTTCTGTGACGTCGTCATGTTTGTCGTCGATTATCTCTGTGATCTGCAATCCTGTTTCTTCTAGCACTTCTCTGCTAAGAGTATCGTATATATTCTCATAAGGGTCTACTGCTCCCGCGGGAATTTCGACAAGTCCAGAGTATGTAGGGCTCACTTTAGGTTTCCATCGAATCTGCGTATATATGTATCGGCCTTTGTCTGTATTTTTCTCTAAAATTGCAGAAATAACAACTTTGTTTTGTAATTTGATCGGATTTGGTGGATTCATATTCATGAAATATTATAACTATCTTTTTTGAGCAAATAATCTGACAAAGTGTGTGCCATCTTGTTCTGTATACTCTCTGATATCATCAGGCTTCCAGTTATGCTCCCTGCACAAACTGATCATTTTATCTTGGGTCCAAACCCCTCGGAAATGATCACTTTCAAGTGGATCAGCAACTAAACCTGGTCGAACATAGACGCTACGTCCATTTTCATATCCAAAGGACCTTTGCCTTCGATGGCAATAGTTGCTTTTGGTCTAAGTAGTGTGTTTACATTTGTCATGAGTCTACCCAGCGTCTCGTCATCAACATGCAATGCGGATCTGGCATAGAAGCCGTCAACATTACCATTTATAGCGAGCGGTAAATGACCCAAACTTATATCATGATGGTGTGGACTAATCCTATGAATTACTCCTTGTGAACAAGCCAAATCGGTAAGCTGTTCTAACGCTACACGTGAAAACTCAACACAATGCACTTTGTGTCCACGAGAAGCCCAAAATCTTGCATCGCGTCCATTTGCTGGGCCGACTTCAACAATTTCGGAAGGTTTGGTAAGCAAACTTGCAAATAATATGGCCGTATCGCTGGGACTGTGAGCTAAGCTGGTTCCTTCCCTTCCCACTGTGCCTCTACTTGCATGTTGAGCATCCCAAAGTCTTTGTTGTTTGACCTGCTCTGAGATTAAGTGTTCTATTGTTGCGCTAATATTTGATTGACTAAATTCTAATAAGTGATTTTAACACATGATTAATTTATTGTTAATGAATCAAAATATACGTGTAAATAATTTGTAATAAAAACCTGTGCAAATAGTAGTTATAGTGGTCTTAGGCTTTAAGTAGAGAGATTATTTCATCGTGCACGTCGCCATTTGAGATGACTAGATTTTTGGGGTTGTCATATGCATCTACGGGTCTACCTTTTTCATCAGTCACTTTTGCACCTGCAGCTTTCAGAATGATAAGTGATGCTGCCCTATCCCAAAGATAGGCGCCTGGGACGAGTGCGCATTTCATATATCCACTTGCTACTGCTGCAGCAAAATAGACCAAACAGTGTATTTCTTCTGTTCGGATTTGTCGACGGTTAAGGATTTCTGTCAGGTGGAAGTGGTTTGTTTCAATATTTTTGATTCCAAGGACATGTATGAGTCCCACAATGTCCCCCTTTTCAAATTGACCTTTTTTAACAGAAATTATTTTGTCATTGCAATATGCTTCTCCCCCTTCTATCGCATGATACATCTTTTTGGTATATGGGTCGTAGAGTATGCCAAATACTGGTTTTTTATTGTAGTAAAGCGCTAGAGAAAACATTGATGTAGGGAATTTGATGGTATATGGAATAGTCCCATCAATTGGGTCTACGATCCATTCATACTTTGCCTTCTCTGCTCCGCCATTCCCCTCTTCTCCTATGATTGCGTGCTCCGGGAATTTGGCTCTAACAGAATCGATTACAAGTTTATTTATTGTTGTGTCTGCAATAGTAAGCGGGGTCACATTTTCTTTCATCTCAACGTCAATATCCTCGTAAAAGTATTTGAGCATGATCTTGCCGGCTTGAAGTGCTAAATCTTTTGCAAATTCGAATTCTTTTATGTGATCCATTATGTTTTATTAGAATTTATTAACTAGTTCCAAACAATATTTGTCTGTGTCTCTATTGGTCAAAATAATATGTTTGTATGGTTGGTCGAAGACATTTGTTATTGGACTTTGATCAGATAGCATAGATCCACCTGCAGAGCGCAATATTATTGATACAGCAGCTCTATCCCAAACATGTGCTGGAGTGATAAATCCACACTTCACTTTGCCCATTATGATCATTGCAGCAACAAAAGTATTGCAGACATCTGCCATCACAAAAACATCGTTCTGGATGAAATGACTTATGAGTTTTGAATAATCACAGTTTGACCTTGTGGATTTGTGATTTACAAACATCACTGTATCACCTTTCTCGATATTACCCTTTTTTACTGAGATCTGTTTCCCATTTAGAAAACATTTACTACCTTCATATGCCTCCAAAAATATATTTAGCATTGGATTGTACAAAATACCAAAAAACTGGTTTTTTGTTTTGGTATAAAGCAAGTGAAAAATGAATGGGGAATACCAAGAGAATATGGCACAGTGCCATCGACTGGATCACATATCCATTCATATTCTGCGCCTCAGCTCCACCATTACCCTCCTCACCGATTATTCCGTGAGAGGGGTATTTTTTGTTTATTGAATCAATTACCAACTGGTTTATTTCTGTATCAGCGAGTGTTAGCGGAGTGATATTGGATTTCATCTTCTAGATCCATCTCATCGCTATTAAAATACTTGATCATTATTTTGCCAGCTTGAAGTGCTAAATCTTTTGCAAATTCAAATTCTTGTTTGTGTTCCATAAGTAAGATAATTAATTACAAGAAGATTATATGCCCTTCTCTATTAAATTTCTCCAATAAATAGCCTTATGGTTGTGTAATCGTTGTAAATGTTTGTAATTTCGCTGACTGTTTGTGTCATGGTGATTCTCCGGGCGTAGCCTATGGGCGGAGCCTGCCGAATCCATGACACAAATATTTTTGACATACTTCGGCAAGCTCAGTATGACAATGAAAGTGATAGGTACTGCATAAATAAGTTTATCATTTATCATGGAATAGCTGTTTGCGTATCATGATGATATAAGGCTGGAGTTATGTATGAATAACTGCTATAAATACATTCTTTCGTCAAGCCCGACTCCCCGCTAAGATACTTGAGCGGGGGTGGAGAGATCTGTTTCTTAGTATTTATATGAAGAGTTAGTTGTGATCCCGACTGGACTTGTCAGGCTCTATGTTGCCAATTATGAGCATAGCGAATAAGTGGCTTACAGAGAGCGGATCCCACGAAGTAAAACGGAGTGGGAAACCAGTGAGATGATCTTCGTGATGAGTAGAATTTGATAGCCTTTTTGGTCCTCCATGATTCGGGCTCGCCTTAGCATATTTTCGCTGCGGCTCGTGCACTCAAACAAAGGAGGACATTGTTATCTCTAAGCTCTCAGCTAATAGCTGATCGCTAAGAGCTATCAATGTGATCCCGACTGGACTTGAACCAGTGACCTTTTCAATGTCAATGAAACGCTCTAGCCAACTGAGCTACGGGATCAAGAGTAGCTGTTAGCTAATAGCTGTTGGCTAATAGCTAATTTGCGAGACCAAGGGTACTTCCGCCATAGGCGAATAAACTTCTCGTCCTCAATATCTCCCTCAAAGTGACTTCGTATGACTAGGCGAAGCCACGTTTGACGTGGCGAGACCAAGGGGACTCGAACCCCCAACCTCTTCCGTGACAGGGAAGCGCTCTAACCAATTGAGCTATGATCCCAAAAATCAAACTAAAGTATAACATGAGGCTGAAAAATTTGATACAGTTATATAAGTCTATGCGAATTCTTGTAGTGAATAACGAAAGCTTACATTCTCACCAGCTTGTAAATGCCTGTCGCCATAATGGTAGAAATGATGTTGAGTATTCTTGGCACGAACTTCCAAACAAAGATTTGACCAGTTTTGATTTGATTGTTTTATCTGGCACATCAAAATATTCTATTAGGATGAATAAACATCTTTATTCATACCAACAGAAGCTGATCCTTGAGTCAGATAAACCAATTATCGGGATCTGTGGTGGGTTTGAGCTTATATGTGACGCTTATGGTATCCCACTATTGAAAAGTCTAGTTAAAATATCAGGTATATTCCCACTTACACCCATAGCAAGTGACAAAATATTGATTCCTGGAATGATCTATTCTGTATATGAAAGACACAAAATGTACGTACCACACGTAGATTTCCCCCTTGTTCCACTTGCCACCACTAATGGTAATATTGCCCTCATAAAGCACAAATATAAACCTATTTATGGCATGCAATTCCATCCAGAGGTTAGAAAAAGTGGTAGTAATGGACTCCTAATTCTTCATAATATTTTGAAAGTTATTGATGAAACTATAAATACCTCTTGAAAAGCCCTATAGCATATGTTAGAATACTTTCTAACTCCGCCTAGTTTCTTAAACGGTAGTTGAGAGGCTTCGGCGGAATTTTTTTGTCTAAAAATTTTCAAAAGTAATCTATTAAGGTATCAGTTACTGGCTACGCCCGTAGGGTTTCTGGTATCTGGTTTACACTCTTACACCAACACCCGGACAACAATTAGTATTTATTTCTCCACTCCAACCCATTTCCCTCCACCTTTATAAACATTAAGAACTTTACGAACCTTATGAACCGAATGAAGATCTTAGTCAGCGTACTACCTCCCGTAGGGAAAATAATCTATTGAGATTAAACAAGCGTGAGTTACAATTGGATTGATATGTCAAACTTCCAAATCAAAGCGACAAAGCTTCCAAAACACACAAGAGAATTTGAGGTTCTCGTAGAATTTCCATATGTTTCTGCCAAAAGAGAAGAGGCATTTGCCGAGCTGGCAACAGTGTCACTGTGCCAGGCTTCCGCAAAGGCGCAGCTCCAAAGCACTTGGCTGCAAAGTACATCAGTCCAGAGACTTTGTATGACAAAACAGGTCGCAAACTTCTCCCTGACCTTTATAAAGAGCTTGTTGAAAAAGAAAAGATCCAGCCTGTCACAACTCCAGCAGTTGAGCTTCTCGAGGCAAAAGAAAATGAGCCATGGAAATTCAAGGTAAAAGTGGCAGAAATACCTGACAGTTAAGATCAAAAATTACAAGAAGAAAGTGAAAGAAGTACACCAGGCTGCCGCCGAAGAAAATGAAAAAGTAAAAAGAAAAAACGAAAAAGAAGCCAAAGATACAAAAGATATCATCCTGTCGGAGGACGGGATCCAGGGGAAAGACACTTCAAAAGAAGAGAAAAAGGTTAGGGCTCAGCTTAATGACATTTTCAAGGTGTTGCTAGAAGAGGCAGAAGTTGAGGTGCCAGATTTGCTCACAGATGAAGAGGTGAATCGTAGACTTCAGGCAATACAAGAAGATGTGAAAAAGTCGGACTTACGTTTGAGCAGTATCTCGAGTCTAGATCGATGAAATTCGAAGATCTCAAAGCTCAATATCAAAAAGATGCAGAAGACATGTATAGACTAGAGTTTATCCTAGCCGAGATAGCAAAAGCTGAGAATCCAAGGTTGAAGCTGCAGAACTTGAGGCAATATTTGCCAATGCAAAGACCGATAAAGAGCGTGAAATAGCTGCCCAAAATCTTGAGTGGTACGAAGGGATCATGCGAAAACAGAAGGTCATTGACTTTCTGAATGACTTATAGTATATTGTTGGGATGGTAAATCAGCCAAAAAATAGCCAAAATAGACGAATCCATCGTACGGTCAATCCGTATGAAGTAGACCAGTCAAATAGGCCAAATACACTAGGCGGTCTAGCTAAAGATGTTGGACGTGGTGTGGCCGGTGCTTTTGGTGATATGGCTAATGATGCCTACACTGACTTCTTCGGAGGATCTCCCACTCCTCCTACTCGCCGTAGACACCCAGTATCTCAACCTACAGAGCCCAACCAATCAAGAAATAATTTGACAATTTTGATGATTTTTCTGCCGAATCACAAGACAAAGGTGGTGTCAGAATCCCTACTTTTGAGGAATATCGTGGTCAACAGGAGGCCAAAACAAACAATTTTTTGAGATGAAGCGACAAGAGGAAGAAGCCGCAAGAAAAGACGCGAGGCGGAAGAGCAAAAACAACTTGATGAAGTTTACAAGGAGCTTGAGAAAGAGATCAAAAAATATGAAGCCCAGCAAAAACAATTGGATGAAAAACCTCGCTAAGCTAAAAAAACTTATTATCGCCGAAAAAACCAATAAATACAAAAAAGGCAAATATGCATTTACTGTGGCCGAAATCGGTCGCATGATCATGAAAACTGCTCTCATCAATCTCTCAGACTCAAATAATTGGCTCGAAGCAGTCATTACAAAACGCAAAAAGCGTGGAAGCCTATTCGCTGCACGAAGCAAGAAGCAAGGGACTCAATACTCCATGTCCCAGGAGCTATCACTCACTCGAAGCGTGCAATAAGCACTATAGCTCAATCACCTCTATACATTAACTTTGCTATATACATCTTCGCGATAAGACTTGGATAATATATGTATAAGATTAATAAAATTGTCAAGAAACAATCATCAGAAAACACTTCATAACATACATTAATGTATCAATTAAGTATAAATTAAGTATAAATATAGCTCTCTAAACTCTTGCATAACATATATCTATAGGATATACTACCCCATAAGCCCTTTGACAAATATATTGTAGAAATAATTAAGAAATATTTAGTGTCTTCTCTGTACCCATAGTGCAGCTTGACTTAGTTCTTATGTATACATCATCCCCCAATATATCAAATTAAGATATATTTCCTAAGCAAAAAACTAACATCTAACTGTCATGGTGAGCCTGAAAAAAGCTTGCCTGAGTATAGCCGAAGGGAATCCATGACAAATCTATGTCACCCATTCGGCAAGCTTAGGGTGACACATATCTCAGTACACGCGTCGAGTAGTATGTTTAAGTTTTTAGATCTTGCTTGTCCCGATTTATCGGGGAATCTAGTTCAGGATGACAAAAGTACAAGATCTGAGTCGAGCTGCACAAAGCTAGTCTCATACCCACATTCGCTGTGGGCAGAGCTGGCAGTATTACGTGCAGCAGAAAGGAATCATCTAGACCAGGGAGGGGTCTAGGTGAATGTAAGGTCAACATCAAGTTCAGTTAGTTCAGGAGACAACCATGAACTTCAAGATTGCGCCCCGTCACTGGGGCAAGTACGCAGCGCTCGCTCTCGTCATCGCCGGCGTCGCCATGCCAGCCAGCGCTCACGCCGCTTCATCGCCACAGGCACCGTCGCAGCAGCAGGGGAGTCGTCAATGTAGTCGGTACTACGACACCGCGCGTTTGAAGTGGATGGAGGTCTGTACGGGTGCGGATGTGCAGACCTATCAGCCAAGGCGGTACTACGGGTACCAGCCTCAGCAAGATTTGCCTGCCGGCGGCTACTACGGCTACCAGCCTCAGCAAGATTTGCCTGCCGGCGGCTACTACGGCTACCAATTGCAGCAGGATGTGCCAAGCGGCAACTATGTATCAGGGCAACCCCACGAGATCCCCGATCGGGGAACTTATGGGGATGTGCCTCGCACGCAGCATGAGCAGTGCACGGTTTATTCAGACGGGTACAGAGATTGTAAGTAGATTTCTGACCCTTTGGGCAGTCGTCACCACCTTCCAGGTGGCGACTGCTCTGAATTTTTCATTGATTAATTATTTTTATGATATATCTCACAGACCTTTCCACCTTTAAGGCGGAATGCTACTTTAGCATGATATAAGACTCTTATATAGACACACCCCTCATTCGATCGCAATATATTTTTGGCTGATCTGTAGGGTGTATTTTGGCTAAAAATAGTTTGATGGGGTAACCGAAGACCACCACAAAAAATTAAAATAACTTCTCGTTTCACTCGAAATATATACAATACTTCTCGCTCATCCCTCGAAGCATAAAAAAATTATGGTTCGAATGGAATGAGAACTCAAATGGAAATATATACATGACTTCTCGCTATACTCCGAGAACCAAATAAGTGGTAATCACTTGGTTTGATGTGTCGAATATGCTACCAACTACTGTCGTGTCTGTCGCCACCCATTCCACCCCCATGTTCGCCACCCCAATGATCTAGCATTGGTTGATAGGGTCGATATACTCCTCTCACAATTGAGTTTTGTATTCTATTTGGAAGTCTGCAAAAAAGTGTTCCTTCTCCTCGAAGCAAATACTCTCTAAATGGTCGTGTAGCTAAGTCATAGCCCACCGCGAGAATTGATTCTGCTACTAGTGGTCTATGTCTATATGAATACATGATATTTGCTTCTTTAATGTCACCTATTACATCAACATTATCTTTACCTCTAATTGTATCTAAGAAGTGTCTAGTTGTGCCTGTTTCTGGCATACCCAGCTCTGAAGGTATGGTAGAACCAGTAGCATATCTTTGGGTAATTTGACAGACAGTATGACGAAAAGAATCTCTAAAAAGTTGTCTAATAGTTTCTAATTTACGATTACTGTTGAAAGCTTCTGTGAGCGCTGTCATCATTCAAAATGAACTAATATATTTGAATTGTAGTACTTAATTGTAAAAATTCAAATATCTATAGGCTAGTACTAATATTGTTCAAGTGTCACCTAAATGAATACATGATTGTAGAGATGAATAAATCCAAGTTCCACCTTTAAGGTGGAAACCTGCTTTATAGCGTAATAAGGCTGTAATTAGAAAACGACCGTCATTTTAATTATAGGAAGTTATTAGACTGTTAGGTTGAGAAAGTTTGGGGTTATTATGCTCGATCCAGCCTATGTATGCTTGGGTTGGGTAGAACAATATCCAAAACTTCTCGCTCATCGCTCGAAGCATAAAAAAATATGGTTCGAAGGCAGTAAGCACTTTTGTACATGCAAACATAGTGTAAGACTTCTCCCTCTAACCTGATGGATGATAATTGTTAAAGGTGAGGGGTCGAAGCGTAAAAGCCTAACTCAAATTTAATTTGATGGGTCGATTTCCGCGTACCATTTGTGGATTTTTTTTGCCCAGATCCCGTCAGGTGAGCTTGGAGTATAGGCGGTCATGATGGCACTTGGTGAGGCCATTCCCCTATCATAATAATTTTTCTTCAAACCTTTTGAAATCACGGTGATTGCATCGTTATAGCTTGTAAATCTAGTGATTTTATCACCATATATCCCCCATCCCCAGCAGTTGTAGGAGTTCTGGGGAATTGCCTTGCAAAGAGTAGATTCATTCATGGCAATTGCCGGTATGAGTCTATAATCTATTCCGTTTTTCTCTGCCTCATCCACTATATGCGAAGCATAAGGATAAAGTGGACTAGAGTGCTTTCTGAGGAATTTTGAGATTTTGTCTACTTTCTCTAGTTTCTTGCGACTCTCGCTGTTTACTTTCTGTAGCTCTAACTTTTCTTTTTCTATGTTGTACTGATCTTGTGAAATGCTTTCATAAAGATAGATGCCAAGAAAAGCCATCAAGACAAATAGAACTATAGGAATTATGAGATGAAGGTGTTTCATATGGGGCTTTCAAAGTGTATAATATCAAATATTATTGTCAGGTTGTAGGTGGTGGGTTGTAGTAGAAAATCTATTACAAATACAGCAGATAAGAGCACCTTGATTAATTCGAATCTCTGAATGCTAAAAACTAATAGCTAATAGCTATCTAGCACCCGTAGCTTAATTGGATAGAGCATCAGTCTCTCGCCCGCTAAGCAAAGCCTTTGTAGCTTAATGGATAGAGCGGCGGTCTTCGGAACCGCATATGGGGGTTCGATTCCCTCCAAGGGCACGTAGCATAGCTTTGGCGAGCGCGGACGGAACTGACTTTTTCAGGTTCCCCCGATAAACATAGCAATGTTTATCGGGACTAGTCCCGACTGAGGTCGGGGAAGTCCTGTCGGGTGCACTAATAGCTTATAGACTTTAGCGATTAGCCATCAGATTGCAAAGACCACTTGGAGTTTTCGTTAACTGGCGAAGACGGATGGAAGAGCAGTCCCGACTTTAGTCGGGATTGGTTCAGATTTGATAAGTCGAATTTAGTGATAGGGTCTATAGCTCAATTGGTAGAGCAGTTCCCTCTTAAGGAATTGGTTCTGGGTTCGAGTCCCAGTAGACTCACAAAAATTAAAAGAGATGAGTACTTTAGTAAGTAAAATCTCTTGGTTTATATTGATTGGTCAAGCTTTAGGGTCAAGCAATATTATAGTTTGTTTATGACTACCTTACTAGAGTTCGTCGAAGAATATTGGCTTATACTCCAGACACATGCAATTTCTCCTTTCAAAAAGATACCCGCAAGATGGAAAAATGGAATCAAAGGTGATGTTATTCTTATACCTGGATTTGGTGAAACCTGGTGCTTTCTAGAAATAATAGGCAATACACTTAATACTGAGGGATACAGAATTCATACAATACAAATGTTGTCTTACAATACTCGCTCCACTAAAGATAGCGCATCAGTTTTGAATAAATATTTTTATACTAACGATCTGCAAGATGTGATATTTATCTCTCATAGTAAGGGTGGAATTATTGCAAAATATTTCATCGATAACTCTGAGCATAGCAAAAAAGTGAAGTGGTCAATTAGCATTGCAACTCCATATAAGGGCAGTAGATTTGGGTATTTACAATTACTCAATCTGAAAGAAATAGCCCCAGATTCGGCTCTTCTCAAAAAACTTTTGGCAAACAAATCTAATATTTCAAAAATTATTAATATCCATGCAAAGTGGGATGATCATATTGGAGATGTAGAAAATGCTAAGCTTCCTGAAGCTCAAAATATTGAAGTGGAATTGTATGGTCATGCAAGGGTTTTGCAATCAAAGGATACATTAGACCAAATTCTGAAAGTTTTAAGCTAGGACTAATAAGTAATAAATACTTTTACAATAATAGTTCTTGCAAACTTCTTTACCTTCTATTTACTCATACATAACATCACCCGAATATCCTTGAAGTAGATGTTGAGGGTGTTTTGTTCTTTGCTCAAGGAGCATGTATGACAACAACGAATTCTCAGGATGATGAGATGAGGGCCTATTCTAAGGCTCATTTGTTACAACATATGCGTGAGAGAGGGAAAACGAATGATGAGATCGCTCAAGCCATTGCTTTTATCCCTGATGACAATCCTGACAAGGATCATTATATTCAGCAATTTCTTAACAGTTTGTCACCTGAAGAAAAGGAGAACTTCGCACAACGCTTGCGATCATCTTCTGACTGAGGGTATTTGAATACAAATGAGGAGGCATTACCCTGTCTCCTCATGTCTTATTTCGCTACGCCGAGTCTAACTCGGCCACTCTCTGGATGACGCGTCACTTGTCATTCAGAGGCATGTGTAGCTTGCCGAAGAATCTCATTTTCTTTTAATTTTATGTGCACATTTAGGGTTTTGTTTCTGTGTTTTCGCCCTCTACTCTAATATGTTCGTTTTGTTTGATATTCACAAATAGCACTCCCCCAGTAACTCCAAACCCAATAACAATTGCAACCCACGGCAGCCAAGGATATTTTTCACTTACTCTGCTTTCCTCATTGTCGCAAACGTCGCCATATTGATCGCCATCTTTATTTGCCTGATCTGGATTTGGAATCATTGGACAATTGTCATGAGTATTCATGACACCATCTTGATCAAAATCGTCACACGCGTCTCCCACACCGTTGTGGTTGGCATCAGCTTGATCATAATTGGGTGTATTGGGACAATTGTCAAACTCGTCTACTACTTCGTCATTATCTTTGTCTGACGGAAGATAATTCGGATTGGGTACTGATGTGAGTATATTAAGTTTTAGATTTTGGACTTTATTGCCTACTGGGTATTGTAAATTCTCATTAGACATCGGTATAACGTAGTCTTTCACTTGTGAATCAAGATCGTAGTAATATGAGTAACTGTTATTTGGTAATGCCAAAAAGCGCACATGTTTTTTGGTTAAACCGTATTTTTGATCATCAATACTTATTAGAGGTCTTACTTCCGAAATTCTTAATGGTTGAGAATGATAGAGCTCTATGCGATAGCACTGATTGCCGGAGCTGGGAAAGCTGATGGTATCCGTACTATATACAGTTTTATTTATGATTTTGTCCAGACCGTCACTGTCGAGTCCACGGTCACCTTTTACTGCATACTCTTCTGGTCTAAGTGAGTTTGGGCTGAAATAAATATCAAATCCGCTCACATAGATCTTTGATGGGGATATGTCAGACCTGATACATGTGTAAATATTTGAAGGACCTCCGTCTTTGTTAATATCAAAATTTACATAGGTATTTTGATTATCATCAGATAGTGGGTATGTTGTATTAGAAAAACTTGAGTTTGTAACATCATATTTGATTTTGTCCTGCTGCTCATCGTATTGATAAACTGGTTCAATAGACATCGTGTTGTTGTTCACAATTGCAAATTGTCCGGAATATATGAAAGTTAGATCTATCACTTGGGGAAAGTTGCTTGATGGAATGCCTGCAATCTCAGTGTATCTTCCAAAAGAATTAATGTAGTTTCTTGCTTGAGTCGCACAAACAGTTTTACTTGTAAGCAAAAGTGCTATTGCGATGGTTGAAAAAAATGATGACCATTTATTTTTTCTTTTCATAAATCTTCAGGAAATAAATTGATGAAATGAAGAGTAGTCCAATAGCGAAAAATACCACAATTCTTGCAGCTATATCCATTCTCCATACCTCATAAAGTAGTAATGAGGCGACGACATATCCTATAAACACAAGCCCAAACCAATATTTCTGCTTTGATGAGCCCTCTCGTCTTGAGATAAAATACAATAATGAGCCAATTATCGCATATATTGAATATCTTATTCCTCGCACCACTTCTGAGGAAAATCTCAATGGGCTACTAACATTCTCAATCAAACTATAAAGACCAATTGATCCTAGTATATTGCCAAAAAATAGTGAAATAAACTCAACAGTTCCTGCTCTGTCATACGACTTAGTACTTGCATCCTTTTTGATAAGTAAATAAGGGAAATATGTTGAGGCAAGCGTTGTGAAAAAGCTTATGGTGCTGCTCCAAGTGCGTCCTACATCTGCAATAAAAATAAAATTCAGGAAATAAGCTCCCCCATAGAAAATGAGCGACACAATCGGGAATGGATGTCCAAATACATATTTGTAAAACAATGTGACAGAAATTGCTTCGATTGATAAAGCTGCTGGTAAGAAATTGATAATTGAAACAATAGAAGTCGCCCACATCAGAAGCAAAATTGATATAGTCGAATAAAGCTCTACATAATATGAATACTTAGTTAGCTTTGTTAGAGCTATAGCAAGTCCCATATATAATATCGCTATAATAGCAACTTTTATAGCAAGTAAGTCGGGACTACTTAGCGTGTTCAAACAAAAAGCTGTGAAAATTCCACCAGCTGCGACAAGTATGAAGTCATCTCTCTTTGCAATTTTGTCAAAAAGTAATGTCATGAAGGTAGACATATTGAAAATAATGGCGAAGATAATTGCAAAAAATCTAAGTACATCAACATCAACACCAAGTGGAGGTGGTGAATATGCATGTTCCAACATGTACGAGCTAGGAATGGATTGTATTAACGTATAAGATTTATATTTTATGCAGTATGGAGCAAAGTAAACAAATACTACAAGTGTTGACAAAAATATTACCGATCTCCATCCCGTTACTTTTGACAACCAGAGCACCCCAGCTGTCATAAATAACAAGTATGTGAGGAGTCCAGTGACATTTGGAGTGACGCTGTCATATCCAGCAAGTATTGGGCTTACTCCAATAAGAAGTACTCCCATCACAGCAAGAACTTCTCTCTTGTTGAGATATGCTATAGCAGCAATAGCTATCGCCACAAATGTCATAGCAAAAAGCGAAAGTGTATCTGGATAAAGATGATATAGATGTTGACCTGCAAAAAGCGATGTGACTAAGATTGTTGCTCCAACAATAAGAATGATCTCTCCTTCTCTCATTACTTTTTTCATCCTTTTTACTCCCCATACCATGAAGCCTGCGCCTGACAAAATTCCAAGCACAATTCGCCCAGTCTCGCCTATCCAGTTGTTCATAAATGCAAATGTCACAAACCATCCGACAGAAAGTAAAATGAAAAATCCACCTAGTTTGAGCATCCAGTCTTCTCGGAGCCAATTGATAGCATTTGTAAGCGGGTCATCTGCAAAAATATCTTTGTATTGCGGCGTAGCTGAACTTAACTGTTGTTCGGTCTGAATATCTATTTTTGAAACATTTGCAGAAGGAGTTGTCTGAGCGACTTGTTGAGCATTTGCTTCCCAGAATTCTTTTTTGTCTTGTAGGTTATTTGCAGATCCTTCCGATTCTCGCTGCTTTTTGAGTGATGATAACTGAAACAAAATATAGATAGTTAATATGAAGTTTAGAATTGTGAAAAATTCCATATGAATAATAATGTAGCAGGAATATTAGTTTAGTACAACTCAAACAGAGTGTATTAGCGGATGATTGGCAATCACATGCAAGTACTTTGTGTCATTCTGATAATAATTCAATGTTCTCTATTTCGTACTGTTAACCAACTACTGTTATCCTGGAGGAGCCCCGACGTATTGTCGAGACGACGATAGGATCTTAGTCGATAGATCTTCCCATGTTGAGTTGAATTCTGATATTAGATGATCCTTCTTTCTTCGAACTAGATTCTTCAATGATTTCTCTCTTGACATAGCATTAATAACAGATTCATGGATTTCGTAATAAACTAGAATATTTAATTTGTATTTGCTGGTAAATCCACCGTATGTCCCAGTTTTATGTTCGTATAATCGTTATGTGAGACTATTGGTTGCACCAATCTATAGAGACTTGTGAGAATAGTTGGTCAAAATATATACAAAATATATTTTGTTCATTAAGTTTTTTGATAACTCAAAGATCCTATCGTCCCGACTGGAACGTCGGGACTCCAGGATGACAATACAAAGATATATGCTTCTAAACTGTCGTCGTCAATCCGAAGAGTCCGAATGAGACAGACAAACTAGTAGAAGAGTGTTCAAAGCTACAAGTTGTAAATTACAAGTTACAAATTTTTTAGCACATTACGGTGCTAGTCGATTCATATCTCTTGGGAATAGTGAGGCTTCCTTCACGTTGCCAAGGCCTATGAGCTTTTGGACAAGTCTCTCAAATCCCATTCCAAATCCGCCATGTGGTGGCATACCGTATTTGAATGCTTGGAGATAATATCTGAATCCAGGATGCTCTGGATCTGCTCCGATTTTTTGGAGTTGATCCATGATGACATCGTATCTGTATTCACGCATACTGCCTGTGGCAATCTCAACTCCTCGGAAAAGTAAATCAATTCGCTCTGCATATTGTGGTTCATTCTCATATGCATGATGATAGAACTTCATCTCACTCGCTGGCCAATGTGTGACAAATACTGCTTCACTTCCGAGATTTTCTGATGCGTATTTGCAAATCCATCTCTCCTCATCTGGTCTGAGGTCTTTTTCTCCTATTGTGTTTTCGCCTGTTGCATCAGAATATAATTTATGAATCTCTTCCATCTTGATCGCTGGGACTTGCGGTGTCAACTTTGGCTTCTCAGCTTTCCACATTAGAAGTTCCTTCTCAGATGTTTTCCATACGTATTCAGATACAGAATTTAAGAGTCCTGATAGCAAATCCATTAGGTCTTGAAGTTCAATGAATCCCATCTCTGCATCAATGTGAAGAAACTCAGTCATATGACGAGTTGTTGCTGAAGGCTCTGCGCGATAAGTGGGGTTTATCTCAAAAGCTCTTTCAAAAACACCTACCATGATCTGCTTGTAAAATTGTGCAGATTGGGCAAGTGTTGCTTCTTGTCCGAAGTAGTCGAGTTTGAACACCTCTGCTCCACCTTCAGTGGCACCTGGTAAGAGTTTGGGTGAGTTGAACTCTACAAATTCTTGAGATTTGAGATATTGTCTTACTGCTTCTTTGACATCAGCTTGTATTCGAAATATTGCCTGCTCTTTGATATTTCGAAGCATTATTACTTTGTTTTCAAAAAGAGTGTCCAAGGTTTCTGATTTGTGCTCGAAGTTTTTGTCAATCTCGACTGGTGGATTGTATTTCACTGGTACATCAACTGTGATTTGGCACTGAAACATCTCAGCTTCTCCTGGTGCGCGAGGCTCAGACTTTACTTTGCCGGTGACTGATAGAACGGTACCATTATAAAGACCTGTCAATTTCTCAATCTCTTCTTTGTTGTCGATTATTGCTTGAATGAGTCCTTTGCGATCTCTTATCACAAGAAATGAGATTCCACCCATTTTGCGGATTTTGTAAAGCCAACCCCTCACAGTTACAATTTTATCTATATTATTTTTTAGCTCTGATGATAATGTGCGGGTGGGTTTGGTGGAACTCGTTTGAGTGGACATAAATATATTTAAGTATAAAAACACAACATTATACTCCAAACACATCTAAACGTCTTGCTAGGGTGAACTAATTTACCCTTAGAAAGCATCTTTGGTCGCTGTTTGACGAGTTTGCTTTAGCTCTTTGGCATTAGCTTTTACTTTGGCAAAAGCGGCGGCAATGTCAGACATTCCCTGTCTATCCAGTAAGAACCAATTTTGGATCGACATATGATCTTTTCTTGCAATTTCTGCATTTGGAAGATCAAATCTCTTAGGATCAAAAAGTTTTCTTACGGCAGTGTCTTTTGGAACTCGAGATGATGCCAAAGGATTGTATAGAGGGTGATTATTCATTGGTTTATAGATTGGGGCCATCATGGTACCAAGTTCTGCATTCATTGCATTTGCAATTGCATCTATGCTATTGCCACCAAATTGATCCAAATCAATCTTTAACACCAGATTGTAGAATGTTTGTTCAGTTACTTGAGGATAAAGTTTGAGAGAAGAAATACCACCAACTTTTTCAAGCATTTTCATCAATAGCTTCACATTAGCACTTCTGATTCTGTTTTCTTTATCAAGATCCTTTAATCTATCTATTAGGATAGCTGCTTGAAATTCAGTCATGCACATATTGTGCCCCTGAATCGAGCCAACCTCAACAAGCTCCAGCTTCCCGACTTTTGGATTTTTCGAAAAGAGTCTTCCATCACTTCTAGCTTGTTCCATTCGAAGGTATAGGTCTTTGTCGTTTGTTATCGCAACTCCACCTTCTCCGCTAGTTAGTATTTTTGATTGTTGTAAACTGAAACACCCAATTTTGCCGATTGTTCCTACTTTTTGCCATTCCATGAAGCACCATGTGCTTGTGAACAATCCTCGATAAGTGGAATTCCAGTTTCTTTTGATAGTTTCACAAATCCATCAAGATCAGCTAGAGCGCAGAATGCATGCACGATCATTATAGCCTTTGTGTTTTTGGTTATGGCTTTTCTGGCTGCTGCAACAGACATACAAAGTGTATCTGTATCGATATCTATCATAACGGGCACCGCATTTACAGAAAGCACTGAAGATGCGCAAGCGACCCATGTGCTGCCAGGTACAAGTACTTCGTCACCTGCTCCAACGCCGAGTGCCAGAAGAGCTATAACAAGTGATGAACTACCATTTGTTGTTGGAACAGCATATTTCGCTTTGTTGTATTTGGCAAAGTCAGCAGCAAATTGTCGCTCATAAGCCACTTTGCCCACATTTGGACCACTTATCGCCCATCTACCTCCATGAAGCACATCTAATAGTATTTTCTCTGTGCTTTTTTTGGCTTGAGGCCATTTGGGCCATACACTAGTTCTTATTGCTTTGCCACCAAGAATTGCCAATTTAGCACCTCGATTGTTAACTTTTGTTTCTTTTGGAGTGTTTAAGTTGTTCATAGAAATTATTGATCTTAGAGCAGTCTATTCTACTAGCTAACTTACTCTATAAGTATAAATGATAGTAATCATATTATAAAATATTCTAGCTAAATATCCAGTTATAAAGACTTATATATTAATATATTGGGATATTATATTATATCTATTCTTCAGTTCAACTTATTGAATTCCAGACGCAATAACACTTGTTTAGATATATACCAATACCTTTATAACTATATATATAAAAAGGTTTATCAAAATATGTAGGTTTGACCTCTCGATAGATTTTCTCCAATATTGTTTGAATTTCTATACGACTTGATTGTGCATGCAGTATCCCCAAAGATTCACTTAGAAGTACACTTTTTATATTGCTACTTTTGGCAATTTGTATAGCTGTTTCGCATATATGTTCAAATATTTTAGCCCCAATATTTGGGTTTATGTAGTCTTCATTGGGGTTTATGGCACGCAAGAGCAGCGCGCGATTATTATTTTGATTTAAGACGTATGCCTGAATATTTCCTACATTTTTCATTTTCTCATCAACCATGTTTATGTGAAAGTGGATGGGGTTGTTGTACAGGTCTATTTCACCTGCGGTGCAGATCCCGGTTGAAGATTTGGAAAAATATGATGCGACATTTTTCGAGAAATATAATCTAATATGATTATTTTTATTAATATCAAAAATATAACATTTATCTTTTGAACTCCAATTGTCTCCACCACCCAATATTCCTTGAGTTTTAATATCATTTGTTCTATCGGAGAGCTTTACCATCTCTTCTTTTATGGTCACTATATCCATATTTACTGGATTGAAGATATATCTTATGTATTCTGCTAAAAAGTCATTATCATTTATTTTTAGTGAATCAATATTTGAACCCGATTTTTTGATTACTTTTTCTATTAGATCCACTGCATCTATCTCACTGTTCATGTGGAGATGGTGTGCATATTGAAATAAAGTATTTTTGAATTTGTGTATAGATTCCCGAGAGCCCTTATTTTTAGTGTAAAAAGCAAAAAAGATTGGCGTTGTCATGTTGTTTGACAATGCATCGTGTATAAAATTAATATCTAATATAGAAAGATCAAAATTATTATCCGAATTCACAATGTTTTTTAATGATTCTAAGATATTAGAAAACTCAACTGGTGCGTTTGCTAATGTGTCTGTTAAAACTTTTTGAAAATTGTACAGAGTTTTTTTGTCGTACTTTGAGATGAGGATGTTTTTAAGTTGAATATAGTTTAGTAGAGTGTTAGGATAGATATATTTTAGTTGATTATATTCAGTAATTACCCGATCGTCCACCATCATCGCAACAATCTGTTTGTACTCATCTTTTGCCATAATAAGTTTCACATTATCGTTTCCGAATATTGACCAAGAAAATTGAAATAGTTTAGCTAATGATAATTTTTCATACTTAAGTTTTTGTTTTGGAAATAAATTGAAGATATATTCCGCATGTTTCTGGTTCATGGCAAATTTGGGAAATACACTGTATAGCTTTTCAAATGCGGAAAGATTTTCACGCTTATCCACCTCTATAAACAATTTTGCATTTCCTTCAATCTCAACATCTAAAAGTTTCGATGCTTCTGATTCAAAATCAAATTTTTTTAATCTAATCATGTCTGATACTTTCACATCCAAAATCGATGGCTTTTCTTTCTTATAATTTTTAGCATTTACTTTTTTAATTTTGATTTTGTGTAGAATAATCTCGTAATTACCATAAGCAGAATTGGGATTTATGTATTGTTCTTCTCGTTTTATTAGTGATCCATAACAGTGAACTATTTGTTCACACTCAATTTTAATTGGGAAATTTGGAGTGTCTTTTTTTTCAATTTTAATTTGAATTGTAGAACTATTATCTGACAAAATCAAAAATTGAAAAGATTTAAAAATTCTGGAGCTTACTACTTTACCGGTAAGCTTTAATGAGTTGTTAACTTGAGCATCTGAAATATCTGAAATTTTATATTCAATATATCCTGATTTAGTTTGAGGTTTCATTATTGTTTTGTGTAGAGTAATAAAAATTCACAGCTTCAGAAATTTCATCAATACTACATTCCTGAATGAATGTGTGTGATCCAATGCCAGTTGGAACGACAAGATTGAGACTGCCTGCTCTATGTCTTTTGATTGCCTTGAGTGACTTGTGCAAGTCTTCAACTGATGAAAAATTGTGACCCTTGGTGAATCCGACATTCTTAATAAGTTTTATTATCCTATCGAAGTCTTGTGTCGAGATTAACCCTCTATTGTGAGCTATGTGAGTAGACAATAATATATCTTTTCCAACTGCTTCACCATGGCTAATCCGGTAATTGTCAGACTCTTCGATGTGAGGACTGAATGTGTGTCCAAAATCTACAGATCTTTCTAAAACGTGTTCATGCAAATTCGGAGCTAGTTCGTGCATCATGTCGATGGACGATAAATACATTATTCTTTCTGTATCATTATCTAGCTTTTTATCAAAAAACTTATGCATGAAATGTTCAACTAATTCGAAAAGCTTTTTATCCATGATGATTCCCATTTTGATTATCTCGTACAACCCATCTCTAATTTGATTGGAATCCAAGGTTGTAAGAAATGATTGATCTACAAAAGTGGCGACTGGTGCATAGTATGAACCGATTAAATTTTTCGATGTGAGAAAGTTAACGCCAACTTTTACTCCTACGCCTGCGTCAATCATTCCAACAAGTGTTGTTGGAATGCGAATGTATTTGGATTTTCTTCTATACATGCTTGCAGCGAAACCAACTATATCGAGAGTAATACCACCTCCAATACCTATAAAGTAAGAATCTCTATAGAGTTTGAATTCTCGTGCTGCATTGCAGACAATTGATACTGTCTCCAGGTTTTTGTTAGCTTCGCAAATATCCAAAAGAAATAAGTGATATTTATTGCCTAATGATGCAAAATACTCATCAATGGTATTTTTGTGTAGGTCGTAAAATTTGGTATCAACAACAACTAAGAGTTTTTTGTTACTAATTATTCTTTTCAGATCAGATGTTAGCTTATTTTGAAATAAACCGGACTTGAAGATGACATCATATTCAATAGTGTAATCTTTCTTAAGTTTAATTCGATTTTCTGATCCTGTTACCATTTCAAGAGATTTAGTTGTAATTACACTCAATCACTAGTATTTTCATTTCTTTATCACTGTTGTTTTGAAGTCCATGACTACTACCTCCATGTACTATAGTTGCGTCACCAGGTCTAACCATGTGTTCTTCGTCATCGATTTTCATAACACCCTCACCAGATATGATGTAATATATCTCCTCATTTCCTGTATTTTTATGATAACCAATAGTTGAGTGGGGATGAATGATGGTCTCATGGACATGATTGAGTTTGCTTACGAAATCTGATTTGCCAAAAACTTCACGGAACAATATTGATCCTGTCCCATCATGGCAATTGTGTTGTACTTCGGTTTTATCTTTTGCAGCAAATTTGAAAATATTCATAATATCTAATTATTAATTTTTGACATACGAAAATTTAGGGTGTATTTTAATATATGTGGAGCCTAATGACAATGCTTATTCTCATCCGAGAACAAATTTTTCTATCACCCACACAAGCCCATCCTCTTTGACTCCTGGAGCGATGTGTTGGGCAAGCTCTTTGAGTCTTGCAATGGCGCTTCCCATGGCTATTTTTATGCCACAGAAGTTGAGAAGCGTAATGTCAGATGCACTTTCGCCAACACCAACGGACAGTTTCGGCTCAAATTTGAGTTTTTTGGCAATAGTCTGCAAGGCCATGAACTTGGTTGCATGGATATGCTTAACTGTAATATTTATGAATCCTTTTTCAAGTGCGGGAGATAGCTCTACATTTAGCAGAGGTATTTTCTTGATCTGCTTCATGATATCGGGTTGCAGTTTTTCGGGAATCTGGAGTACAACAAGAGGCTCAATGGCTTTGACTTTGATCGATTTTGCAGAAACAAACTTCTCAGTATCATAGTTATATGCTTTGACGTTGAACTCTTTTGCAATCTCAATAATCTTGGCTGCAACCCCAGGGTCTAGCTCCTGTTCCCAAAGCACCTTATTTGTAGATGCATCTACTACTTGCGATCCACCAAGAGTCACACATGGTGCTTTGATGCCCAGGAGTTTTGCATAGATTTTGGCAGAATCCCAGCTACGAGAAGTGGCAAATAGCACATGAGACGACTCCTGTGCTTTTGCAAGAGCATCAATCACTCTTGATGATGGCTTGGCGTCTTTGGTTTTGGGTATTGCTACTCCATCTAGCTCAAAAATGAGAGCTTTGTTGTATGTCATATGATCTCCTCCTTTTTCTTTCGCGTGAAACTTATCCATTCTTCGATAATCTCAATAAGAAGTTTGTATGGTGCTTCGATGAGAACATCGAAAATGAATGTAAAGAAATTTAATTTGGCAACTTCGTTTGAGAAAAACTTACCCATAGCAAGAATTGGCATGAAGAAGAAATCTATGAATGGTGTGATAAGTGAATCTTTGTCTAATAGTTTGTATTCACTAGTGACTAGCTTGATTCGGTGTGAGAAGAAGGCAACAGTTGACACGAAGAAGATAAATATTGCCATGCTAATCAGATTGAACTTAATGGCTTTTAGAATGATATATATCACATATAGTGTGACTACAAATGTTGCAGTATAAAACACTGATAACCCGAATTGGAGAATGGGCTTTTTTGGCTTCATTCTTTTTGCCATGAGAACTATTTTGTTTTCAAAAGTTGGGTCTGCATCAACAATATCTACTATCGTTTGATAGATTCGTTTGGTGTTATCCCTGCCAGGACTATGGGTGGTGAGAATTATGATAAGCATGAGAATTGGAGGAAATACTGAGTTTATTGTGATAGAAACCCAGTCAATTTCGTGATAGAAATATTGCGATAAAGGACCTTCAAGCAAGATCGCGAAAATCATCTTTGTCACAAATATATATATGATAGATTTTATGGCAAGCGACTGAAGTTTTTTGCTAGTTGCTGCATATTTTTTGCGACAAAGGGTATCTACTTCTGCCCAAAGTTTCCCTTTGTCAGAGAGAATGGCATTCATTTCATCTACTGTCTTGCTTTTGATCATAGAGAAAAGTATGAGGAAAGGTGGGAGTTGTTTTTTCACAAATCGACAAAGCTTCTCGACCATTGGATTTTTTAGAGTATCGTCAATCTTCTCAAATATTTGAGGCAATTTGGCTGATAGCTCTGTTAGCTTGTCTTTTTTGGTCTTGCCCAGTGGATCATAGAATACCTGGAAAAGATGGTATCTCTGGTATGCCTTGTCTGATTTGAGATAAGTCTTTTCAATGGCAGTCAGTAAATATGCGTTTTGGAGCTCTTTGTCGAGGTCCTGTACTTGTATTTTGTCTTTGAGTGTCTGGAATATAAAATATGTGAATATGTTTTCTCGCTGTGCTAGATCTTGTGATAGGATTTCTTCTATTTCACAAGTCATGAGATCAAACAAAAATTCTTCCAAAAACTTAGCTGATTTTCCATCTCTGCCAGGTATGAGGCTATCTTTAATAGAAGTATATATATCTATAATATTTTGAACATTGACTATGTCTTTCTCAGACATTGAGTCTTGGGGGAAGTATCTTGCCCAGAGAAGTTCTTTGAGGATATTTTCGCCCTCTCCTTCGCCTCTACTATTCATAGAGAGTCTTCTACGTGATATTCTCTCTATAGCAGCACGTCGGACTAAATGTTCGTCTGTATATTCGATAGCATTTCTTACTCTTTCATAAAGTATTGCAAAAAAAGTCACTGCTCTAGAGACATTGATTTTGGTGTATTCGTCAGGTTTGCTTTTTGGCTTTATTGATTTTATGGCCGTCAAAAGGGCGCTCGTTACTTGAGAGATTTTCAAAGGCCCAGAAGGGATTGGAAAAGCTTCAGCCATATTATATGTATATATTATACCTCACTATGTCTCATCAATACGGTCTAGATGAAGAACTAGCATATAGATCTGATCTAATATGATGCAGAATGATATATTTATACAAATAGCAGCGGTTCAAAAATTCTTGTTGGCAGGTAATTTTCCTATTAAGTAAAATAAAGATAGTTACTAGTATTATGGCACGAGTTAAGTTGCTTTTTGACTGAGTGAATTAACTTCAAAATGATTATTGTAGGCACGAACATATTGGGATATTTCCAGCCCCATTTCATCAGTAACTCTATCATGAAGTTGCTTATTTCTCGTCATTAGAAGCCCCTCAGTCTGGTAACTTTCTGAATTGATCGGATTACCCAAAAGCGTTGTAACGACTCCACCAACTGATTGGACGAAAGCAAAACTATGTACAACGTCATGATATTTTGCAGTGGATCCTGGCAAAATGATTAGTACTTCTTCGGGTCCCCCGTGTGCAATACCCATCGCAGCCATTACTTCATCTCGATGATTTATACTAGTCTTTGACATTTTAGAGGTAAGGATCTATGTAAATGCCTGGAAGCATTGGGAACATCCATTCCCCACCATTCCTCGCATATGGGGCTCTAATTTGTACTTGAACGTTTACAATGTTTTGATAGGTCTTATCAGCTGGTCTAGAGATTTCTTTCCTGATTTATGCAATGCCTTCAACAAATATGAAACTCAGCCCAAGGAGAGTTGAATGCAGGAGATAATACAATTGAAAAACGAATTTGACCCTT
Organism: Patescibacteria group bacterium; assembly: GCA_046350875.1. Taxonomy (GTDB): domain Bacteria; phylum Patescibacteriota; class Microgenomatia; order UBA1406; family GWC2-37-13; genus JAGOLU01. Next base: position 24,754 of record JAXLZQ010000011.1, read on the forward strand.
TTAGTCTTGTGGCTGTTATATGCCAATTGGGGTTACCCGTTCTGAAGTTTTTAGTACCGTCTAGTGGATCAATAACCCATTCATATCCGCTATTTCCCCATGTGCTATCATCCTTTCTTCTGATTTGATAGAATCAACAGAAATAGTCAATTACATGTTTTTCTGATAGATTCATCGTTCCTTTTATCAACATCGGTTACATTATCTCCGTTAGATTTGAGAGTTTCATCGTAATCTTGTTTTATAAAGCTTCTTTGAGATGATGCTTCCATTTTTCGAATTTCAGTAATTAGAAGTTTATACTTTTCTTTGTCTGAAATTTCTTTTACTTCACCAGAATTTACTCCATTCCCTTCCATAGAATATAAATAAAATCAGCTTTTTATCTTTACTAGTTCAGCAATGACCTTTTTAGTCTCTTCGTGATCTTTGACCCAAATCGAGTCAACACCTTCCTCTGCAACAGGGTAATCATTGCCAATCTCATCAAGTCTATCACCCACAAAAACTATATCGTCTAGCGTGATATTGTAGTATTCACAAAGCTTCCTCATTCCATAGCCTTTGTGAATGCCAACTCTAGTGACGTCAATTGTCGAACCTCCAGCAATCTTGATCTCGAATTCTTTTTCGGAAATTTTTTCTTTGAGGTATCCTGCAATTACTTTTCTCTTGGAAAGATCTGGATCATAGGGAAGCTTTACTTCTGCAGGGGCTTTTTGCCCGTAAGCAGAGAACGATACTTGAGTTCCTCTATTTTCGATGATTTCGCCCCAAACTTTCTCAGGCCTGTGACCAGCCTTTTCCATAGCATACTCAAAAGCGGCTGTAATTCTTTTGATTTGATCATCTGTTAGAAGCTCTTCGTAAATTAATTCATACTTTCCGTCTTTCAAGGCTACAAATCTGGTGCCACAAGTCGGCGAGACACTTACGTTTGGATTTGGTTCCATTTGGTCTAAGACATTTGGTTGTAAATATTCTAGAGTTGTGCCAGATATCACATTAACAAGATATCTTTTGGCTAATTCATTCAAAAGATGTGTCATTTCTGGATCGATTTTGGATTTTGTGAGCTGGATTGTGCCATCAGAATCGAAAGACACGAGCTTTTTATTTTTGAACTTACTATAGTCGAGGTTTTCGGGCTTATAAATGTTTTTTAAGCATAGGATTATGAGTATAGCACAAATGGCTGAGCTTCCCGTAAGTTGAGTGTAAGAGGAATGTAATGGTAGTTAGGCATGAAGGCCAAAGGCTTATAGGCATGAAGCAAGAGATTGGCATAGTAGTTTGTGCTGGGTAGAATCAAACAAGTTCCAAACTCCTAATTCCGAATTACAAGTTCTGCCATCCTGCTGAGCCCTTCCGAAGTTTTAACGAAGGAGGGAGCTTGTGGAGAGATCTCTTGCTGTGACTCGAGGTATGTCTTACTGCTAAAATTCAGGAAGACAGCTTTTTAATATTTTTTTCCACAAGAGATTTCTCACTACATTCGAAATGACAAGACTACGCAATGCCCGCCAGATCGGCAGGCAAAATACTCTTCAAATAATAGCGATATATTCATCAAAGCTTGTAAGCTTTTATTTATTAAAAATTGCTAGTACCTCTTCATGTACTTTGCCGTTTGTTGCGATGATTGAAGTGGTGTTTGGTGATATGTTATTACCTTTTAGATCTGTCACTTTCCCCCCTGATTCTTCAATTATTACGCTTACTGCTGCTATGTCCCAGATTTTTGTCTCTGCTTCAATCATGATGTCCATTGCCCCGCGTGCAAGAAGATGATAGCTCCATGCATCTCCTATACCTCTTGAATAATATGACTTGGTTGCAATTTCTTCAATCTTCTTTTCGAGATTATTTTTTGTAAAGTACTTAAGTCCTCCAAAAGTGGTATATGCTTTTGAAATGGAGTTAACATTAGAAACATTTACTTTTTCTCCATTAAGAAATGTCCCCGAGCCTTTTGAAGCAGTGAACAATTCTTTGAGTATGGGATTGTATGACAGACCTACAACAGGGATATTTTTATGAAATAGTGCTATTTGTGTGGCAAAAAGAGGAATGCCTCTTGTGAAGTTCTTAGTGCCATCGATAGGGTCTATGATCCACAAGAACTCTGAAGTAGTAGATTCTTTGCCGCTTTCTTCACCCAAAAAACTATGGTCTGGGGATTTATTTTTGATAACATCTTTTATTACTTTTTCAGCTTCTTTATCTGCGATGGTGACTGGTGAGTTGTCTGACTTGTATTCTGTCTGGACCTCTCCACCGTAATATTTGAGAATTATTTTCTCAGCTTGCTTCACTGCCTCTATTGCCAAATCAAGCATTGGTTTGTAATCCATAATTATTTACTAATAATTTATTAATATTCCTACAAGCCTTCAAGCCTATATGCCTTCTTTGCTAATTTAACAAAAACCCCGTCAGCATCTCAAGTTGCTCTTTGTTTGACAGCGGTGTGTTCCTGCCAGTTTTGCTATTTATATCAGCTTTCAAAAGTCTTTTGTATATCTCAAGAACCTGCTCTTTAGTGAATGATGCAGCAGAAGCTTGAGCGAGTCTTACAAGGTAGGGATTGTCACGTACACTTTTGCCAGACTTGATCATAAGCATTGACCTGACATGACGCATAAGCATTGCAATTGTCACCACAATTGGTTGTGATTTTGTCAGCTCGTGAAGCTCACATAAGAATACTGAAGCATTTTTGGTTTTGAATTTTGGAAGTAAGGTGAAAGTGCTTACAGATAGTTTGAAGTCGTGGACAAATGAGAATTTGTCTTTGTCAATCCCAAGGTCATAGGCTGATGACTCTTCCCAATCAATGATTTCAATATTTGCATCTGCGGCAAGTTTTCTTAACTCATCTTTGGCTTTGCGCGCGAACTTCTTTTTAATCGTTTTAACGAGATTTGTGGTTGTATAAACAGGTTTACCAGCAAACAAGTCCCAAGCATTTGAACCGCCTGATTTGGCAATATCTAGAAGATCTGCAGGATCGTATTCTGATATAAATGATCCCTCTTTTGATGCTTTGGTTTTTGCAATAGCAAAAGCATCTCGCGAAGCAACGGAATTGTCACCACAAAAAATTGAAAGCATCGAGATAATTACTAATTTCTAATATCTAAAACCTAAACAAATTTGTATAAACCCATTAAAAGTTACAAACATTATACAATTGAACATTGATCAGATCTGTTCATTTTGTCGTCTTACCTTGCCACTTCGTAGCTCTATGTGCGAAGAGTGGGTGAGATTGGCGATATGATCCTGATAATAGATTCTATCGTCGTTGACGCTCCTCCAGAATGACAAAAGAATGGATTCTTCCCCCTCACCAGAGTCATGGTGAGGGGTCTGAATGACAGTGCATATAACACTTGGAATTTGGAACTTGGAATGTGGAACTTCTTCATGTAGTATGTATCTATGTACGATGTGCTTTGTGTTGGTACGACCACTATTGATCTCTACTACAAAGGATCCTCCCTCCATCATGATGATGCACATTTCAACTTAGCGGTTGGCGGCAAATATTATGCTGATTTTTTCTATGAAGGAATCGGTGGTGGTGCAACAAACGTGGCAATAGGAATTGCCAAACAAGGTGGAAGAGCAGCTCTATATACAGAAATTGGTCAGAACTCTTTCAAGCGCATTATCCAAGACAAACTTGAGGAAACCGGCGTGCATTTTCAACATTGTCAATATACTCATGATTATTACAATGTGTCATCGGTGCTCTTAACTTCTAAAGGTGAACGCACAGTCATAAACTATAGAGATCACAAATCTACATTCCTCCACACTCTTCCAGATGATAAGATATTTGGTAATGCCAAAGTGCTATATATGGGTAATCTTGCACATGTAAGTGAGTGGCACAGGGCGAGACTCCTAAAGAGAGCTAAGGACAAAAAACTTACCACCATAGTTACTCTTGGTGCCACAGAATGCCGTAAATCTCATACCCTGATAGATGATATTTTGCGAAACACAGACATCCTCATAATAAATGAATATGAAACAGCCGACCTAATCCGTATGCCTGTCCAAAAAATCGACTGGACAAAACCGCTTCACCTAGAACACTCTCACCTCCCACTTCCACCTGTGATCATTGTCACGCGTGGAGCTAAAGGAAGTGTCTGTTTATCCGGGCAAATTGTGATAAATGTTGATTCTGTGAAACCACATGAAATCATCGATACCTCAGGAGCTGGAGATGGGTATGTTGCCGGCTTCATACACGGATATATCAAAAACAATGGAGATATCCACAAAGCAATGCTCGCAGGATCTTCATACGCTGCCAAAAAACTCTCACACCTTGGAGCCAACTAAAAAATTACATAAATCGTCTTTAGAAATTGTATATTTCTGGCGAAATTAATACATTATGTGAGATACTTAGCTAGTATAAATGAGAAAATACTTGTTTAACTTCGTCAACAACCCACTTATCATAGTAATCTTCTTTTCATTTATTTATTTTATCGTATTTTCGTTTTATTCTTTGCAGCGTCTCCACATGCATTGGGCGTCATACTTCGACTTAGGCATAATGCACCATACTGTCTATAACACTTATATGTCCTTGAAAACTGGAGATTTAGGTCGCTTTCTAGAATTGACTGACCCACATGGATCAGGGCTTCAAGTAAATCGAATGTATATTCATGCAGATTATTTTTTGGCTTTTTTGGCTCCGCTATATTTCATTTATGACAAGCCAGAGACTTTGCTCATATTCCAAACTTTTGCTATCGCAACTGGAGCTCTAGCTGTTTATTTCATTAGCAAAAAGACGATTACTGAAGATATTGGTGTGACCACCAAAAGACTATTGCTTATCATATTTCCACTTCTGTATTTGCTGAACCCAGCCATACAGCGGACAAATTATTTTGAGTTTCATGCTGTCACAATTGCTACGCCACTAATACTTTGGATGTTTACAGCATATTTATACAAAAGATTTATCGCGGCATTTATATTAGGATTTTTGATTCTGACAACTAAAGAACAACTTGGTTTTAGCATGGGATTATTTGCATTTATTGAAGCTTGCAAATACATCAAGTTTAGCCATAACAAAAACACATTTTTCGACTTTCGAGATTTTTTGCTTACACAAAATCGGAAAGTTTATTTACTTTCGTCACTATCATTTTTGGCATTTGTATATGTTGTGATAGTTGTATTTTTTGTCATGCCGTCATTTCGTGCTGGGAATAATCATTTCGCTCTTAACTACTACACCCAACCCGAAACCAAAAATATCATGCAAATAATGAGTCTTCAGCTAGGCAAATTTGTAAACGATAGAAATATTCATTATTTATTACTACTTTTCGGACAATTTGCTTTTATACCGTTGTTTTCAATTTATTTTATACCTGCGATTCCAGACTTGCTGATTAATATATTATCAGCAAATATAAACATGCAGGATTTTTACTATCACTACACTGCAGTAATTTCTCCGTGGTTAATTATTTCTCTAATATATGGGGTTAATATATTAAAAACAAAATTTGGAATCAGTGTTAATAAACTTTTGTTTTTGATTATGGTTGGTTTTGTATATTTTGCATATCTTGAGAGTCCTTTGCCATTCTCAAAGAGAGCTGAACCCTTATATTTTGGTCAAAAATCTAAAGATTACGACATAATAAAAACCTGGTCGCAAAAGCTCAATGATTATAATATCAAAGTGTCATCCACAGGTCACTATGCACCTTTCTTCACAAATAGAAGATATTTTTATGATTTTGGAAAACAATATAAAAATGCTGATTATATTTTTATAAATACTGAAGAGCTCAATGGATTTTCCGAAGTAGAAGATCTAAAAGGAGCATATGCACAACTGTCAAAAGATACTAATTTTGAATTGATCTATAGTAAATCTGAAGTCTGAAATTTATAGAAAAATAAGTAATGGATACAAGAAGAGTAAAAGTATTAAATTGGGAGCTGGGTCGCTATTATTCATGGCTTTTTTGTATGGCTGGTTTGGCATCCTGATTCGATTCGTAAGTCAGAGCGGCATACCTGCATTTTATCAAATATGTATTCGGTCATTTGCAACATCAGCTATTTTGATTTTAATACTGTTAATTTCAAAGGGCAAAATCAAAATTCCATCTTTAGTACATATTCCAAAATACTTATTTCGAAGTCTCTTTGGGTTTGTATCATTCTCGCTAAGTTATTATGCATTTATAAATTTACCTATATCTGTAGCATATTTCTTTTTTTATGGAGGATTTCTAATAGGTGGTTTTTTACTTGGAATTTTTCTTTACAAAGAAAAGCTAAACACAACAAAATTAATATCATGCTTATTGGCATTTATTGGAATAGTGGTGGTCTTTTCGAAACAAGAAAATGTAATTATAAGTGGTTTATATATCTTCATGGCTTTTGCATCAGGTTTGTTTAGTGTTTTGTGGAGCTCTATGCCCAAGCTTTTACCTAGTGATTACATCGATTTAGAGTCAAATCTTTTTGATACTATTTCAGTTTTGATTTTTGCAATTTTGACCACTTTTTTACTACGTGAAAAGATAAGCTTTCCCAAAGACTCATTCTCATGGTTTATGCAGATTGCATTTGTGGCTCAGGCTGTCATAAACGGACAACTAATGATAACTGGATTTCAGAATATTGATTCACAAGTCGGAGCAGTTATTATGTTGCTAGAAATTGTGTTTGCTGGGATATTTAGCTATTTTATTTTCTCTGAGATTCCAAGTAGTTATACATTAGTTGGTAGTTTATTTATTATTTTTGCATCGGCACTACCTGTCATTGTAAAGCTCAATTCACATAAACCCAAACTTATTGATGCTGCAAAAAGCTAATCCACAAGCAATTGCATCGCTTTCATCGTCATCTTTTACTTTCAAATCAGATCCAAGCTGAAGTTTTAGCATTTTCCAAACACTGGTTTTGTCTGCTCTACCGTCCCCAGTAACAGCTTGTTTGATTTCAAGAGGAGTAAGAAATGTCTGAGGGACATGATGAAAGTTGCAGGTTTGCATCAAAGCTCCCTGTGCTTGCGCAACAGCAATGACTGTTTTTGCATTTTTGAAAAAGAACAATTGCTCCATCACGCAGTGATCAATATCATGAAGTTTAATTAGCTCTGAAATTTCTGAGCAAGCCTCACTTATTCTGTTTTGAATTGTTTCTTTGGGTGATGTCTTGATGAGCCCTGATACAATAAGCACAGGTGTACTTCCTTTTGAATATACAAAGATGCTATATCCCACCTTGTCATATCCTGGGTCAATTGCCAATATTTTCATATAAGAGATTATACCGATCATATCCAATTATTGACCAATAAAAAACCCCGCGAATGCGGGGTAATAATATTATTTGGGCACAAAAAATTGACGCAGTTGTGCAGTTGAACATGTAAATATACATATTCATCGTCAATTTTGACATTATCAAAAAGTGGATTTCAATACATTGGTTCTCCGTCTCAAACAAAAGTCCATAGTAATACGAATAAACAATATGCTTATGTATTTGGACGTATTTGGAGTCACAAAAGTAACTGTATAAAAAGATGTAGATTAATTTCTAAGCAAAAAATGCTTGATTTGTAGATACTATCTTATAAATTCACCGAAAATAGCCATGAAAAACCAGAAAACCAAATTGTTGGTTTAGTTTTTACATGACATTATTTTATTAAACAAACGATCTTGTTGGTAAGCAGCAGGCTTACTTTACATAACGGCGCTATAGTTTCACAAGGTAATCAGATTCATCTGATACACGTAAGTGATAGGAAATTGTGCGTTAGTACAGCTTGACTAAATAGATTACTCTACTTACATCTGCTGCCTATCAAACCAGTCATCTTCTGGCGCACTAATATGGAATTCTTATCTTAGGAGCTGCTTCGCACTTGAGATGCTTTCAGTGCTTATCAGGTGGGAATCTAGCTACCGGGCAATGCCCTTTTAGGACAACCCGTACACCAGGGATTCCCTCATCCCAGGTCCTCTCGTACTGTGGGAGACTTCCTTCAAAATTCCAAGCGCTTGCATCGGATAGAGTCCGAACTGTCTCACGACGTTCTGAACCCAGCTCGCGTACCACTTTAACCGGCGAACAGCCGGACCCTTGGGAGCGACTTCACCCCCAGGATGTGATGAGCCGACATCGAGGTGCCGAACTTCGCCGTCGATAGGAACTCTCGGGCGAAACTAGCCTGTTATCCCCAGAGTAGCTTTTATCTGTTAAGCCCGGTGCGCAATCACAGCGCAGCCGAGGATCACTAACACCTGCTTTCGCATCTGCTCGACTTATAGGTCTCGCAGTCAGGCCAGCATATGGGTTTGCCCTATACAGCGCGATTTCCATCCGCGCTAAGCTGACCTTTGTACCCCTCCGTTACTCTTTTGGAGGGACCCGCCCCAGGTAAACTGACCATCTAGCACTGTTTCCGTCAATGGACGGATCAGGTGAAAAAGAAACGAAGAGAGGTGTTACATTGGCGGCAGCTCATTCTATTCTAAACCTGTAATTGAACTATGAATTCGTTGTAATAACAAATGTTTTGAAGATCCGTGCTCTTTTAGTTTCTTTTCACGATTTACCGCATCTCTTTTACTAGAAAATGCTTCGTAATAAACTAAAGACCAAGGTCTGTGTCTAAAAGTGTATGAATCTGTTTTTGGATTTGAATTATGATCTCTTAACCTTTCCTTGAGATCAGAACTATAACCAATATAAAGATTTCCATCTTTTAGACTCTTCAAAACATAAACGTAATACATAATCCTAAAGTTTAGCACAAAATGAGCTGCCTCCCTCCTACGCTAGACAGTCATCGCCTTTTCACCAATACCAAATTTCAGTAAAGCTTCTGGGGTCTTTTTGTCCGGATGCAAGTAGGCCGCATCTTCACAGCCATTTCAAGTTCGTCGGACAGCGGTTCAAGACAGTTTTCAAATCGTTAAGCCATTCATGCGGGCCGGAACTTACCCGGCAAGGGGCTACGCTACCTTAGAACTCTCAGGGTTAGAGCTGTCGTTCACTGGAGCTTACACCACGACCTGTTTGTACATAATTGCTTATATACCATTCAGCCACGATGGTTGACTTACCAGTACCGGACAGGCTTCAGCTCCTATACAGCGCATATGCTGCTTAGCAGGAACCTGTGTTTTAGATAAACAGTCGTTTGAAAAACGTTTGTTGCACCCCTCACCATTCTTCATACAAATTGTAACCAAATAGAAAAATTTGTTTAAAAGCAAATAATTCTTATGTATACAACTTATCGTGAAAAATGGTGAGGGGAGACCATCTCGCAAAGCTTACGGTCAACTTTTTTGCCGAGTTCCTTGAACCACCTTTACCCGTTTGCCTTAGTCTACTCGACTTGCTCACCTGTGTCGGTTATCGGTACGGATACAAGTATTTCTTCGTACACGTTCTTTTCCCGGAAGCACACGTCTGGAAACTTGACTACATCTTGCGATGCGATCTTACACTCGTAGCTCGCGCACAGCGCGAGAAATTTCTAATTGATCTAATTTCTAATTTCTAAACAAAATGTTTAGGTTAATTAGGTTAATTAGGAATTAGTAATTCCTTGTGCTATGCACTAACTACTTGGACCCCGATGTACGGGGCTTTCCCTAGCCTGCTTCGTCAAACGCAACGTCGTAACGAAATACTCATAGTAACGGAATATTAACCGTTTGGACATCGGAATGCACCGATCTGGCGCACCCCTTAGATCCGACTAACCCGCAGATGATTGACATTGCTGCGGAAACCTTGAGCTTTCGGCATCTCTGAATCTCACAGAGAGAAATCACTACTTATGTCAGCATTCTCACTCCCAACAACTCCACGATTGCTTACGCTCTCGCTTCTTCGTCGTTGGGACGCTCCTCTACCTCCAGCTCATTCTAGTTCTAACTGCGATTTTACTTAAGCACTGTCACAAATTTGCAGAACTTAATGTAATTCGATCACAGTTACAGTTAGAATGAGCTGGACTCCGTCTTCGGTCATCAGTTTTAGCTCCGTTCATTTTCGGCGCAGAATTTCTGAGTATTCAGGTGAGCTGTTACGCACTCTTTAAAGGATGGCTGCTTCTGAGCCAACCTCCCTGCTGTCTAAGAAATTCAACGGCCTTTTCCACTAAACTGATAGTTTGGAACCTTAGACGGGAGTCTGGGATGTTTCCCTCTCGCCCATGTCAGCTTATACCGACAGGACTGACTCCCGTATATAAAGCCCGCAGTATTAGGAGTTTGGTTGATCGACAATACCTTGCGGCACCGGCAACCATCCAGTAGCTCTACCCCTGCGGGTACTATACGAGGCTATACCTAAATATATCTCGAGGAGAACCAGCTATTTCTCAGTTCGATTGGCATATTACCTCTAACCACAAGTCGTCCCACCGGATTTCACCCCAGACGGGTACGGACCTCCCGTCTCCTTTCGGAGACGTTCATCCTGCTCATGGTTAGCTCACCAAGTTTCGGGTCTTTACCTCAGGACAAATGTTTCGCCTTATTCAGACTCGGTTTCCCTGTGCCTCCCCGCATATTATGCGGTTAGGCTGCCCTGTAAAATAAAACTCGCTGACTCATTCTTCAATAGGCACGCGATCATCCCTCACCATTTGTAAACTTCATTCTATCTTCAATATTAAAGTAATTCTTGTAGATCAACCTTAATAGAAGATGTATAGATGAAATGCACAAAAGGTGAGGGACTCTCACTGTTTGTTAGCCACTGGTTTCAGTATCTATTTCACTCCCCTCATCGGGGTTCTTTTCGCCTTTCCCTCACGGTACTCGTTCACTATCGGTCAGTGTGTGTGTTTAGTCTTGGATCGTGACCGACCCAGATTCCCACAAGGTTTGCCGTGCCTCGTGGTACTTAGGTACAAACTATCGGGTATTTAAGTTTCGGATACGAGGCGTTCGCTCTCTATGGCCAGCTGTTCCAAGCTGTTCTCCTTCCTAAATACGCATCAAATGTCGTTTGCCCTGCAACCCCCCTCACCTTTTTAGACCCAATCTTTTCATTACTTCTTGAAATGATTTGCTACGTTTCTTCAAAGCGAATTCTCTAGATCTTGCTAAAGATTTCAAAATAAAAGCTTCGTAATATATCAATTTCCAAGGTCGTAAATGTTTTGAATATGTTGAATACCCATTATTATGTTGTTCAAAGCGTCTTCTAAGATCAGAAGTTGATCCAATGTAGAATGAATTATTTTTCTCGCTTTGAAGTATGTACATGTAATACACAATTCTTACATTATAGATTAGATTCAAAAAGGTGAGGGGTTTAGACTGTTCCGGTTTCGCTCGCCGCTACTAACGGAATCTCATATGATTTATTTTCCTTCGATTACTTAGATGTTTCAGTTCACCGAGTGCCCAGATCCTACCAATTGGTAGAAAATCCCTATACTTTCATATAGGTGGGTTACCCCATTCGGAAACTGCCGGGTAAAACGCTTGCTGACAAGCTAACCGGCAATATCGTATGTATGCATACGTCCTTCTTCGGCACACACTGCCAAGGCATCCTCCTAGTGGCTTTGATTTCTCCCATCACTTACATATACTATCTTTTGAACTTGATTTTTTTGTGTTGAAGCGCCTTCACAACCATGTTACTGGTTGTGATGCTTGCTACTTACCAAAAAGACCATTTGTTACTTTTGGAATAATGTCGTCAATTTGTCAATGTACTTTCTTCATTAGTTGTCAGTTATCAGATATCGGTTATCAGAAATATTCTGAAAACTAACATCTGACATCTGAAAACTGTCTTACTGTTTTATCACAAATATCTAATGTTTGACCAAAGCTTGCTTTAGTAAAATTTTCTATCTTTATGATAAATACTGTTTGTAAAAACCTCTTTGTTTCCTCTTTGTCTCCGCCTTTGCTACGCAATATTAAACAAAATCTAAGTGGACCCGACCGGAGTCGAACCGGTGAGCTCTTCATTGCAAATGAAGCGTTCTAGCCAACTGAACTACGGGCCCGATTCCCCACACAAGTCGTGTCTTTCTAAAAGTGCTTTCTTAATGCGTCGAAAAAATCGCGTTACCGCGATAAGTATTTATTTTATCAGTCACACATCAAGAGTCAAGCGCAAATTTGTGAGTTGTATTGAAAGCTGATCCGGAGAGTGTATGTGTGACCCCGACAATGCTATCAAACGATCATTAAAATCGTTCTCATGTAAAGGTATTCTACTATATGTATATATACATGTAAAGAGGTAATATGCTGTATAAGTTTTAGATACTGTCTTTGCATAGTTGATTGTTAATTGAATATTATGTTTCCCTCCCTCTTGTCTTTCGCATAGTTCATCCGTATCATAATATGTATGAGTATGAACTATTGTGTATGGCTTGCAGACTATACTGAAACAGACATAGAGCCATTTGCCAAGTTTTTGGATCATGAGATGCCAATTCCTTATGGATTTGTCATACCATCAAATATTTTGACATCTATTTATCTAGATCCTGAGATTCAGCATCAGCTTATTCCCATATTCGAATCTACAAATATCAATATCGAGGAGGAACGAGAACATGTTCGAAAACTAGTTGAAAGAATTATTAGAAATTCAAAAACTCCACGAGGGTTTTTTACTTCCATTCAGACTGCTTACGAAAAATTGTTGGAAAAAGAAAGAGAATATCTCAAAAAGGAAACCCATGATCTTCACAAAGCATTGCACCTCATGAAGCATGTGTATGCCCCTCCGGCAGTAAGAATCTCATTTTTACCAAACTCACCTTTTGATTCATTGGCAACAGGTGAAATATCTCTGGAACACACAATCGTTGAACAAATAGTGAAATATGTAGATCTCCATATTGGCAATGCTACTCCTGGCAAAATACCATCTATGCTGGTACAGCGAGCTTTGTACCCGCAAATTGTTGGAAGCTGCGAAACAACAAATATGAAGTCAAATAATAATGATCAAATTGTGATCCATTCTTATTTTGGAGCCAAAGAACTTGAAGATGCCGCTGATGTCTATATAGTCCAAAAAGAGGGAGCACAAATTATTGCAAAACACAGTGTAGAGCAACCATTCAAATATATTCTCAAAGGTACTGAGTATAAAAAAGTAAATATTCACCCCCAAGATGCGTCACGTGAAGTCATGACAGATTCACAGATTCAAGCAGTTACGTTTCTTGCTAAGGATTTTGAAAAGCAGGTATACTTCCCGCAGAAGATTTCGTTTGCTTTTGAAAATGGACAATTATTTGTAACGAAACTTCGTGCTTTATGATAGGAAAGATCAAAGGAACTCTCATAGAACTTACCACAAATGAAGGTCTTGTCGAGACAGCGTCAGGACTTGCTTACTGGGTGGTTTTGCCCAAAACGATAGGTGTTTTGAATCTTCCAAGAGAAGTAAATTTTTATACATATCTTCAGATTCGTGATGATGCTCATGTGCTTTTTGCTTTTGAAAATCTCAGTCAATATCAGATGTTTATACTGCTTTTGTCAGTGGACGGAGTGGGCCCAAAAACTGCACATCTTGTGATCTCATACAAATCTCAAGAAGAAATTGTAAGAGCCGTGAGAATGCATGATGTTTCTGCCTTCTCAAGCATCTCAGGACTTGGCAAAAAGACTGCTCAAAAAATAATCCTAGAGTTGTCATCCAAGATGAAAACTGAATTTGATATTGCTCAAACTCTTGATAAGCCAATTGATAGTGAAGCACTTGATGCGCTTGTTGCTCTTGGGTATAAGAAAGTAGATGCTCATAAGATGCTTGAAAAAATAGACCCAACTCTGTCTCTGCAAGACAAAATAAAAATTGCACTAAAAAGATGAAATATTTTGTTTTTGGAACACTATTTGATGAAGATATATTAGCCGCGTTAATCGAAAGAATCCCGAAGAACTGTGAAGCTGTGCTACATGGCTATGGAGTTTTTTTGGGAGACTCGAAATCACTTAATGAAGATTTGAAAAAAGATATTGGATCAAAAAGAGACCTGTCAACATTTTCATTTTTATTTGCAAAGAAATCCACACAAAATGAAGAAATCAAGGGTAAGATTGTTGAATTAGAACATAACGAAGAAAATTTCTTTGATGCATGGGAAAGATGCCCCAAGTGGTATCAAAAAGAAAAAGCTACTGCAACTGACAGTGAAGGAGTCAAGCATGAGGTATGTGTCTATGTCCAAAACATTGATGGAAAAAGATTGAATTCTTTTGAAAGAATACAAGGTGACAAGAAATCATATGTCGATGCCGCAAAAAGACTTCATGAGAAATTAATCAGTTAATTTATACCTGTCATCCTGGAGTCCCGACGTTCCAGTCGGGACGATAGGATCTTTGAGTTATCAAAAAACTTAATGAACAAAATATATTTTGTATATATTTTGACCAACTATTCTCACAAGTCTCTATAGATTGGTGCAACCAATAGTCTCACATAACGATTATACGAACATAAAACTGGGACATACGGTGGATTTACCAGCAAATACAAAATAAATATTCTAGTTTATTACGAAATCCATGAATCTGTTATTAATGCTATGTCAAGAGAGAAATCATTGAAGAATCTAGTTCGAAGAAAGAAGGATCATCTAATATCAGAATTCAACTCAACATGGGAAGATCTATCTGCTAAGATCCTATCGTCGTCCCAATAGGGGATGTGGACTCCTCCAGGATGACAATAGGTAATTTTTATAAATAAAGATTGACAGATTCTTGCGTGTTATAATCTTTTCATGAAGCAAGAAGAAAAAGAAATAGTAAATGGCAACCTGCGTCCCTCCTCTTTCGATGAATATATAGGTCAAAGCCATGCTTTGAAGTCGCTTCGACTATTTATAGAGGGTGTCAAAAAGAGAGGGTTTCCTACAGAACATATCCTTTTCTATGGTCCACCAGGAATAGGCAAGACCACACTATCTTATATCATGGCAAAAGAACTTCAAGGAGACCTCAAGGTTACGTCTGGCGCAACTCTCACCAAGTCTGGTGATCTTGCGGCAATTCTCACAAATCTCAAAGACAACGATGTGCTTTTCATTGACGAAATTCATAGAATGCCAAAACCAGTAGAAGAACTTCTTTATCCAGTGATGGAAGAGTATGCAATCGACATAATAATTGGCAAAGGTCCATCCGCAAGAACGGTGAGACTTCCTGTACCAAAAATCACAATAGTTGGCGCCACCACAAAACTTGCTCTGCTATCTGCACCACTTCGTGATAGATTCGGACTCCTTCTGAGGCTTGAGTTTTATGAAAATGAAGAAATGCAGGATATTGTAATAAGATCAGCCAAAGTATTGGGATTTGATATCACCGAAGGTGCCGCTCTTCATATTGCAAAAAGAGCAAGAAAAACCCCAAGAATCGCAAACAGAATTCTAAAACGAGCAACAGATGTAGCTCACTCACAAAACAAAAGTCTGATTGACGAACAGCTTCTTGATACTTTGTTTGGACTTCTTGAGATTGACCATATGGGTCTTTCGGATATTGATATACAGTATCTTCATGCAATCGCCAAAACTTTCGAAAATATCCCAGTTGGAATTGAAACGCTCTCTTCTACCCTATCCGAAGACAAAAGAACTATTGAAGAATTCATCGAGCCATATCTTCTTCAGATTGGATTCATCAAAAAGACTTCTCGTGGCAGAGTTGTCACAAATATTGGTCTTGAGCATCTCAAGATTATTCCACTAACTAGTGCTGATCAAGAAGCGCTGTTATGATAAAATACTCTCAAGCACGAAAGTGCTTGAGAATTTTCAATATACAATGATAGTTGTCAATTACTAGTGTTTAATATCAGAGATATATTGTTTCTTGTAATTGGTAATTGATTGTTAGTCTAGCGGGGATGGCGATCACATTTAAATGTTTATATGTTTAATGGCAGGTTACTCCAATAGTTGAGTTTGCGTATGTCATTTGGTACATTCATTTAATGCGTAGTAATAGATGGACAGATAGTGAGTTGATAGAATCAGCACTGAAATCGACGAGCATTAGACAAGTATTGATAAAACTAAAGCTTAGAGAGACAGGTGGAAACTATATCCACATTAAAAGAAAAATTGAATCTTTGAATTTGTCAACGGCTCATTTTACGGGCAAAGCTTGGAATAGGGGTAAAAGATTTGGAATAATGCCGCGTTATAGTTTGGAAGATATATTGGTAGAAAATAGTACTTTTCAAACATATAAACTTAGAAATAGACTTTTTTTTGAACAAATAAAAGAAAAAAAGTGCGAAATATGTGGGTGGGCGAAACAATCGGTAGATGGTCGAATTCCATTGGAATTAGATCATATTAACGGTAATAGAAATGATAATAGGATAGAGAATTTGCGTATTTTGTGCCCAAATTGTCATAGTTTACAGCCTACTCATAGAGGTAGAAATAAAATTAAAAAATTGGCCGGATGGTGAAATCGGTATACACGCAACACTTAAAATGTTGTGGACTAAAAGTCCGTGCGGGTTCGAGTCCCGCTCTGGCCACAGTTTTTCATGGTAAAATATATGGTTTAGATTGCCACCTTAGCTCCCCACTACGTCGCGTTTGACGCGACTACGAAGGGGCAAAGCAGCTGGCTTCGCTAATACATAGTTTGTTATTGGAACTTTTACAAAAAGAATAGATATTGTTTGATAGAGAAATATAGCCACCTTAGCTCAGCTGGTAGAGCATTCGCTTTGTAAGCGAGCGGTCGTCAGTTCAAATCTGACAGGTGGCTCAAGTAATTTTACAAATAGTAGAAATCATCTCGTCAGTTCTCCCGATACGCTTTTCAAGCTATCGGGACTAACTCGTTCTAAGCCGCTATTTCATATCGGCAAGTACGAGGATGAGAAATCTGACAGGTGGCTCAAGTAATTTTACAAATAGTAGAAATCATCTCGTCAGTTCTCCCGATACGCTTTTCAAGCTATCGGGACTAACTCGTTCTAAACCGCTATTTCATATCGGCAAGAGTACGAGGATAAATCTGACAGGTGGCTCAAGTAATTTTACAAATAGTAGAAATCATCTCGTCAGTTCTCCCGATACGCTTTTCAAGCTATCGGGACTAACTCGTTCTAAGCCGCTATTTCATATCGGCAAGTACGAGTTGAAATCTGACAGGTGGCTCAGAGACAAGTTCAAGTTCCGAATTCCTAATTCCAAGTAAAGTCAGCAACTCGGAATTTGGTACGCGGAATTTGGAATGTGATTAGGGCCCGTAGCTCAATTGGATAGAGCAATTTCCTTCTAAGAAATAGGTTCCCCGTTCGATTCGGGGCGGGCTCACATTTTTGCTTCAAATCAGTCGATTCGGCCTGCCCACCCGTAGCATAAAGCGAAGGAGGGTCTGGGATCACATTGATAGCTTTTAGCGAGTAGCTATGAGCTACGAGTTTAGAGATATCAATGTCCTCCTGTTATGAACACATGAGCCGCAGCGGGAATATGTGAAGAGATTGTTTCTAAATAGAATTTAGAAATACAAGCTCTCATGTCGCAAATATTTGCGACCTTAGGCGATTGCCCGAAGTGTGGAGGACCAGGGTATAAATGCGTTTTTGGTCTATGTCCACTCAAAATTCTATAATAATTGGTGTCTGTCCAGTACTCTTCGAGAGTGGTAAATTTCTTCTTACAGATAGATATGACATCGACAAAGATGATATTGAAGGTAATCGTGGTCTTTGGCAAATCCCAGGCGGAGGCCTAGAGTTTGGAGAATCACCTGAAGAGTGCGCTATTAGAGAGGCAAAAGAAGAGCTTGGAATTGATGTCGAAATCGTAAAACTCTTATCTGTAGTTAATAAATATGATCCTGAAAGAGGTTGGCACGGGGTGTTTGTATTGTACGAAGTGAAAAGAAAAGATCCAAATCAAGAAATCAAAGTGGATGGCATAGAATCATCCAAATATGGTTGGTTTACTATAGAAGAATGTAGACGCCTTCCACTCCTCCCCGCAACGCTTCCAGCTCTTGAGGATGTATTTAGTTTATTAACACATTGAAATAAAGAGTATCAATGTTGGCTTTGAATGTAGTCTTTCATTGTAGGGCGAACAATAGATGTGCCTAGGTTATTAATAAGAGCCAATAAAGCCTGTGGATCTTCATATATCTCAGTATTAAATCCTGGGATAATTCCTGTTGTTCTGCAATTTTCCATAAAACTCCTATAATGAGAATTGTCATTAAAATGTTGCTCTGCGGCAGTTCTTTCTAACGCATCTAGAACTTCTGTATTGGATATTCTACCCAGTTGTCTATACGAATCAATTATGACCCTTGTCCATGGGCAATACCTATGTGCCATACCAAGTTTCTTGTTTGCTCTTTCTGTAGGCGTATTGTTGGGTTTTACTATAGTAGACAGCTGATCAGGTAAAAATACCGTAGCACCATCTCTAATCCTCTCAACATAGTGTCTTAAATTTTTACTATTTCTATACTTATCTGGCACATCTGCCACAGGTGCATTTGCAAATGCAAAAGCATCTAATCCAAATTTATTTACTAAAAATTCACTAAATAAAACATCACCATCGGTCATTCCAAAAATTTCTCCAATGAGATTTCTAACAACTGGACCTCTATATGCCGCTTGCCCGCCATAGAACCTGGTACCCTTCACGAGATGAGGACCACTGTTATCGGTTAAATGTGAAGCAATACTTAAAAGATAGTGTGCAGAGCTCGGAACAACTACAGAGCTTGGTGCATCTAAATATACCCTTTGACCTCCAGTAATGACTACATCCTGATTGTCGTCAAGTGGCTTTGTAAGCCTATCGAGCCAATTTTTTGTAATAATAGAATCTGCATCAATTACCGCAACATTAGATCCTTGCGACATGTGAAGAGCATATTGCCAAGATGTATAAGGCCCGGTAAGAAGTGGATCTGTGAGCTGTAGCACTCTAACAGAGACACCAGAATTAGCCAAAAATGCAACCTGATCCCATGATTCATCTCTTCTCATACCCCACTCAGGTACATCGGCGTTGTTGTGCATTAAGCATGTAAGAGAGTATGGACCGACTCTATCAATATTCTGATTAGCTAAAGAGTCCAATAAAATGGGTAGGTCTCTTCCATTTTTATGAATAGGAATAATTACCTCATTAGGAGCTCCTATCACAAGTCTATTTTTTAATCTCTCTGCGATAAAATCTCTATTAGTATTCCAATATCTGGCCTCATTACCTCTATATCTAGAAAGTTGCTTTTGTATTTCTAGTAATTCAGGTATATCAGTGCGTGCTTGTCTAACTATTTCAATGCTACTCATATTACGAATTATACATCCTATAGTATTATATATCAATACCTAATGCCGGCCAATACTAAGCACTATATTCTTATAAAGTCACCAGGTGCCATCTGAAGCAGAATCAATGTGTTTTTTGAAAGACCTATCTTCATATTCCCTTACCAATTTTAATCTATCCACTACTCTGTCAGATATCACCCTGAGTTTTTGTTCTGTTGTAAGCCCTCGTAGGAATATACTACCCATAATCCGTTCAGAAAGAGTTCGAATAGGTCTTTCGGGAGCTGTGGGAAGATGTTCGACTGGCCTAAAAGATTTACCTGAGTTTGTATTTCGTACTATTAGCCTTTGGAACTGTTCGTTACCTGCCAGTTGTCTACCTTTCCTTTCTGCCCTTTCTCTAGCACTTAATGTTATTGCCTTTGTATCTTCGATTTCAGCTTCACTTATGTAGATTTTTCCGCCCTGCATATTTACCCACGAGTTTACAAACAAATCATCTGCAATTAATCCAGGTGGACTTGCTGGCGGAAAAAGATCTCTTGGACATGCATAACCACCACCATACGCAAGATACTGTTTTTCTGCATGTCTAGGGTCTAGACCCAAGATTTTTGCCCCTACTAATGCATGTTGACCTCGTGCCTCTTGTATTAATTGATTTATTGCATCACCTAATGGTTTTTTGTTCCAATCCGAAGCAACAACTATATCACCTGTTGCTTCCGTCAAACATGCATTTAATCCATGAGGTTTGCCTTGTATATATACATTAAGTGGAGTGAAATCTAAGGGTATTGCTCCGTATTTTATCATTCTATTAAGCTCTACAAATAGACTGCCGTAAGCTCGGTTTCCAGAATTATCAGCAAGTATTAATTGTGTTCTTTCACCAGTAGAAGAAAATTGTTGCACAGCTGCTGCGCATACAGCGTCAAAATTTGCCAAAATAGTTGCTTTGGGGTCATATCTAAGAGGAGCTAATATACTCGCGGCATGTGTAATAGGCTTCTGTGGAATAGGGGTCATGCTCAAGCACACTGGCTCATAACCTTTCTGCTCAACTGTTCTTATCATAGTCCTATAGTATACATTACTATGGGTTTAATTCAAGGTGATAACGAAATAATTTAAAATGGGTTCTTCTAGCTACTTCACCAAAAACTCCCTTATTAACTTTTTTTCGGTTTTGCCAGTGACTTTGGCCTGCATCTCTACATATTTCTCTAGCCCCGAATGAGCTAGTTTGCTGTCAAGAAGTTCATCTATCTGAAATAGTCCTGCAGAATTATTCATGGTGATTTTGATAAGAATAGGCTTGTTTTTGCCGATTTTTAACTCAACCTTGTCGATTGCAAAGTGAGAGATATTATAAATATCTATATTTCCCATTTCGTTCGCAAATCTTGATCTTCCTTTCTCCATATCAATCGCATCAGCAATACGCACAATACCAGCTTCAATTGTGAGAGGTTTACCTCCACTTCTATGGTTGTAAATCGCGTGAAGGGTTTCAGAAATTACGATCGTCTTTTCTCGAATTGGCAAGAAAGTGAGAGTTTCCCGCATTATATTGTTTGCAAGAAATAAACTGAACTCTTCATGACCAGATCGATTAATAGACATCCCCAGATCATGAAGCAAACTTCCAAGCACGATTATTAACTCACCATGTTCATATGACAAACCATAATCTTTCTCAACAGAAAGTTTGATATTTTTTGTACGCAATATCCTCGCCATTTTCACAGCATGATTTGTCACAACTTGGAAATGCACAATTCCGTGATCCGTCATTTTCATTCTGTGTTGAGCATTGACATTCATCACTTCCCATAGAGCTCGCACTTCATCATTTTTATTAATAGAATCAATCAGTACGTTTACTAATTTGTTGTCTTTGAATGGAGATCTGATATCGAAACCTTTGAGTTGGAAATTTTCAGATACATTGAATGTGTTCATATGGGCTAATAATTAACTAATATTTTCTTAATAATTAACTGCTCTTGAGTATCTCTATTTGAACGTAAGTATTAATTACGTATTTGAAGAATGATGTGTAAGAGCTATAGCTAATCCACTTGATAGTATAAATTTGATTGCTTTGGTAGATCATCTAAATAACTCTCTAGACCATCGACCCCATCTCCCCAATCTAAACCTAGTGAAATGCTGCCTGAACATGTGATCAGTAGATCATCATTATGAACCAAATAGGTTCCTGCTGCTGATGCCTGTGTGATACTTGCCTGATTGCAAATTTGGTCATGTTCTGAAACAAGAGTGCCAATAGCAAGTATAGGTGGCCTTTCTTGAAAAACCCATTTACCTTGTGACGTAGGTGTATCTCCTAAAAAATCGTTTAATTTCATTATTTCTTTCATAGGCAAATAGCATAATCCTCAATGATCATGATGAGATTGATTTTTTCTCCTAGCTCAGAGCTAGTAGATATTCATTAACCCTCCATATTTCTGGCTTGTGCATTGTTTTTATGTCCTCCACAATCGCCTTAGTAAATCTATACTGCGGCTCAGTGTTCATAAAGGTAGGACATTGTTATTCTAAGCTCAGCTAATAGCTGATCGCTAAGAGCTATCAATGTGCCGCTGGGGAGACTTGAACCCCACTCCTTACGGAATACGCCCCTCAAGCGTACGTGTATGCCAATTTCACCACAGCGGCTAGCTGTATTTAAACCTATTATTTTACTTAACATTTGCTGTGTATGCCCCCACTTCGTCCTTCGGACTCGGGACTAACTGAGAGATAAGACTCACTTTGTTCGTCAACTCTCAGTTGAGCAATTTCCTACACAGCGGCTAATTTAGTTGTCAGATACCAGTTCTCAGTTATTAGATGTCATTTCTTAGACTTTTAGAATTTCGAAATTGTTTAGAATTTAGAAATTAATGCAAATAATTCTATCGGCTTTGCTCTTTGCTCTGACAACTAAATATTATATCATCACTTCCTCTGAATTGTGTAGACTGATGGGTAATATAGAAATGCCGCAGGTATATCTTCTGCTATTCTTTTTTGAAAATCTATCATGAGTTTTTTTTGCAATGTTGCGCTGTCTGTCGCTCGAAAGTCTTCAAGAAGTTTGTCAACTCTCTGATTATCGTAGTTTGTGATATTTGTACCTCCCTTTTGGCTTGAATGCCATATAAAGTATTGATTTACTTCATTTGGAATATCCCAAAGTCCCAAAACCATGTCAGCCTGCTCTCCTTGTTGTAATCCGTTTATATCAACTGTGCAAGTGCCACCTGCACCTTGTATTATTTCTTGGATGATATGTGCGAGATTTAGAAATTGAAAAGAAGTAGAAAGTCTGAATTTGGCAGATTCTGAAGCTTGTTTGAAATATTTAATTAGAATATTTCTATCTAGTTCTGGATTTTCTGGGATGCGTGGGATGCTTGGGTCATAGTAATCAGAAAGCGGGGATATTGGAGACACGGCGAGGCTACCCGCTTCTTCTAATTTGGCAATTGGAATACTTCCAAGAATTGCAGCTCTAACATCTTTTTCCTTGAGAAATGTATGATTTTGATTAAAAAACAATGTTGTAAGTCTAGTATAGTCGGCTGTCTTGATGCTCATGGTATTTGGCCATTTTTGAAAGTCTTCAAAAGCAGCTTTTGAAGTGGTAGAAAATCTGTCGATCTCTCTTAGTTTATAGGCATTTGCCAAATCATTTTCATTGGGATAGATTCTGAATATCTTTTCTACTTTGTCTACAGTTAGTGGGGATAGAATGATTTCAGAAATAGAATCTTGGTTTTTGGTGTAAAGGACACCTGTCACTATATATGAGCCCTTCACGCCTCGAAAGGGGGCAGTGGAATATATTGGAATGGTGAGATAAGACAAAAATTGTGGGAAAGGTTTTGGAAGCGTGAAGATAATCGTTTGGTCATCTGGTCTATCAATACGTACATCTTTGAATTCTATTTGGATATCCTTAGAGGTAAAAGGCGAATTGTCAGTGAAAGTCAGATTATTTTTTAATGACAGGGTGTAAACAGTAAAGTTTTTGTTATTGCTCCACTTGTCAAATATTTCACTTCGGAACTCCCCAGATTCTTTGTCTTTCGTAAACATATGGACTGTGACATCATTTATCACTTCTTCTGGGAGTTTATTAAGGGTTACTTTGCCAGCATAACCTATTATTACTTTTTGAGTATCAAAAAATCTCAAAATATCTTTTGAAAAAAGGACATACATCGCTATTGCAAATGATGTGATAAAAAATGAGATGGAGATATATAGGAGATACTTCTCAAGAAAAGCCATCACGATCCAATAATATAGTCGCAGTTTTTTCTGCATGGATAAATTGTATCACTAAAATGGGTAATAAAGATTATCCGAAAGGTCAAACCATTAGAAGTCCAAGTGATATGATGAAAAACACTATGATAGATACTATTGCAGCTCTCAAGACAACAAGTTCAACTCCTCGTCTTGTCTGAAAGGTCTCCCCTCCTCCTCCCCATGCACTACCCAAGCCTGCTCCTCTTCCTTGAAGCAAGATGAAGATGATGATGAGAACTGAAATGATTATGTTTGCGATAAGTAATATAGTTTTGATTGGCATAAATTAATTTCTTCGTCATTCTACCACATCATGGTAGGATCAATAATTATGTTATTGTAACACGCTGGCTTTGTTTCGTAAATGAACATGGTACTTTTTGGCAAATCTATGCGCTTCGTCTCTGCCGTATTGTACTAAACGAAAACCCAAGTTTTGAGCACTAGGTCGTACAGTTGGCAAATCATCGAGCCCAATGATCAGTCTATCAGGATGCTTTGCAATCCCAATTAGCGGTATGTCTATTTTTAGTTTTTCAAACACTTTCATCACAACTCTCACTTGTGGCTTTCCTCCATCAACAACTATTAGATCTGGCTTTTTCCACTGATGATTATCAAGCCTTCGCTCCATCACCTCACGCATCATATCAAAGTCTGAAATACTTGTTTTTGGATTTAGTTTGAATCTACGATATTCTTGGTTATTGCTTCTTCCATTTTCAAAAACAACCATACTTGCTACCGAGTGTTCAAATCCAAGGGTCGAGTTATCATATGTTTCTATTCTCTCGAGCTTATCAAGATTTGGGAAGAATGTTTTTAGGATGCTTATAAGGGCTTTCTGACTGTCTTCAGATTTGTCTTCCACGTCCCCCATCTCACTTTCTATCCTGCCATATAGCATCAGAAACTCTAACCTTTTCAAGGTGTCTCTGTATTTGATAGCCATTTCATAATCTTGTTTTTTGGTTAGATCCTTTATTTCTCTTTTGAGTTGATTGACTACTTTGTCGCTCTTGCCAGTTAATACATTGATGAGTGACCTGATGTTTTTCTTGTATTTATTTCTTTCTTGATTTTTAGTAATTATTTCTTTTATTTTATTTATCTCGTTCGGACATGGGTTACAAAGACCTAGCTTGTGATAAAAGCATGATCGATTTGAAAGTTTTCTTTGGGTACAAAATGGAATAATTCTTCTCAAGCTTCTTAGAAGACTTTCTGCCGAATATGTTGAGCTAAATGGTCCGAAATACATAGACTTACCATCATCTTCTTTACGTGCAAGTAACACTTTCGGGTACTCTTCTTTCATAGTGATTTTGATGTACAGATTGCTTTTGTCGTCTCTCCATCTGACATTGAATTTGGGTTTGTGCTGTGAAATCAGTTTTGCTTCAAGAAGTAACGCCGCGAATTCTGAAGGAGTGTAGATTAGTTCTATCGTATCAGCGCCATTCACAATCTGTTCCTCTTTGGCGTCGTATTTGGCATTTTGTTCATGAGAAAGTAATCTTGCTTTTAAGTTAACTGCCTTGCCAATATATATTGGTGTATTCCCAGAGCTATAAATATATATACCCGTCGTCGGGTTTACATTTAGAAGATTCTCATGAGAATTGGTTAAAACAACCCCTGTTTTCATTTGTATCAAGTATATTGCTAAAATTTTGTATCACTAATCTATACTCTTTCTTTGTCCGCTAGCGCTATAGCCTCGCGTCCTTTTAATTTCCTGAGGTAGCACGCAACCTTCTTTCGTCTTGAATGCTGGGCAATCTTTGCAGTCGACGTATCGTTTACTCTCTAGTTCGATAATATCAGACTGTCTCAGAGTTCCGACAGATTTTTTAACAAGACACAGAGTGTTTTTAATTGCATCAGCAACATCTGTTGTAATTCCAGTCTCGTGATTAGAATGCCAATCATTATATGCATGTTGAACAACAGAAACTCTCTTATTAGCTTGTTTATACTGTCTGTGTATGTAGTTTGCAACCCATGCAATTGCTTGTCTTGTATCTGATTCGATCATTTAATAATTTTCAAAATATAAATAATTCTGTTAAATAAAACAACCTATTTTTTCTTTCTCTCTTTGATATTTTTTGGTAGAGTGCAAATATCAAAAATATGACATACATCGCAATTATGCGCATTACCTTCCCTCAATCTAGCCACAGTTCCTCCGGAGGGTCGCAAGCAGGGAACAAATGGAGCACTCGTAAGGTGTTCAGCAGGAATTGGTTTATCGCCACCTTTTGAGTGAAGATCTATTATAAAGTTCAAAAGTCTCGTCTCTGGTGTATCTGTTTCCTTTTTAGGCTCTGCTTCTTTAGTATTAGCGTCTAGAGCATCAGCTGTTGGACCAGGTAGGGTAGTTCCTTCACCGATTGAATCAACATGATCGAGCCATGCTCGATGCATTGGTGAGTTTTGTAAATTTCCCGTGCACATATTAGCCATATTTCGAAATGGACACTCTCTGCATGACAGCTCAGAAGGAGCTCGATACCTGTATATTCCTGTGTTGGGATCTGTATAGCTTGCTTTTATACATGTACCATCAATTGTCATATTCGAAAGCTCTCTTGCATCTGTAGATGGATATTGTTTACCCCTTGTTGTACTAGTTATTGCGGCATGAATATCAGCAGCTTTGGACCTACCTTTTTTTATCTGATAGGTTATAACATCAAAAATCGCAGCTCTTTGTCTGGGGTTTGACCACTCAGGCATATTTTTTATAAAAATTTCCTTGTATGCGAATTTGAAACTTTATTGAGACCAGCAATTGGCCCTTGATACATGAGCTGTCCTCCACCGTCCCCTCCATCAGGCCCCATATCAACCACATACTGACAATGTCTTATGATGTCGAGATTGTGTTCGATCACAATTACTGTGTTTCCTTGATCAGTAAGCTTTACTAAAGCATTTAGAAGTTTTTGGACATCTGCAAAGTGAAGACCCGTTGTTGGTTCATCAAGTATGTAGAGTGTTCGTCCTCCGCCTCCGTGAGATAGTTCATCGGCGAGCTTTATTCTTTGGGCTTCACCTCCTGAGAAGGTGGGTGCAGCCTGTCCAAGCTCTATATAGCCCAAGCCCACTTCTTGCAAAAACTTGAGTTTTGGATGAATGTGATGGAAATTTGCGAAAAACTCTGCAGCCTCGTCCACCGTCATTTTGAGGATATCATAAATATTTTTGCCTTTAAATGTCACTTCTAGAGTTTCACGATTGTATCTTTTGCCGTTACATACATCACAAGTGATATATACATCAGACATAAATTGCATTTCGATTTTGATCATACCCGCTCCCTGACACTTTTCACATCTTCCACCTTTGACATTGAATGAAAATCGCCCTTTGTCAAAACCCCTAGCTTTGGCATCAGTAGTTTGTGCAAAAAGGTCTCGGATTGGGTCGAAAAAACCAATATATGTTGCTGGATTTGATCTTGGTGTTCTTCCAATTGGTGACTGATCAACAAGATATACTCTATCGATGTAGTGAAATCCTTCAAGTCTTTCGTAAGATCCTGTGAATCCTGTGAAGTGTCCATTGAGATGATATTGAAGTGCTGGGTAAAGGGTTTCTGTGATAAGAGTTGACTTCCCTGATCCAGATACTCCAGTTACTGCGATGAGATTGCCAAGAGG
>JAXLZQ010000012.1:0-48915 GCA_046350875.1 Patescibacteria group bacterium
AGTCAAAGAAAATTTCGCAGAATACGAAAACAAAAACATCATTCTTGCTGGACGCATCATCAAATGGAGATCCATGGGAAAAATAATATTTGCAGAGATAGAAGACGCGACTGGACCAATCCAAATACTTCTTCGCAAAGATGATCTCAAAAGCAAACCTCCAGAAGGATTAGGATTTGAGGAAATCAAATTCTTGGATCTTTATGACTTTGTGCAAGTATCAGGAAAAATTGGCAAGACTCAAGCTGGTGAAATCACACTCTTTGTCGAATCGTTGATTTTGCTTTCCAAAACACTTCGACCAAGACCAAACACATTGACAGACAAAGAAGCTAGATATCGTAGGCGTTATCTTGACATGAGCATGAATCCAAGTGTCAGAATGCTTTTTGAAAGAAAATCAAGATTTTGGAACAGCATCAGAAATACTCTCACGAGTGACGGCTTCACAGAGATATACTTGCCAGTTCTTGAGCATACAACCGGTGGAGCTGATGCAAAACCATTTATTACTCACCACAATGCACTTGACGAGGAACTCTTTCTTCGCATCTCTCTAGAGCTTTATTCCAAGCGTGCAATCGGAGCGGGATATGAGAAAGTATTTTCTATTGGCCCAGTATTCCGCAATGAAGGAATGAGCGACGAGCATGCCAATGAGTTCAACCATATAGAGTGGTATTGGGCATATGCCGACTACAAAGACCAAATGCAGCTCACACGCAAAGTCATCATGGAAGTTGCAAAAGCAGTCTATGGAAAAACCGATTTTGAAACTCGAGGTCACAAATTTGATCTCTCATCTGAGTGGAAAGAGATAGACTACACGTCCATTATCAAAGAAAAATTTGATATCGATGTATTCACAAGCAGTGATGAAGATATAAAGAAAAAACTTGAAGAAAATAATCTCCATCTTGAGGGTGCGGTCAATAGACAGCGCATGATTGACAATCTCTGGAAGCTTATCCGCAAAAACATAAGCGGTCCAGCATTTCTTGTGAATGAGCCTGCATTCATGTCTCCTCTTGCCAAACCAGTTGCGAGTAATCCCAAAGTCACCGAGAGATTCCATGTCATCATCGCAGGCACTGAGCTTGCCAATGGTTACACAGAGATAAATGACCCAATTTATCAGCTAGACCAATTCCAGGCACAACAAAATCTTCGCGATTCAGGTGATGAGGAAGCCCAAATGCTAGATATTGATTTTGTCGAGATGCTTGAATACGGCATGCCACCCACCACTGGTCTTGGATTTTCAGAAAGACTATTCTGGTTCTTAGAGGATATTT
Organism: Patescibacteria group bacterium; assembly: GCA_046350875.1. GTDB lineage: Bacteria > Patescibacteriota > Microgenomatia > UBA1406 > GWC2-37-13 > JAGOLU01. The sequence continues at coordinate 1,296 of JAXLZQ010000012.1, forward strand.
CAGCTCGCGAGGGCACAATGTTCCCACAACTAAAAGTAGACTTTGACACATCAACCAAAAAGATCTATAGCAATGTCAACTTTGGCGTCAAAAAGATATATGAAGATCTCAAAGAAAACAAATATTTCTCAATAAGTGACAATGCCAAAATAATGTGGCCGTCACTTCATATCGGAGTTGCAGTGATAAGAGATATAAATATTTCAAAAACTCACCCTGATCTTGAGAATGCAAAATCTGAAATTCTTGCAATTTACAAAGATTTGAAACCAGAAGATATTAACCACTTCACAGAAATCCAAAGCTATCGCAAGATGTACAAAGAAATGGGAGTAGATTGGCATTCTAGACGTCCCTCACCTGAAGCACTTCTGAGGAGAATAGCCCAAAAGAAAGATCTTTATTCGATAAATACTTGTGTCGATGCATATAATCTCATCGTCATGAAACACAGAGTGTCAGCAGGTGCATTTGATATAGACCAGATTAGCTTGCCAACTGTACTTCGTCTTGGAGTAGCAGGCGAGAAAATACACTTGCTTGGAGACAAAGAAGAAACAACTGTCACAGACAAAGAAATAGTTTATGCAGATAAACTTGGTGCATACAATCTAGATTTCAATTATCGTGACGCCCAAAGAACAGCAGTAACAGAAAACACCAAAAACATTTTGATAAATGTTGATGGAGTTCACAGTATAAGTAGAGAGCAGGTCGAAAAAACACTAAAAGAGATAATTGCTGACATCACAAAATACTGCGGTGGCAAAGTTGAAATGGTAGGTATTGTTTCTTCCTAAATCACGTATGAAAAATGTAAAACTAGTTCTATTTGATCTTGATGGGACTCTTGTTGATACAAGTGAAATTGTTCACAAATCGTTCAATCATGTATTTCGTAAATATGGTCACAAAGAAATAGATCATCACACATTTATCAAGGTTTTTGGACGAAGGCCAGAGCAGGTTTTTGCAGAGCTAGGATATGTATTTGATGATTCCAAAAAGGCTGCTCAAGAGTTTTTTGACTATCAGCTAGCGAACTTCCAAAATATACGCATCTATCCTCATGCTCGCGAAACACTTCTGAAACTTAAGGCAAAAGGACACAAAATAGGAATATATACAAACGCCAACCGCAACAAAGCAGAAAAAATTGTTATTGAAAACCTCCAAATGACGGTTTCTGATTTGGACGTTTTGATAAGCGGTGAAGATGTCACAAATCCCAAACCAAATCCAGAAGGCATCCTGACGGCTATGAATCGCTTGAAAGTATCACCAAATGAAACAGCATATATTGGCGACTCGGAAGCTGACATGGGAGCTGCGAGATCTGCAAACGTGACAGCGATCTTAGTAACTCAAAAAGAAGACAAAAGCCATGTGTTGACAAAGCCTGATTTCCAAATCGATGAGCTTAACGAATTGAACAATCTATTATGATTTTATGAAAAATATAATCTTTGACATGGATGGGGTGCTAATGGATTCACTCCATGCAGCAAATGAAGCCTTTGTGAAGATGAAATATCGAGGTAATACAAGAGAAGAAGTGATTGCAGCTCACCTGCACTATTGCACCAATAAGCCTTGGCATTCCAAAGATAGTGTTTTTACTCAAGAAAGATATTTTGAAATTCTTGAGAGACTTGAAGAGCTCTATACAATTACTTCCAAAGATCCTTCTTATACACCATTTCAGGAATTTGTTGACGAAATAAGAAAAATAGAATCTGCAAATCTGGCAATAGTGTCATCAAATAACAAAAAAAGCTTGCTTCATTTTCTAAGTTTGACTGATATAAAATTTAGTCACGCCCTTTGTTTTGAAGACCACACATCAAAAGAAGTAAAGATAGAAAGAATATTAAATGATTGGGGAGTCAACAAAAACGATTTCTATTATGTCACAGATACTCTGGCAGATATTTATGAGCTTGAAACATTCATGCCAAAAGAACACATCATAGGCGTAGCATGGGGATATTGTGGATATGATTTACTAGCAAGAGAATTACCAACAAATCAGATACTAAGAGAGTTCAAAGAGATACACTCTGTTATAAATAAAAACAAAAGTTTATAAAGTTCGTAAAGGAAAAATTAATAAAGTTCTTAAGGTTCTTAAAGTTCATAAAGAAAAAACAAGCTCTAAGGAGTATATCCTTATAAACCTTATAAACCTTATAAACCTTATAAACCTTATAAACCTTATAAACCTTATAAACCTTATAAACCTTATAAACCTTATAAACCTTATAAACCTTATAAACATGAACGACCTTCGGTCGTTATATCACTTTCATCTCATGTACGATGAGCTTGTAGATTTCATCCACGACTAACACTGACACGCTTATAAATAGTGCAAAAATCCAAAAAGCAAATGCCACAGGAACAGTCTCGAGAATATTGTTACCATAGACAGTGTAGATTCCGATAAGCTGCAAAAGTCCTTGTGACAAAAGCGCCCAGATGATTGCTTTGTTTCCGTGAGGCGCACTCCGAAATACCGATCTATAAGTTCGGACATTAAACACATTGAGCCATTGAAATAGAACCATCAAAATGAGCATCACGGTGCGAGCAATATCTAAACTGTTATTTTGCAGCACAAACCAAAATGTAACAAGTGTTCCTATACCCATGGTGAGACCCAATATGAATGAGCGTAGATAGTGGAATGGAAACAATAGGTCATCATGATAAGCTTTTGCAAGCCTTCGCTCTATGATATCTTCTTTGTTTTCTGTTGCCATGGCGGCATTTAGAAATCCATCAGTTACAAGATTCAACCAAAGTATTTGAGCTGCAAGAAGTGGGACAGGAAGACCCAAAACAAGCGCACCTAGTATCATGATCACTTCTGCTATCGAAGTGGAAAGTAAAAAAACAAGTACTTTACGAATATTTTCTATCACCACTCTCGCTTCAACTACAGCCGCAACAATATGTGTGAAGTCATCATCAGTGAGAATCATGTCTGCAGCTTCTTTGGCAACTTCTGTACCACTTTTACCCATAGCAATCCCAATCTCAGATGCGGCAAGAGCCGGCGCATCATTCACACCATCTCCGCTCATCGCTACCTTTTTGCCGTATTTGTGGAGCATTTCGACAATATTCATTTTGTCTTGAGGTGTAGCACGTGATATCACTCGAATATTTTCGACATTTTTTTCTAATTCTTCCTCAGACATCTTGATAAGCGCTTCTGCCTCATACACTCCTTCTTCTTTGCTACGGATTATTCCTGTCTCAAGAGCTACATATCTGGCTGTTTCAATATGATCTCCTGTGATCATGATGGGTGTTATGCCAAGTTTTTCACACCTTAGGATGGCCTCTCTCACATTTTTTCTGACTGGATCTTCAAATTCGATAAAGCCTATCATTTGGATTTCGCCAATCAATTCATGATTGAATGATTCTGCGTTTTTCACTTCCTGTCTGCCTATTCCAAGAGTGCGTATTCCACCTTTTGCGGTCATTTGGATATACTCTGAAAGATTTGTATTATCCTTTTTGGAGCTTTTCTCAAGAAGGACTTCGGGCGCTCCTTTTATATATGCAATATTTTTATTGTTTTCTTTGTACAGCTTTGCACTAAACTTGTATCTTGAATCAAATGGAATCTCATCAATTAGCTTAAAATTTTCATTCTTTTCTTTTTTTAATTTTTCGTTTTCTTGCCTTATCACAACGTCTAGTGCATCACCAATCACCCTCCCGTCATCAAGGGTGCGTACTTCTGAAGCCATTGCCGCATATCTCAAAACCATCGCATCGTGAGTATCGTCCTTGAGCTCTACACGAGAGTTTTCTATTGGAACGATATTTTTTATCGCCAGTTTGCCTTCGGTAAGTGTGCCGGTTTTGTCAGTACAAATAACAGATATGCCAGCAAGAGAAGCGGCTGACGGGAGATTGCGAAGAAGTGCTTTGCCACGACCTACTCGAAATGCACCAATCGCAAGCGTGATTGTAACAACAATAGGCAAACCCTCAGGTATGACAGATACGCCAAGTGATACAGAAATCTCTAGTATATGGATGAAGTCAATATTTCGAACCAGGCCGAAAATAATCGTGAGCAAACATACCACTCCAGTCAACCACAAAATAGCATAAGTAAGTTTTTTTAATTTGGCTTCGATGATTGTGGGTTTCTGGGCAACTCTTCCAACATCTTCCTGGATCTGACCAATAGTTGTTTTGTCACCAACTGAAGTCACAAGCATTGTACCTTTGCCAGATGACACAGTACATGACCTATATACAAGGTGCATACCATCAGGCTTTTCGGTAGAGACTTTTTGGAGAATAGAGTTAAGAGTAGACGACTCAGCTTCTTGTCTTAGTGCATGCTTTTCAACAGGATAGGACTCACCAGTGATTGGAGCTTCAGCTATCTGAAGATGAGTAGCTTTTACAATAACCCCATCTGCTGGAATTACATCCCCATCATAAAGTTCGACTATGTCACCCACCACAACTTCTTCTGTAAGTATCGAAATGTCCTCACCATTTCGCTTCACAACACATTTTGTAGCTGTCAGTTTCTGGAGAGATGAAATTATTTTTTTCGCTCGACCTTCCTCGACAAATCCGATAATTGCATTTACAACAACCACTCCCGCAACTACTATGGCATCAGAGTACTCTTTCAAAAAAACAGAGACACCTGCAACAATAAGTAGCACAAAAACAAGTGGGCTAGTGAATTGTTTGAGAAATCTTGTCAGATCTGACTCTTCTTTTTGTTTGCTAAGCACATTTCTTCCATACATGATTTTTGAAGCTTCAATAGACTTATCATCAAGACCTGTTTTTATATGCAAAGCAAAGATCTCATCCATATATGTATATATTTAGTACCACAAACATACTAACAAATGGGTGAGTGGAGGACAAGGGGGATAAGAAGAGAAAATTCCGAGTTCCAAGTGCCAAATTCCAAGTAATTATCAATCTAAATTTCCCAACTAAAAACAAGTGTCTTCCTGGAGGAGTGAGATCGAGTCTGACTCGATGAAACGACGATAGGATCTTATTACAAACTGAGATTCTATCGCTCGCGCTTCGCACTTCGCTCCAGAATGACAACATTACTTGGAACTAGGAATTTGGAATTTAGAACTGCTCCTTCAAACCTTTGGCCTACAAGCCTACATACTTTTATCTAGCATCTTACAAATTACAAGATGCAAGTTACAAGCTTTAAGATACAAGTTACAAAATACAAGTTATAAGTTTTTGCTATGTTCTTTCCCCATCCTAAGAAATGCGATATTTAGAAGAATTATGACAATATATGAGATAAGCGAAAGCATTGGAATTGATATAAAACCGAAAAGTTCAATATATTTTGTCGTGCATGAAACACCATTTGAGCAAGTTTTTATCACTTCGGGAATGATGCCTTCATAAATCAGGTTCTGGTACAAAGCAAAAATCGAGCCCATAATCGCAAGAGGCAGAATGTAGTAGGGGACAGAGACATCTTTTCTCCATAGCCCCACAAAGAGCACAAAGACCATTGGATATGTGAAAATTCTTTGCCACCAGCAAAGATCGCAAGGCGGGAAACCCAAGACATTACTAAAATAAAGACTTCCAGCTGTAGAAACTACTGCAATAAGCCACGCCATGTACAAAAGTAAATATCTCTGTTTCATAATCGTTAGTTACAAAGTTATAAGGTTCATAAAGTTATAAAGTTAAAAATGACGAATTAAATCTTCAACATTACCAATCTGCCGGCAGGCAGGTAAAGTTATAAAGTTAATACAAACAACATCAAAACATTCAACTTTAAAACTTTTCAGCATCTGCCTAGTATACAATAACAATTATGATCACAGAAAGTTCACCAGCCGAATTCAAAAATACAATTAGTCGGCCAGAAGTAGAGATAGTAGATGTGAGGAGTCATGCTGAGTTTGTGAATGAACATATTCATGGTGCCAAAAATCTCGATATTGCTTCACCCATTTTCGATCTTAATGCAAGGCTTTTGCAAAAACACAAAGTAATTGCAGTGTATTGTCGTAATGGTCATCTTTCACAAAAAGCCGCAGAAATTCTTGAAAAGATGGGATTCCCAAGAATAGTCCATCTTTATCAAGGTCTCATGTCGTGGAAGATGATGAACCTACCACTTGAAGCTTCAAAAGGCTGAAGTTATTTAGATTTTATAATTATTGACATAGCAAAAAATGCGGCTGCTATGATGGCAATAGTAGGTCCTGTTGGTGTGTTTAGTTGAAGCGCGATGATTATCCCAATTATTGAGATCAAAACTGCAACAATAACAGACACGAAAACACTTTTCACAAACCCAGATACAAGTCTAAGCGAAATGGACGCAGGCAAAACCAAAAGAGCACTCACAAGCAAAGCTCCAACAATCTTCATAGCAACTGCAATGGCAAGACCCGTAAGAAGCGATATCACCGATTGATATATCTGGACCTTTACACCGCTAATTTCTGCTTGTTCTGGGTCAAACAGCACCAGGAAAATATTTTTATAAAATACAGAAAAGAGAATCAATACTATTAGAGCAAGGATTGTCAAAAATATTAGGTCAACAATATTTACAGTAAGTATCGAGCCAAACAAAAAACTTTCAAGATTGATAGAAGAAGTTTTGCTGATACTTGCAACTATCACTCCAACAGCAATTCCAAAAGTAGATATCGCTGCCACGTAAGAGTCTGCAGTATGTGAATCATTTTTGATATTTTTAGTTATGACCAATGCTCCAATAATTGCTGCAGGGATAGTCACTAAATAAAATGGAAGGCTAAAAAATATTGCAACCGCAGCCGCACCAAATGTAAGGTGTGACAAACTATCTCCTAGAAGTGACATATTGCGAGATACCACAGCCACACCCAGTAGAGAACAAATAATTGCAGTTAACACACCTGCAACAAATGCAAACTGGACAAATTGGTAAGATAGTAGGGAAAACATCAATTTCTAATTACTAATTTCTAATTTCCTGCCTCGTCGTTAGGCAGGTTAAATAAATTCCAAGTTTTATAAATTCAAATTAACAAACTTATTCGGTCATTCTGGGGAGCTTTAGAAACTCCAGAAATAAACTCTTTTTACTTAATAAATACTAATTAAATATTTCGAATTTCAAGTTTCAAGTTTCGAATTTTGATTTACATGTTGATGGCACATCAAATGCTGATCCGGACCAAAATGCTTTGACATCTCAGGAGATTTGCAAAAATCCTGAAAAGTGCCATAAAAAACTAGTTTTGTATCAATATACATGAGTTTTTGGGCGATGTTGCCCACTGAGCCCATGTCATGAGTCACAAAAAGTATTGTTGTATTAGTATTTTTTCGAAAATCATTTAGGATAGTCCACAGATCTGTTTTGACAATAGGATCAAGAGCAGAGGTAGGCTCATCTAAGACTAGCAAATCGGGGAGGGGAGCAAGAGCTTTTGCCAGAAACACTCTTTGGAGTTGTCCGCCAGACAAGTCTTTTAATCTTTTGTTTTTAATTTCATTAATACCAAGCTTTTCGATAATTTCGGGATATCTTACAGTTATGGTGGAAACGAAATCTGACACTGTCGCTGGAATAAAAACATTGAAAGTTCGTGTCGTTTGGGGGACATAACCCACAGTGAGTTTGCCACTATTATTTTTGGAAATATTTATATTGATTGATCCGGAGCTTGGCCTTTCAAGCCCAATTAAGGCTTTTACAAAAGTACTTTTGCCAGCACCATTTGGTCCAACAACAGCCACTACTTCTCCTTGAGGTATCACAATACTCAGATCATCAATGATCTTGATTCCACTTTTTTCGATAGTGAGTTTTTTTATTTCTATTTGTCCCATATTCAACACCACATTGTAACTTGTGGCTTAAAGCTTGTAACTTGCATCTTGTAATTTGTAAGGTGCAAGATAAAGGCATGTAGGCCAAAGGCTTGAAGGTGTAACTCCAAACACCTTGATTACCGATTCGTAATTCGCATGCCTGCCGGCGAGGCAGGGATTTAGAAATTTGATGTTATCTACATCCCAACCCTTTTTTCAAGTTTTCTAGGTTTCTTCTCATGATTTCCACATAAGTAACTTTATTATTAAAATCATCTGAATTGATTTCATGAGCTGAATTTAGGTGATATATTTTTGCCCCTGTTTCATCACCTATTAATTTTGCCACTTTTGCATCTATTGACTCTTCCACAAATATTGATTTTACATTTTCACTTTTCAATTCTTTAATGAGATTTGCAACATCTTGCATTTTTATTTCTCCCTCTGGTGAAAAGCCTTGCAATGCTTTGTAATCCAAACTGTAAGCATTGGCAAGATATCCAAAAGCAAAATGTCCAGCATGATAAATGGTCCTAGTTTTGCATGAAACTAGATTTTGTTTTAGCTCTGTGTCAATTTCCAGTATCTGCTTTTTTAGTTTTTCGGATCTTTGTTTGTATAGTGTGCTGTTTTTGGAATCTATTTTTGCCAAGGCATGTGTAATATCGTCTATCATGATTAATGCATTGGAAGGCTTAAGCCAATAGTGCGGATCATTATTAGTAAGTTTGATATTTGCACTCAAATTGATTAGTTTATCATTTGTTATATCAGCTCTTTTTATCCATGGCTCAAGGATGTCACTTGTATAAAATACTAGATCTGCATCCTTCACAGATTTGATATCTGAGAGTTTTGGTTCAAATTCATGCACCTCAATACCTGGAGGAGGAATTAAAACGACTTCAATCTTATCTGAGGAAATCCTTCTTATAAAATCATAGATAGGATATAGGGTGGCAACAACTTTTGGTTTTGTAGGTTTAACAAGTGATCTATTCACAACATTTTTTGGTTTAAGCAAAAATACAAACCCTAGTGAAACAATAATGAAAAATATCACTGCAAGAAATTTGAATTGTGAATCTTGATATTTCATATATTTGTATTATATAGTCATATTTCTACTATTGCAACTGTGTCGCATTAGAGATTAACTTCAAAATATATCCTCTCAATAGACTTTGGTATATTCATGTTACTGATTGACATGCTGTTTGCTATATTGATATACTGAAAATTAATATTAGTCAGTACTGTATATTTGCTTTTCACTGAAAACAATATTTAGCTAGTCCCAACAATATATATAAATGATATATAAAAAACGATTATCAATATTAGTAAGCATTCTCACGCTATTTCTTCTTTCAAATCTATCTGCAAATCATAATAAAGTTTTTGCAACAACTGCAAATTGTGGATACATGTATTCTCAAGACTCCTCTTATCATTGAAATACTATCGTTTAGGAGCAGCTTTTTCTTCTGATCAGGCAGAACTCAGTGCTGGGATATCGCTTTTGAATGCATCCGGAGGTGAAGTCGCAAGTCTTGGTTATTATGCATTTCCTGCAGGCACATATAGCGGTAATTACGACCCAGGTGGAGGCTTTCTAATACCAAATATTCCAGTTGGTACTTACTACGCAACATGTAGAGCATGGAATGATGCTAGAGTAGAGTGTAGAGGCGGAAATTGGACTCTTACAGCAGGCAATCAGATCAGATGTGCCGGATTTGGGGCAGGGTCTGCTGGCACAACTTCAGTAGCAGTTAGCGTGATTACAGTGCCAAGTGCACCACTCAATGTGAGTGCAGTAAATGGTGGAGACGGAAAAGTGGTAGTCTCGTGGACTGCTCCGGCGTCTAATGGTAATTCTGGCATAACAAGTTATAGAATAGATTCATATCTGGTAGGATCAGGGCCAGGACCAACTTACTCCAGCATTGGTTCGTCTCCATACACGACTACAGGGTTGAACAATGCTCAGCAATATAGATTCCAAGTTTTTGCTGCAAATGCAGCAGGTCTTGGAGCAGGTAGTGCTTATGCATACGCTACACCACTTGCTCCTACACCATGGATTAATATTAGGGTCAGAAATCCTCAAGGGGCTGCTGTAAACGCCCAGGCTCTTGCTTACATCTATAATTGTTCCCCCGTCTATTACCGATGCACAACAACGCCATATATGGGCGCCTCGTCTGACCAATCAATTTATGCTGTTGGTACGTGGCCAAACTCAGGAGCTGGAATTGTAATAGGCGCAAATGAAAGAGTAATATCTTACACCTCAACGCCAGCGGGAGCATCGCTTGTTCCATTCTTGTGTAACTATGGAGGTGGATTCTGTAATCCTAGTTATACTTGGCAATCAGTCGAATGGCCAGATCGATACCCAACGAGCGGATCTAGGGCTGTAGACTTTGTTATAGCTACAATTACTCCGACACCAACAAATACACCGACAGCAACTCCTACTCTTGGCCCTCCAGCCAATCTATCTATGTCATGCAATACGGAGGCATCACAAGCAACATTTACTTGGTCACCAGGAGCCAATGCTCAAGCTTATTATTTCAGAGGTGACGCACACACTGGTGAAGCAGGCTATACTTGGTATGATCCAGCAAATGGCGATTTATATAATGACAATGTCCCAGGACCTTCATTTACATCAAATATCCACATGGACACGAATTACAACTGGTGGGTACATTCCAAATACACATCAAATGGTGCAGCAAGTGCAGCCACTTCCCAAACCGCTGGTTGTTATCCGGCGCCTGAGGGTAATTTTGAAAGCACTTCATGTGCACCCGGTGCTACAAGCATATCTGGATGGGCATGTGATGATAGTAGTCCATCTTGCGCACTTGCTATTCATATTTATTCAGGCGGCCCAGCTGGAGGCGGCGGTACATTTATCGGATCAACAACTGCGAATACCAATAGAGGAGATCTCACAGGTGTATGTAGGGGCACTACAGCACACGGTTGGACATTTACTATGCCTAGCAGTCACATTGATGGTCTAGGAAGAGCAATTTATGCATATGCAATAGGAGTGAATTCTAGTTGTGTTGCTAATGGCAATAATCCACTCTTACCAAATAGTCCAAAGACTTATACTTGTGTTCCGACACCTACATATACGCCCACATTTACACCTACAAGAACACCGACAAATACCCCAACACGGACACCAACCCCAACAAACACACCAACCGCCTCACCCACACCAACTCGCACACCAACGATTACTCAAACTCCAACAAGAACTCCCACACCAACGGTTACTCAAACTCCAACAAGAACCCCCACACCAACTGTTGGTGCTGCAATTGTGATAACTGGTGTAATTAAGCAAGAGTCTGGAGGAGGAGTCTCAGTGATTGATACAAATGGGACTCAAACATTTGGAGATGATGTTGCACCAACACCCACTATAGATGCGGACAGTAGCCATCCACTAATTTCCGATGCAATAATAACCGATCAGTGGACTAGCGGAGTAATTGCATTTATATCTACATGGGGAGACGGCTTATATATTATCGACACCAAAGGCACAGCTGACAAAACCGATGACACGGTGCTTGCACATTACAATACAACTTCTACACTACCACTCAATAGCAACTTCGTATATAGCACATTTTATTTTGTTACCACAACTGGACCCAACATTGGCATGAGCGGAGACATGTTTATCAATACAACTGCAGGAACGACCAATATTGGTAGGTATATGTCTAGCGGACCACCATTAGTATTTGGAACTAAACAAACTGGATATGGATCATACTCAAAGTCATATTCACCTTTTGGGCCGACCGGAGTTCCAAGCGATAACATATACAATGCTTATTTGCCTTCTACTAACCAATACCTATATCTTAGTTCTGATGTAGGACTCATAGTTGTTGATACAAAATCATCTCTACCTATGGGTGACGATGTCGTGATGTTCACTTATAACAACTCTTCAAACCCAAGTCTTGGGTCTAATGATGTCAGAGATTCACTTACTGAAGGGAATCTAATATATGTAGCAACGGGAGCTGGAGTAAAAGTCATTGATACCAAAGGTACACCTGGCACCTTGACAGGCGACACAATCACAAGCTGTGGACCAAATGTACCAGTAACAGACCTTACCCGAGGTGAGAGTAATATGCTATATGCCAGCACAACAACTGGAGGAGTAATAGTGCTAAATACTACTAATTGTGCCAACCTTGGAGCTTATACAACTACCAATCCAGCATCACTTCCAATAATTAATAACAATGTAAAATACACTACATATGATCCAACAACTGACTATTTGTATATCTATACGGCAGGCATTACAAGACCTCTCTCTACAAATGTTACTCTGCCACCAGCCCAGCTGACTGTAATACCCCAAGCTACCACATATTACTTCCCCGACACAGCAAACGGACCATGTCACAGCAGCTCAACAACTTTCAACAATACAAACCCTAGATCATATACTACATCGATGGGATTTGGATACATACCTAGTCCATCCCCAGGAGCGGGTAATCCCTGTGTGATACAAGATAATAGCAACCTATTCCTCCAAATTATTAGCGCTCTTGCAGGATATTACAACAGTTTCAATTTGGATGACGTGAATGTGCAAAGTCCCGCCACAACCTACCCCATGGATCTTGTGCTTGCGTACAGCAAAGCTGATCCTTGGATCAAACTTGTAAATACATCTTTTGTTAGACCAAATGGTGTGAGCGGTGATCTTCAAATCAAAGTGCCATATACCGCAGACAAATTCCTAAATACCATTTCCACCCAATCAAATATCGGTACAGGAGATGCAGATGATACTGGCAATGCAGTATTTATTGATGAAACATCTTCAAATGTGGCTGGACTTGCAGGAGGCGTTGACACTACTCCAAACACCAAAAAATCACCTATGAACAATTGGAGCGCCCCACTTTACAGGACGTCAAATGACCCAGTTCATGGATTGCCAGTTGCAACAACCGAGTATTACAAAAAACTGGTAAATAAAAAATCAATAAATGACGTAACATTGCTGAATGGCCCAAGCAGATTTGATCTTGTTGAAGGAGAAATAAATAGATATACAGATAGTCAAGTAGGCCAAACTGTAAACATTAGCACACTTACTATTTCTACACTCAACCCCACGACTCTTGGCACAGTCCTTATTGTCACTGATATTAATGGCGATCTTGAAAATCTTCAAATAAATGGTGACTTAGACTTGACCAAGCCACTCATCATAATTGCTAAGAATGTGATAATTGACGGACCTGTTAAAGAAGTTGATGCAGCATTCATCGGAACCGGTACTTTCTCACTGAATACTCGCAATGACGATGTATCAAACGCGCCATCGGGAGCAACACTTAAGATTAATGGCGATGTAATGATGTTGGGTGGAATTACGTGGACTAGTAGAAAAAGAGCTAGGAGCGACAAGGACAATGCTCGACCAAGCGTGCTTATAGTAAGCAACCCAAAGACATACATGTCGACATTGCCACTTCTGAGCATTTCTGAAATCACACAATAATATGAAAACAAATTTATATTCCCAAGGACAATCACTTATCGTAGTTCTCATGGTTGTGGCGCTTGTGACAACTGTTGTTGGTACTGCAGCATTTCAGTCGGTCACTCAAACAAATATTACAAATGCCAAGACACAACAAGGAGTAGCTGAAAAGGGTGCACAAGGTCTCATCGAAAAAATCTTAAACAACGAATCCATTGATACAAACGCAGACCTTGGAACAAACAATGCAATAAATCCCAGTGTAATCCCTATATATCAAACAGTTGTTGGCCCCACTCAATTTGTCACTCCGAATGATATCCAGCAAGATACACAATATATTTTTTATGTAAAACCATATAATTTTGCAGATAATAGTTTCAGTGGATCTGCACCTGGCTACGATCTCAAAGTATATTTCGATTCAGAAAATAGCTGCCCCGTATTGGAATTCACTTTTGTAAATTACAATGGGGGTAACCCATCAATAATAAGCAGAAAGGCTTCTGCCTCCTGTGGCTCAAACAGCATAGGCACAAACAACACTCTTAATCTTAGCTCAACTCCGACAACCATAAAGAATGTAACTTTCCAAAAATCAGTTACTCTTTCATATACATCCTTTGCAAGTGCATCAGTTGTTTTGATTCGACCACTATTTAGCAAAACTAAGCTAGGCTTCACTGCCTCAGACGGCACGTCAAATGTACCAGCACAAGGAGAAACCATCACTGCTGTAGTCCAAACCCAAGGAGGCATCCAAAAAAGCGAAAGCGTTTACAGGCCCTATCCGCAGATAAATGATATTCCCATTTTTCTAAGTGTATTTTAAATGAACCTGGTTTTTAGAAAATATTTTTATTTCTTTGCGATTTTACTAACTCTTTCAGCGGGGACTGTTCTTTTTTTGTTTTTTCGCTTGGACACAATAGTAGAACGTTTTTATCTAAGTTCTAAACTTATTTTCAAATCATCAGAACTAAAACAAGGTGACCAAAAATACCAAAGTGCCAGAAAAAAACTTACTGAAACAAAACTTTGGCAGAAAATTTTGAATGATTATGAGGTTTTAGGGCTTGAAAATACTTACCCACAATCTTTATACCGACCTGGTCATATAATTGATTTTGTTCCATTTAAAAGTATCAAATTGCAATCTTATGATAATAAGATATATATAGTAAAAATTGAACCTTCGACTAGTTTTTATCTTCCAGAAGACTATATCAAGGATGGAGAAGAAGTATTGTCATATACACCCAATCAAATTTCTCAAGACACAGCATTTAAATATTACATTAAAACTGGTAAGACAATTTTAGTCGAGGCATTTTCAGATGTCGCATTTAAGGATAATGAAAAGTACAAAGGAAATTACAGTATTTTAATTGCTGATTAAAAATGTTTAAGAAAAAGTTTATTTCTATTACATCTGTTGCTATTTCGATTATTGTTTTTCTTTTTTTGAATAATCAAATAGTGCATGCAGATTGTCAATGTGGAGATGGCTGGTATTGTTCTGGATCATGTATGGGCTACACATGCGAGGGGACCTGTAAACCGAAACCAAACAGTTGTAACAAATGCTCTGTGAGCTGTCCTGGATGCGCATGTAATTGCGATGGATCCTGTGGAGACACTTCATGTGATGATGGCGGAGGTGGACCGACTCGCACTCCCACACCTGCACTAGTCGCACCAACAAACCTTAGATACACATGTGACAGGTCTGGGTTGGGTGCATATATTTATTGGGATCCGGCACCAAATGCCTCATATTATTCATTACGAGTAGACAATGCTATTAATTCATGGACAGGCTCCTGTACAAATACAAATCCGTCTGATGTATGCACAGACGTAAATGGAAGCTCTTATTATGTGGTAACAAATCCTTATGTTAACAATAATTGGTGGCTACACTCTCGACTCGGTGTTATCCCTAACGGTCAATGGAGCGATGGCGTATATGGACCATCCTTCGCATGCCCATTGCCAAGACCTGCACCATATAGTTACATGACGATTACACAATCAAATTGTCAACTTTCATCAGGTGATTACTCCACAGATCAAAACATTACTTTTACAGCATACTCAGATAGTAGCGTGAGAGGGTCTCCGAATATTAACAATACCCAGATGTTTATCGCAAAAGAGTGCACAGATGCCCAAGGTGCGACACTATGCAGCTATACGTCAAGTCCTACATGGTGCACAGCCATTGGTGGAACTTTTGTAAATTCGGGAACAAAAGCTTTTTGCAAAATTGCTGAACTTACAGGATTAAATACTTCATACACCACATACAACAAAACGCTACAAATGACTGAGACAGGAACATACTACTCGCTTCTAAACTCCGCCACAGTAGATGTCCAAGCATACGCATGTAGTGGAAATCCCAAATGCACCTACTCAACAAGTAACTTGTATGGTAAATACGATTGTTCAGCCTCTTACTACCAAGCTTGTACAGATGGTTCTGTGGGATCAACTAAAGCTGGGAGATACTGGGGGGAAAGTATAAAATTTGAAGTAAAAAGCTCTGCAGTATGTATACCAGCAAACACTCCAACACCAACAACTCCAGCCGCAACATGTGCCAACACCTTACCAACATCAGAGTCTGTTGCATCAGGAAACTTGTCAAATATGACGACAGGCAACGCCTATCTCATAGACCAGACAATGCCTATAATTCCAAACAAAGACTACACATTCTCTATAGACTTGAAAAATGAAATAACCTTGCCTGTTACTGGAACTCTACCTGTAAAACTTATATATCAAGGGAATATTTCAAGTGGTACTCTTGATATGGGAAGCATCCCAACGACAGCTCAAGCAGGGTTTATGAACCTTAGTACTAATTGGAATTCGGGAGATAACACAACTGTTAGGATAAGGATAAATGTCATTTTGCCGAGAGCACCAAGTGAGAATACCCCTGTGCCAATTACAATACCCCCAAAAAACTCCACACCAACTCCTACTGGTGGTTTAATCATGTTCAATAATGTAATTAAGATACTCCCTGCTATTAAGCCAGCTTATGCTCAAGCATATGTACCCAATCCTCCATATTCAATAAGATATAAAAATGCATCTATGACCTGCGCACTGCCTACAAACACTCCAACTAACACACCCACAACCACTCCAACTCCAACAAATACACCCACCAACACACCAACATTCACTCCCACGCCCACTTCATTTGCAAATCTATCTATAAAGGGGAATTTTTTACAAAAAACAGGCTCTGTCTATCGAGCTTCAAGCACAGACAACAATTTGCCATTTGCATCAGGCATAAATGTGCTAAATCATACAAAGTGGATAAACGGAACACCAGGCCCATGCGCCAGCATAGCATCTATTTATACTGACGCTTTCGCACCATATATTTATAAATACAGGGCACCATTTACTTTTCCACCAGGCTGCATAGCTGGAGGTGTAGCAAACATGAATATTGATGTAGATCCGGTAGTTTTTTCGATGCCTGCACTTTACTCAATTGTTGGCACACCTCTCCAAAACATATCAAGTCCTGGGGAATATACTATAGATCTGCCATTTGACTACAATGGTGGACCTTGGATTAGATTGAAAGACACAAGTTTTGCCAGAACCACTACAACACAGCTAGTTAATAATATCCCATATATCATTGATAAATTTTCAACAACAGATACTGATGATACAAACAAAAAGGCTTTTATAGACGAGTCCACAGCAGGAGTTGCTGGGTATTCACCAGATACTTCTACTGTAAATATCGATCCTATTGGCAAGACTTCACCGACCAACAATTGGAGGTTGCCAGCTGGATATACTATAAATTCGAGTCAAATATCAGCTAAGTTCACAAAATTTGTTACAAGTCTAACCAGGTCTAAAGGAATTGTGTCAATCACTGTCGCAATTCCAGGAGAAGACATAACCCTAACATCAGATAGAATTAATGTAATAGATACAACCACTCCTGTCAGCGTTGGGCAAATTCGAACTAGTATTACAAATTCTCCAGCAATATTGATTGTATGGAATTCAATTACACAAACATTCCAAAATCTGACAATTCGTGAAAACAACGTTGGAGCATCTCCGCTTATTATTGCCAATCAAATAATCCTTAGCGGAAGTGGAACTAATTATGTAACCGAGCTTAAGGGTCTCTTTGTAGCATTAAACGATATTAATCTTGGTGGTGGGGGATATCCACTAAAAATTACCGGCAATTTACTATCTGGGGGAGTAGTTACAAATATGAGAACGAGATCAGACAACGACAACGCTAAACCATCTGTGTTCATGGTATTCAATTTCGAAAGTTATGCCAAATTATTGAAGCTGATGAATGCAAATCAAGTAGAATATTAGATTTTGTGCTTGATGTTTTGCGCCAATTTATAGTACATTTGTAGTTGAAAATATTTATATGAAAAATAAACATAATATCCAAGGTCAAGCACTTGTTATTGTGCTAATGGTCATCGCATTAACAGCAACAATTGCAGGTACTGCCGCATTCAGAACAATTAGCCAAACAAGACAAACTACAGAGAATGTTGATAAACAAAAATCCTCAAATGCCGCAAAGGGTATTATCGAAAAAGCACTGAATAACGAAAGTGTCACAAATACAAATGATGAGCTTGGTGGAAGTGGAGGAACATTCAAAGCTGGAGTAAATCCAATCACCACAACAGGAAACGCTTCTACCACATTTGTCACTTCAACTATTCCAAAAGACAGTCAGTTTTTGTTTTATCTGAAATCATATATTTTCGCTTCAAATAGTTTTGGACCAGAGACTGCCACATACAACTTTGATATTTTTTTCAAAGACACTTCAGCTACAGGGTGCCCAGTCCTTGAGATAATATATATCAATACTGCGAATGAAGTAGGTGCAAGAAAAATTGCCACGCCATGCGACACTAACTCTGTTTCATATGCATCTGGAAACTTAGGCGTTGACGATACAACTGCGGCAAACAAAACGGTATCATATAAAAATAGCAATACAGATTTTGGCAAAAAACTATCAAGTTCGTTATCGGTTAGCGCAAATGCTTATAAACTTATCATAATTAGACCACTTTTCGCAGACACAAAACTGGGCTTCAAAGCAACATCTGGAAATCTTCCACCCCAAGGTGAGACTGTCACCTCGCAAGCTCAAACTGGCGGTGGCTCACAAACAACTGAAGAGGTTTATCGCGCATACCCACAGATACCTGACTATTTGTTCACAACAAGTTTCTAAAGCTAATAAATATGGCTGTTATCGGCATCTGACCATGCTGCTTTTCATCAATATGAAACCGAAACAAATTATTATTTACTCAACGCTGACGATTCTAGCTGTTGTCGTAATAGTAGCATTACTAAATATTGACTACATCACAAACAATTTATTAGATGTTCAAACATCTTCAAATAAATCAGTAAGTAAAAGGCTGTCATACGAAGCAGTACCAAGTACTCAGAAAATCCTAACAGATGTCAAAAACGATGGTGCATATCTTCCACTTACCAAAACAGATATGTGGGATGGTGAATTGCAAGATCAAGTTCTACAAACACCTGGTCACGGGAAACTATACATAAATCGTGCCACAATTACCAAACCACTAGAAAGCAACTTCTTTGATGTTAAATTTGAAAATGGAGAAGAATATCGGGTGACTACGGATGAAAATGTTTATCTAAGCGCACCAATGTATGTATATGAAACAGACAGCGACAAAATAGTGAGCTATCGTAGAAAAGAACTTGATCGATCCGTTCTCAATTATCTCAAAAAGGGTAATGTGATCATCTTAAAATATTATGAAGGAAACCTAAACAACAATGAAAAAACAATTTTAGCAAGAGAAATATTATTAGCAGATATTAAACTACCATGAATATACGCGTAAGCTTTCACTCTCATATTCACAAGGTTTTGTATTTGTTGGTTTTTATGATCTTGATGTCTTCAATGATTTTTTATTATTTCATGACCAGAGTGATATATATTAAAAGTACGCCATTTTTAGAATCTATCAAAATAAAATCACAGTTAGTATATCTAGTTAGCAACCAACAACTTCTTCATGATCAAGCAGCCAAACAATTAAACCCTATGTTTTTTAATAATGCTAATAATTTATCTTATAAAAATAACAAATTGTTAGGCGATACATGTGGCTCAAAACTAAATAAGCTCAATAGCTTTACAAAGGCTTTGCCCGACCAAGTCGAAGGACGAATACTCGCAATATTAAAATCTAATGATGACAACAAATTCTATATTGTTATCGGTAATGAAAACAAATACTTTATCTCCGCAATTCATATCGAGCCTGAAGATAGAGGCTTATATTGGAACGATGGCAGACTGGAGAGCGAGAATTATTTAACTTGCGGAATTGAACACCCTAATACAACGGGTTATGATATTAAAAAAGGTTTATTTGGCGATCTAACAGATATAAACATATTACTCTCAAAAATATCTGAAAAATCAACGAACAGTACTAGTAATAATATATTTCTGGGGCTGAATGCCAAAACAGAAAATGGAGATAAAAAAATTAGCAACTATACATTTGATAAGAATTTCATTCCATTGGCATATAGCATTGACATTACCAAATGAAAAACAATAATACTATTACTAAATTTCCGGAGATAATATTCTCTGGCATATTATTATTAGCAATATTGTTCACAATCAAACTAGTTTCAATTAATAGTTATGCTACATGTGGTTGTCCAGGTGGAAAACACTGCACAGTCTGCAGTACAGCGGATGAGCCAGATGTTTGTGTGGGTTGGTGTGAACCCAAAAATACACCAGTTCCTACAAGAGAACCTACAAAACGCCCAGACCCAACAAAAGCCCCCACCGACAAACCCGGTGACACGCCAAGACCCACAGAGCCAGATAAATGCAAAGATGAAACAGGTTGTAAATGTGGTGACAAAGTTGCAAGCTGCCCTTCTGGTGGAACTTATTGGAAATGTAAAAGTTGTAATAATGGCCCAACAGACACACCAGGCGGCCCAACTAGACCACCTGATCCACCACCCGGTGGCACATGTACAGTTCAAGGATTCAAAATCCTAGAAAACCCAGCTGCAGGAATACAGACAGACCTAGATGGATTGGCTGTTAGAGATAGTGGCAACAATGTTTTATCGATCACAAATCCATATTTTATAGGGGTTCCAGAAGGCGACACAGATATCCATGTTGATGTGCCATTTGGCTACAATGTGTATACGACTGCATGCACCAATGAAGTCACCTGTCATGGTATTAATATTGACAATCCTGCAAGAGCGCTTGGGGCATACCGCACCCTAACTTGCCCAGCGGGAGGTAATGTATATATTGACCTTTGGTTTCAGTTTGTAAAGACAATTCCATGCCCAACACCACGATCAGCAGTATGTGTTTTTGATAACGCAACAGGAAAATCATATATTAATACCTCTTGGGATTACACAACAGGAGCATACAAGTACATTTTGCGACTTGATAATGAGCCAGAAAGTTGGTACAACAAAAACGCGTTAGGAGGAGACTTCAGATCTGGAGATATTTTAGATGTAACTTCATTTGGCTATCCCAATACTTACACTGCAGAGATAATGAGTGATTCAAATTACAACTGGAATATCCAGCCAGGTTATGAATATCAGCCTGACGGAGATGGCGGATACAGCGGGCAGCCATGGTGTGGGATGGGTAGCTTCAATTGTCCCAAACCCACTCCTTTTATTAATATAAAGGTGGTAAATCCTGAGAATGGACCAGTAAAAGTCAACAAAATTGCTTCAACATATAAATGTTTTTTACCAATATGCACCAGTTTTTCGGTTGATGATGAGAGTAGTTTAACTGCTCTTGCTAAAGGTATTTATGAAGGAGGTGCAGGCATCATCCTAAATCCTGAACAAATATTACAAAGTGCAACCTCAACAACAACCGGAGCAGTCTTGAAACTTGTAAATGATGCTAGTGGAACATGGCAGAATTTCTGGTGGCCATCGTATCCGACTTGGGGATCAAGAGATGTGACGTATGTTGTTGTCACAAATACTCCAACTCCGACACCAATTCATGTACCAGAGGTCATTGTGACTGGAGCAATACAACAACAAACAGGCGGGGTCACCCGAGATGCGTCACCTGGGTTTAGCTTGCCAATCTTGCAGAGTATAGGCGCCAATAATGACACGGTCTGGACAGGAAGTGGGGGGGAGTGTGCAACAGCTGGAACCAATATATTAACAGACACAAACGATACATATGGTCACATTGCCAAATATACTTTCCAGGAACACAATGCGATAAATGGCTATTGTGTACCGGGTTATGTCAATGGTCCAAACTACAGTATGGATGTGATCTTGAGCCCCCTTCTCAAATCGCCACCACCTCTGAATTATTCGCTAATGCCTGGACAATACAAAGTCACTCTAGTAAATACTACAAATGCCAATCTCCCCATGCCTTTCAAATATACTGGTACAGCATGGATTAAGCTTCTTGATACAAGCTTCACAAGAGTCACCACAACAAAACTTGTAAATCATATGCCATTTATTCTGGACAAATATTATGGTGGTACATCAACCCAAGCAAATGTTGGGACTGGTGACTCTGATGACCCATCCACGAGCTTGGGTATGATAGGCGAGACACATGATGGAATAGCAGGTTTCGTGCCAAATAGCGCCAATCTTGATATTGATCCACTCGGAAAAGTTCAATTTGGGTCAGGAGCAAATCAGTGGATTTTGCCAGCGGGATACTCTTTGGATAGTGTCAAATTAGTGTCAAGTCTCAAAAAATTTGCTGAATATTCCTCAAACAGCAAAGCTGTAAACTCAATACACTCCTCTCCAGGAAACAACGTAGAGCTGAAAAAATCAGCAGTGAATATTCTAGAGCCAAATTCATTAGTTGGCTCAATAAGTGTAGAAGATAGTAGCAATGCAATACTACTTGTTATTGATGCATCAGGTCAGCTAGGAAATATCACCATAAAAGATAGTAGTATCGGTACTGGAAAAGTATTGTTGATAGCCAAAAACATCAACATCCACAATGTAGTTTCTGTCATAAATGGGATCTTAGTTGCATCAGAAAAAATTGATATGGGCAATGGGGGCATTCCACTCAAGATCAAGGGCAATGTCGTCACAGGTGGGGGCATTATAAACTCAAGATCAAGGTCGGATGATGACCATGCCAGGCCAAGTGTGCTTGTGACTTTTGATATTGACACTTATATTAATCTTTTGAATCTTATAAACACGAACAAAATCAACAAGTAAAAATAATACAAAATCTTACAAAATATCATTCTGTTGAGATTTTGTGTAAAATGATAAATAGAATAATATGAGGATATATACAAAAAAAGCGGATGCAACACTTAACAAATTTTTGGTATTTTTTGGCTTAATTGTTTTTTTTGTATTTTTTCATATTTCCCCCACTTTTGCCACAGCAGTGCCTGGAAATTTGAAAAGCTCATGTCCAACTGGTCTCAAAATATATCCAGCTGGGGTCACTCCTTACCCACCTGGGATCGATGGCGGAGAAAATTACTCCGACGTGGTCCATTATTTGGATTTTAGCTGGGGAGCTGTATCTGGAGCTGACAACTATGCCATAAGAATCGATAGAGTAGACTCATATGATCCACACATATCGAGTTCTGGCAACGGTGTGGATGGAGGAAACTGTGGAGATCTAAATATTCCAGGTCAAATTTTTTGTGCAACTTTTAACTCCAAAACCTTTAGCTACCGACTATCAAATATTGACTCCCGCGCAAGATACAGATGGTGGATACATGCCATAGACAATGGTGTATGGAGTGGGGGTGCTGAGAGTTTTGGTCCAGACATTCAGTGCAACCCAAATTGCAGCAACTTGCGAATAGTTGCTGGAGGAGCAGAAGGCATGACAAACACAGTGTATGTTGGTGAAACATCTATTTTTAGAACGGATGTAGAATCACTAAACGGTATGCTTGCAGGACATCTTTATGTAAATTACCCCTCATTTGACTACAGTATTGGTTATGGTTTCAATCTACAAGACACTTCACCACAAACGAAAAACTATACTTTTGACAGTTATTGGACACCTGCAGTTACTGGAACATTCACTATAGGTTGTCGCATTTGGGACGGAAATAGGTCGGAATGTAGATACGATCAAGTAGATAGAAAACCTAGATATTTGTGTGCCGGTCCAACAGCAGGCATCAGAGTCAATGTAATCCAAAGACCCACGAGCACCCCAATTCCACCAACGAGAACTAACACTCCCATTCCTCCTACAAGTACCCCTATACCACCAACCAGCACACCCACAAGAGCTCCTACCCCCACATCTTCAGTCATTAGTTGTTCTACATGTCTTGCGCCTGCAGCAAAATACAACAACATTCTTTGTACAAATCCTGACAACAATGACAGGATATGTGTGGCTACAATACAACTAACCTCATACTTAGGATTGGGATACACATGCGTTGACTGCAAATCAGCAACTCCAACAGTGCCAGTTGTGAATACAAACACCCCTGTACCACCAACAAAAACGAGTACTCCATTTCCTACAAATACAATTCCAAATCTAACCAAAGCTATTAGCCCAACATCTCCACCGAATGTCACATTTGCCACCTCACCTACAAACATTCCCGCTTCACCAACCAAAACACTGACACCCACCAATAGTGTCACGCCAACAAATACCATGACACCCACCAAAACGCCAACTCCTACAAACACCTCAACTCCAACAAACACACCCACGCCCACACCACTACCAGAGCTCTATGTGACAGGCAATTTCAGACAGAGAATGCCCGACCCCTCAATAACCCCGCTTAACGCTTCAATTAGTGATCCGCTGAATGTAGATGATGTCAAGATTCCAAATTTCCACACCATACCAACCACATGCTCGACCTCAACTTGTCACGAGACCCCTAACAATGTGGCTTATAGTTGCATAGTTAGCTTTTTACCCGGATGTCTTATTGCAGTGCCTCAAACTTTCAATGTCTTGGGAGATATCCCATCTGAAATTTTGCCATATTACATTCCCGGCGACTCACCCATCCGCATAGATATACCACCGCCAGGAGCACCTGGGATAGATGCAGAGTATACAGCTCCTATCGATTTTGTATACAAAGGAGGTCCATGGATCAAACTTCAAAATACAAGCTACACCAGATACCCTGAAGCCACCACTAAACTAGTAAACAACATGCCCTATATTGTTGATATTTTTGATTCAGACGACAAAGGGAGAAGGGGAATGATCGATGAAACATACCCTGGATCTGGTGGATTTGTGGCAGGAGATAACACATTTGTAGATCTCATGCCCCTAAACATCAGCTCTTCGACAAATAGATTCCGAATAAATAGTGCTTACAAACTAGGTACCACAAAAGCTGCAATGAGCAATCTACTTGTTGATCATTTTAACAAGATCATATTGTCACGGGGCATTTCCAACTTGTCACCTGACGCGTCTGGCAACATCACTATCGAACGAGGTAAAATTACTGTAATTGATGGAGCAAATGTCACGCTCAACAACATAACATTTACTGGCGACGCTACAAAACCTACACTAATCCTTATTAAAAACGGGGCAACGTTTGGCAATGTTAATTTCAAATCTGATGTAAACGCCGGCGCGAGTAGTTCGCCACTTATGGTAATTGCGAATGATATAAAACTAAATGGTTCAGTAACAAAAATTAATTCAATCATTATAGCTACAGGTATTTTTGACACTGGATCAAGCACAAATACTTTGAAAGTTAATGGCAATATCATCGCTTATGGTGGAATAGTGCAGGGAAGATCTAGAGCTGATAAAAACAATGCAAAACCCACAATATTTATAATTCACAATTCAGACACCTACATCAAGCTTTTACCTCTTATCTCAGCAAATATAGTCAATTGGAAATGATTATTTCATTTCATTTTATCTTGTAAGTATCTCGTAATAAATAGCTCTTGCATTGGCAAAAATATCTCTATATACTTTTTTCTAATGGATAGCGAACCAGCTAATAACCCAATCAATGAGACAGTAAATAATTCAACTAACAACTTAGTTAGTGATGTCTCTGCAAATCCAAATAATGACAAACAAAAAAAGATGTTAATTGCTGTGGGAATATTAGTACTTGGAGTAATTGTTGTCTTTGGGGCTCTCTTGGGCTTTAGAGAAAAACTAACAACACTTTACGGCAAACCAGGAACCAAACCCACAGTTGTGCCAAGTGGCACTGCTCAAAACCTTACACCCACTCAACTACCACTCCCATCGGGTGTCTTAGGTCCACCACCCGAAGTAGAGGAGAAGTACAACAAACTACGTGAAAAAGCCAAACAGTCAGGACAACTGATCCAAAAGGTAGCAGCAGCGAATGGTGAGGTTGTAGATTACGAAGCCCTAAACAAGTACGAAGATTATATGAAAACAGAAGGCACCACATACATCAATTTCGAATCAATCACCATCTGGTATGACAATTTCCCTTCAAACTCTCTCACTCTAGAACAACGAAAGAAAATTGCATTCGACACACTCACATCACTTCGCAAACAAGTCGAGTCTGGTGCTATGACTATGAAGCAGGCAGGTGATGCCATAAAGACAAATACCGATCTCAAACTAGTTGATGAAGCATGGGAAGCTAATGCTTACTCAGATATCAAATTCACCAAAAAAGATAGCCCAATATACCTTGACCCAGCAATGCAAGCTAAACTCTGGACTATGAAAACAGGAGAACTGAGTGAAATTCTCACAGGCTATAGTATTGGGCAAACCACAAAAGAAGATGCATATTACACAGTCATCAAAGTAAACAAAAGAGAAGATAAGCAATATGACACATACCAAGATTTCCTAAATTCCAAATGACCAAGAATATTATCAAACTTCTATTTGCATTCGCATTTTTTTCGATTGCATTTTTATCATTTAGCAAAGAAACGCTTGCAGCTGTACACCCCGGAGGACTTGCAGGACATGTATATCTAAGATACCCAGGTGGTCAGACATTTGCAGCACCAAATGTAACAGTACACAAGGTAGATGGAGACGGTAATACTGTGTCATCACGCACTGATGCAAGTGGTAAGTATGTGTTCAACAACTATTTTGTAAATGGTAAAGATTATCAAAATTACTTATGCTCCGATTCTCTTGGAAATACACTCTGTTGGAATGATGGTAATACAAGCACAAGTTTAGGAGTAACACAAATATATTCATGCACAACTGCCCAACTTAGCGCTGGAGCAAATTGGTGTGGAGCAAATTGTGGCAAAGGTCCTCATACAATAAAATTGGGTAACATACCTGTACCAAAGGGATATGAACTAGTATCAAGCTCATCAAGCTATGTATTAAACAACGTGGCAGTCCAAAATGACAAAGATCTTCCATCAGGAGACTTTATAGTAGATGTTCGCGAAGCACCAGCAGCACCTTATGCTTATGTCAGCCTCAATGGTCCTGCCAACTGTCTCCAACAAGCTAATAGCATTGAGACAGGCAAGGCTTTCACAATATCTGCTCTAGCCACACAAAGATCAGGTTATTCGTATTATGCCAACATTGGGTCTACCGAAATGTATTTGGCAAAAGAATGTAACAACGATCTTTGTACATATACCTCTACACCTGCCTGGTGTTCACAGGCGGGAGGAGAGTTTGTGAATTCAGGTTCAAAAATGTTTTGCAAACTCACATATGCAGCAGGTATAAATGTCCCTAGCTACACCTATGCCAAAACTTTGAGCATCCAAGAAACCGGCACTTATTATGCACTTATAAATGCAGCTACCACAAACCCTCAAGCAGTCGCATGTAGTGGAAGTCCCAAGTGCGCACATTCATGGAGCACACTAGTCAATAAATTTGTATGCACACCGAACTATATTGCATGTACCGATGGATCAGTAGGATACCCAGAGCAAGGAAGATATTGGGGTGAATCAGTCAGATTCAGAATCTTCAGCTCCGTAGAATGCCCCACACCAACACCAACAAAGACCCCAACACCGTCATTTACACCAACTCTTACACCAACTCTTACACCAACAAAGACTCCAACTTTGACGCCAACTCTTACAAGCACTCTTACCCCAACCCAAACAGTCACAACAACGCTAACCCCAACCAAAACAGCAACTCTCACTCCAACTAAGACTGCAACTCTCACGCCGACTAAGACAGCTACGTTGACACCAACGAAGACTGCAACCCTAACACCCACCAAAACTGCAACTCTCACGCCGACTAAAACCGTAACATTGACACCAACCAAGACTGCAACATTGACACCCACAAAAACTCCGACTACACCAGTTACCATAACTCCAACTAAGACCGCAACTCTCACGCCGACTAAGACCGCCACGTTGACTCCAACAAAAACACCCACAAAGACCCCAACCAAAACTCCGACAACACCTATTACCATAACTCCAACGAAGACTGCAACTCTCACGCCGACTAAGAGTAGTACCCCAACTCCTTCCAAGACCAGTACACCAACTCTCACTAAGACTCCTACAAAGACCCCAACCAAAACACCAACTAAGACGCCAACGATTACACCAACACCGACTTGTCCATGCTTGTGCTATACAAGCCCAACTGTCACACCTCCAGGTGGAAACACTCCAACCAACCCGCCAGAATGTGTAGTGACATCAAATACACCTACCACTATTCCTTCAGCAACCCCGACACCACAGGATTCATTCGTCAGAAAGACAATAGCAGACGTGTCAATATATGAAGACGACAATAATTACTCTATCATTTCTTATGCCATAAGCATTCACAATCCAAATGCAACAAGAGTAGAAAACGTATCGTTTGTTGATGAACTTATCGACCCGGACAGCTCTGGCATTGAGCAAGTGATAGTGGCAACAAATACCACAGAAAATGTAAACGCCACTATAGAAGGCGGAAAGATAGTGGGTACAGTCTCAGCCATTGAGCCATACAATTCAGCAGGACTTGTTGTCATCGTCAAAGCCAAGCACCAGCTTGCAACAAGTGCATGTGTGTTGAGGTCCAAAAATAATATAACAGTGAATTTCCCAAATGGCACAACTTCATCCTCATCAGCCACTACTGAGTACGGCCAGATACCATGCATAAGCCCGTCTCATACTCCATCCCCATCATCAACCATTACTCTAACCATCACACCAACGATTACAACTATTATGTCAAATACACCAGGTCCCTCAGAAAACCCTACTGAGACACCAACGCCGAGTGCGACTCCTACAGAAGATCTTACTATGACTCCATCTCTAACACCCACTCCAACAGTAACAATACCATTGACCGCGACTCCAACCATTACACCAACAGGCACACTTTCACCCACACCTATTAGAGCTGAAATAGGAGATTATGTATGGGAAGACAGCAACAAAAATGGTTTACAAGACTCAGGTGAAGGTCCTATATCAGGAGTAAGGGCCCAGCTAGTAAAGTGTGAAAGTGACACAGTTTCACTTGGACTTGTTGAGACAGATAGTGTTGGTCACTATTATTTCAGAAATCTAGATGCTGGCTGTTATAGAGTTTATTTTGTGTAGGGAAGAGTGGCTACGATTTTTGTCAAAATCTGGGTTGCAGAGAGTTGATGGGGGCAGCAAGCCTACAATTTACAAAATACGATGCAGATGCATTGAGTAGGTCATACACCAAATATCAATCTTGCAGCGGGAGAGTCTAACATGAACATTGATGCATGTATGACGAGAACTCAACTTGTGACAGATGTGGCACTCACAAAAACTGTTAACAAAACCGATGTAAAGCTTTGGGACGAAATTATGTATACCATTAAGGTCAAAAACCAAGGTGGTAATCGTGCTTCTGGGCTGATTGTGAAAGACTACTGGCCTGATGGTTTGATTTATACGTCTCATGACGCAATAGGACAAGATAGAGAAGTCTACAATAAAGACACAACTCAATGGAATATTGGAACTCTGGAACCAGGACAAGAAAAAGAACTTAGAATATCAGGAAGAATCAGCGCTATTAAAAATATTGTAAATATTGCTGAAGTTTATGCCATGACCGAAAAAGACATCGACTCCACCCCAAACAACCTCAACCCATCAGAGGACGATTATGGTGCAGTCACAGTCATTCCTGTCACACAAATTGCAACAGATACAAAAGGCCAGGCAAAACTTGCTGACACTGGAGTTGCAACGACAATCACATTTGGACTTGGAAGCTTGCTTCTAATTGCAGCAATCGCACTTGAGGAGATGCGAAGCAAAGTAAAACTATATAATTATGATGAAGATGAGTCTTAATTTGAAAATCTAAGTATGGATCAAAACAAAAGTGAGTCAAAAAATCAAAATAACAATATAGTCATACCGAAGAAACTCGCTATCGTAGGGGGTTTAGTCATACTTGTACTTTTTATAACAAGCATATTCCTGTTTTTTAGAGCAGCCAAAACTTGGACGACTGGACCAAAAGCACCAGGGATGACTGAAGTTGGTGCTACAAGAGTAAGTGGTCCACTTATAGGAATTGAAAAAGACGGAGCTGTTTACAAAACATCAGCCGGAAGCAACGTAGTTAGTATCCAGCCATCTGATGAAGGCGTGAATTTTGAGAATAGAACCAATCATACTGTTGGTGTATTTATCCCAGCATTAGTATCCAACAATCAAATCAAGTTGTCACCTGGAGAAACTGGCGGCTTCAACTTCAGCTCACTTAGACACGATCCTACAGTTTGCCAAGGTAACGACAAATGCGACACTTTTGAATTTTTGGGAAATATATACCCTGCGCTATTTAAGGGTAAGGTGCAGTTTGTAATATCAAATACCCCAACAACTTCTGTTGCTAGCCCAACAGCAGAACAATCATCTCCGTCAGCGACTCTTATCCCAACCGCAGAAGCAACTCTAACTATTCCACCTAGCCCCACTCCAACCCAAGTAGTTCAAACCTCACCAACAATTGCCCCAATGCATTTTGTCCTAAATCCACCGTCTACTTTCACCCTAAATGCAAGCGGAACAGGTGATGCTACTGTAAAAGTAAATTCAAATGGAATATGGGATATTACTTTGTTTAATATCTCTATCAAAAAGCTTGAACCAAGCAGAACTTATCAAATGTGGGTTTGCGGCGTTAATTGCAGCAGTGTGAATGATGGTAAATTCACCACAGACTCAAGCGGAGATGCATCAATCTCTTCAGTTACAATCAGTAACAATCAAACCACCAATCCACTAAACCGACTAGTCATATACGAAATGCCACCAACTGGACAAGAAATACCAGACGATCCAAAGGCTTGCTTCATGATCTCCAATACAAGCCCGGCATGTTTGTTGTCAAACGACGTCCAAACTTAAAAAAATCCCGGATTTCTCCGGGATCTTTGATTTCAAATATTACAAATAACACTTACACAACTTCTTCCGTTGGTGTAAATTCTACTTGAGATTCTTGTGGTTCAGCAGCGGTTGGGGCATGTGATCCACCTCCTCCCTGACCTTCTCTTGGAGGTCTTGCAATATTGACGAAAATCATGCGGCCATCGAGTTGTTGACGATTGAGCGTATTTATAGCGTTTTGCGCCTGCTCATCTGTCTCCATTTCGACAAATCCAAAACCTTTTGAACGGCCGTTGAATTTGTTTACGATAACCTGAGCAAATGTGACTGTTCCAGCCTGTGAAAAGAAATTTCTCAAGCTATCATCGTTGGTTGCCCATGCAAGATTTCCTACATATAGTCTTTTTGACATAATTTAGATAGATTCACCCCCTTTATTACAATAACTTAAAAATCCTGTCCGCAAAAAAGAGTAGTAGAGTTTGGAGAATGCTTTCATGAAGCTGTAACTGTGTCTCGTCGTACTTCGACAATCACTAACTATTAAACTATTACAATTTTCAGTATATCAGACTTGGATAAAAGTCTACAAGAGGGAAATATGTTATTTAACAATTTCTAATTTCTAATTGCTCTAATATCTAATTTCAGATTTATCCACTTATAGAGTAAGGTAACCTTCATAGAATTTCGTAAGATTGGAACGAGACTACTTATCCTAAATTTGCATAAAAATGATTTCAAATCAATGGACGATTGGATATTTTTAGGTCAATTAGATTAATTAGAAATTAGATATTTATCGTTTTTCTTACTCATCTCAGCTCTCTGCACTCTGCTCTCTGCTCTCTGCTCTCTGCTCTCTGCTCTCTGCTCTAAACAATGCTACACTACCCCTCATGAGCATTACCAAAAAAGTCATAAATGACCTAATGCAATATTCATCTACTGACAAAAGAAAAGGTTTTCATCCGTTTTTCAAAACTGGCAAAGGCGAGTACGGTGAAGGAGACAAGTTTGTGGGTATCTCTGTGCCAGAAGTTAGAAGTGTTGCAAAAAAGTACTTCAAGTCTTCGTCACTCGCTGATACAGAGTTGCTAATGAAAAACAAAATCCACGAAGTAAGACTATGTGCTCTTATGATCATGGTCTACCAATATGAGACATATGAAAAATCACACGACGATTCTGCCCAAAAACAAATATTCGATTTGTATCTATCAAATAAAGAATATATCAACAACTGGGACTTAGTAGATTTGTCATGTTACAAGATAGTAGGGGAGAGACTACTAAAGACAAAAGACTGGGAATTCTTGATAAAACTTGCAAATTCTAAATCGCTTTGGGAAAGAAGAATAGCCATGATATCAACTTTTGCTTTTATAAAAGCCAAAAATATCAAACCCACTATTGCAATTGCAGAAATATTACTAATGGATAAGCATGACCTAATACAAAAAGCAGTGGGCTGGATGCTTCGTGAGTTGGGCAAAAGAGTGGGGAAGTCATCTAATAGAATTTCTTGATAAACATGCAAAAACAATGCCTAGAACATCATTGCGCTATGCTATCGAAAGGCTAGAAATAAAGAAACAAATCTATTACAAAAACCTTAAAAACCAAATCTAAAATTGAGAACATGAAAAATTTGAGTTTTGTTCACCCTCAATTCGGCACCCTAATAGTTGAGTTAGGAAACAATTCAGAAGCACTCTCTATTCTGTTTGGCAAATCCAGATCAGGTTCAGATTCATATACGGATTCTGATCATAAACTGACAGATTGCTTAGAAGACTATTTCAATGGTGAAAGACCTGACTTTTCGCAGTTTGTCTCGTTTACAGACAAATCCTCCTTTGTTAGAGCAGTGCTTAATGCGGTTTGTGCAATACCATATGGCAAGACCGCGTCATACGCTGACATTGCAAAGGCTGTTGGACGTCCAAAAGCTGTTCGCGCAGTAGCATCGGCTATTGCCAAAAACAAAATCCTTATCGCTATCCCATGCCATAGGGTCGTGAGGTCTGATGGAAAAATCGGCAAATATCGAGCAGGCACTGCCATAAAGCAAAAACTACTTGAGCACGAAGCAAATTCTTCAAAA
Source organism: Patescibacteria group bacterium (assembly GCA_046350875.1). GTDB lineage: Bacteria > Patescibacteriota > Microgenomatia > UBA1406 > GWC2-37-13 > JAGOLU01. The sequence continues at coordinate 34,295 of JAXLZQ010000012.1, forward strand.
AACTAAATAGATCATAACATATCAAATCATATCTCATAGTAATTGTAATTGGGGCTTTGCAATGTTATAATATCCCCTTATGAAACCTTATATGGAAAAAGCAAAAACTTACATTTCCACTGGAAAAACAAAACTCATTACAACCGCAGACAAGTATCCATTAATACTTTTTGTTGTATTACTCACAGTCTCCCTAGTATTACTATTTATAGGCAACTACCTTAGGAAACCAGTAATCCAAAAAGAAACGGAAGTTTTACCAAAGAAAGTAAATATATATAGGATAGGTGATACACCAAAAGCCAGATTTCAAGCAACAATCGAAAAGACTGGAGTCGTGACAATCACCTCGTTGACTGGAGGAGTTGTATCAAATATTTATGTCTCAGAAGGAGATACTGTCTATAGGGGTCAAAATATTGCATATCTAAGCAGTAATTACCAAGGTGGAAACGCGCCTGCAGTCCAAAGACAACTAGCCCAAAAGCAACAAGAACTTGCAAAAGAACAATATAATGTCCAAAAAGATGTGATAAGTAAACAGAGAGACCTCATAAACAAAAATGCAGACAATGCAGAAGAACTCCGCAAAATTACAGCACAATCGTTCTCAGACACTGAGAGCGTGATAAACCTCAACAATGACGTAGTAAAACTGCTAGATAGTACTATAGCTGACTATCTAAACACGAATGGCTCAGATGTAAACGACTCAACAATAAGAGGCTACCTATCGCAAAAGTCACAACTTGAGGCAGCTAATCTCTCGCTCAACGCACAGCTTAGAGCTAACAAATACACAGAAAATAGAGATAACCCACCGAAAAAAATCGAAGACATTCAAAGAGAAATATCAATAAGACAATTGGATTTGCAAGAAAAATCAGTAGAGATTTCCAAATCAATTGCCGATCTACAGGTGTCTCTCGCATATATCCAAGAAGCACTTATGTACCCATCCTCACCATTTTCTGGTACTGTACAAAAAGTTTACATTAAGGTTGGTCAAGCAGTATCTCCTGGCACACCAATTGCACTTATTGCCCAAAATGTCGAGGATGACCCCGCCACTGCTATTGTCTATGTACCAAAAAACATTGCAGAAAAAATCACTCTAGATATACCATCAACTGTTTATCTTGCAAAAAAACCGATTGAAGTGAACCCATCATTTGTCACTTCAGAAGCAGTTCAAGGATCACTTTTTGCAGTGTATATACCAATACCTGATGAATACATTAGTGAGGTTTCAGACAAATCAGTACTTGAAGTGGACTTGAGTATTGGTCATGAAGACTCACAAAGCACTGTTCCTTTTGTCCCGCTAAATGCAGTCAGTCAGACACAGACAGGAGACTACGTATTTGTTACCGAAAAAAATATTGCAAAAGCGTATCCTGTTGTTTTGGGACCAGTCATAGGTGAGCTTGTTGAGATAAAAAGCGGACTACCAAACAAAGCAAACATTATCCTAGATCAGAATGTTACCTCAGGGGAGAAGGTTGAGATAGTAAACAAATAATTAATAAATACGAAAAAACCGATAATTTTTTGTATTTATTGTTTTATTGATTAATTGATTTTTTTATTATTCTGGAAACAAACTTTTTTTCAAAAATCAAATTCGACGAAGCCCTAAATAATACTTTTTGGGCAAAATATTTACTCAATTTTAGATTGGTTATTCTTCTAATAGTAGTGATATTGCTTCTTGGTACTTATGCATTCGCAAATATTCCAAGAAGACTAAATCCGGAGATCAAAATCCCAATAGTAATCATCTCAACTGTCATGCCGGGAGCATCACCACAAGACATTGAGGAACTTGTCACTGACCCCTTAGAATCATCCATCAAAAGTATCAAAGAAATTGATACTTACACTTCAGTCTCACGTGATAGCGTCTCTGTCATTTCTATCCAGTTTGTTTCAGGCAAAGACCCAGACAAAGCCAAAGATGAAGTGCAATCTGCAATAGACACAGTAACATTGCCAGAGTCTGCCCAAGATGCCAAAGTGAGGAAGCTTGATTTTGAAGATCAGCCAATATGGCAATTCACAGTCACTACAAACTCAGATCCTGCCTCATTTGCACGTTTTTCGAAAATCCTAAAAAAGAATCTTGAAGATGGTCCATACACAGACAGAGTGACCATATCAGGCATCCCAGAAGATGAAGTGTCAATCGTAGTAGATAGTGCCAAAGCTCAAGAGTTTGGCGTTAATCCTCAGTCTATTCGCTCAGCAATCCAGGCATCACTTAGTGCTATACCTGCTGGAACAGTCGAAAGCAGTTCTTCTACATACACTGTCGCAACGCCCAAACTAGTTGAAGGCGTGGACGATATTTATCAAATACCCATAAATATAAATGGCAAGGGTATGAAATTGAAAGATATCGCAACTGTACGTATCGAACCAAAGAGAGATTCAAACAATGCACTGTTTGCCCAAAAAGGAAAAAGTATCAAAGACTCTGTAACTTTTGCAGTTTACAAAACTTCCAAAACCAACATAGACAAGGCAGAGGAGTCATTTCGAAAGATTGTCGATGATACTCTCAAGAGTTATCCCAAAAATGCTTACGAGATACATTCTATCTTGAGTGGAGCTACCGCAATAGAAGACCAATTTGTAGAGCTTGTGAGTGAGTTTCGTTCGGCAATAATTCTTGTGTTTGTGGTACTTACAATATTTTTGGGTATCCGCCAAGCATTTATTTCGTCACTCACATTCCCACTCACTTTTCTTTCTGCATTTTTCCTTATGAACTTAGCAGGTCTAAGTATAGATTTCATTTCGCTTTTTGGATTCCTTATCGCACTTGGACTACTTATTGATGACACAATAGTCACTGTCACAGCCATGACCAGATACTTTGCGACTGGTAATTTTACCGGCACTGAGACAGGACTACTCGTTTGGAGAGATTTTATTGTTCCACTTTGGTCAACTACAATCACAACCATATGGGCCTTTGTGCCAATGCTTTTGACAACTGGAATAATTGGAGAGTTTGTAAAACCAATCCCACTCGTTGTGACTTTCAACATGATTTCGTCCACTTCTATAGCCGTACTCATCACACTTCCTGTGATGATGAGAATTTTTGATAAGAAACTCCCTGCTAGAGTCAAAAGATTAATTGTGATTTTGTTGTCAGTTGGATACTTGGCGCTTTTATATTTTGTTATACCAAAGACAAGCTTGCTTGTGCCAACTATTATTTCTATAGCATTTCTCACTTTTGTGCTAATAAGATACAAAAACAATATTGCTCAGAGTGTGAATGAATATATTGATGAAAATCCAAAATTAGAAAAAATATTAGACTATCTATCACTCAAGATGAGTACGGGATTTCTAAATGTAGAAAGTATTAGTCTCGCATACACAAGTATTATCGAAAAGATATTGAAAAATAAATCACTTCGTCGTCAGGTTTTTGCAGCAATTATTCTTTTTGCAATTATTGGTTTTGCATTAGTCCCGCTTGGGCTTGTGAAAAACGAATTCTTCCCTAAGAGCGATAATGACAATATATTTATTGTGGGTGATACAGGATCAACCACATCCCAAAAACGCGTATCAGAAATAATGAAGCTTGCAATGCAAAAAATTATTAACATTGATGGGATTGACTTCATATCAGGTCAATCTAATACAAGCGTTGGTGGGGGAATGGGAGGACTTCAAAGTGAAAATGGTCATTTTACAATCACCATAAAACTTCTAAAAGAGGAGGAGAGAAAGCAAAAATCCTTCAACATCGCGGAAAATTTGAGAGCTGATTATGCAAATTTCCAAGGAGCAGATATCACTGTAGTTGAAGAATCCAGCGGCCCACCAGCTGGTGCTGATGTGCAGATAAAATATTCAGGAGCAGATCTTGCCCAACTTGAAACTTATGCCAACAAAACTATCGATTACTTAAAAACCAAAAAAGGTGTTTTCAATATAGACAAATCCCTTCCATCTTCAGGCAGCAAAATTGAATTTGTTCCAGATATAAACCAGATCGCAGAGAGCAACACAAACAGCTCAGTAATTGGCATGGCAATAAGATCTGCATTGTCTGGAGTTGAAATGGGCAAGTTGAAAGTAGGCGATGATGAAAAAGATATTAATTTGTATTTTTCGAAAGACACACCGTCACCAGAAGACTTGACAAAAATATCTATCGCCGGAGCATCAGCAAACATGCCAATAGACACATTTGGAAGATATGAGCTATCTCCTAATCCATCAAGCATAAACAGAGAAAAAGGTAGAAGGACTGTGTCTGTTACAGCCTCAGTTAGACAGGGATTTTCGACAACCGACATCAATAATGAACTATTAACTTTCGCCAAAGAAAAACTCACCTATCCTTCAGGCTACTCCTATGGCACAGGTGGAGCCAATGAAGAAAATGCGAAATCAGTCCAATCAATCATAAATGCCATGGGACTTGCATTCCTCCTAATTTTTGTGACCATGGTGATAGAGTTTAGATCTTTCCGCCAAGCTGTCATCACTCTTTGCACTATACCTATTGCGGTATCGGCTGTGATGTGGGTATTTGCCGCAACTGGCACAGCATTGTCATTCCCCGCGCTTATCGGAATTCTTGCACTTTTTGGAATAGTAGTCACCACAGCAATTGTTATTGTCGAAAAGATCAATGAAAACCGAGCTCATGGGATGCTACTCGACGACGCGATTATTGAAGCTGCAGGAAGTAGACTTGAGCCAATAGTGCTTACATCTATCACAACAATTGTTGGACTTGCCCCAATCACAATTGCAGATCCACTTTGGCGAGGACTCGGAGGCGCAATTATAGCGGGACTCTTGTTCTCTGGTATGCTCAAACTATTTTTCATCCCAATCGTCTACAAGGCGTGGATGCGCGATAACGAAGACTAACAAATCATATTGTGTAGTTTGAAACTTGTAACTTTTCAACTGAAATGCTAATATTTCACTTTCATAACTCAGTGAATTATGATGTCACAGATAACATAGATACACTATGCAAATGAGTTATTGATCGACTAACATATTAAGCTTACGTTTTTTCTACTATTGAAATTCAAGCTACAAACTACAATAGAATATTCATATTTTTCTATGGCCAGTACACATCAAGCTTTGCATGTATATTTGGCCTTATGACATCGCTCATATAATCCATTTGTTGCTTTGTTAGTGGAGTAGTTCTCTCAGTAGGAGTATCTCTCCTGACTGTGTATAGTTGAACTGATTTTATTTGTCCACATCCGTCAACAATACCATTTATTCTTGAAATATATGCTCCAATTTCTGCTGCATCAGGCACAAAACCATCAATATTCATAAAGCACGTTTGGATCCTCATCGGAAATACTGAAGAAGCTGTCATAATATTGTTTGCAATTCTATCAAGAGGTAATTTGCTCCCAGATACCGTTTCAAAGTACTCCTGAGACCCTGCATCAAGTTTTGCCCAGACTTCATTTGCCAAAGAATCTTCATACATTGTTTCAAGCCCAGCAATCACCTCTTTTCGCCCAAATCCCAAGGCATTGGATATTACAACAAGCTTAGCTTGATCTAAACCAAATTCTCTTTTCGCATTAACCGCTGCTTTTATAATATGACTGAAAGTGTCACCTCTCATATGTGTTGGTTCAGCATCGCCAGACAATGTGATAGCTTTTATTGGCTGGCCTAAGTACCTACCATCAGAACACTTTTGTAAAAAATCTCGAAGCTGCCTATCTGCTAGTTCAACATTATAAGGTTTGATTTGACGACCAGTTTGTCTTGCCTGAGCCTCACAATATAGACAGTGTAGGCTGCATGGGTCATGGGGGCATGTATTTATTCCAACAGATACCCCACCCACTCTACGCGAGATCACAGGATATATAAGGCTTTCAGGTCCCAAGATTTCACGATCATGATGAGTAAGTAAGTCGTGCTCTATACTCATATATATTTTGAGTTATAGCACATCTCACACACTTTATTAAGTATTAATATCATATTTTTGGTACGATATACCAAAGAGTTTATTATTTATCTATTACATATGACACCTCTCATAATTGTCGCTGTTTTAGTTGGAGCAGTAGTTTTGTATTTTGTAAGCATTTATAACGGTCTAGCAGTTGCCAAACAAAAGATCAAAGAAGCATTTGCAGACATAGACACCCAACTCAAAAAACGATTTGATCTTATCCCAAATATCGTTGAGACTGTGAAAGGTTACGCAAGTCATGAAAGTAAAATTTTTGAAGATATTGCCAAATACCGTGCAGCATCAGTCGGTGGCGGCACCATAGAGGAGAGAGCAGAGGCATCAAATGCCTTGTCTGGCGCCCTAAAAAGTCTTTTTGCAGTGGCTGAGAACTATCCAGACCTAAAAGCAAATACCAATTTCTTAGACCTTCAAAAAACACTAAACCAGGTCGAGTCTGATATCCAGAATAGCAGAAGATATTACAATGGCTCAGTGAGAGAGTTCAACAATAGAGTGATAGTTTTCCCAACCAATTTGGTCGCAAATATGATGGGCTTCACTGAAGAAAAATACTTTGAGTCAAAAGAAGAAGAAAGACAGAATGTACAAGTGAAGTTCTAACAAGTTGTAGCTTGACTATTGTAACTTGTAATTCGGAAAAATAGATTATTTAGATTAGTTACTATTTTGACGAAAAGCGATAAGTTATAACGCTCAAATATTGATAAAAGAACTTGAGTTACAAGTTGCATACTACAAGTTACATTGTTCTAAGACAAACATGAGAAGATTTTCTACCGCTAGATTAATTTTTATATTAATATTTCTTTTTCTTTCTTTTGGTGGCTCAACAATCTTCGCATCTTTTGGTAACTCACTTGGAAGCGCGTTCTGTTCAAATGATACGCCAACTCCAGAGTTTGGGTGGAGGATCTCAGACATGGATATTGCCGCTCAAGTAAGAGAGAATGGAGAGGTTCTGGTACAAGAAAAAATTACCGCAAACTTTGATAGCTACAAACACGGAATCTACAGAACCATACCACTTCTTTTTGAGCCAAAAGGTACAGGTTACAAAACATCAAATTTTTCGAAAGTAAGCATTAGTGACATACACGTCACACAAGATGGCGAAAATACCATGGTTTCAAAAAGTATAAGAAAAGGTGTTCTTTGCCCTCAAACTTTACTTGCTGGAGAATACAACGACGAGGAGTTCATCAAAATCGGAGACCCAGACAAAACTATTACTGGCGAGCACTCATATGTCATAAGTTATGTCATAAAAAATGCGTTGAGAGACGACAAAGGATACCCTGAGCTTTACTGGAACATGATAGGCAATGGCTGGGGAGTGCCAATTGACAATGCAAGCATCAGACTATCACGCGAAGGCAACATAAGCTTCTACACAGAAAATACTTATTGTTATGCAGGACCAGCTGGATCAACAGATTCAAGTAACTGCAATATATTTCTAATAAGTGATAAGGCAATTGATTTTGGTGTCAAAGGCTTGGGTCCACATGAAGGAGTTACTGTCCAAGTTGCCATCAATCCAGAATCATCGACACAGATCGCCTCAAATGTAACAGGAACTAAAGATCGGACAAGTGAGTATATTTTGAGTAAATGGTATTACATTTTTACATTAGCTCCATTTTTGTACTTTTTCTATGTCTGGTACCAAAATGGTCGTGATCCAAAAACCAGAGGTATTATTGCCCCAAGATTTGATGCCCCAGATGGCTTATCGCCTGCTCGAGTTGGAGTTATTCTTGACCAAGAAGTCAACAATGTAGACATTGCTTCTACAATCATAAGCATTGCCCAAAAAGGATGGATGAATATCAAATATGAAAAGGGTGGTATTCTTGGAATTGGAGAAGATTATATATTTATAAAATCTTCACCCGATAAAGAAAGAATTCCACTCACTGAAGAAGAACAAATATTATATAGCGGAATTTTTTCAAGCAAATATTACGATGTCATAAATAGTGCTTTCAAAGCCTATCTGAAAGACTCGAAAAATCTCAAAGAGTTTGCCAATAGCAGTGCAGCAGCCACTCAAAACACATGGGACAACACAACTCTGAATCTGACAAAAATTCCAGGTTTATCTCAAATAATAAGTGACACATTAAAATCAGAAGATGATCCAAGCTCCAAGTCAGAGGTGAGATTGTCTAGTCTGAAATACAAATTTTATCCTGTGATTGACGAAGCCAAAGCAAAACTTTACTCTTGGGCAGTAACTGCTGGATACCTCAAATCTACTCCAGGCCCGATCCAGTCGATATTTTTACCAGGCTATCTTATAGTCTTTGTTTTGTGGTATTTTGCTATAACTCAGTCTTCTTTGGTACTAATCACTCTTATGGTCATCTCTACCATTGCTTCAATAGTAGTACTGTTTGTGTATAGATTTTATACCATGAAGGCAAAGCTTTGCCCGTATTAGTTGAAATTCAGTTTAAAAAATGTATATGTCTACGGCGGAAAAAGATAGAATCGAGTTTCATAATGCTCCAGAAAAACACCAGAACTTTTCCAAAAACTTTTGCCATACGCTATGGCTCTTGGAGTGACCAAAATCTGGGCTGATAAATTCGCAAGCCTCAATATGGAGCCACCCAGCTGGTATGTGGGCCCATATGTACACGGTCAATTCAATGCGGCCGTATTTGCTAGTGACCTAGGTCGCGCGCAAGCTCGAGCTTCATGTCATCTATGACCTCAGTCCTTCACGAAGTGGAGGGGGTGGGGGTGGTGGCTTCTCAGGTGGAGAGGTGGTGGAGGCGGCGGGGGAGGAGTTGGTAAACAAAGTTCCAAGTGCCATATTCCTAATTCCGAGTATATAATTTGATCTAAATTCCTAAGAAATAAAAGCCATGTAATTTAGGTGTATCAAACATGTAGCTAACTTCTTTGTTAATGAGGGTTAGCGAACAAAAACTTCGAATTTTGAGATGTCATCTTTAGTATTTGCGTAACACTCACCATAATACACAACTTGGAACTTGCTCAACTGTAAGTCGACGATTGAGACAAGCAGAGTCTTACTTAGCAGTTAGTCCCGATAAAATCGGGAGAATGTGGAACTAGGAATTAATAATGCTGTGAAGCAGCATTATTTCCACCACACCATATCCTTAAACATTTTTTTAAAGACTTTCAAAGTACGAAGTTGGAGCAGGAGTGACTGTTATTTTTGGCTTTGGTGCTGAGACTTTTTGTGGAGTTTTTTGTTGCATAGGTGTCACTTCAACAACAGCTTCATTATTTTTATTTTTCATTTTTATATTTTTGTTATTTACTTGTGTTTCTTGATTAGTTGTTTTTTTGCTTTTTTGCTTACTGTTTATTGTTATTGTTTTGTATGTATTTGACCAATCTCCCTTAGCACACCCATTCCCAGCTCTTACTTTGAAGTAATAAGTTTGCCATGGATCAAGGTCTTTCACTGTGTAGTCTATGACTCCAGTGTACGGCCCAAAATCAAACTTTGTACTGTATCTTAAGTCGTTTTCTGCAAAGCCATATATCACATCATAATGATCTACATCCTGATTAAGTGGTGTGAAGAAAAGCGTTGCTTCATTCGATTTGGAATTTATTTGGAAAAGATCTGGGGCATGATCTGGTTTTTCTTTTGTACAAGATGCTATAACTTGAGTATTGGTACTGGATGATAACACTGCTTGTCCATTATTTGATGATGGAGCATGAGTTGGAGTGGATGTTGGAGCACCAGTTGGGGTCGGAGTGGGGGATGATGCTGGACTCCCTGTTGAGGTTGGGGTGGGTGTATTAGTGGCTGTTGGACTAACGCCTCCTGTTGGTGTTGGAGTGGGGCTTACCTCAGCAAAAGAACCAAATTGTGATACATAGCTTGTAGCGTAGCCATTCACAGTGTCTTGAAGACCGCCGATTATTAGAGCATCATCATCAGAATACACTGCATATAGGTCACCATCGACTACAGGTCTCCATGAGGTCAGAAGTGCCGTTGTCCCATCTAGTTCTGCAATATTGTCTTGATTTTCTGCACCTTCAGTTATTCTTAGAGCTCCCGCAAGATAAACCTTGCTTCCAGTAGAGTTGAATGACGTTTGATAAAGAGTACTGTACTGTCCTATACCAGGCATCCAGTTTGTGAGAGAACCATCAGATACATTGTATACGGCAATTCTGTCCCTTGATTGACCGCTTATGTTTGCAAACCCTCCAATCACATAAAGTTTATTATCAGGAGATACCGCAATGTTATTTGTGTAATCATCCGGATTGGGATTCCACGAATCAATCATTGAAGATGATCCACAAGGTTCAGAGTCTGGACTCCCAAGAATCACATTGTCTATCCAGGCCCTGTTTGAGCCACTACCTTCTGAACTATCTCGATAGTATTTCCAAGTAAGCGTATGTGAACCTGATGGGACTTGAAGTGACACATCTGTCCAATCAATTTCACCGGATATAGCATTATTTGCATCTGTATCATCACAAGTGGGATTGTCTAAACAAAATAACAAAAAATCATAATCTTCTTCTGTGCTAGCTTTCCAACTAAATGACAGATTCTTAGCTGATGGATAGTTTGTAGCTAGTTCAAGATAAGACTCCTGACTATCACCTGGTGTATTTGATACTGCAGATTTTGAACCAACAGAAAAGGTTGTATTGTCTTGTGACCAGTTGCCACCACCAGTACCGTTATCTCCTGTTGTCCATCCACTTGGCGGAAATGACCCTTCAAAAGATTCTGAAATATCTGGATTGGACATGGTACATGCGGGGTATATGGTTGTGCCTATTTTTGCCAAATATTTACGACCCACTCCAGCGACATTAAGGAACGATCCTGCTGCATAGATTGACGAGTTGTCATTTGTTTTCGCGATGTTGTCAACACTCGCATCAGTGCTTGGGTTCCACCCAGTCAAAGTTTCATCACTTAGTGAAAACGATGCAAGATTGCTCCGACTTGCCCCAGACATCAGAGAAAATGATCCGGCCACATACAAACTATCATTTGTGGTTAACATTGAGAAAACAGCAGTACCAGAGTCCATGGGATTGAATGCTTGCAAACTACCATCCACCTCACTTACTGCAGCTAGATTATTCCTTGCTCCCCCCGCAATATTGTCAAAATATCCGCCAAGATAAACTTTTGAATTTGCAAAAGCAAATGCCGATACTGTATTGTCAGGATTTGGCAACCAGTTGGCATCTGCAGAGCCATCTAGCTTGAGTCTTACGGCATTTTTAGCTGTTATTCCTCCCGCACTGGCAAAGCCTCCTCCCATAAATATTTTCGTACCGTCATTATTTGGCGCAAGGGTGCTAACATTAGCATTTGTTGGAATGTTCCATGAAAGTAGAGCATTGTCCGAAAGCTGAAAAGCTGCAGTATCGATTCTATCCTGATTATTAAATTTGGTGAAGTCACCACCCACATAAAAATTACCATTGAGGATTGTTAGAGCTCGTACACTTTCCGAGGTGTCCCATGTAAGCCCTAAATCCGGATTTGTAAGTGCCCCGCTTGTTGCATCAACTGCGGCGATTTTTTGTCTCTGAGTACTATTTATTGTATTAAAATAACCGCCAAGGAAAATGGTACTTCCGTTTTTGGCAATGTCTACGACTGTGTTATTCGAATCAGCTGTAAAAGCCAATACATTTCCCGACAAGTCGATTGCTGCTATTCCATGCCGTGTTAGGCCACCAGCAGTATCTATGATACCTGCAATATACACTCTGTCCGTTGCGAAAAGCATGTCATAAATAAACGCACTGAATCCCGATGATTTTACCCCTCCAGTGGGGTACCAGCTATTCAGAGTGGAGTCACTTGTGTTTACTGCTGCTACACCCACACGCGTAGACCCCCTAACAGTATCTATACAACCTCCAAAATACAAAATAGATTCGTCGGCATTCAAAGTCATCCCTCCCACTTCTTGTGTTCCACATGGACTTGTTACCAGGGCATTCCAAGTATTTACAACTGTTGCATTTGAAGTCTGTATTTTCGCCAGATAGGTTCTTGCAACACCCCCGATAGAAGTAAACCCTCCTGATACATATAAATAATCATTAGCATTTGTAATAAGAATATTTCTAACATATTTGTTCGCTCCAACCCCGCCCACATTCCATGAGGAGTCAAGAGATCCGTCTGACAAAATATGTGCGATATTGTTTCGTGTCGTAGCACCAATTTGGGTAAATGTACCAACCACATACCAACCTCCAGAGCCATCTGACACAGCATCGCTAATATATCCATTTATCTTACCTGTTAGATTTGTGACGGCTCCAGTTGAAGCATCTACTATCACACCAGCACCAGTTAGAGGGCCTGCATAATCGAATGACCCTCCTAAATATGTATAGTTGCCATTACGAGTTATTACTCTAGGCTCACTATCAGTGACCCAAACATTTTGGTTTATATTTGCATCAAGAGCAAAAGCTTGAGGAGAAGTTACAAGTGAGAGAAATACTAGGCAAAAAAACAACACGTACTTACAAAATACATATTTGTGCATATGTATTATTATGTTGCGCATTAACACAAATACATTGTATAGATTTGCACGAGCAATGTACACAGCCATATTCAATAGCTCTCATACTCGGCACAAGCTCTCAGTTACTGGTTTCTGATATCTGGATAGATATTTAGTAAATTCCTGAAACCAGACACCCCCGGGCGTAGCCAAGTCAGACTTGGCGTAGTCTACGGGCGGAGCCTGATACCTTACTATTTCCAACCACCATATATCTATCGACTTTATAAACTTTATAACCTTATAACTTTATAACCATTTCCCACCCCTTCAGTTGTTTTATTAAAATATTTTGTATACTTATCGCTGTCTTTATGTCTCATACGCCACTACCAAAGCATCTGCTACACAAACACATCAGAAGAAAATCAAGGAGGAAAGAGCACCTAGTAGGAGCTTCTATTGCCGCCTTAGGACTTATTGCTTTTGCTTTTTCGGCATTCAGTTACGCAAGTGTTGTGGCTCAAACTCCAAAAGAAGTTTCATCACGACTGATTCCTACACCCACTCCTTATTATCAAAATATCGCACTTATGGGTTACGGTGGAGGAGATCATGATGGCGGAGCACTCACAGACTCGATCATGGTCGCACGAGTGGACGATAGAGCCAAAAAAATTTTTCTAATCTCTGTCCCAAGAGACTTGTGGGTAGAGCTTCCTTTCAATGACAATAATGGCAACCCAGTTGGTACCAAGATCAATGCTGCATATGCTTTGGGGCTTGATGACAATTACTATAGCAATAAGCCAGAGGAGTACAGCGAGAAAAATGGTGGGGGAGGTAAACTTGCCAAATACGCTCTAAAACAAGTAATCGGTGATGATATCAATCACTTTGTATCGGTGAGCTTCAAGGCATTTGAGACACTGGTTGATTCACTTGGTGGTATCACAATCACGAGAACTACTACATTTAGTGATCCATGGTATCCGGTAGATGGTAAAGAAAAAGATACTTGCGGCAAGTCAGAAGACGACCTCAAAGCTATTGAAGCGACAATGTCGGGATATCTCAAAGAGCAGGAGTTCAAATGTAGATATGAGACAATCACATTTGAGGCTGGTACCAAGACGCTTGACGGTAAAACAGCTTTAAAATACGCAAGATCCAGACACTCAGAAACTGAGGGTAATGACTTCTCAAGAAGCCAAAGACAAAGACAAGTTGTCCTTGCAATCAAAGACAAACTTCTATCTTTTTCTAGCATTCCTGCAATCATCGATCTTGCTGGGAAAATGTTCAAATATGTGGATACAGATTACAAAGCAACAGACATACCAGGTCTCATCTCACTTTTTATGGCGAAAAAAGATTATGAGGTTGATGCTATAGCCCTCACTGATCAAAATGTGCTCAAGAATTGGACTGGCCCAAATGGTGAATATGCCCTTGTCCCACAAAACAAAAACAGAGATTTCCTCCTTATCCAAGAATGGCTCAAGGATAGATATTGGGGGATGTCTGAGGCATCTGCCACTGCAAGATTTGACCTTATCGCAAACCCCGCGACCCCTACAACTCTTCAAAAAGATAAAAGTATAAAAGCAGAAAAATAAATAACCCACAAGGTTAAAGGTCCTTCGGCAAGCTCAGGATAAATTCCAGGTTTAAGGTGTAAGTTATAAGATAACAGTAATCTAATTGGTTTTTCTTGGTAGCGATCCCGAGTTGACTTAGGCGAAGCTATAGAATCTTTTGCTTATTTCTCATCATTCTGGCATGCATTGCCACTACGTAGCTTTAGCGAAGTGTTGTCTAGAATCTGACATATGTGCAGTCAAAGCAACCCAGAAAGTGCTTAATTGTCTGTCGAGGTGTATACTATAGGGCTATATGAGTCCAAAGGAACAATTTCATTCTTCTGATCAAGATGGAGGGTCACCACGAAAAAGATTTTCTCAAAGAGATCAAGAAGCTGAGATGCGCCTGATTGAACAGCACCCACTACTCGGATCAATCTCAGCAACAGCATCAAGATTTGAGGCAACTATACGGGGTCGAATAGGGAACCCAAGAAGACTTGATCAATTCTACAATCTTAGTCAAAT
>JAXLZQ010000013.1:0-34708 GCA_046350875.1 Patescibacteria group bacterium
ACAAAGAAAAAGCCATTCTCACTTTTTGCCCCCCAAGAACAAAAGCGTATTCTAATCCGTGATCTTTTGGTAGATCTCCCAGACGAATAGCCTCTGGTGGAATCGGTGGGTAGGTGTTTTCTTGTCCACTATAAAAACGTGCAATTTCATCAAACTCCCTATAAGTTATTGGGGGACCAACAACACCAGTACCATTCATCGGCGCAACAATAGAAGCATGGCAGTCAGGCCAAGTTTGAAAAATATTATCTTGTGCTGTGACACCTCCAATATTTGCTGCAGCAATACTTGCCATCTCCCTTTGTCTTTGGGTGGTAGATGCATTTCTCATGGTGTATCGAAGCGGGAGATTGCCGCTATCAAGCAATCTTCGCACATATCTACTATTTTCAACAAGTCCATCAAGAAATTGTTGGTCATCTACTGTCTCGACTAGACCAGAAACCATAGCGGCAGTCAGTATACGTCTTGAATGGTCAATAAGAGTTGGATCTAAATAAAGACCTCTCCAGTTTCTTCTAGACACTACCTGAATCATGTCTTTTTGTAACTCTGGGTCAAGTCCGAGCATTGGTGGGGCAGTCTGCATCACTTCTTGCCAAAAAGGTGCCTGAGATAAATATGGATCATTGCTGGTTTTTAGCCTTAATCTATCTAGTAATTCGTAAAGCTGAGAGTTTTCTTCACTATCAGTTTCCCTGATACATCCTCGAACATTTCCATGTAAAGGCTCATCATGATTCGCACAGTGTATTACCGTAACAGCTGCAGTGGGTGCTAATCCAGCAAGACATTCTGGAAGAAAACCACATTCATATTGCACATCGCATAGAGAATCAGTAGGGTTAGTGTGTACAAAAAGCTGTTGTCCTGACATTGAGATTTCACCCCATAAACCACTAAGCAGCAAATCTCCAGACGAATGTTTGGCTATTAGGTCGGTACGAGGCTCTAATTCATTTTTTGCCATAGTCGATTATATCCCATAGTAAGAGTATTTTCAATATTTGGCTATTTTTCACCTGTCATGTGGAAAGTGAAAAAATATAGTTCACTAGGGATCCCGAAATTCATCGGGATGACGGTCATGGGTCATTCAGAGAGAGGTCAGACCTGATGAACTACCGACCGAAGAATCTCAATTAGTGCAAGGGTTCCCGAGATAAATTTGGTATGACAAAGTGTGGTGGTATCTTGCAATTTGGGCATTTGCTTCTTTTCTTACAAAGTACTACTATCAAGACATATGTCCACACCAATAGATTTCACTAGAAACCTTATTAAAGGAAAGATTGCAGAAACAATATTTGAGCAAATGATAAGAGAAGTTGGAAAATATACAGTCATACCTTTCGGTTATGAACATACAGTACCAACACTTGCCCAATACCAACATATTGCAAGAGTAAAAGATGTAATGGAAAATATTAAAGATGCTCCTGACTTTGCACTCGTGTCAGAGGATAAACAAAACATTTATCTAGTAGAGGTGAAATTCCAAAAAGATTTAGTCCACAAGAGAACCATAAATATGCAGATAGTCTACTCGCAAGGTGGGATCCATCCTGGTTGTTTGTAGCAACCTTCAATTTTTACTGTGCACCATGTAGCATGGTGGTGGCTGATAACGGACACATGTCCAAATTATCTGAAAAATGGGTTCCACCTTCCTTATGGAGCAGAATAAGACCCATCTTTTTATTGTTTCACAACTTAGGGTTTTAAAAAAATGAGTATAATATTAGAAATTATTAGTCAACCATTTTATGCAAAATAAATGCTCTAAGTGTGGAGGTGAAAATGTGAAAGGATTTCTTGGATTAAAGAGAGGTGTTCGCTGGATTGCCGATGACGAACTGAAAGGTATATATGGATGGTTTGTAAAGCCAGTAAGCACAAACATTGTTTCTTTTAAGTGCAAATCATGTGGATATTTAGACAACTATGTGTCGGAGGCTAAGTAATTTCCACCTGCTAGGTGAAAAATGATGTGTATTATGGTCAATTTTCAGGAAGAAAATCCATTATGTGCAACTGTGGACCTTGTTCAATAACATCCTTTGGAAAAAATCTAAACTCACAAGTAAGTCTTTGGTGCATTCCAAATGAGTCAGCCATCAATTTTTCTTTTGTTATCCGCAAATAAACCTCAACCTCCTCCAGTGTTGGTTCAATCAACCCACTTGGAAATCCTTCACCAACACGTAACTCATGAATACTTGGTGCTATAGTTCTTACTCTGTTTGGAGAAACTTGATATGGCTTCATATGATCTATCCCTCTCGCATGTGTAACTCCAGTAATAAGATCTAGCTGTGTAAATGCATTGCTAGTATTGTCCGTTATAAATCTACCATGAACACATCTTCTTTGGAGTTTTTGTTGTTCCAAATGGACAAGCCAATGGTTTTGTTTTTGGAGGTATTGACGTAGTGCTTCATCGTCAAGCACTGCCTTGGATGACAAATCTCTCCATACATCAGGCGAAGTTCTTACGAAAGCGGGGCTAGAGTGAGTGGTTGATTTAGCTAATGGAAGACCAGTCGTCCTTACTATTAGGCTATGGTCTGATGTATCAATGCAATCTCCTTGTATAGAGTATAGACCCGCATCAATTGCTTGTTGTGTCATGCCCTCAAGCATGCTATCAGGGTAAAAATGTTTTGCTTGAGCACCTTGCATAAACTCAGTAGGCAATCCACACAAACCCAACTCATGCAGCCTCATTCTTCTTTGAAATTTTGGAGCCATGGTAAGTGGCGGAGTGAGTATTTCTCTAGACATAAAAAATTTGGAGGATTGTACTATAGCAATCGATAAATATCTACTGTATGTGGTTTTGATGTTCTATTTCGTACTCCACCCTCCATGTAGAACCAAGCGCGTCTTTTGAAATGCTGAGCAGATAGTTTCATGGCATGTCATATATGCACTTATTAGAGCCATGCAAAAGGCAATAAACGTATTATATAGGTTATAATATGCGTATGAAAAAGGAAGTAGACTTATTTCTAGCAAAATATGCAAATGAGGTATTGGAAAACTCTGTAGAGCGACCAGTTTTCGATATTTTTCCTGCTCTAGCTCCTCTTACAGAACCAGGAGGAAGAGTTGGGGTGAACATTTCTCAAACAGATTTTGAGGTTCAGAGATTCAACTATATATTTCATGGTAGATTTGATGCTTATGAAGTGCCTCACATTATGTTAGGAATTAGGAAAAATGGAGATCCAGTAGGGTATTTTGATATCACTCTCTCACCTGACCCAGAATATTCACAACACTGTAGTGATGCAGATGCTACTGTAGACATTCATAATGCCAATAATTTTTGCACGTTTAGAAATATTGGCTTGCCAACATTTGCCACATATGTTGCAGATAAATGGCGAGGTAAAAATATTGGTCATACTACTCATGCGATTATGATGGCTCTGCTTCAAAAGGAAGGATATCCAAATTACACAGTGTTTGCGGATGCGACATCAGAGTATAAGTATTGCGCTAGGTCAAAAACTGGTGGACTGGTAGATGTTAAGAGTGGAGGTCAATTATTACGATCTCGTGGAAGACTGAATTTAGACCCTTCTTTCTATGGCAGATATGGTACGAAAATCAATGGAATTATTTCCCAAGACACATACTCTACGCATCTAAGTACTTATCAAGTGGATTTGTTGAGAAGAGCGGTGGGAAGATGAAAAAAATTATTAATAAGAATAATCAACAAATCAATTATTCTTATAAAAAATGCGCTCGGTGTCTAACTTATTAGAATATATTTGTAACAACTCAAACATTTAGAGTGTTAGAAATACAACCATATTGATTACAAATCAAATTTCCAGAAACTTCGTCTATTCTGACAGGTCCCTGACATCCTGCAATTTGCGCAGACAAACAATGAGGACGATCCCAATACTCAACATCACCATCTTTTCTGCTTGGTGGTTGTGAACTTGCACTTGATGAGTCATTAGTTCGCTCTGTTCCTATATTTCGAATATTAACCAATGCACATGCGCCACAATATTCAGGGTTACCAGGTATTCTCGCCATAGAACCTATATATAATTTCTATTTTGTTTTATTATACCAGGGGAGAAGGTGAGCAATAAAATTCGAATAATCAACAAATCAATAAATCAAAAAAGACGAACAAATCTGAGAGTGTTGTTATTCCGGATATATTCTCCCGCTTGCATGGATTGAGCCAAGATGGCCTGTGTGGGTTGTTCGATCTGCACCATTACATTTTATTTCGAAATATCTATACTCTCCTGCTGGAATTAGATTTCCGCATGTCACTCCAGTCATAGTTGAAGCTTCTGTATGAGCTGTTTCTATATCACTCATTTGTCTGATTTCAACATAAAGCCTTGCCATTTCGCAAGTCGCACCATCAGGGTTAATATCTCTTATTTGGCTTCGAGTCACTGGACATTTGCCACAAGGGTTGAAACTCACTGTATTTCTTTCAGACATGGGAAAAGTATATGTAGGCAGATGTATATAGTGTCAAATGTAAGTTAGTAAATGTTATAAGAAGATGTTAATTCAATTTTTTATAACATTGATATCAGGTTGAATAAAAATGATAACCCGAAAGATGTTGTTATTGCATAATAGGTGATATGCTATGGGTATTAAAACTATTTTACAAATATGGCTCTAACACCAGTACCTGAGGGGATGTTTGTCCATGGAGGAGATTTTGCAACCAAAGAGGCTCAAGGATGGTCAGATTCAATAGGTGCACCTCTGCCGATTCAAAATAACATTGCACAATTTTGGGAGGATGCAACTAGAGAGAAATCACAAAACATTTTACAGCAACAAACAACTAAAACGTCTCCACAACAACAATAATTAGAAATGGAGAAGAAATTTCACATCTTTCTATAAAAAAAGATTTGAACTTATTAATTTGCTTTTCGAAATGCTTTGCCTGTTATGATAAGTCTCCCAACATAGTCACCATTTTTATTTAGCGGGTTACCTGAACATTCTACCCAAAATGAGGGTGTCGCGTAATTTGGAGTATCCGGTGTAGTCAAGTACTGCATTTCTGTAGTTGGAAGAAGATGTCTCTGTGCCTCAGCATGAGCCTCAAATACTGTGGCATTTGGTCTAATAGCATCTCTCAGCGCTCTCAACTCACAACCTAAATATTCACCATGCTTTTTAGCCCTATTACTTTTCACCTCCGCAAGAGGGCAATGCTTACAAGAAATAAGCGTCATAGTGAGTTCTTTTCTAGCCATATTTTGTGCGACATTATATATTATTAATTACAAATCTGATCGAATAAAGAGGCCTCCCTGCTTACTATATCAATCCATCAAATATATTCCCATGACTAGCATTTTTACTCCTATCGACGTAGATAATCACTGCTTTGGCGGAACAAACTGATTTTCCCGGACACTCATGTTTTGCACAACACCCCCTTACTGGTCCGCCAGTGACATTCTCTTCACCATACACTTCCTGGTATCTTACTAGAGCTTCTAAGTATGCCTCTCTCACGCATCCATCTATACCTTCACAAGGACCTATTTCAACGACTGTCATAATTTATCAATAAATATAAATAAAGTTAGTAATTTGTTCAAACAACTTATAGCCCTATAGTATAATATACTATGTTAGAGAACTTAGTAGATCTGCGACCTTCACTGCCAAGCATGGCCATGAGGGGCATACCGCCACTACCGCAATCAGCGCCTATTAGTGTACTTCCAATTGATAGCCAACTCAGAGAAGTTCTATCCGTGCATGGATATGATAGAACTGTTAGGCCGCATCTTTTTGATGGATCTTTTCAAACAGGTGGAATGGTATTCCAGAGAGGATTTTCAAATATACTACGCAAAGATGAAGTAGACAAAAGACATCAAAATGCAGGTACACCTACGCCGATAGTTGATGCAACTTCTTTCAAAGTAACCCCATATTTCCTACAAATTGGTAAAAGAGTGCTTCTAATGCGAGAAGGTCTTTATTGTGGAGGATCAGAAGGTAATTTTGCAATTCGTGAGCAGTTATTAAAGTATAAGTTCAAATTAGAGGATGTAGTTGAAGCGAATCAAAATTTGTCAGTTCGAGGTAATTTGCTCTTTTTCAACTTCGGAGAAGCAGAGTTGACTAATCAATTGATTGCGCAACATACAATTGCTGCAATGCTAGCTATAGACCTTAATCCGGAGAGTATCAGAGATAAGTATGTTGTAGATCTAGGGTGTGGGACGGGTATTTTGTCCGTTGTAGCAGATGCATATTCACCTTTACATTTGGCAATGGTTGATAATTCAAAAAGGTCAATTGAGGGTGCCAAAGACAATGTGTTCCAGAATACAGGACTCGAAAAAGAATAAATATGTGAGTTTTGCACCTATACCTATCGGCGAATGGGCAAGGTCTCGAGATGCACAAAATATCCAAACGGTAGTCGCCAATGTTGGTCCACACGATCTTTATGGAGGTAGAAGTGCTGGAGGTGCGTGGATGCAGGTCATGGATTATGTGTGTGGCAATGACAAAATTGCGAATGTAATGCTCGCTGGGCTTTTTGAGAGGGGGCAATACTCCATAAATGATGAGGAAATGAGACGCCTTGAAAACGCTGGGTATAAAGAAACTGACAGGGTAGTAGTCAGATATTGCCCGGCCATTGAGCATTCAGGTAGTCCAGTTTGTCATGTATTCTCACGAGGATAAGTTGTAATAGGTTTTTCTTTGGAGGTATTTCTTTAGAATATATATAGTTTTTCTAGATAAAAAATCTTCATTAGTGATTTTGATAATTAGCAAAAGACCAAGATTGATAATCATATATCTATAGCATCAGTTGCCCGTATATAATGAATCATTAAACAACTTACAAAATATGATCATGCTCAACTTTGATTTCTTCAAATTAGAAGCTTATATCCTTATACTTATCCCGATTTGGATTTCCGTGGCAACTGACAATATTCCATATATCAAAAAAGTACCAAAAATAGTAGTTCATCTATCTATATCTATACTTTTATCTGCTTTTGTATACTTTGTGGGTATGGCGTATAGATCTTCTTGGGTTGGTATAAGCAGGTATGATATTCCTCAAGCAATGATGGCATTAACGTTGACAAATTTTGGATTAATAGTTTTTCGAATAGTTCACCACTTTTCCAAGAAGTGGGCGTACATTTTGATTACACTAGTCACGCTAATATTTATAGTAACTCAATATCAGGTTTTTTTGAAATATATGAGTTCACGAACATTTAGATTTGATAAAGTGGAACATAGTAATGGTCTGATGGAATAAGGCATTCTATTTTAGAGCAGAAAATAAATTTGTAACTTCTGTGAGTTTGAGTTTTGGTAGTATTTTGTGCTACTATCTTCTAAACACTTTATAAATCTCTACACTCCCATGAAAAATAAAATACAGCTCATTTTAATCCTTTTGATCGTAGTGGTTTTGGCAGGTGGAACAGCGATGCTTATGGCTCCCAAAAAAATTACTTCTAAACCAAAACCGGTAATCAATGAAAACAATGGGGGCAAAAATGCACAAATCAATAACACTGAAAGTTTCAAAATAGATAGCGGCAAAACATATGTTCAGACCATTGATATGAGCAATAATAAAATACAAACTTTTTACTTGAATTTGGCTGATGAGGGAAAAGCAATCCTCCGCAAAAAATTAGGAGATACTAAGATAGTTTTGAGTGAGGGCTCTTGGGAAAAAACTGACAATGATGAGATTGTTGTAAACATAGATGGAAGTAGATATGACTATATACCAACAAATGGTCCTGTCCCACATCTCGCTCTCCAAGGACACGAGGATGAGTTTGGTGGACAAAGTCTGAAACTCACAGATGTAGATGAGCTGACAAATGGTAAATGGACGTGGGTTGAGACCAAGATGGGGGAAGGCAAAGTAACAAAAAACGACAAAAAAGAATTTACTCTGAGCTTTGCAAAAGATGGTGGACTTCAGGTGGGGTCTGACTGCAATAGTGGATCAGGGAAATATACTCTTCCAAGTCCTGGCAAAATTAGTCTAGATCAAATAGCCACAACAACAATGTTTTGCGACGGATCAAAAGAATCTGATTACTTCATGCAGCTTGGAAAAGTGGAGGGTATGATGCTAAGAGACAATAAGCTCTATTTACAATTGAAAGATGATGCAGGTTATATGAGTTTTAAGAAACAATAGAAAATGGGTGAATCAGACCATACATCTCACAAGATAGACTCTTTAGCGAAGCCTCCTGAGGCAAAACCTACACAAGAGTATTTAGACTATGTCGTAGGTTTTGTATTGGATTTGTTGAATTCATTCCGCGGCGAATTAACTCCCGAAGATAGAAGGAAATTTTATGAAACTGTATTGGAGAGATTTGTAAAAGATATGGATTATGGTGACAAGATCTTATTTTATGGCATGATTGTCAACAAAAACTTGGAAATGTTCAGAGCTTCTCTTGAGATGCTAAAAAGTGATCCTGAAAATGAATCCTTACAGTTCACTTATGATAAAGAAACCGGAGCAGTTGGAAGTGATTACGAGAAGTTTCTCAAAGGGCAAG
This sequence comes from Patescibacteria group bacterium, assembly GCA_046350875.1. Taxonomy (GTDB): domain Bacteria; phylum Patescibacteriota; class Microgenomatia; order UBA1406; family GWC2-37-13; genus JAGOLU01. Next base: position 8,595 of record JAXLZQ010000013.1, read on the forward strand.
AAGCTATTCAAGAAGCTGAAGTATACAAAGGTTTGAAAGGTGTGGCAGAGGAAAAACTCGAAGAAATTCTATCAAGGAGAGACAGAAAACCAAGAGATTGATGTGTACAAAATAATATTACACAGCTTTGATGTTTATATTGCTTGTTTATTACTTCATTTTATACGCGGCAATTTATCTTTTCTTATCACTTATCCCCCAAATCTGTTTTTTCAGGCGCAGAGCATGCCGACAATCAAGCAAAGAAATGGAGAAGTGAGTCATGGCTAGAAAGGGACCTTGGGATGTTTATGTGAAGACTGGTCCTCACGAAAGAGAGCAAATAGCTGGACTAAGAGTGAATCTAATCAAACCTTGTCCAGGCGACCTCGTCAATTTTGACGATAAAACTCTAGATGAGGGAAGTAGTTCACCTCCTGAAGGACTATCAAAAGTGACAATCATTGAAGTTCATCACCATGGATGGTTTCAAGGTCACTTTATCGTGGTAGAAAAGTTTAGAGGGTAGTGTCCTATCCAGGCGTTGCTTTCAGCTATACCAAAGTGCTGCTATGAAACAGGCCTTTTCATGGCAGCAAATCTTTTTACTTTACTTCTTGATGAGCATGAAAGGTGCTACAATCGTTTGTGTCCGGAATTATTCAATTTTTCTAAGTTTTTTATGCCTCAAATAAACAATGTCTACCAATTACCGGGTTTGACCATAGAACAACTTTTTGAAGAATGTAAAAAATCATTTGAAATAATAAAAATTACAAATTATCGAGAAACAAACGAATCCCAAGTTGGAGTTGTAAAAAGACTTGAGGGACTCGCTAGGTCAAATTGGACTGGTGCAGGCATGACATTGATAGTACTAGTCTATGAAAAAAACAATTGCACCGAAATGCAGTTGAATGGAGATATTTTGCAATTGGCAACATCGCCACTTGCGGGAGTAATGGATAATTTTCTCACAACTCTTTCAAAATTGTTAAAAGAAAAGTACTCTTATGATTTCAAATTTGAAAAGCTGAATCGCTTTCTACCAAAGTACAAAATCAATTTTACAATTATGGATAAAAGGATGGTTGTTGATATTTTGCTTTCTGGTTTAGCAATTCTTACTGTTAAAATTCTTTTTGGAAGTCGACTAATAACAGGAATTGTGATTATTTTTGCATCATGTTTTGTAGTTGCTAAGATTATTTACCTCAAGTTTTTCAAGAACAAAGCTTGATCTGTTGGGGCTTTCTTAAGTGAAATATTTGCTACAATCAGTAGCATATGAGTCAAAAATCTACATCCCAAAAGATCGTAAACCGTCTCAAAACCATTTTCGAAGAACTTATCGTTTACAAACTTCATATATCAGGCTGCGTGCCATTTCATCACTATCGAAGATTTGTCTACAGGCTTTGTGGTATGACCATAGGTACAGGTTCCTCGATTCACATGCATCTTACGATGTTTGCACCATGGGGGATAATAATCGGCAAAGACTCAATAATCGGAGAGAAATCTACAATTGATGGAAGAGGAAAAGTTATAATTGGTGATCATGTAGACATTGCTTCTGAAGTGATGATCTACACAAGTGAACACATGGTGAATGATAAAGATTTCAAAGCTCACATTGCCCAAGTCAAAATTGGAGATTATGTTTTTGTCGGACCAAGAGCAATAATCTTGCCTGGAGTCACAATAGGAAAAGGTGCAGTAATCGGAGCAGGGGCAGTGGTTACAAAAGATGTGGGAGAATTTGAAATAGTTGGAGGAGTGCCCGCCAAGACAATTGGTTATAGAGATAATAAAGAGCCAAGCTACAAGCTAGGCAGAGCCGCATGGTTTAGATAAGATATAGCGTGTAGTGCGTAGGTTGTAGGGTGTAGGGCTATAAAAAGCTATAAAGCTCTATATATCGAAAGCTCTTATGTGGTGGAAGATCTTTGGTGAATATAAAATGAATGTCATAGCTATTGAAAATGCGTGCCCTATCATGGGAAGTTCCACGTTTTTTGCACCATCAATAAATACACAAGATTTGGGTACTAGTTCGTCATTTGCAGCCCAATCAACTTGCTTACGTTCACCTTTTTTCATTGTTGGATCTTCCTGCTCACGTGCTGGTGGAGCAGGTACTGAGTTGCCCATTGTTCATGTCGGATATATATACTTTTCGATCATCTTTTTACTCCCAGAAAGTGTACTTCAGCAAATTGTTTTCTGTATCTGCTTCAGTCTGGATAAGAATGGCGCCACTAGTGTTATTCAGAAACTGAAGGTCTACTGATGGAGAATATGTTGTGGCGTCTCTACCAGGTTTACCATCGTTTTCATAGTAGTGCACCCTATAAGCATGTGCGTGCCATTCGGTGATTGGGAGTCCTGATGCAAGTGCTGCACGGAAAATGGTAGTTGAAGTCTGACACACTCCACCACCGTCTCCCAGTTCTGTGCGACCATTTACAATAACATAAGCCTGCTTGTATCCTGTGAGTCTAGAAATATCTCCAAGAGTTTTGTTGAAAGAAAATGTCTGTCCTTTTGGCACTAGTGTCCCATGAAGTTTTTTTGTTGCAAGAAGTAGATTGTGTACCCTTTCAGGTATTGACCCAGAGTAATCTGAAGTCCCAACTCCAATAATTTCTTGGATACCGAGATTGTTGCTTTGGGCAAGTGTGACATCAGGCTTTAGAACTTCTTTCGCAACATATATTTCGATGGGCTCTTTTGCAATCAGGTCAATGTTTTTGGCTGATATTTCTGAGAGTTTTTTGCGGATTTCACTAATTGCTTTTGTGGTATTTACACTCAGTCCATTTTCTTCTCGTGTGAAAACAGAGACCTTTCCGTCTTTCACTTCAAATAAGGCATTTTTTGGCTCTATATTGTATTGTTTTTCAAGTAGAGCAAATGTGTCATCAAAATTGTCCGTAGAATATTCTAGACTTGAGGTAAATGAAAATCTTTTGAGCTCCATGAGAGATTGTACTCTTTGGATGAGTCTTCGAGTGTTATCACCCATTCTTGTAATTAGGTATGCTTGTTCCGCAATGCTTTCTCCGTTGCTACGAAGTGATATCATCTCGCCGCTTATTGTTGCTATATGCTCTCCCTCAAACCGTATTTCGAATTCCACATTTTTTAATTTACTATTAAGGTCAATATATGGCTTTTTGGCTTCTTGAATGGATTTACCACTAAGATTGATGCCATCAACATAAATTCCAGGATATATTTTGTCACGATAATTCAAGTCCTGCATATAAAGTCCAACCACAATAGCAGCTCCAGTAGCAAGGAAAGTAATAAATACACCAATGAAAAATGAAGTAAGAGAGGACATTCTCATATCAGATGATTATGGTATCATGGAATGTATGGATTTTCCCGGTAAAAAGAAGTCAGATGTGCAAGAGACAGGTAATATCACTGTAGACTCAGATCAGGGGAGTGTTTTTGATAAACCAGAACCAATATTTGAAAACGTTGTTGCCAAAAAATATCCTGATTTGCCACAAGAAGATGTTCCACAAGAAATTACCCCTGAAGAGGTACCTGCTGACATCACGTCTCCCTCAGAAGTAGATAGACCAGCTCCTGAAGTGCTAAATGCTGTGCCAGCGTCAATGGGATCTGACTCCAGGCAAAGATATTTTTTTGTCGGTTCTATAGCTATATTTTTCATGATTATTGTTGGTGTCTTATTTTTCATATTTGGTCGAAAGCCCGAAAACAAACCTGTCGAAGCAGTACCTGTAACACTCACCTACTGGGGTTTGTGGGAAGATGAAAAAGTTCTAAAACCACTATTTGACGAATACAAAAAAGCAAATCCACATGTAACTATTCAGTATGACAAGAAAGATCCCAAAGATTATCTCTCAAGACTTATTGGTCGAGCTCCCAATGGAAAGGGTCCAGATATATTCAGATTTCACAACACCTGGATACCAGAGCTTGTCACAGAAGACAAAGTACAGCTTCTTGCGACATTGCCTGCAGAAGTTATGACGACTGCTGAATATGAAAAAACATTTTACAAAGTCCAGCAATCAGATTTGAAAATCGGTTCTAGTTACTACGGCATACCGCTATATCTTGATGGATTTGTACTTCTTTATAACCCAAGTATCCTAAAAGCTGCGGGCAATGCAAATCCTCCTACATCATTTATAAATGATCTTATAGAAATGTCAAAAGACATGACTGTAAAGGGCGAAAACGGACCTGTGACAAGTGGTGTGGCTATGGGAACTGCTGATAACGTAGAACACTTTTCTGAAATACTTGGAATGATTATGCTTCTTGACAACATCCAAAAGCAAGAAGATGTTAATAATTTGTGGGCTTCAACTGTTTATCACAAATTGCTAACAGACAATTCTCAAGCAGAACGTGGCGGGACAAATCTCAAGATCTATAGAGAGTTTGCCGAACAAGGCATCTGGTCGTCAACCATGCCAAACTCAATTGATGCATTTGCGCAAGCAAAGTAGCCATGATTTTTGCTCCAACTTGGCAAATACCTGTAATAAAGGCCAAAAATCCAGATCTTCAGTTTGCTGTAGCTTCAATCCCTCAAGGCATACAAGGTCGCAAACTAACGCTAGCCACTTATTGGGTGGAGGGTGTATCAAGATACTCCAAATCTCAAGTAGAAGCCTGAAAGCTTTTGAAGTTTTTGTCTTCTGCCAAAAGTGAAGAAAAAATATTCAACCTCCAAAACAATACAGAGGCATGGGCATGGCTTACTCTAGAGTTGATATGAAATCCAAACTAGCTGATCATCCAGAGCTTGGTCCACTTGTTGCTTATTCAGACTACATGGTTTCTTTACCAATATCGTCACGTACTTATGATAGTGGACTCAACGACGAGTCAATCGAGTATCTTAGGAAAGCTGTGAATGATGCTTCAAAAGGAGTGGCTTATTCGTCCGCATTCTCAGCAGCGGCTCAAGGCATACGTACAACACTTGAAAATAAGTACCAGATCAAATTGAATAGCCAGTAAAAACATGCTAGGATTAGAGAGTTCAAATGAGTATTTTTTCATCTCTATTTTCCAAGAGTAGCAAAAAGCCCAAAAAAGATTATGTAGGAATACTATTTTTATTGGAGCAAAAACTTGGCATCTCTGTTTATGAGAGGCTTCCTGACAGGCTTATTCCTGTAGACTCGAAATTTACAAAAGCAGATACCTCAAACTATGAAGAAATAGGGGATACGATCGAAAAGCTTTTGAACCCAATCGAAAAAAATCTGAGCAACACAGTAAAAAATGTACTTTTCGTTATTCCATCTTATGCCACATCTGACCCAGATGGTAGTGTGATTGCTCCCTTTAGAGGATTTATAAAATCAGTTGTAAAAGATTTTGAATTCACAGCACTTGGTTATATAGATACCTTTGAAATAGTCAAAACACTCGAGAGTCAGAATCCTTCATGGATATTTCTTGAAAGGGGTGCACAAAGCGCAGACCTCATACTATGTTCACACGAAGAAATTCGCAAGAAACTCAAAATTACATCGGACGCAGATGAGATCTGTGCTCATATCGAAGAATCTGCAACCAAAAAAGCCAAAATTGTATTCTTCTCGTCCATGAACCATGAGGATGACCTGACATTTGAGAGGAATCTTGTAGGGTATACCTGGATCAAGATGGATCTGGATGAGGTTTCGGATGGAGCATACAAGCTACTTACATCACAACTTATAGAAACAAAAACTCCAGAAGATCAGACAGATGAACATCAAATGCAAGAAGTTAATACAGATCAGGATATCCAAGTCTCTCACATGGCAGAAGATGTCGTAGCTGTAGGGGTAGCCAAAGATGTAATTCCAGAAGAAAACAAAGTTGCACCATCCTTGCCAATCACAGAGGAAGTCAAAATTGACGAATTTTTGAATAATCCAAATCCAAGTATGGCAGCTGCACAGGAAACTGTTCCTGTAACTTCGGAAACTGCTTTGCCACAGACACATGAAGAGCTGGATTTTGATGACTTTGTCGTATATGACGAGAATGCAAAACCTGATGTCGCGCTCGATAAGGCTTTAGACTCTAGAGAAAAGCCAGAAATAAAATCTAGTGTCAGCGCGCATGACTCTACCAAACTGAGAGTCCAAAAAGAAGAAGAGTTTGTGCCTGCTCCAGTTTTGGTTGAGGAGAAAGCAAAGCGAAGTAATGTTGAGGATTCGACAAAGGAATCCATGGAGACAGGTGGAGAAGATGAAAAGGTAAAAAATAATGGCAACAATATTTTGGGTTCTTTGGCATCATTGGTTGTGCCTTCAATTCTGGCACTTTTCTTGGCACTTTTTGCCGGAACACTTATCTTTTTGCACAAAGCCCATGTGGTCGTGGTTGTCGATACAGAAGACTTCAAGACAGATGTAACTCTTAAAAATTTTGCAATCAACAAAATCCAAGATACAAAAGATATAAGTGCCGAAACATCTGCAACAGGATCCAAAGAAATTGGAGAAAGATCCAAAGGTCAGGTGGTGATTGCTAGTTTTGATGACAAAGTTGCATCGTTTAGTGCAGGTACAAAACTTACAACAAGCAACGATAAAGTATTTAGATTGGATGCTGATGTATCTCTTGACCCAGCTTCCGTGAATACTGCAGAAGGAACAAAAGTTGCGAGTAAAAAAAGTGCCAAAGCATCTGCAACATTTATTGGACCTGAAGGGAACATTGATAAAGGAGTTGATATGGCTGTAAGTGATTATTCTAAGGCACTTTACTACGCAGTAGCAGAGTCGGCTTTTACTGGTGGGATGAAACAATCAGTTGCAGCTATTTCTAATGCTGATATCAAAGAACTTGACAATAAGCTCCAAAAAATATCAGATAGCAATCTGGTTGATATCCAGAAAAAAAAGTTATCAGACAATGAGATAGTTTTGCAGTCTCTATCAAAATCGGTGGTTGATGATGTGGAGTATTCAGCTGGAGTTGGAGATGCGAAAACTGACATCTCGGCTACTGCAAAAGGATCTTACACTATTTATTATGGTCAGAAAAATATCATCGCCAAAGAGCTCGCAGGAGCCGTAAAAAGCAAATTGGGTGATAAGTATGCATTTGATATAAACAATATTTCCATGGAGGTGAAAAAAACCAATATTCAAAAAGATGAAAAGCATGCCGATCTTACAGTATCTGCAGAAATCCACCCATATATTCCTCCCAAAATTGACGAAGTAAGATCAAAGCTTGTATTTGGAATAGTAAGTAGCTTGGAAGAAAAGCTTGGTGGAGATGTGAAGCTTGTGAATATAAGAGTGAATCCTTCACTGAATTTTCCACCATTTTCTCTTTTTATGCCGGTAATGAAAGAAAATATTAGTGTATCTGTTATACCCTCAGGAAGTGACAAATAAAAATCAAAAATATTAATTGATAAATATGGCATTATATTGTTACGTAAAAAAGAAAGAGTCAGTGCCACTACTCACAGTGAGATTTTTGTCTTATATCATGATCACTGTAGGCTTTGGTTTTTTGGTGTGGGCTGTTTATCCAATACTTCTTTTTGAAGCACAGACCCAACTAACAACGATGTTTGCTGTGACTTCTCCTGTATATGGAGTTGACAAAAACTCCAAGCTTGCGTCTAGTCAGGTACTTGGAGCATCAAACGCATTATCTCAAAATGTAAGATCTTTCTTGCAAATAAAAGATTGGTTCCCGGAAAAACCCCAAAATAAACTTTCAAATTCACTTACTCAAAAAGAATATTGGATATCTATTCCAAAATTGGGTATAGATAAGGCGAAAGTAGAGGTTGGGGGAGAGGATCTTTCAAAAAATCTCATTCACTATCTACCATCTACTGCTCCTGGTGAATATGGGAGTGTAAATATATTTGGACACTCCACTTTGCCCCAACTTTTCAATGTGAAAGACTACAAGACAATATTCACATATCTACCTTCTCTTACAAAGGGTGACAGAATTTTTGTGGATTATGATAGTCAAAAATTCGAGTATGAAGTTTATGACATGTTTGTTGTGAAGCCGGAACAAATCTCGGTTCTTGAGCCTCAATATGACGCTTCATATATGACGCTTATCACTTGTGTTCCACCAGGCACATATTGGAATAGACTTGTTGTACGCACAAAACTGAGGCATTTACCTTTTGAAGACAAAAATAAGGCTGGTTGAAATAATATATACTATAGGGTATAATTTGAGCGATGTATAATCTCAGGGAGTTTTTGTCACAATTGTTTTTGATTTCTTCAATAGGTCTTACCTGGTTACTTCTAAATATCGCTCGTATTTTCGTCTACATAGGTGAAAATACTTACTTCTTCATTTACAAATCTAAAAGAAATGTCGGAAGGCACTTGAGAGCGACATATCATGTTATAAGCTTCATCATAAAAATCTTAATAAGGAGATTGACCAAAGTTATAAAAAATATTAAATCAATACCAAAAAAATTACTCTTACTTTTCTTTTGGTCACCTGTTGAAGTGTTTTGGGAGATTGTCAAAAATTACAAATCTTCACTATCAGACATCTTTTTTGATGCAAAAGTATTAATCAGAAATGTTGCGAATTTTTTTTATTATTTTCCAAAAAAGTCTTTTATTTGGTTTTTGGCAATACCAAAAAATTTCCTTCATTTATTCAAAAGATTCTTCACAAGTCTAACAAAATACTTACCAAGAGTAACCGTTAGGGTAAAGCCTGCACAAAAATCACCGCAAAAACTAATTACTAAAAAGAGAAGAAGATATCTGAAATATATTACTGTACTTTTGATAATTGTATTTTTCGGATTAGCCTCACACTTTTCATATGAATTCTATCTAGACTTGCCAAGTCCAAAAGAAATTGGACTAGTAAACTATTCTCTCACGTCACATGTATTTGATAGAAACGGGAAAAAATTATTTGACTTTTATAAAGATCAGAACAGAACCCCAGTCAAAATATCTGAACTGCCAAAGTATGTGTACGAGTCAACAATCGCTATAGAAGATAAAGATTTTTACAAACACAATGGCATAGCTCCAATAAGCGGTGTTGCTAGAGCTTTTCGAGATTGGATCGTAAGAAAACAAGGAGTGCAGGGAGGTTCTACAATCACTCAACAACTTGTAAAGACAGCACTATTATCGCCAGAGAGAACATTTACTAGAAAAATAAAGGAGATGATAATTGCGCTTGAAACAGAAAGGATTTATACCAAGAATCAGATTCTTGAGATGTATCTCAACCAAGTACCATATGGTGGTGCAGTTTATGGAATAGAAGAAGCCAGTGAAAAATATTTTGGGAAAAATGCTAAAAAATTATCTCTATCAGAAGCTGCACTTCTCGCTGGCCTCCCACAAGCTCCAACAGACTATTCACCATTCACAAACTCAAAAGCTGCAATAGATAGACGCAATCAAGTCTTGAAAGCTATGCTTGAGCAAGGGTATATCTCCTATAGTCAGTATGTCATATCAAGCAGAGAGAAGCTGAATTTTAGTACCAACTCTATAGCAATTGAAGCACCACACTTTGTATTTTATACACGCAAATATCTGGAAGACTATTTTGATGGTGAGGAGATGGACAAAAAAGGTTATAGAATAACCACTTCGCTTGATCTTGATGTGCAGAGCAAAGTGGAGGAGATACTTGCTGACGAACTTGAAAAAATAAAGTATTTGAATGTTTCAAATGGTGCCGTGCTTGTCACAAAACCAGCCACTGGTGAAATTTTGGCTATGGTAGGCTCGAGAGACTTTTTTGATGGCGCAAGTGGAGAGTTCAATGTCACCACAGGTCTTCGTCAACCTGGCTCAAGCATAAAGCCTATTCTTTACGCTCTAGCATTAAAGCAAGGTGTCACATCAGCTTCTGTGCTTGATGACTCTCCCACGGTATTTCGTATTGGACCAACTGAGATATACAAGCCTGTGAATTATGATGGTAGATTTCATGGAAGGGTGACAGTGAGATATGCACTTGCAAACTCATACAATATCCCAGCAGTAAAAATGATGGACAAAGTGGGAGTTATTAACTTTATCAATTTTGCAAAAGAAGCGGGTATTGATACCTGGGGCGATCCCAGCAACTATGGCTTGTCTTTGGCACTTGGCGGAGGCGAGGTCACCATGATTGATATGGCTGAAGGGTACAGTATGCTTGCAAATTATGGAGTGAGAACTGATTTGAACCCTGTGCTTAATATTATCGGAACAGATGGCAAAGTCTACAAACAGGGCGACGTCGAAGCAAGACAAGTGATCCCAAGCGAAAATGCTTACATTATCTCTGATATTTTGTCTGACAATGCAGCTCGAATTCCCGCATTTGGGACCGGATCATCTCTTGAGATACAGGGCTATAAAGTTGCTGTTAAAACTGGCACAACTGACGAAAAACGTGACAACTGGACAATAGGATACACTCCTGATTATATGGTTGTGGTATGGGTTGGTAATAACGATCATACTCCAATGAATCCTTATCTAACGTCTGGTATCACAGGTGCAGCACCAATTTGGAATAGAGTAATGACCTACCTACTAAAGGATTATTCACGCGGTCAAAAAAACTGGTTTATCAAACCAGATAAAATAGTAGAAAAGACATGTTTGGGAAGACCTGAAATCTTTGTATCTGGCACTGAAGGTCTTACAAATTGTAGCTACCCAACCCCCATAAAAACTGCCTCAGGACAATAAACAAAAAAACTAAAAAAGTAATATAGTAAAAAGATATGTTACTCATTTTGACTGCTCGCAGGTAGGTAACCCTCAGTTTGATGAGAGGTGAATCATTTGTTTAGTTAATGCTTTCCAATTTTTTTGCCAATTCACTATTTGATGGTTCGGTTAGAACTGAACCATCTGGGAAAACAATTGTGGGCACACTTTGCATGCCGTTATTCAATTTTTGAACAAGTGATATTAGTTCTTCATTATCTTCGATGTTGATGTATTTGAACTCAATATTTTTTGATTCCAGATAGCGTTTGCTTCTCATGCAATCCCCACAAAAAGATGTGCCGTAAATAGTGATCATATAAATGTCATGTTAAATAAGTTATACTTTTGTTAGATTTTATTAATGCCAAAATGCTAGCAATTTATTTTCTTACATTATATCTTACCGTGCAAGGAGCTGTTGTGGGATCTTTTTTGAATGTCCTTGTGGACAGACTCCCAAGAGGTAAATCTCTTCTTGGCAGGTCTAAATGCGATGGTTGTAATAGAACCTTGTCTCCGTATGAGCTTGTGCCAATATTCTCATATTTCTTCCTGGGTGGTAAAAGTTATTGTTGTAAAAAGAAGCTTTCGATAAGGTATAGTCTGGTGGAAGGTATTACTGCGATTGTTTTTTATTTTGTATCACTGTGGTATTTGTCATCAGTGGGTGTAGAAAAAATATTTGAGCCAATTACTTGGATAGGGCTTTTTGCACTTCTTCTGATGTCATCAATAAGTATTGCAATGGCGCTCATTGATTTTGATCTACAGATATTGCCTGATTCGTTGCAACTCATCTTTTTTACAAGTGTTTTGATGTGGCTTTTCGCACAAAGCGCTTTCACAATCAGCATCATTGGAGAAGCTGCGGTTGTTGCAATGCCAATATTGCTATTGTATCTTGGGACAAAGTCTAGAGGTATGGGTTATGGAGACATCAAACTCGCATTTACTCTTGGCATTTGGCTTGGACTTGTGAAGGGACTACTTGGAATATATTTTGGATTTATCACAGGAGCTATTTACGGAGTTATTTTGCTCATGACACATAAAGCCAAAAGAAAATCACACATGGCATTTGGGCCATTTTTACTTCTTGGTGCTTGGATTGCCTTTCTAATTGGAGACAAAATACTAAGACTTTTTGGTTTTTAGTTCACTCACCTATAAGCCTTTTTACTTCTGGAAGAATTTTTTCAAATATCCACTTGTGGCCTTTGTGGTTTGGATGAACCATATCAAAATACATTTCTTCAAAATCAGATTGTTTTAGAAGTTCTTTGTGCAACAAGACCTTGGGAATATTGTGTTTAAGACATAGATCGGTGTTTATCTGATCGAACGTCTCAAATCTAGAGTTTGTAAAATAAAAATCTTTGAAAGTGAGCTTTTCATTCACTGCGTGAAGACCAATCATCAAAACCTTGTTAGTATATTTTGAAGCAATACTTATTATTTTTTCTATATTATCTCTGTAAGAATCTGGATCGCCTTCATAGTTTTGGGGATCCACTTTTGCTCTTGTATCGTTTGCTCCAATTGCTATTAATATTGCAAGCTCCCAGCTAGACTTTGCTCTGGCTAAAATTTCATTTTCTATGCGTTTTAATAATCCATCAGATGTTTCAGCACCAATCCCAAGATTGAATACCTGGGCTTTGATACCGCCTTCCAAATATTCGGAATGTAATTTTTGACGGAGCATATCAGCCCAACCACCACCTGCTTCGTCCCAGGCTCCATAAGTAATGCTGTCACCGAAACACAAAATGCGATATTGATTCATATTATTTTGGACTGATTTTGTCGAATCCGCAAAGTCTTCTGAGCTTTTCTGGTATCACTATGCTTCCATCTTTTTGCTGATGATTTTCTAGTACTGCAATGAGAATTCTTGGTGATGCAAGAGCTGTGTTATTGAGCGAATAACAATATTCAGTCTTGCCACTTTTAGTCTTGTATCTTATATTGAGTCGTCTAGTTTGGAAATCACCCATGATGGAGTTACTCATAGTCTCGCCATATGCCTTACGTGATGGCATCCAAGTCTCTGTATCATACTTTTTCATTTGTGGTTCACCCATGTCGCCTGTACACATAAGAAGCACTCTATATGGCATCTCAAGATCTTTTAGGATTTCTTCACAATTATTTTGGAGCTCTTCATGCATTTTTTTGGCTTCTTCAATATCATTTTTGCATAATATAACTTGTTCTATTTTGAAAAACTCATGAAGCCGGTACAAGCCCTTGGTGTCTTTGCCATATGAACCAGCCTCTTTCCTGAAACATGGTGAAAATGCTACAAACTTCTTCGGCAAATCCTCTTCACGCAGAGTCTCATTGGCATAATAACTTGTCACTGGCACCTCAGCAGTACCAGAAAGATAAGAATCCTCGTCATTTGTCTTATAAACTTCTGGCTCTCCCCATGGGAATTGGGCTGTGCCAAAAAGCGTAAAAGCTTTCACAATAGCTGGTGCAACAATTGGTGTGTAGCCTTTGGCGGTGAGTTTCTGAAGGACATACAAAAGCACAGAAATATGTAGAATTGCACCTTCGTTTTTCATAAAATATCCTCTGAAGCCTGAGACTTTTGAACCCCTTTCTGTGTCCACTATGTCAAGCTTTTTGCCAAGCTCCATATGGTCAAGTGGTTCAAAGTCAAAATGAGGTAATTCTCCAACTTTTTTGACCTCTACATTTTCTGATTCATCTTTGCCAACTGGCACCTCAGGAAGTGGGGCGTTTGGAACATATGACAGAAGCTCGTCTCGCTCTTTTGCAAGTTTGGCGTATTCTTCATCAAGAGTTTTGAGCTCTTCTTTGATTTTTTTACCCTCTTCTCGTGCTTTTTCTGGGTCTTTTTTGCCAAGTTCAGCGAGAGTGTTTCTTTTTTCACGAAGTGTTTGGCTACTCTTTTGGAATTCTGAAGCTTTTGCATCAAGCACCAAAATGCGGTCAATATCAACCACTCTATTTTTGTTTTTGGTTGCAATTTTGTATTTGTCTGGGTCTTGTTTGAGTAAATCTAGTGAAATCATGGTTTTGAAATTCGAAATTTGAAACTTGAAACTTGAAAGTTAAAAATTTAGTTTTGAACTTTTAAAATTTGTTGTTGTGTTTCTTTTAATTCTTCTTGGGTGGCCGGCCCGGATGGGGATTGTGAGAGCGAGTGTGTGTGATCAATTGGCACAAGCTTCACATGAACATGAGGTACTTCAAGTCCTTCTACAATCATGCCAATTTTGTAAGCACCTGTAGCCTTTTTTAGAATCTCTGCTACTTTTTTTGAAGCTTTCATAAGCTTTATGTACGATTCATCTTGCATATCAAAAATGTAATCAATCGGTTTTTTGGGAATAAGAAGAGTGTGTCCTTTTTGGATTGGCATGATATCAAGAAACGCAAGATGCTCATCATCTTCCCATACTATGTATGCAGGGATTTCTCTATCGATGATTTTTTCGAAGATTGATTTTGCCATAAGTTAGACCCCTATAATTTTTAATAGTTCATCAAATGAATCTATTGTATATGTGGGATTGTGATTTTTGATAGCCTGACCAACGGTGCTGTATGTTACTCCAACCACGTCAATGCCAGATGCTTTGGCACCCTCAACATCTGCATCAGTGTCTCCCACCATAAGTGTTTCTTCTGGTTTCTTGCCTAGGGTACTTAGAGCTTTTTCGAAAGGTTCTTTGTGTGGTTTTACATTTGTTACATCTTCCGCAGTCACAAATACATCAAAATAATGTCTGATATTCATAACTTGTATAAGCTCGTTCATTTTGATTTTGTTGGCAGTTGTCACAACGCCAAGAATAATATTTTTCGACTTCAAAATATCAAGTACTTCTTTGACATGGGGGTAAAGATAATATTTGTGAAGGTGTTTCTTTTGTACCTCTACATGAGTTCTCCTCATTTCTGTAGCTTTTTCGTCATCACCATTGGCATATTGCTTGTAAAGCGACCTCATTTTTTTGCCGATGTAACCATTGAAAACTTCCTTGTTGATCGGACCATGTCCATGAGTCTTGAGTGTGTCATTGATTGTCGCGAAAAGTGCATCATCAGAATGGGCTAAAGTCCCATCAAAGTCAAAAAGAATACAACTATATTTCATATATAGCCCATTATATCTCGACAATGGGGTAGTGTCCAGAATAGGGGATAGTCGTTTAGGCTTGTAGGCATATAGGCGTATAGGCAACACTAATTCCAAGTTCCCTGCCGGCAGGCAGGTGATTTCCAAATGCCAGTTCTAGGGCTAAGTGCAATGAGCGAAGAGAGTGCCTTGCCTCGCCGGTTTACCCACCGATTGAGGAGGCTAGGTAGGCAAATTCCAAGTTCCAAATTCCAAATTCAAAGGATAAAGTGATAAGAGGGAGTTGTTATAAAGTTGAAAGTTACCTGCCTGTCAGCAGACAGGTATAGTTTATATATCGGAGGATTAAAATTTAGAAATTAGATCAATTAGAAATTAGTAATTATGGCGACCTTTATCTCAAAGTCCTAATTCTATGTGACCTTCTTGCATACCAGTTAGAACGATTTTCACAAACTCGGGTAGGGGAATGCCAAGCTTTTCTTCACACATCTTGATCCCTTCGCGGTCGACAGCTGCAGCAAAGTTTTTGGAACCCATTTTCTTTATGACAGATTCTGGACTCACATCAGCCAATTTCTTGCTTGGCATTATGAGTGTGGTTGCTACAATGAGCCCTGTTAGTTCGTCGCAGCAATATAGTGACCATTCTCTATTGTTTGTGGGCATAGGCTCGCCATTGTTGTGACAGTTGTGAGAGAGGATGGTTCTTACAAGTACTTCTGTCTCCTCTTTGGCATCAGGATTTGCAGCACTTCTTATCCACTCTACTGTTTTTCTGGTGTGGCTTGCGTGGTCGTCTTTTGTGACTTCCCAGTCAGAATCATGAAGTATGCCCGCTAGCTCCCAAAGATCAATATCAGGAGCACTAAAATGTTTCGCAAGTGCCTTCATAGCAAATCCAACCGACATACAATGCTTCTGCAAACCTTTGTTTGCTATGTGCGAACTCATTATCTCAATTGCTTTGGAACGGGGAAAGGGAAGGGTCATAGGCTAGTTTATAAGGTTTATAAGGTTTATAAGGTTTATAAGGTTTATAAGGTTTATAAGGTTTATAAGGTTTATAAGGTTTATAAGGATATACTCCTTAGAGCTTGTTTTTTCTTTATGAACTTTAAGAACCTTAAGAACTTTATTAATTTTTCCTTTACGAACTTTATAAACTTTTGTTTTTATTTATAACAGAGTGTATCTCTTTGAACTCTCTTAGTATCTGATTTTGTTGGTAATTCTCTTGCTAGTAAATCCATATCCACAATATCCCATGCTACGCCTATGATTGTTCTTTTGGCATGAATGTTCAAGCTCTACTCACAATATCTGCCAGAGTATCTGTGACATAATAAAATCGTTTTTGTTGACTCCCCAATCATTTAATATTCTTTCTATCTTTACTTCTTTTGATGTGTGGTCTTCAAAACAAAGGGCGTGACTAAATTTTATATCAGTCAAACTTAGGAAATGAAACAAACTTTTTTTGTTATTTAGTGACACTATTGCCAGATTTCCAGATTCCTATTTTTCTTATTTCGTCAACAAATTCACAAATGGTGTATAAGAAGGATCTTTGCGGAAGTAATTGTATAGAGCTCTTCAAGTCTCTCCAAAGAATTTTCAAAAATATCTTTCTTGAGTAAAAACACTATCTTTGGAATGCAAGGCTTATTGGTGCAATAGTGCAGGTGAGCTGCAATCACTTCTTCTCTTGTATTACCTCGATATTTCATCTTCACAAAGGCTTCATTTGCTGCATGGATAGATCCATTAACTGCCCCATCCATGTCAAAGATTATATTTTTCACTTAAAATCATAATAGATTGTTCAATTCGTTAAGCTCATCGATTTGGAAATCAGGCTTTGTCAACACGCGCTTTTGTCTTCTTTTTGAGTTACTAAGATCGCTGTCACGTTTGCAGATCTCGCAGCTCCCATGTCAGCTTCCGAGTCGCCAATATATGCTGTTTCATTTGGTGATACTTTCAAGCGATTCATAGCCGTCAGGATGCCTTCTGGATTTGGTTTGGGATTTGTGACATCTTCACCGCTTATCAAAACGTCCAAAATCAGAAACCGTCATTTGGAGGTTTTCAATAACAATTTTTTCTGCTTTGTTGCAGTTGGCGTTTGTATATTCCTATTTTGTGTCCTTTTACCTTAAGTTTCAGTATTTTCGCGAGCATGAGTGGATGCGTATATTTTGGAAGTTCGCTAGCTGATAGTCAAAAAACTCTTGAGCAGCCTTTTTGGAATCATCAAATACATATCCTAGTACTCTGCAAAAACCTGCTCTGGCCTTCGTCCAAAAACCTTGATAAATGTGTGATGATCTATTTCTTTGTGACCATATTTACGAAATACATGATTGAACGATTTGTGAACAATTTCACTTGTATCAACAAGAGTCCCATCAAGATCAAATGAACTAGTTTTACATTTTTCATACGTGATTTAGGAAGAAACAATGCCTACCATTTCAACTTTGCCATTGCAGTATTTTGTGATGTCAGCAATTATCTCTTTTAGTGTTTTTCGGCCTGCTCTCTACTTATACTGTGAACTCCATCACTTGTTTATCAAAATGTTTTTGGTGTTTTCTGTTACTGCTGTTCTTTGGGCGTCACGATGATTGAAATCTAGATTGTATGCACCAAGTTTATCTGCATAAACTATTTCTTTGTCTGTGACAGTTGTTTCTTCTTTGTCTCCAAGCAAGTGTATTTTCTCGCCTGCTACTCCAGACGAAATGCAGTTGGCAAGCTAATCTGGTCTATATCAAATGCACCTGCTGACACTCTGTGTTTCATGACGATAAGATTATATGCACATCGACACAAGTATTTATCGAATAAAGATCTTTCTTTTTGGGCTATTCTCTATAGAAGTGCTTCAGGTGAGGACGTCTAGAATGCCAATCTACTCCCATTTCTTTGTACATCTTGCGATAGCTTTTTATGGTTTTCTGTGAAGTGGTTAATATCTTCTGGTTTCAAATCTTTGTAAATTGCAAGAATTTCAGATTTTGCATTCTCAAGATCAGGAATTGAGTTTTGAAATATTTATATCTCTGTCTGCAACTCGATATGGTAGCGGCCATATTATTTTGGCATTGTCACTTATTGAAAATATTTGTTTTCTTTGAGATCTTCATATATCTTTTTGACGCCAGAGATTGACATTGCTATAGATCTTTTGGTTGATGTGTCAAAGTCTACTTTTAGTTGTGGGAACATTATTGCCCTCGCGAGCGAAATATCTCTAAGAACCAGAATAGTCTTTCTGAAAATCCAAGACCAGTGGTGGGTGGCATACCGTATTCAAGCATCTCGACAAAATCAATATCTAGCATTTGGGCTTCCTCATCACCTGAATCGCGAAGATTTTGTTGTGCCCGCAAATTAGTCTAGCTGATAAATTGGGTCCATTTATACCATGTAACTAGTGGCAAGCTCAGTGCCTGCGATGATGACATGGAATCTCTCATTGACTTTGGGATTACTCGCAACTGGTTTGGCAAGAGGAGACATGAATGCAGGCTCATTCACGAAATGCTGGACCGCTTATGTTTTTGCGGATGGCTTCAGAGATTGTCAATCATGCGCTGTCATCAGGCCGCACCCTCAAGATGGAATTTATTTTCTTCAAGTTTTTTCTTTGTATATCTTCATCATAGCATGAATACATCTGATATCAAATTTTTCTTTGATAATGGACGTGTAGTCTATCTCTCTTTCCACTCAGATGAGAGATCAAATTTGTGACCTCGAGTTTCCAAAATCGGTTTTTCCATAGACTGCTTTTGCAACTTCCATGATGACTTGCGTGTGAGCTGCATTTTGGTCTTTGTAGTCGGCGTATGCCCAATACCACTCTATATGGTTGAACTCATTGGCATGCTCGTCGCTCATTCCTTCATTGCGGAATACTGGGCAATAGAAAATACTTTCTCACCTCCCGCTCCGATTGCACGCTTGGAATAAGCTCCTAGAGAGATCACGAAGAAGAGTTCCTCGTCAAGTGCATTGTGGTGAGTAATAAATGGTTTTGCATCCAGCTCCTGGTTGTATGCTCAAGAACTGGCAAGTATATCTCTGTGAAGCCGTCACTCGTGAGAGTATTTCTGATGCTGTTCCAAAATCTTGATTTTTCTTTCAAAAAGCATTTGTTGCTGGATTCTTCTTCATAACGTGAATAACGCCTACGGTATCTAGCTTCTTTGTCTGTCAATGTGTTTTTGGTCTTGGTCGTGTTTTGGAAAGCAAAATCAGCGATTCGACAAAGAGTGTGATTTCACCAGCTTGAGTCTTGCCAATTTTTTCCTGATACTTGCACAAAGTCATAAAGATCCAAGAATTTGATTTCCTCAAATCCTAATCCTTCTGGAGGTTTGCTTTTGAGATCATCTTTGCGAAGAAGTATTTGGATTGGTCCAGTCGCGTCTTCTATCTCTGCAAATATTATTTTTCCCATGGATCTCCATTTGATGATGCGTCCAGCAAGAATGATGTTTTTGTTTTCGTATTCTGCGAAATTTTCTTTGACTGACTTGTTTGAAGTATCTTTTTTGCTTTGGGCAGGGTAACAAGATATCCCAAGTTTCTTGAGTTCTTGTAAATTTTGAATGCGGCAGGTGCGCTTTATCCAATAAGGCCGTCAAGAGATTTGGGGTGTATTCATATGATTGAACTATTATCAGAGCCAGAGCTCGATTTTGAGGGTCAAGAAAATTATATATTTTCAATTCTTTTTTCTGCATAGATTTTTGGCACAGTTTTTTGGACAAGTCCATATTCGTCAGCAATGGAGTATAAAAAGTTTTCGGGTGTAAAACTTCTGCTTGTTGGCAATTGTCCTTGAATATTTGAGAAATTTCCTTTGCCTGATCGCTTGTCAGCTCGTAGTTGCCCATCTCACGTAGATAATAGAATATGAGATTCCAGCCTGAAAGCGGTCCGAGTAGTAGAGCATTGCTATCTACTCCCCAATTACTCAAATTGTGAGCTTCATATACTTCCTTGTCTCCAAGCACTGCTTTTTGATGTACTCCAGCTGTGTGGGTGCGATTTGTGAGCGAGACTGGCTCACTGTACGGTACTTGGCATTTGAGAATCGAACCCATAATCACATTTACTGCATATGCATCTTTTGTATTGTATCTTCTAGTTAGTTTTTCATCGTATTTCACAAGATTAAAAAGAGCTGCAGTGACTGAAGTGATACCGGACCTTTCCGCGAGTCCCCAAACACTTGAGTCAATGTATGATGCACCAGATTTGACTGCTGCAATAGTATTTGCGACAGCCAAACCACGATCGTTGTGGAAGTGACATTCTATAGCATGTTTGGGATATCGTTTGACTAGCGCTGAGATAACATTTTGTACCATTTCTGGATCTGCGATACCAACAGTATCAGGTGCCCCAAAAGTGAAAACGTAATCTTTCGTAGCATCATATAGTTTGAAAATGTCATCAAGTTCAGTTCTGAAAGCATCTTCGGCACTAAGCCTCAAGTATATGCTAGGATACTTTTTTCTAATTTTGGATAGGAGATCTTTTGCCAGGTTAATAATCTCATCTAGAGTCATTTTGTGATTGTGATTTTTGGAGCTTTTGCTTGTGCCAATGTATAGATTTAGCCCATCAAAGCCAGCTTCCAATGATTTCCTAATGTCGTTTTCGTGAAGTCTACAATGTGCGATGAAAGTAATTTTTCTAGAGCTAAATTTTCTGATATGATCCATGAGATATTTGTTATCAATTGCTTCTTGCTTGCCAACAACTGGAGAGAATAGTTCGAAATGGCTAACACCCAGTGTTATAAGTGACTCAGCGATTTTGATTTTGTCTTCCAGAGTGAATCGATATTTTTGTGTATCAAAAAGCAGGGGAGACTGCTGTCCGTCACGAAGTGTTGTGTCGATGAAATCGATGAATTTGGAATGAGACATATTCATAAACTAATAAAATCCTGATAAAAATGAAACAATTACCTCACCAAGAAATGAAGAATTATATCCACCTTCTTGAACAATCATACTAGGAGTATTCAAGCTTTTGATTTCTTTGGCCATTTGGCGGTAATACCCTGTGGTTAGTTTGAAACCTCCTATTGGATCGTTCACATGTGTGTCAGCCCCAAAGGCTACAACAATAAATTCTGCCTTGAATCTTGATATTGCATCAAGTGCCATCTGCAAACTTGAAGAATATTCTGTCTCACCAGTCCCAAGTGGTAAGGGGATATTCATATTGTAGTTCCTACCTCGACCAGTGCCCTTTTCATTTTCAAAGCCTGTGAAATGAGGAAATTTTACTTTTGGATCTGCATGGATTGAGACTGTCAACACATCATCCCTTTCGTAGAAGATTCCCTGTGTGCCATTGCCATGATGAAAATCAACGTCAAATATAGCCACCCGACCAAGTTGGGATAGTCTTTGTGCGGCTACTGCGGCATTGTTGATGTAACAATAACCACCAGCTATTGCCCTTTCTGCATGATGCCCCGGGGGTCTGCACATCGCGTAATATCTTTCTTTTGGATTATGGATAAGTTTTTCTGCTGCTTCATAAGCTATCGACGCTGATGTTAGTGCTGCATGATAAGTGTCTTTGAGAATTGGTGTATATGTGTCAAAAACATAAAGACCACGCCTAGCAACATCGCCCAAATCACTTCCTTTATGCTTGTGATAAAAACTATATGGATGAACAGAAGGGTAAGTGTACTGATCGTTATTCAAAACTTCAGATTGATCTTGTAAATACTCTAGATAATCTTTGTCATGAATTTGCTCAAGGAGCTCCATTGGCACTTGTGAGTTGGATCTTTGGATGACAAATTTCGACTTCTCTAAAGCGCTTTTGATATTTTCGATTCGCTCAGGCACTTCTTGTGCCTGTTCGTGATCACCATTGAAAACTTCAAATGGGGGGTTGTGCAATTTGTGCTGTTCACTGTATAAACAAATCATATTACTATTTGGTAATTTGTGACATATAGCTTAGAAAGTCATCCGGATAATATTGTCGAATGCTGTCTGGTGTGAGTTGGACTAACAAAAAATTTCTAAGTGCTCCGTCAACTGATACATGCTGAGGCAATACCCCATTTGGAGTTTGGCTATCAAAATCAGCTCTACTTACAAATCCTGCATCTCTTGCGACTTTGTGACCAGGTAAATTTGGGGCCATATTTGCCTCTGCAAAAACCGAGAATGGAATTTGTGGGGGATGACTTAGGATTTGAGCATTGAGACCAATTGCAGCTACTGTGCCTAGACCCATGCGTCTTGAGTCAGGATGTGTGCCCCACTCAGTAGACTCGACCATATTAAGACTTGTTCCTGTATCATCCGTCAACGCCAATCCCTCAGCCTTGGCAGCTGCACAAAGCACTCCAGCACTGTTTCTAACTCCACAAAACCATCCATTTTCGTAATTGGATGAAGCTCTGTAAGAATTTGCAAAACTTACAACCCCATCTTCTGTCCAGCCAAATGGAGTCCAAATCTGAGAAAGTCTACCGATGTCGGACGCTTGAATTTGGGTGGTAAGAGTAAATCCATTTGCAACTGCCGAACTAATCCTTTCATCAGGTCTAGTCTCAAGAGGTTTTTGCCAATACTCACGAACTTGTTGCCATTCGCCCAGCACATCTCCTGACCGATCTGGATTGTTTCTACCCATAAAAACAACTCCATGTGGGTGATCACCTAAGGAAGGCGTTAGAACTCCTTCAATGTTTCTCGACCTACTATCTCTGTATCCAAGATACTTAACTTGAACCCTTGTGCCGTCGATCTCATTACGCAACCTAAGCACTGACCTTAGCTCTGTCATTGTCGGTGAATGGCTGAGAGTTGCAACGACTCTTTTATCTGATCTTGGAGCTATTCCCAAAGCTCCTATACTTTCTACGATTCCTGACATAAAAAATAAGCAAATGTAAACTTGGTCTATTCTAGTCAGAATTATCAAAATGTAAAATAATTAGCATATATTTACATAATTGAACATATATGTTAAAATAATAACATGATAACGATATCAGAAAGTATCAAGGCTCAACTTGCCAAAAAACCCTACATTGCTGAACTTCTGTCTGAAAACCTGGTAAATATTATGTCTCTATCGCGAAACCTTAGGCCCACCATTGAAGAAGAGACGATGAAGGATGTAACTGATGAGGCAATTGCAATGGCTATAAGGAGGTTCGTGGATGACCTGCCTAAAGATGTGAAAATTTCTTCTATTTTCAGTGAAACTCCAGATATTTTAGTTCGAAGTCATCTATGTGAGTTCACTATCAAAAAAGAAGGAAGCACTGGTGTAATAGAGAAGCTAATCAAAACCCTTTCTCTTTCTAAAGAAAATTTTTTTACAATCACACAAGGAGTTTTTGAGGACACAATAATTGCTAGTGATGTATATGAGTCGGTAATACGAAAAACATTAGAGTTGCAACAAATTATTGCCTTTTTTGACAAGTTATCCGCTATTACAGTTAGGCTTCCTCCTGAAAATGTTGATATGCCTGGAGTTTACTACCATCTCCTCAAATCACTGGCAAATAATGGAATAAACGTGATGGAGGTTGTATCAACGTACCGCGAGTGCACAATAATAGTCCGCGAAAAAGACGTTGACGAAGCATTCAGAAGTGTGAAAAAAATATTTGGATGATTAGACTAATATAATATCAACTAAAGAATAAGTGTGATCCCAGGGGAATTCCCCCGACGTAAGTCGGGACTAGTCCCGATAAACAAATCGTTTATCGGGGAATCTCGATTCGAAAGTGTGATCCCAACCGAATTCGAATCGGTGTTTACAGGATGAGAACCTGTCGTCCTAGGCCTCTAGACGATGGGACCATGTATCAAAACAACAAACTTACTAGATTATTGAAAATATTAAAACTTCTAATTCGGATTTAGAAATGTTCTTCAGCTAATGCTGAACAACGCCTCTAGACCTGCCTGCCGGCAGGCAGGCGATGGGACCATGCTAGTTGTCAGTAATTAGCTGTCAGTTATTAGATTTAAAACAACGTATATATTATTTTTTTATCTCCTGAACTTGTTTCCCCGACGAATCGGGACAAGCAGGATCTCCTTAACTGCCATAGATCTCTCCACCCAATCACTATCGTTCATGGAGTCGAGATGACGGACACTGTCTTCCAAAAATCCTTTACTCATTGCTCTAATAGCTTATTGCGTTACAATTATACCTTATGACGCGCAAAATTCATTTCACAAAATCAGGTCACCAAAAGATAATCGAAGAACTTGAACATCTCAAAGTAGTGAAGCATCCTGCAGCAAAAGACAGACTTGCCAAGGCTCGTGCAATGGGAGATCTTCGTGAAAATAGTGAATATCATGCAGCCAAAGAAGATCTTGCCGTCATTGTGGGGCGAATTGCTGAGCTTGAAGAAATGCTTAGATGGGCAGAGATAGTTGAAGAAACTGTGGAAAAAATTGAAAATGACCTTGTCAGGCTTGGTTGCAAAGTAGAGGTTGATAAAAATGGTAAGCGAGAAGAATATCATATCGTGGGAGAGTTTGAGGCTGACCCCATGAACAAGAAACTTTCTCACACTTCGCCAATTGGTAGTGCTCTCATTGGCAAAAGAAAAGGTGATATTGTCGAAGTGTCTATCCCATCAGGCAAGCACACTTATACAATCGTAGATATTAAGGTTGCCTAAGCTGAATGAATAGATTGAAGCTTGTCATTGTTAATTGATCATTAAACATATGGGTTATTACGTAGAGGTAAATACACTTGTCAGACTCACTGACGAGGTTGATCTAAAATCACTTCAAGTTGGTCAAAAGATCACTCTTACTCGAGAGCGAGAAAGAATTACTCCACTTCATATTGCACTTCTCTATATTGATAAAGACTGGAATTTCTATGGTTATTGTCGAGTCAACAAGGTAGAAATATCAGAAAATAAAACCATCATGGTAGTTGAGATATTGTCACTTTTTGATGAAACCGAAAAAGCGATTTACAAGAAAAGATTTGTCGAAGCTGCAAAAATTACAAGCGAAATAAAATAAAACATTTACTGATTTTATGAGTGTAGAAAATCCAGCAAGTGCTGATTTCTGGGCTGATTGCGATTATATAAATAATCGGGGTGAGAGATGTGGAGATGTTGCACCTTATGAGTCAGGTCTTGGTTATAGGTTTTGCGCTGCTAGAGGAGATCAACCAAACAATAATTTGTTTGATTGTGCAACTTGTCCGCTTCATCTTTGGAAAAGAGCTGATCCAAATAATCCAGACAAAATTGTTAGAAATATATGAATCAAAACCAGGCTATTACTGCTTGCGCTTTCCTTCACAAAGATGGCAAGCTTTTTGTTGCTAAAAGAGCTGCTACAAAGAAATTCTTGCCAAATGTGTGGGAACTCCCCGGAGGACATATAGAGTATGGTGAGGATATGCGAGAGGGTCTGAGACGTGAGCTAATGGAAGAGTTTGGAATTGATGCTTTGATAGG
Organism: Patescibacteria group bacterium; assembly: GCA_046350875.1. Classification (GTDB taxonomy): domain Bacteria; phylum Patescibacteriota; class Microgenomatia; order UBA1406; family GWC2-37-13; genus JAGOLU01. The sequence continues at coordinate 33,955 of JAXLZQ010000013.1, forward strand.
TGAGACTGTATATGCTTTCACATATATTAATAAATCCAAAAATACTCATTCTGTCGAAGTGGACTTTTTGGCCAAACTAAAAGATCCAAATCAAATCATAAAACTAAATCCTGCAGATCACTCTGAATACAAATTCGTATCACTTGACGAAGCTTTGAGTCTTTGGCCATCTAACGACCCAGAACTTGAGGCAGTGAAGAAAGGCTTTGAAAGATTCAAATCAGCCTAAGTCATTTAATAAGTATACATTGTCGACCCGATTGTCATAAACTTTCTCCGCTATTTTCTTAAATCCAGCATTAATGTATAGTTTTTGCACATGACTATTCCATGCAGCTCCATTGGTTTGAATTGCAAAGGCAACAGGTCCACCAAGTATTTTCATGCCAACCTTTCTATTATGTTCCAGCCAATTTTTCAGTAATAACTTACCCAAACCTTTTTTCTGAAAATCTTTGGATACTGCGAAGTCGTTTAGATAAATACAATTTATGGGATATTGATCGTTGCTCTCTGACTTTCTTTCATATCCTATGGCAACTCCAATATATTTATCGTCTTGTGTCAACATGATGACGCTATGGTCCCATTTGCCAAATAGCTCTCTGTCATTTTTCTTATCAGATAAAAGCTGTTCCTTGGTGTGTTTTGATACTACAGGTATGAGATCTAAAGATGCAATTATCTCTGTGCTGTATTTATCAGCAATATCTTTTGTTAGTGGTAAGATTTTGAAATCTAACTGATACATGTT
>JAXLZQ010000014.1:0-33486 GCA_046350875.1 Patescibacteria group bacterium
AGATATTTTAATTTCTGTCACCGATATTTGTGACCGTAACAATTCTGAACTTGCCTCGCCCTCGCGGAGCTCGATAGAGCGAAGTGGGGTTTCAGGATCTCCTATATTTTATAAACCTTAAAAACCAAACTATTTAGTAGATTTCACTTAATAACTGATTCTAGCAATTTACTAGGAATTTGGAATGTGCCAGCCTGCCGGCAAGGCAGGGAACTTGGAATTTATACAAGCAGTTTCTTCACCTCTATTATGAACTGGTCTGGGGTGTAGTTGCTCTTGAGGATAAACCCTTCTGCTCCAAGAGAGTGGAGCTCATCTATCATGGGCCCATCTATGAGATTTGTAAGTGGGACAATTTTTTTGTTTGGATTTTGCGGCTTAGATTCTTTATACTTCATGAGTACGTCTTTGCCATTGAGCTTTGGCATTATGATATCAAGTAGCACAAGGTCGTATCCGCCAGTCAGCATCTTATCAAGACCCTCCTGTCCATCCCTTGCACCATCCACCTCATACCCTTCTTCCTTGAGAAGCGTTACATATATGTCAAGAAGAGCACTCTCATCCTCAACAACAAGTATTTTTTTCATATGTTTGAATTAATATTCAACGAAATACTATAAACATTGTAAACAAAAAATATTAATAAGTCTAATATACACATATATCCGAATTTTCATCACCCCACCATTACCCACCAACTGAGTTGCAATATCGCAAATTTAGGCTTATAATATGTCTCATAGTAAAATCTTATGTCAATTTCTGAAGCACCACTTAAAGGTTTCGGAGAAGTCAGAACAGGACCAGATCTTTGGGCAGGACGAATGCGCAGCATGGGCAACGCTTGGGACATGCTAAATCGAATTCGTGGCGATGTCAGAGACAACCCTGAGGGTCAAATTGACCCTACTGAAGGTTTCGCTGTTGATAATGGCGAGTATATACTTTCACTACATCGGGCTCTGGCTGCCGGCCCAATAAAACCCACTCCTGCTACATACGGAAACAATGGTCACACTGTGCAAGAAATGCCATACTGGGAACTTGGTCCTTCAAACCCAGATAGTCTGAAAAAACTCGACATTGGAGAAGACAGATACGTTATGTACGGTCGATTTGCGGATTTCCCTGTAGGGCACAGAGCACTAGCAACTGACATAGCTGCAAGAGTATACACACATACGTTATTAGATTTACCTCAGAGAGCAGCAAAACTCCCACCACGACCACACAATCCCGATTATGCAAAAGACTGGCTACATGGTCAACGCATGTTATTTATGCTAACAAGCATGCAGGAGGTAAGACCAGGTCAGTTTGCCTGTATAGCTTATGGAAAAAGTAACGGAAGAGAGTATATGCTTGGCTCAGTGGGTGGGGCACCAGGCATAGGGGAGAGAGAAGTAATACATACAGTAGGAAATGATGGGACAGAGGCTAAACCGCCGAGTTCTATACCTTCAAACTTTGCCCTCAGATTCCCTATTAGTCCTGAAGGGATGGTAACATTGCGAGGAATAAGAGAAGAGCAATGTTTCGAACCCACAAGACTTTGGAAGAGTCCCATACCTAGATCACTTGGTATTGAAACCTCAGATATTGCTGTAGCATTATATTCAACAATTTTTGATGCTGCTAACGATGTTGGCGGGGGAATATTTACACATGCAATATTTAATACCAAACCTGCATTACATGAAATGCTTAAAAAACTAGGCTTTAAGGTAATTACGCTGGCCAATCTTGCAAAACCCACACCAGGCATCTTGGCTACTGTGCATGGAGCTTATTACAGCAAGTTTTATGAGGGTGAAGCTAGTCCTGTAGTCCAGTGCCTTGAGGTGCCTTCTGCCTTACAAACAGGTTGGAATTTGCAAGAAAGTTTTAATAATTTAGATTGGCTTAATATATGACAAGAAAAGAAGACGTTTGCGATTGGCAGGAATACGACCCACAATCAATTTTTGATCGTGGTTCGGATTTAAAAGAAGAGTATCTCGGACCAAGAGTTATTGATCTTACTGATCCTTTTGCACGCACTCGAGTTATAGAGCTTTTTCAAAAAGGCGAGGAAAGAAACATGACATTTGTAGACACAGCAAGATCTTCGACTACAACTCACATTGGACAACTCTTTCCAAGAGAAATGATGGAAGCTAAAAAAAGCGGATCAGTGAGAGCATTAGTAGCACAAAAATGCCAAGAACTAGGTATCAATTTGAACATTCAGGGGCTTGTTGTGGAATTTCCATATACTAATACAGCTCAAAAATATGCTCCAAAAGAAATCCATTATGCTGCAAGAACAGATAGAAATAGAGGTTTATTTAGCCCTGAGATGCAGGCACAGATAAGAGATTTTCCTGTGGCTTTTGCAGGGCTTAGTGTTGGCTCATCTGGCCTTATGACTTGGGTTACTGAAGGAGGAATGGATGTTCATGGTTTAGACAGTGACACAATCGAAACAGCAAATTTAAATAGAATTGGTCTCCCTGCAAACTATGTTGGTAGAACAAAAGCGTTTGCCGCACTTAGTGAATGTAGGGTCCTTGATCCTTACGGGAACTACAATATATCCCCAGAAGCAGTCACAAAGGAAAACGTTGAAGCATTTCTATCAAGAAGAAAAGTTGTCGTTGAGGAAACTGACAGTGTCCCAACTAAAGATCTAATAAGGTATTGGGCTCAGAAACTCGGAATAGATGTTGTTAGCGTTGCTGACACAGGCCTTGGCCATGTTGTGGTTGATGTAGAGCCATATAGATCTGATCCAGAAAATGCAAAACCATATCATGGGCTTTTAGAAAGAAATGGATGGACACAAGCACAATGGGAGGCTATGCCAAATCCAGTAAAAATCGCAGCAATTATTGGAATTCAAAATGTGCCATATAAAATGCTCGTTGCATTTGAAAAGTTGCTGCATGGGGAAATCCAATCATTTCCTCAACCAAGAAGTACAGTAGCTTTGGCTGGATCAACAATTTCACACGTCTTAAAAAGACTCGCATGGGGCGAGCCTGTACCAAATAGAACAATCATTAGCCTAGATGAAAAACTAGACACTCACTTCGTTGAAGAAGAAGAAATGAAAAAAGAGCTAGCTAATGAACTTGCAACTTTACTACATCTACCGCTAGAATGATAGTAAGCGGTATATGGCTAATGGTATTACTATATTTACGGTTCTTGCAAATTTCTTACTTATTGCCTTCCTTTTGTATTCGAAAAAGAGAAATGTAAATAAAATCTTTATAACATTATTCTCACTTTGTTTGTGTGGATGGACAATAGCCAATTATTACTCAATTGTTGAGATAGCACCCCAGACCAGACTTTTCTGGGTCAGAGTGGTGATGAGCATCACATCCTATATTTCTCCCATATTGTATTTTGTAGTCAAAACATTTCCGAAAAATGAAGGCAGACTCAACATAAGAAGAATTGTCGTTTTTTTTACTATTAGCTTTGCCTTATCTATTTTTTCCTTCACTCCATGGCTATTTAGCGATCTTAAAGTTGTAGATGGACAATCTGTCTTAACACCAAGTTGGGGAATATCGTTATACGGTTTATTCCTCATATTTGTCTTAGGATGGGCGTGTATTGAAATGGTGCAAAAATACAAAAAATCACAAGGCATTGTCAGATCACAGATACACTATTTCTTCCTGGGTCTATCGTTTTTTATAATTACATCTTTTATTACGAACTTTATATTTGTTGTAATCTTAAAAAGACTTGATTTTGTTGTATTTGGACCTGCTTTTTCACTGATTTTTATAGCATTCATTGTTTATTCTGTTGTAAAGCATAGATTATTCGGGATCAATTTTGTAATAGGAACAATATTTGAGCTTTTAGTTTTATCAATATTATCACTATCGACTTTCTACCTCATTTACTTTTCTCAAGATTTTATTCCTGGGGGTATCATCTCTCCCCAGGCTGTTTTTATTGGTTTTTTCTTAGCTCTATTGTTTGTCAACTCCTTCTTATTCTTGGATAAATCACTAAAATACTTTATTTATCAGACTGTATTTCACGAAGATCAAAAATATAAAAGCGCACTAGATGCTATAAAAAAACAGATTGGATCTGAGGTGGAAATAGGCAAATTGTCAAACATTTTTTTAGATATATTTGCAAATACTCTAAAAACAAACCATCTATGTCTTGTAATTTATCTGGATCACACAATTGCTGAAAGTCCATTGATTTACTACAAAGACAATAGTACTAATATAAATGCAACTGAGCTTACAAAAATAAACTCTCTAAGACATCTAAATTGGATTGACATTGATCATCCCATCATTGCAGACGAAATCGATGATTCACTTATAAAAGCTGAAAACAAAGAGTTTGATATTGCAAAAATATTAGAAAACAATAATTATGCAGCACTTTTTCCACTCAGAAGTTATGATCAGACAGGGGGATTTTTACTGGCAGGTATTAAAAATAATAATTCAGCTTATAACGTTCAAGAGGTTGCAATGATCCAAAAAATGTTAGAAGAACTTTCAATCGCTGTGGTCAGGTCGCAAATATTTGAAAAAGTAAACAACTTTAATTCTATTCTTAAGAAAGAGGTAAACACCTCAACTCAACAACTTCAAGACGCATATGCAAAACTAGAAAAATCGTACGAAGACCTGAAGACTTTGGATAGACTCAAAGACGAATTCGTTTCAATCACCTCACACGATCTTAGGACGCCACTCACCATCATGCGCACTCATCTTTGGCGTGTGATCTATCAACTTGCCGACAATATCAAAGACCCCAAGACCTTCGACCTTATCAAAATCTCATATGACTCTACAGAACGCATGATCAAACTCGTCAACAACACTCTTACGATTTCACAAATTGATGCAGGAAAGTTTGCACTTCACAAAGACAAACAAAATCTAGCTTCACTTCTTGAGCTTATTGTTGACGAATTCCAAGATTTTGCCGCAACAAGACAAATGAAGCTTTCTCTTGAGCTGCCAAAAGAGCCACTACCTGAGGTAGTGATCGACAAGGATAGAGTAAGAGAAGTTGTCACCAATCTCATTTCAAACGCCCTAAATTACACCCAAAATGGCCATGGAGAGATCAAATTGAAACTCGAAAAAGTTGATAACTTTGCGAAAGTTTCCGTTTCAGACAATGGCAAAGGTATTACCAAAGAAGACATGGAAAGATTGTTCAAGAAGTTCGGCAGACTAGAACATGAGCTTAGTGTCTACAGTTCTAGCGCTACAGGAGTCGGCTTGGGCCTTTACATTTCCAAACAACTTATTGAGCTTCACGGCGGACAAATTAGCGTGGATAGCGAGATAGGGAAGGGGAGCACATTCTCATTTACTGTGCCCATTATTTAAAAGTCAAGTTATGTCATGAGGTTATTTTTTACCTTAACTTAGAAAGTTGAAAGAATATCACTCAATCTTTTTTCATCAACATCATTTTCCCAGTAGCCATTCTTCTTCAATACTCCTCCTAGGATAACAAAATCTGCATATTCTTTATAATTCTTGGAGAATCCTGATCCGATGATTAGTGGTATCTCTTGATCATCACCTGTCGTTTTTATTATTTTTGAATGAACTTTATTCAACTCCATTCTTACATCTAAAAGATATTTCTCATTGAGAGTACCGTCTGCTTCAGATGAGCTTAGTACTAATCCTTCAATTTTCATAAATCTTATGAATGAAATCCAAGCACTTACACTTTCTAAAGACTGGTTAAAAAAGGTATATTTTTTCTTTAAATCACACCAAATTTTTGGGTAAAGCCTAGATTTGGGATCAACATTACCACAAATAGTCTGATAAAAGTTGCGCATATATAGCAATCTTGCAAGCTTACCATTATTTATGGTTTCGCCTTCTGGCCTAACCCCTACAAACATAGAAGAATCCGAATGTATAAAATATGCTTCAACTGAAATCGCAATAGGTAATGAGTGCATTTCTCCGTTTGCCAATATATTTATACCAATTACTAAAGATTTATGTAATTTGCGAATTTTACAAGCAACTAAATGTAATATTAAATAATCTTCTGGTAATATCATTTGATCAAGCAAATACGGTGTCCCAATATTTTCAATCTCAACTATTTTTATACCCTGCTTTATATACAAATCGACTTCTGCCAGTGCCCGATCCACTATATTATGGATGAAATTAATCTTCATCAATTCAACTTGAATGATAGAAATCATTTCAGGTTTAAGTAAGCAAACTGCTGCTGGAGAAAGAAACTTTTCGTCTAGAGAATATTCGGAAATAAGATCTCTGTGTAACTTCAAAATTTTTTTACGAATTGAATTGAGATGGATCAATTCTTCATTCGTGTATGTTGCATTACATTTCCTATATATGCTTTGAGTGTTTTGCAAAGCATTGGTTGAAGCTACATGAATTACTCCAATAGCTCGAGATCCATTCTGAAGTCCTAAATTGAGCGAATCAAAAAACATATAAATCTTAATAGTAAAAAACTGGCATTATCATAACATAACTTTTATTTATTTAACCTGATATAATCCCAAATTAAATAGATAAATTTCTGTTTTTATATATGAAAATAAAGCGAACATTGACTAATGAGCTTACCTCAGAAATTGGGAAAACAGTTCACCTAAAGGGATGGTTGCATAAAAAAAGAGTTATGGGCGGACTCGCATTTATTCTCTTACGAGATCGAAGAGGTTTGGCTCAGATACTAGTTGATAGTAGTAGCGAGCTAGAGAAGATTGCAGATATCCAAGTAAGTAGTGTGATAGACGTTGTAGGAGAGGTGGTCAGTGAACCGCGTGCACCGAATAAAATAGAGATACATAAACCAACAATTAACATTATAACCAAGGTTGACAACACTCTACCTATTGAGATAGATAAACCACTTAGCCATAGGTCACAAAATCTTGAAACATTGTTTGAAAATAAAGTGTTGGCTGTACGCAATATTAATGAACGATTGATATTTAGGCTAAGAAGTGAATTGTGTAGGTATATAAGACAATTTCTATTTGCAAATGATTTTGTAGAAATTCAAACGCCAAAGATTCTTGCCGGCGCGACAGAGGGTGGGGCAGAAGTGTTTTCTGTCAAATATTTTGAACGAGAAGCAGTACTTGCTCAAAGCCCTCAGTTTTATAAACAAATTATGGTCGGAGCTTTCGAGAGAGTGTTTGAGATTGGTCCTACCTTTCGTGCGGAACCAAGTATGACCTCAAGGCATATGAGCGAAATAACTATGTTAGATATCGAAATGGGTTTTATTGAAGAACATGACGACATTTTAAGAATCACTCAAGAAATGCTTTTCAGTGTACTCACGTTATTATACAAAGAGCACAAAAGCGCACTTGAAGATCTAAAATCGCCTCCACTTGTGATTAAACCAGATTTCCCACGCTATACTGTTGATCAGATTCACGAAATGTACACCAAATCTTCAGGTGAAAATACCATTGGAGAAAAAGATTTGAGACCTGACGAAGAGCGATTCATTTGCGAATATGCGAAAGAAAATGACAGATGCGAAGCTGTTTTTGTGACTGAGTTTCCTGTTGATAGCATGAAGTTCTATCATATGATTAACCCAGAAAAACCCAATAAAGTCCTGTGGGCAGATTTACTTTTCAGAGGTCTTGAGATAGCTACATGCCCTATGAGAGAGCATCGTTATGAAACTCTTATAAAACAAATGGAAAAGGCTGGGCTTGATCCAAAGCATCCTGGTTATAAATACTATTTACAAGCGTTTGAGTATGGAATGCCTCCCCATGGAGGATTTGGCTTTGGAATAGATCGTCTAGTTGCAAAGACATTGGGTCTGTCTAATGTAAAAGAAGCTACACTTTTTCCAAGAGACATGAATAGACTTACACCATGATTTTGTGATATATCAGTAACTGATAAAATGAATCATAAAAATAGATTAATAGAGAAACTACAAAATAAGCTCAAAAGTACTGAATTTGTATGGGTAGGTTCTAGAACATATGATGCTCTACCGCTACTAGATATTAACCCCAATATAAATTCAATAACCCTAGTAGGTGACCCCAAGGAAGTAAGACTGAAAAATAGTGGCTTATCTTATGAACAAGCAACTAGTCGTAGAGTTGATTATGATCGTGTTGGACTGGATGATCTCGACACAAGCTATCTTTTACAAGTAAATAAATACTTTCAAACATTATCGAAAAAGGCAGAAATAACTATCGTGACTTTTTCCGCCTCAAAAACTATTTCAACCATTGCAATTTTACTACCCTCAATAAAAATAGCTGGAAATTATTTTGCCTTCGAGAATGGTTTTAATAATAAACCATGGGTAGAGAAACAATTTATTGATTTAGGAATACCTATTTGCAAATATGAATATATATATTCAGGCTGCAAATCAAGATTAGGTCAATCAAAAACAGGATGGTTACTTAGACAGAAAAATAGCACTGGAGGAGAAGGTATGGTAAAAGTCACGTCGCAAAAAGAGATTCTTTCATTGGTTCAAAACCAAAGCAACAGGATCATATCTTTGACACCATATCTTCCAGGTGCTATTTCGTTTAATATTAGTGCGTGTATATTTTCTACAGGCAACATCACATTTCATCCAATTTCAACACAAATAATAGGCGAGCCAACATGCAGTGATAGAGAATTTGGTTACTGTGGAAACGATTACGGAAACCCTACAAAAATCTTAGACGATGATAATCTCTTGTTTATTGAAAATGTGACCAAAAAGGTTGGTAAATTGCTTCATAAATATGGTTATATAGGAGTTTTTGGATTAGATCTCATGAAATATGAAAATAAAATTATTGTAACTGAGCTTAATCCACGCTTCCAAGCTTCATCATTCCTAGCGTCCGTTGTGATGAAAAAAATGGAACATAGTGACATATATACTGATCATTTAGCCGCTCATTTCAATCTGGAACCCGAATCGACCCCTTCTTTACTTCAGATTACCAGAGAGCAAACACCTTATTCACAAGTAATTTGCTACAATGTTCAAAATCAACCTCATCTGTCAGATCATATGACAGTAAATAGTTCGGGCTATTTTGAACAACTTCCTCTTTCAAAGAACCTTGAGCATCACTCTCTCTTATTTAGATATATTACACCTTCAACAGTTATTGATACAAACAACATAAAGGTAAAAGAAGATGTATTAAAAATATTAAGAGTAAAAAAAGAATCATTACTCGCTCAAGAAGTATCTTTAAAAAAATCCTAAGTTATTTTTTCTATTATGTTATATATTTATTCATTAAATTTATGAGAAGAAAAATAATGATAACAAGCGTAGGAACAGGAGTGGGGAACGCGATTATCACTGCCGCAAGAAAAAGTAGTCATCTCTATGAGGTAATTGCTACCAATACTGAGCCCTTTCATTCTGGTGTATTTAGATCAGATTATGTTAGTCTTGCGGAGAAGTCTGATGTCTCAACATCAAAGTGGATTAATGTTGTTAAGAAAACAGTGGCGGAAAAAAGACCGAAAATGCTTTTGCCTGGAAGAGATGCTGACATAACCTATCTTTCTCAATACAAATCTGAATTAGAAGAGATGGGTACCAAGGTAATTTGTGCTCCGAAAGACGTGATTGAAAAATCGAATGACAAGATGCTGTCAGTTAAGCTTTTTGAAGAGATGGGTTTAGATTATGCTAAAACAATAAATGCGACAGATAAAGACAGTGTTGATAGGTTTATCGAAGAGCAAGGCTTTCCCCTTATTTTGAAACCAAAAAATGGAACAGGAACAATAGGAGTAAAATTGGTTAATAGTAAGCAGGAAATTTTAGAAATTACAAAAAATCATCCACATATCCAGTATATTCTTCAGGAGTTTATAAAAATTTCAAGCAAAAACTTACACTCCATTACCTCGATGACACCTCTCGTCCAAGATCATGAGTATTCGATTCAAATAATATTCAATCAGAGAAGTGAAATGATTGGGCATTTCTCAAGCATTAACACTTTAGAAAACGGACTTCCGGTTGCTGTTCGTACTGTAGACCTGCCCGAAACTCAAGATGCTATTCAAGCAATATGTTTGAAAAAACATAGAATAACTGGGCCTCTGAATATTCAGGGTCGTGTAAAGAATAGAAAGATAATTTTCTTTGAGGCAAACCCAAGGTGTACAGGAATAACGGGTACTCGTGCGGGTCTGGGGTTTAATGAAGTTGATGCTTTATGGGAATCGTTTGTTGAAGGAAAAGACATAAAAATGCCAGTTATCGAGCCTGGATTAAATGCATACAGAAATCTTGAAGACACATTTTTCTCGCAGATTGAGCTTGATAAATTGATTAGATTAAAAAAATGGGCAAAAAAAATTAAGTAATTTTTAAAAGGTTCAATAGTACAAAAAGAAACGACGCGCTGCATTTATATCTTTTTTTTAATTCACATCACTATTGATAAATAGTATGAAAAGGTTGAGAAAATTTCAAATGCCCTAAATTACACCCAAAATGGTCATGGAGAGATTAGGTTGAAGCTCGAAAAAGTTGATAACTTTGCGAAAGTTTCCGTTTCAGACAATGGCAAAGGAATTACCAAAGAAGACATGGAAAGATTGTTCAAGAAGTTCGGCAGACTAGAACATGAGCTTAGTGTCTACAGTTCTAGCGCTACAGGCGTCGGCTTGGGTCTTTATATCTCCAAACAACTCATTGAGCTTCACGGCGGACAGATTAGCGTGGATAGCGAGATAGGGAAGGGGAGCACATTCTCATTCACTCTACCAATTTCCCAACTCCCAAAAACGAGCTAATTAAAACCTCAACAACTATTACTTCTCTTCTTTTGATCCATCATTATCAGTAGTCAATACCCACCTTTCTGAATGTCTGACAATCTGCTTGCTTTCCTGAGCGTGTGACCCAACCAACCTCCAAAGCACTTGTCTTAGCGAGAGACCTGTATCTTCGCAAATTTTGGGCAACTCACTTAGCAATCTTGTTTCTGTATCGGTGGAGTTTGAATCACTTGAACGCTTCCTATGAAGCATGGTTACGTCTGATTTTCCAGCTTTTCTTTTTCCAATTGGAAATTCAAAAACCATAGCCTCTACACCGTCTCCTACTCTGTATGCATTAGGATAAATATGCAGAGAATGCCCGCCCCTGCACATTCGCACAACTTCACTCATGAGACCTTCCACAGTATTTATGGCTATATCACCTGGCGTTTCAAAAACGATTTTCCTTTCGGATTCAAAGATTGAGCGTTTTACTTGTGCATATTGATATTCTTCAATAATTTTTCCCATGTTTATCGGATCAAGTGTTTCCGGAATTCTAACTCCTGCTCCAGAAGCTCCTGCATGTCCACCCCTTTGATCAGTTGGAGCACTTGACTGTATTTCTGAACCAAGCAACTGACCTGTATGAGAATATGTTGCGATAACTACTCCATCATGATTAGCCAAAACAACTCTATATTGAAGTTTGGAAAGCATTTTGTCTATGTAGTCTTCTGGCAAACCAATTCCAATATTTGAAACTATTAGCTCTTCTATCAATGTTTTGTAGGCACGAAGTTCTCTATGCGCAACAAGAAACCCTCTTTGTTTGTCATTAATATTTATTTTCATTTCTGAGACTGTCACTTTCTGAACATCGTCATTCTGTAGCAAAGCCTGCAGAGTATGCGTACGTGCTAGCTTTCTATTCGAACTTACCACACCATCTTGCAATTTATGATGATATGCGAAGTGAAGATCTTCGTTACCTTCAAATGTTATTAGATCCGGAAATACTCTTGGCGTTCTAATAACTTTCCCAGTCTCTTTGTCAGTGTAGATCATAGGGGGAATAGTAAGCTTGCCCAAACTAGTCCCCTCATCCAACAAACCCGAAGCTGCTATATTATCCAAAACTGCAAAATATGCATCACTTCTCAATCCTGAGCTTGAAAGCATACTGAATAGTGACAGAATTTCTGGATTTACACCACTCATCCCGCTCAAGTCTCCACCCCTCAACATTTCAAGTACTTGAGCTCTTGTGTCAAAATGAAACATGAAACCGAGTATTCTATCAGTGAGATTTTTTAGCTTGTTTTCGCCTTGCAAAGCAGACATATCTTGCTCTATGCCTATGCCAGTTTGTGATTTCCTGTTCTCAATGTATCTACCGTCCATCAAAGCTCTAGCAGGGACGCTTGATGGAGAGTCTATGACAGGGGATACACCAGCAAACAAAGATGCTTGAAACATTTCGGAAAGAGGGGCCATCGTGGTTACAAAACTTTATCGGTAGTTCTGTATTATAAACTGATTTTCCCAAAACTCTATCCTTCTAAGTAGGTTATAGCCATAGCTTAGGCTGACATAAAAAGCCTAAAAGTTACGAACTTATATGCTTATAAATATATATTTTTCCGTCATTATGGCTTGTCCAGAATCAGACAAAATGATCTTCTAATTTTCTTCTTTAACCTTTCACCACATAGCTTTAACTTTAGTACCCTATCAACCTTACAAACCTAACTGTTGCAGACTCTCAACTCTGCTCTTTGCTCTATTGGCTGATTTACACACTCGCACTAGTATAGTTTCGCAGTGCATACCCCCAAAATATCCTTGCAACAATGAAGAATATGACTGTTGTGCCAATCAGCGCAAATATCTCAACCATATCTGCCTTACCAGTTAGCACCCGGAGCGGTACAGTAAGAGTAATGGCAAATGGGCTAAACAATATCACAAGAAATAGTCCAAATTCTTTGTAGAAATTCATTGGGTACCTTGACGCAGTGTTGAGGTGGTAAAGAAACTCGACCACGTTGTCCATCTGAGGATACCATATAAGGAGAGTAACAAAAATGAACCAGATAGAGTATGTCAGAAAAATCGAAAAAATTAGCATAAATGCAAATCCGAGGATTCCAGCATATCCATTTATTGCGATATCACCTCTAGAAGAGAGCATCCAGAGAGCCACAACTCCAATTATTATCCTAAAAAATGCCGGATAATTGTGATGTGACAATGAGACCATAAACTGCGAGTCAACAGGCTTGAGAAGCAAAGAATCAAGAAAACCCTGATTCACATACTCAGACATGCGTTCCATATTTTTGCTAACAAAAGTGTGAAACACTCCAAGAAATACAACCTGCACTGATCCAAGCGCCAAAAGTTCACCTGGAGTGTAACCAAAGACAATCTTTACTTGCCTAGTTGACAAATATATAGTTGAAAGAACCAAGAAACTCCAAATCGAAGTAGAGAAGACTATGCCAAATGTATTGGCCCGAAATTGTGCAAAAAGCTTTATGGCCATTTGCCCCAAAACCAGAAATATTCTTACATAACGTTTCATATTTATATGCTTATAAATAATGTTTATGCCACCGCAACAACACTCATTCTTATATAGCCCACTACACCCACCCCAAAACACTAACTTCTTTTATATTCTGCAAAGTATCGTCCTCATTACTTCGAATACTTAGTGTGTATTCACCCGAAGGTAGTTTTTTCAAATCCATATCCCATGACGCTCTGTCGTATGACAGCAAACTGAAACCTGAAGATGTTTTATTGCTTAGTACTAGATTGTCAGAAAAAATCTGACCGTCTGGATATTCTAAAATGAGCTCATACTGAATTTTGGATACTTTCATCGACCTGAAAACAACCTCATAAGGGATGCTTATCATCCCTTCTTCAAAGGCCGAATCGACTCTGAAAGTATGTTTGCCATTTCCTTGCAAGTTTTTTGTTACAAAAATCTTTTTGGCGGCAATTTCAAATATGTAATAGTTCCCAATGACTATAAACAACACGAAAAACACCATCACTGCAAGAATGGTGTATTCAATTTTTAAGCCATCCAACAATTCTAGCTTGAAAAGAAACATGAGCACGAAGGTAGAGATTAATAGTGTGAATAAAAAAACATTGCCCCAATTGGTTAGTTGCGTTTTTGTACTCATTTTAATACTTTTAACATTTTTCAAAATATTTTCTAGACTTTAATTTGGGATTTGTTTAGAAATTAGATATTAGAAATTGGACATTTCTTTGTTTATATTCCTGCTGCTGTAAACCTCCTTATCCCAAAATACCAAACCAATCGATAAAAGGCATATGTCACAATCAACCACACGAGCTGATACAAAAGCCAAGGCACCGACTCAATTGCTGGTATTTTGCCAGATATTATCATTGTTGGTATATACATCACTGCAGGAAAAGGAGTCATAAGAGCGACATAATAAAGTGTTTGAGGGAATATGAAGATGGGCATATTCATCCCACCAAGCAATATGAAAAGCACTTCATAAGCGCTATGAAAAAGTCGCAAATCATAAAACCAAAGCGCAATAAGTCCCAAAATCATCTCTATATTAAAACATACCAAAAATCCTAGGACCATAGACAGAAGTGTTGCAATTATTGATGCAAATGAAAACTCGTAGTGGAGGAGCGCAGGGAAAAATATTGCAATGACAGCAATCACGCCCAAACCATATGAACCTTGGATCACTCTATATGGCAACTCCTCAAAAAGGAAATTGTGAAAATAATACGAATAAGGTCGAAGCAGATATTGACTTAGCTCTCCCTGCTGGATGTCAATCCGCGCTATATGATCTTTCATATGCGACACAATAAGAGCAGTCACAGTGACAATAGTCAGATAATAAGTCACCATGAAGCTCGTGCTTAGAGATTTACCAATGTCGGGATTTTGCCTTATTGCGACAATCCAATACATACAGATTATCCCGGGCACAAAAAGAGTCATAAGAAACCACACCAGACTCCGGGATCTTATATACATCCCTCTGTGCATCGCCAATTTGAAAAGCCTCCAAATTTTTTTCATTACAAAAAATATGTCATCTCGAGCTTGTCGAGAGATCTCTTGTTAATAACTACACCCTACAACCTATACGCTACACCCTATCTTTTAGCAAATATTCCTCGTATAACGTCCTCTATCGTTGGCTCATTTATAGTCACATCTTCCACTGGCATTTCAGACATTATGATAGAAGAGGTGTTCCTCACGTTTTCATTCGGCACTTTAATAGTTACTAGGGTGGGGGAGTAAGACTCTACATAGCCATATTTGAAGAGCTGTTCTTTGCTCACCGAATCGTTGAAAGTCACGGTAAGCAGCTTGAAGTCGGCTATTGATTTTGTAATATCCGCAAGAGCTCCATCATATACAAGCTCTCCGCTATTTATGATAAGAACTCGCTTGCAGAGCTCTTTCACATCATCCATGTAATGACTAGTTAGTATGATTGTTGATTCATATTTTGTATTAAAATCCTTTACAAATTGCCTTACTTGCCTTTGCATCACAATATCAAGTCCTATTGTTGGTTCATCCAGGAAAAGTATTTTGGGTTTGTGAAGGATAGAAGCAATAAGCTCACACTTCATACGCTCGCCAAGTGAGAGAGTGCGGGCAGGCTGATCCAAAAGTTTACCTGCATGGAAAATATCTGTTAGTTCATCCAATATCTTTTTGAATTCACGATCTGAGATCTCATATATTTCTTTGTTGAGTTTGAGCGAGTCAATGACCGGTAAATCCCACCAAAGCTGTCTTCGCTGGCCCATGAGAAGTGAAATATTTATTAGAAATTCTTTGTCTCTTTTGAATGGTTCAAACCCCATGATGCGAATTGATCCTGAGGTAGGGTAGAGGAGACCAGAAAGCATCTTGAGGGTTGTTGTCTTGCCCGCTCCATTTGCACCAATAAACCCTACAAGTTCACCCTTTTCGATATCAAATGACACATTTTTTACAGCATGTTTTTCATTATATTTTGGCGCAAAAAGTGATATGACAGATCTAAGAAACCCTTCTTCTTTTTTCCTTGATCTAAAAACTCGAGTTAGATTTGATACATGTATCTGTGGAGCCATGATTGCATAGTATATCAACAAATTCAAGCCTACAAGCCTATCCGCCAGCTGGCGGAGCCAATCAAATGACCATTCACCTTCAACCTTTCACCTTAAGCCCCTGAGTCCTTTCAAACGCTACAACCTTATAACTATTGGGTCTATTACCTTGTGATATTAACAAAATTTAAAGACCGAATTAATCTACTCAACTTAACACCTAGCACTTAGAACGTAGAACCTAGCATTTTCTTTTCCCTCTTCCCATACCCAAGACTCGCTTGTACAATTCAAATTACTTATGGACAAAAAAATACTTACTATCTCAATCGTTGCTTTTGTCGGTTTTATTTTGATTAGCTATTTTGCTTTCAACAAACCTACCCAAACTTATTACCCTGATCAGGTGGTTGATGTCGAAAAAACTGCCTCAGACAGTGCCAAAACTAGCACCACAGATCACAAAAAAGGCAGTGGCAAAAATATACTTATCGAGTACAGCGATCTTCAATGTCCAGCATGCAAGATGTTCCATGACTACATCGAAGCCGAAAAGAAAAAGGACAAAGACTTCGCCAAGCTTATGGATCAAGACTATACACTTATCTATAGACATTTCCCACTTGTCCAGCTCCACAAAAATGCTGAAAGCGCAGCATATGCTGCCGAGGCAGCTGCCGTTCAGGGAAAATATTATGAATTCATAGATCGTGCATTTACAACCCAAAATGATTGGGCCGAAAGCGACAAACCTATGGATTTCTTTGTGAAAATTGCAAAAGATTTGGGTCTTGATGAGAAAAAGTTTGCCGAGGACGCCAAGTCAGACGCTGTCAAAAAGAAGGTACAATCAGACACAGACATGGCGACAAAAGGTGAGGTCAATGCGACACCAACATTTTTTGCAAATGGAGTGAAGCTTGGTGGTTACAACTCATTTGATGATTTCAAAAAGATGCTCGTTGACGCCACCAAAAATCCGCCAAAAACACAAAAATGAATATCAAAATCGGCAATCAATTAGTGTCTTTTGATGAAATCCTTCCAGTTACCAAAGTAGGGGAGAGTGGTGATAAACCAAAAACTCTTATTTTTTTGCATGGTTGGGGAGGAAGCAAACAAAGCCTCCGAAGACTTGCCGAAATGACTTTGCCAGAAGCAAAAAAGATACTACTAGATCTTCCTGGATTTGGTGAAAGTGAAAACCCTCCAAAAGATTGGGGAATCACGCAATATACAAATCTTATCCATGATTTCCTAAAAAACTTTGGATTTTCAAATGTTGATATTATTGGACATTCTTTTGGTGGAAGCATAGCACTAAAAGCAGCTGCTAGTCACACGCCCCACATCAGAAAAATTGTAACGATAGCTCCATCATGGATACGCAAAGAGATCGACCACACAAAAGGGAAATATTCCCTCATCAAACCCATATTTGACAAACTTCCATTATTGAAGAGGGGAGTATACAAAGTATTTTTCCCAGACTCAGACCTCATGAGATACCCAGAACTCCAAGACAATTTCAAAAAAATCGTAAACGAAGACCTGACCGAAGAAATTAGAAATTTGACTACACCAACACTTATCATTTGGGGGAGCGAGGATAGTCAAACCCCTGTTGAAAACGCAAAATTACTACACTCTCTCCTACCCCATTCAAGACTCGAGATCATAGAAGGTCACAAGCACAATATCCCTGTAAAATATCCAGATCTATTAGAAAGACAGATCAATGAATTCTTGCGGACTTGATTTGTAATCTTTTGCAATTTTATGAACTTGTTAGAAATATTTTTTTGTTTCGGTTTCGGGGTTTATTTGTTTTACACGTCGCAATATCTTGAGCTGTTTCAGAGAAAAGAATATAGACTTGATAGAGTACGCGCATATATAGATGATTTTGGGTTGACCGCATTACTTTTACCTATCTACGAGTTTCGAAGACCCAAACTCAAACACCCCCGGAATATTCTTATCTTGCTAATAATCCTGGCAACTCTAACAATCGAATTTGCACTTCTTAAGTTTAGCATGTTGTGGTCTTCTATATTTTTAGTGTTTGCACCATTTTCTGCCATGCTCAACCTTTTGATCGGAGTTTTACTCTCGAGCATTCCAGTCAATATATATAGATTTATCATGATCGAAGCTGCCAAAATCCAAATACAGAAATATCAACCAATTGTGATAGGAGTTACAGGTTCATATGGCAAATCAACCACCAAAGATTATATAGCCGCAGTTCTGAGCAAGAAATTTGATGTAACCTCGACACCCAAAAATACAAATACTGATATTGGTATTGCCCAAACTATTATCAACAGAATTAAAAAGAACGGCTTAGTATTTGTCGTAGAAATGGGGGCATACAAAAAAGGTGAAATCCAAAGAATTTGCGACATAGTTCATCCAAAATACGCAGTCATTACAGCATTTGGCACTCAACACGCGGGTATTTTTGGAGGTCGCAAGGAGATCGTCAAAGCAAAATGCGAGTTGGCCATCTCAATTCCACAAGATGGAGCTATATATTTGACTAGCACTGACTATGAAAAAATTCCTCACAATATTTTGGCGCATATAAAAGCACCAATCAAAAAATACAAATATATAGCAGACAATCCGCATCTTCAGGCAATTCAAGCTACTACAAATGTTGCCTCAAATATGGGTATGACATACGAAGAAATTCAAGTCGCCATTGAGTCTCTTCCTTTCCCACAAAACACCAAAATCCGAAAACATCTAAAGAAAAAATATGAATATTTGCTTTCTACATACAGTACCAACACCGAAAGCTTCATAAGTCATATCAATGCTCTTTATCACATGAAGAAAAGCCATCAAGCAATATTAACACCAGGCATTATCGAGCTTGGCAAAGAGCGAAAAAGCGAATACCAAAGAATTGTCTCAGAGATCAAAAATGAAACATATATTTTCACTACTGACCCCAATTTTGCCAAAGCTTGCACAAGCAACAAAACGCTGCACGTTACTTATGATGCAAATCAAATTAACTTATTCAGAAAAGCCAAATCTATATTGAATGAAGATTTTGCATTACTTATCGAAGGCAGATTCAGACAAAGTTGTATCGATTCAATCGTATAATTAACTAGTTTATTAAAATTTATACATCTAGTTGTCATACTGCCTGCCCGCCTCTGGAGGGAGCCTGCCGAAGTATGACATATAAATTATTTTTGAGTAGTCAGTATATTAACTGGTTTGATTTTCTTTTTTCAATTTGACTTTATATTGTGTTCTATTCACAAAATTTCGCCCCAAATGAAAGTGGTCGCAGCTTGTCTGTTTTGCCAAAAGCAATGCTAAGCATGCTTTTTCGCAAAAGTGAATCCTCTCACATAGAATCGATCATATTAAAATCTCTCATTCTACCCAACAATCCAAGTATTCCACATTTGAGTTGTACTACGTTTTTCTCAGGTAGAAGCGCCTTATATCACACCCTAAAATCCCTAAATCTAACCAAAGGTTCCGAGGTTATAGTTCAAGCATTTACCTGCACTGCTGTCGTCTTGCCAATTCTAAAACTTGGTCTCAAACCAGTTTATATTGACATAAATCACAGCGACTTATCTGCAGACATTTCAAGCCTAACAAGCCGCATCACCCCACATACAAAAGCGATCATCTTACAAAGATCATTTGGAATCACACCTCAAAATCGAGCGCAAATTATCCAGATTTGTAAGGAAAAAGAATTGTTTCTTATAGAAGACGCAGCCCATGGCATAAACCCCAAAGATTTTGAAGTTCCAAAGACTCTCAAAGACTATGCCTTACTGCTATCATTTGGTAGATCCAAGCAGTTATCGTCTGTATTTGGAGCTGCCATAGTCACGCCAAATGCTGCGCTTAGTGAGAAACTTCAAAAAGCTCAAAAAAAGCTAAAAAATGTTTCATTTTCACTTGAATCTAGATGCCTGCTATACAAAGGACTTACTCCAGGCATCAAGTGGCTCCTCAATACAAACCCAGTCTTTGGAAAAGTCACTCATAAACTAGTTGAAGTTGTTGGGTTATTCCCCAAAGAAATATCTTCTTTAGAAAAAGATGGATATTTTGAGTCAAATTTTGACGCAAAATATCCCAATTCATTAGGCTTTATTCTAGAAAAAGAATTAGAATATCTGGACACTGATCTAGATCAGGTTGCCCAAAATCATAAGATTTATGAGGATTTTCTTGGAAAATTCAAAAACAAACAGATAGCGTTTGGCATGCAAAATGATGCAATTTTGAGACTGCCAATGGTGCTTATATCCAAAGAACTAAGGCAAAGAGTAAGAAAAAAACTCGCCTTAAGTAATATTCATATTGGTGATTGGTATGTGACACCCATTGCTCCAAAAGAGGTGAATCTAGAAGCCATGGGCTATAAACTAGGAAGTTGCCCAAAAGCTGAGGACATTTGTAATAAGATAATAAATATTCCACTAAATACAAATGATTCTCAAACTACAAAAATTGCTAATGAACTATCTATCGTTTTAGAAAGATGATAAAAAATATGCTAAAAATCACGGAAACTCAAAATAGAGATGTATGGGAAAAGTTCATATCAGAGAATGCTTTCACCACCTTTATGCAGTCATGGGATTTTGGTAATTTTGAAAATAATACAGGTCATAAAGCAAAAAGATATCTGATTACCGTTAATAATATTCTACAAGCTGTTTGCCAAGTGATAGTGATAAAAGCCAAAAAGGGCAGTTTTCTCTATATCCCCCATGGTCCCATTTTTGAAAAAAACTTAATACCCGTCGAAAGTTATCAAAACGAAAATTTTGAATTTTCCGAAAATCAGAAAATTATTTTGAAAAATATTTTTTCCGAAATTTACTCATTCCTAAAAAAGATTGCAGCTCAAGAAAAATGCTCATTTATACGTTTTAATACGAGTCTTCCCAATAATCCTAAGCTATTAAAGTGTATAAATTCTAGCAACATGCACTTTGCCCCCATTTATCTCACATCTGAGAACGCCTGTGTCATAGATCTAAGAGGCAAAAATACTGATACATTGCTCCAAAATATGCGGAAGACCACAAGGTATAGCATCAAAAAATCAATGAAAGAGGCTGTCTCAATAAGCCAAAAGCCAAAAGAAGAGTTCTTTGAGATTTTTCTCAAATTATATGAAGAAACAACGTCTCGTGAAGGTTTTACAGGTTTTTCAGAATCATATCTTCGAGAGGAGTTTGAGGCTTTCGAAAAGGAAAATAACACAATTACTTTTATCGCATCGCAAAATTCTCACAATTTGGCAGCTGGTCTTTTTATAAAAACAAATAATGCTCTTTTTTATCATCAGGGAGCCTCAAACCATCCAAAAGTTCCTGCTCCTTATCTTTTGCAATGGCACGCGATACTTTTTGCTCTTGAGTCTGGATGCCAATTTTATAACTTCTGGGGTACCTATATCCCACACCGCACTCCCAAGTCATGGACAGGCTTATCCCTGTTCAAGGAAGGTTTTGGCACCCAAACTTGGTCTTATATCCCTACATATGACATTGTTATAGATTACCCCAGGTACATCATCACAAACCTCATTGAGCGCTATATCCGCCTCAAACGCCAAGTCTAACTAGCTTCTAGCTGTTAGCTATTAGCCGTCAGTAGCACACCTACATACCTACATGACTATATGCTTATAAATAACTATCTCTACATTGTCATTCTGAATGAGCTTGGGCGACCGAAGAATCCATCCTTTTAATCCACCCAAATATATACGGTCTATTGTCGATAGTCTTAAGCCATCCACACCAAATAAGAATTACAAATTACATATTACAAAGTACAAGATTAGCCTCAAATCGAGCTCAAAATAGGGCAGTGGGGGAGTCAAACGAAGAGTTTAGCCTCAAAGGCTATATAGACCTGGCGACCCAAAGATCAGAGAATTATCGGGACCATGTGCAGACATAAATATTTCATAAAGAATATTTATGAATATAAATCAAAGCGAATGTTACACAATGATATAGTTTGATCATCTTCTCTCCTATGCTTGACTTCGTAAGAGATACATATTACGACATTATGTATTATTATTCTCCGCATCCCATCTGTACCCTAAAACGTCATTTTTTGCACTCTCTACAAATACTGATAATTCCCACATACACAGAAAGTTTGAAGGACAGTCGCCCGAAATATATTTCAAGTAAATATTTTTCTGTTTTTTTCTCCACATTATTCGATATTTATTCACAATTTAGACATTTTTCAGGATGAGCCTGAATTGAGCTGTTACTTCTCCAAGTTATCCACAATTTAAGTCTTATAGTAAAATAACTATAGGTTATACTCTGTTATTGTTTGTAAGTATTGTAAGAGTAGCTTACTACACCGCTCTATCCCCTCTCTTACAGGAGCTGCTTATTGGCGACTTTGAAGAGATTAAATCAGTTAAATAATTGGAAGATTTTTTTGAAGACAAATTGTAAATTGATTATTTTTGTAGGGTTGCAAGCATTATGACAACTATCGCAATAAACACTATTATAAACTCTCTTCTCTTAAGCCGAAACAAAATCACATCTCTAGACTCAGAAAATAGGTTAGTAAGCATATAAAATACACCAGCGAGCACTACTGGCCGAGTGGTTTCGCTAGAAAAAGGAATAAACGTAAGAATTATGCTCACAAAAAACATGCAAATACTCGTTAGGTTTGACATAGATATCTGCCACTTATCTATATGAAGTTTGGGATCTGCAGTCCAAAAAAATTTTATCGCAAATATCCAAGACACCACTCCAATTATTATGGCTGTAATGAAAAAATACAGCTCAAAAGATGCTATCACCTGGAATGCAATGTATGACAGTCCTACCAAAAATATCGTAGACACTGTTGTTGCAGCTTTTTGAAGTTGAATATTCTTCTCTACTCCCACATTGTAGATATTCTCCACACTCACAAGAACATAAAACATCCCACCAAATACCAAACTAAAAGCAACACGAGTAAGCCACCTCACAGGAATCATGTAGAAAAATACGTACCACTCAAGGGCCCAAAGAACAGGCAACACAAATAACATTGCCCACTCTACCCTATCGATGTTCTCATATATCGCAAACCATACAAGCCAATAAACAAGTAGCATGAATATTGGCAATGTAAAAAAAATGTATTCGAAAGATACAGTCACCGCAAGGGACATCAAAAGCCCTGCAAGCACACTACTTATGGCATATCTTACATGTTTTGGAATAAATCGAATCTCACGAGTCCAAAAGTCTAGCTTTTGACTTATTTTGCTATAGACTGACATATTTTGACTAAGATGTAAAGTCTTGACACACAACTTCCTAAGAGTATACTGTGAGCCGCCTATGAATACCAGCATATCTATCCAAGATTTAGAAAACCAAGCAGTTGATGCTGCTATCCGAGCAGACTGGGAGTCTGCAGTAGACGCAAACAAACAAATCATTGATATTAGCAAAAATAATGTTCAGGCTCACTTGAGACTCGGGTTTGCTTATCTTCAATGCAAAAAGCTCAATCTATCGCTTGACCATTACAAAAAGGTCCTTGCAATCCAACCTCAAAATATGATTGCAGCTGATTATGTAGAAAAAATCAAACTTCAAAAATCTGAGCACAAAAAACCATCAGAAACTAATAAGCTTGTCCTAAATCCCCAAACATTTGTGGAGTTACCAGGCAAAACCAAATCTGTTGGCCTTATACAGCTAGGACAGAAAAATGTCCTCGCAAGTTTGATTGTTGGTGAACAAGTATATCTTTCGATTAGAAAAAGACATGTTGAGATCCGAACCGAGAGTGGCGAATATGCTGGCATCTTGCCAGATGATGTCGGCACAAGACTCATGTATTTCCTGGAAAATGATAGTGTTTATCATGTCTTTGTCCAAGAAGCCACGCTAAATAACGTTAGTGTATTTATTAGAGAAATATCCAAGGGTAAAAAGGTTGAAAAGATGGCATCTTTTCCTCTTGATATCCCAGGAAGTCTATCAAGAGTAATAGCACAACAGCACCAGGATGAGATCGATGGTAAAAAAGGCTCAAATTCAGCAGATTCTGACAAATCTGATCCTCTCATACCTGAAACCGGCCTTGAAGATGATGAGGAAGAAGATGACGATGATGAAATGGGAGATGACCTCATCAAAGACTTAGGTGAAGATGACAAAAATGAAGCAGATTTGCTCGGCATCGAGACAGATGAAGATGAGGATGAGGAAGAATGATAACTACTAGGCTATAAGGCCAAAGGGCTCAAGGTATATAGATTTATTCAAAAATCTCTTTTATTATTACCTTATTCCCTATAAGCCTTCGGCCTGTAGGCCTTTTTCAGTGTTTCACATGCTTTGCACCATCTTTGAAAAATACAATACTCCCCCTTTTTCTATTCTTTTTTGATTCTAGGACTTTGTCATAAGGAGATTTCCCAAAATACCCATCCCTCTTCAGAGTGTATATAGTCCAAAAACAAGCCAATACCGCAATAAATAGTATCCAACCCAAAAGTTCAAACATATATATACAATAGCCTACAAGCCTACAAGCCTACAAGCCTACAAGCCTACAAGCCTACAAGCCTACAAGCCTACAAGCCTACAAGCCTACAAGCCTACAAGCCTACAAGCCTACAAGCCTGAAAATTATACCCTTTTTACTTTATATATTTATTATTTTTTTGTTTTATTGTGCTTTATTAGCTCCCCCACTCTTTTTCTGTTTTCTCATCCAAGATTAGTTTTATATTATAAAGTCCAGTTTCACCGTATATCTTCTCACACCCAAAATATGAAGACAAAAAGTCCGAGGTTTTTGAAAATGTTGGGCTTGATTCAATTATCAGACACTTCTCTACTCCGTTTTTTGCATATTCAGCAAGATCAGTGGATGTGGGTGAATATTCCAGAATATCAGCCACTCTGATTCCATTATTTTCAAGCATTGAGGCTAGCTCATAACCGGTTTTGGACGAAGTTCTGTATATCAGTTGAACAAGTTTTCGTTCGTTTCTGAAGCTCTTTTCGAATATCTTGACATCAGGCTTTTGACTTGTCACAAGTATCCTTGTACTTTTAGAGCTAACGATATCTGACAAATGTATATAGATGTAGAGCCTTTCGAAAATATTTAGTTCTCCTGGTCCAAAAAGATATCCAGCAATCATTGACTTCAAAGACTCATCATCTGAGGAATCTCCATAATCGTCAAAATACACCTCGTTGGTGTTTTGATGGAGAGTCTTATGAATTAGTACTTGACTAGCTGCACTTAGTGCTTTTTTATAAATTAGAGGCTTATTTTGTAGACTGACAAGCTTACCAATTGATCCGACAGTATACCCCTTCAACCCTCCTGGTATCTCTACTTCATAGCTATTGCTAAATATCATTAAAGTATGATCTGGCCCATCCATGTTATAAGAAATCACAAAAGACCTTTTTCCCCACATACCGATATTAAATCTCTGATAAGGCATTAAGAAAAATGAGGACATAAATTGCCTGACGAGCCAGACAATTAGTAAGATCAAAATAATAGAAACTCCTAGCACTACATACAAGAAAGTACCTTTAGTAGACAAGCTTGGCAAATTAAAACCACGAAAGGGCTTATTTCGACTATTTGACATTATGATTACTCTACCACAGTATCAGCCTCAGGCACAAGAAGAAGTCTTGCTTTTGGTATTTTTTTCCCAGTTTTGACACATACTCCATACGTTCCCTTATCAATTCTTTTTAGGGCTGCATTTATGAGGTTGAGTCTTTTTTTGAGGTCGTCAGCTTTAGCTTCAACGGCAAGGTGACCCATCTCCTCTCTTGCATCAGTGTCGGCTGACGCGTTGTCAGTCGCATGGTCAGGATCGGAAAATGGATCTTCATTTTTGAGTCCATTGAGTTGGACTTCAATTTTGTTTTTCTCCTCAGTTAGTTTTGCTTTTTGTTTAGCAAGAAATGTTTTATCCATTTTTGTTTGATGCCTTTGGGGCAAACTTTATAAAGCCGTAAAAATACGAGCGCCAATGATACACCAGATACCCGAAAGATGTCAACAGTATGAAAACTGACGAGTACATATCATATAGCCTGTATATATTATTTTTACCATAAGTTAGGCTGTCATGAATAGGAATTGTGAGCATACTTGTCAATGCAAACAGCCACAAAAAAGAACCTATTATTATCTCGTGTTTTAGTTTTCCTTGTCTTGTCATAAACAAAAGTCGATAAAACACAAAAGCCATTACCCCAAAAGCCAAAGCCCTATAAAGTGTTGGCACATGTCTTAAGCCATCATATAGTGCATATTTTATACGAATTGGGAAATCAGTTGGCATTCCAACCACCCCTCCAGAGAAAATTGCACCGACATTGATAATTGCCATTGCGACACAAATTGCCGGAATAATATGTGCAGCTATTTCAGCGCCAGTATATTTTTTTCCTCTAGCAAGGAACATTAGTGCAAATAACGATGCAAACACCACTGTAAAACCATGAAACCCAGGATAAAGATGCACTGCCAAAAATGCTAAAAAACCTTTTTTTATGATAATGTCAAAATTTGGAAGAATATAAGCAATTCTTCCGGCAAGCAAACCAATTCCAAGTGACAAAAATATCTTGTCAAAGAGCTCCTCCTCTTTGTGTGGAGTTATTCGAAGTAGTTTCCAAGCCACATATAGGAACCAAAAAAATGCAAGTGCGAGAAATACTCCATAAGTATAAAACGTAAAACTCCCTATTCGAAAAATTATTGGCAACATAAAAGATAAGCGACAAATTTCAATTCCCAATTTTCAAGTAATTTTGAATACTCAATTTGCTATTTACAGATTGAAGATTGATTATTACTTGATAACTGTTATTGATAATTGATATTTATATGTATCATGTTTAGTATACTATTTCCTTATGCATGATATGAGCTCTTTTTCAAACAAAAGCCCAGATAATACAGAAAAAGTAGTCAAACTTCCCATTAGAGTAGGATTTGACCTTGATGGAGTACTCTTTTTCAATCCCCTGAGAGTTGTAAGAAAACCCATCGAGCTTGTCAAAAGACATATTTTGAAAAAAAACACAATGCAATTTTATATCCCCAAAAGCAGAGCTGAAAAACTCATGTGGAAAATCGTCCATATGTCCTCACTTAAGCCAGCCAAAGGATACGAACTTATCAGAGAGCTAAAGGAAAAGGGCATTATTGAGCCATATATCATAACCGCAAGGTTTGCTTGTCTTGCTAACGATTTCAAAAGATGTGTCAAAAGACTCAAAGGCAATGAATATTTTGCCGGCACCTTTTATAACGAACAAGATGAGCAACCTCACCTTTTCAAAGAACGCATGGTCAAGAAACTCGGTTTAGATTTTTTTGTTGAGGATAACTGGAATATTGTTGATCACCTTAGAAAGAACACAAATACCAAAGTTTTGTGGATCTCAAATGCTATGGATCAGGATATCGCCTTTGATGAGCGACATCCAGATCTTGAGTCAGCAGTCCAAAAACTAGCAAAACTGATAATCTCAAAAAACTAAAATATGAAAAAAGCCTTAGATAAGATTCACTCTATCTCAATTTTCAAGTATGCATTTTCATTGCTACTTTTCGCTGCCTTTGTTGTGCGAAGCTATGGTCGAGCTTGGGACAATTGGACTCATATGCATCCAGACGAACGCATGCTTATGATGGTGACTGAAAAAATAGATATCCCCAAAAATTTATATCCAGATTTTTTCAATTACGGCACCTTACCTATTTATCTACTAAGAGCTTTTGCACAGTTTATGGGTAGCATGGCAACTTACCCGTCATTTATGACCTCATATGGGCCTGGACTACTTTCACTTGGTAGAACGCTATCCTCTATTTTTGATTTGGGCACAATTCTTGGAGTCTATTTTGTTGCAAATCAACTCACAAAACGCAAAGGTTTATCGCTTGCTGCCGCATGCATTTATGCATTTTCTTTTTTTTCGATCCAAAACAGCCACTTCTTCGTGGTTGACGTGTATGTCACTTTCTTTCTGACATGGAGCGCTTACTTTATGCTGAGGTATTTGAATACGAATAAGCCTTTTTTTACCTTAATTCAGGCTGCAATACTTGCCATGGCAATAGGGAGCAAATTTACAGCAGTCATATTTGTTCCTGGAAGCATTTTGACCATCTTACTTTTTGAAGTCTGGCAGAGATTTAGCCACAAAAAATTAAACATCATTGGAGCGATAGATATAGTGATAATCATCTTTAGTTGGTTACTTATTTTGAGCATCACATTCTTTATTTCGATGCCCTATGCAATTTTACCTCCAAGCGGAATTCTGTCAAAATTTGGCACAACACCCAACTCAGTAGATATGGCATTTTCTGTAAATGCCGTAAATGAAACTATAGACGAGTTTCGAAATTTCTTCGCCAAAGATGCATATCCCACTATCAGATTCCTCAGGGACATGCGTGAACAAACTGCTATGAATAGCAACCCTTATGTATTTCCATATACTTTACAATATGCCGGCACTCTCCCCTATCTTTATTACCTCAAAAATATATTCGTTTGGGGTATGGGCCCATTTATATCTTTTTGGATATTAGTTGGATTATTTTATCTAATTTCGAAGATAAATTTTGCAAAATTCAAAACCTTCAAGCTCAATAAGCTTACGCCGCAAAGTTTTATTTTTATTTTTTTGCTATTTTATTATTTTCTATTTTTCTTTGTCATAGGCAGGTCGGCAGTGAAATTTATGAGGTACATGTTACCACTTTATCCTCCCCTATCAATCCTTGCAGCATATGGGCTTATTGAGATTTTCAAGCTGACAAAGATAAGTTATAAATGGCAAAAATTTGCTAAAATTTTACTCTTATTTTCGATAACTGGGTTTGTGTTGTGGACATTTGCGTTTATAAATATATACAGTTACCCAAACACCAGATCCCAAGCAACAGACTGGATACTTGCCAATATCCCAAGCGGCTCAACACTAGCAGTTGAACATTGGGATGATCGAGTCCCGATTAAATCCGGAGAGATATACAAATACGAAGAACTTCCGCTTTACGATCGTCCAGACAACGAGGTCAAATGGTCCCTAGTCAACGAAAAGCTCAAAAACTCAGACTACATCATATTGGCCTCAAATAGACTGTATGCACCTCTTCAGCGGCTCACAGATTGCAAGATTCACAAAGAATCCTGCTACCCTATTGCATCTGAATATTACAAAAGGTTACTTGCCAACCAATCTGGTTTCAAAAAAATAGCTGAGTTTGCTGATTACCCTAGGATTGGTCCATTTGTAATCCCAGATGATGGTGCGGACGAATCATTCACAGTGTACGACCACCCAAAAATTATTATTTTTAAGAAGCTTTGATTTCAATTTTTTTGAGTGTGATTTTGTGAGAGACTACTTTTATATCTTTCAAATTTTTGCCAAACAACAAAAAGCAACCCTAAAAAAAGAGATACTAATAACCAATCGTAAGATCTCCACATGTCTATATTTGGATTCAAGCGATCAGGAATAAGAAATTTTAAGAAGCTCATATTCAGCTCATTTTGGTCAATCATAAGATAGAGACTAGTCATTACGATATATATTAAGAAAAAAGGATTCATCATAACTATTGCTGGGATAAGTGGATATACCAGATATTGGTTAGCCATTGCAGATGCGCACAAAGGCAACATTATCAAGTAAATTAGAAACTTCTTCTCTATGGAGACTTTCCTCAATATTATTGATGAAAAAATCATCAATCCAATAAAGAGCTGTGTCATTGTCGTATTCTCTTTCACAAAAATTGGTGCTATAAAAAACCATAAAGGTGAATTAGAAAATGATTGGTAGTTTATAACGTTATTCCATATACCATCCCACCCTCCACCTGATAGGAATGGTAAAAATGATATTACAAAAATAGAAATAGGTATTACAACCGATGCAAGTCGTCGCAGAAAGGTTTTGTATAGCTTTTTATTATCTTCATGCACAAATAGCCAAATTGTGAAAAATATGAAACTATGCTTTACAAGCAAAGATAATCCTAGCAATATTAGTCCTTTTTTTGAATTAATATTTTTTGTGAGCTGTATTACCGCAAGCCAAGCTATTAGAATTGCTACATTGTCAAACTGAGAGTGAAATCCTGAAATTATGATAGATATTGGATTCAAAAAAAATATAGTTGCCGGAATCAATCCATATTTTTTTCTAATTATAAAGAACAAACCAATATCAGCCATACTGATAACAGTTGCAACAATAATATGGAGCGCCTGAAGACTGTTTGAGAAATAATCCGCAAAAAATTTAGCAATTCCCAAAAACAAAAACCACACGGGTGCATAGTTATATCTAGCTGTTTCTGCATACACATTTTTACCTTCAAGTACCAGCTTTCCTACAACTTCATAAGCTGATACATCCGCATTTTGGCCAGTTGTGCTTAGATATATTCTTAAACCAAAGCCAAAAATGATTATGGGGAAAATATATTTTTTATTTTTTATTTTTTGCAAAATACCCCACAATAAGCTCAGGATCTTTGGCGTCTTCTTGTCTGATTTCATCAATTTTAATGAAGTGATAATCTTTATAAAGCTCAGCTGCCTCCTTCAAATCGTCTGGTCTTGCTGCATACAATGCTTTTTCCCCCTCATAAATTTTGATAGGGTTTTCCAAGTAGCCGCATTTTGGACATGGAATAGTCAAATTGTAGTAATGTTGTAAACCTTCACCTGAATTGAATCGATGCGTAATGCGAAATCTGTCATAGTTTTTTTCATATTTTTTCATGAAAAGTTCCATCGCCTGCTTATATCCATACTGAAAACCCATATCTGTGCCAGATATTTTGGGGTATGAGTAAAAGTAGGTTTTGTAAAAATTAACAAACTCAAACATATAGCTTGCTAAAAACACTGCACATATCACCACGCAAATTACTACTCTCTTTTTTGACTTAACATTACTTAATACTTTCCTCTGCATGAAAACAACAGCTGCAACTACTGTGAGTGTGACTGGAATTACACCAAAAATAGATCTTGTAGCCAAAACGTCGTAAGTTATTGCACTACCCAAAGGGTATATGAGCAATAGACTGATTGTTAACAACGCATTTAATCCTCCCAAAAATAGCACCGCAACAATTCCACCGTAAAACAAAGGCGCTGTTGTCAAAAACATTTCCCCCAAGCCTGGAGTAGAATGTCTGGTGATGTTATGACCTTCAAGTCCAATATCCCCTTTAATAAATAAGAAATCTGGACTCAGATGATCAATGTAAGATTTTGCAAATTTTTGAACTTTGTTGCCAACTTCATTTGAAGACTTACTCACACTATTCCACCTTGTCAACAATGTGCCATTTGCAAAAGCCACTATCATTGGACTCAAAACTAGAATAAATATTAGGAAAGAAGTAAGTGCCAATGTCAAAATTTTCATTAATCCTGATTTTTTATTTTTCCAAAAATAATAGCAAAACAAAACAAGTAGACTCAGTGGAGTAATGTATATACTTGGATAATAGGTGTACATCGTCAAACCGAAGAAGAAGACAGATAAATAGATAAACCAAGTTTTTTTGTATGCTAAAACATACAGCCATAATGAAAAAGTGAAAAGTGTTGGGAAATAAATATATTCAGATCCCCATCTACTGATATGTATATGCCAAGGCATCGTAGACATGAAAAAATATCCAAAAAGAGCTGGCCACAAACCATACATTTTTTTTAAGAGAAGCCACATAAAGAAGGCTCCAGCCACGCCCCAAAGAGCAGTTGTGGTTCTAACAGCCACATCAGTAGGACCAAGTAATGCTATGGTAGGAATATTGGCATATATTGGCACAGGCAAACGATAATCGCCATAAGACTGAAAAAAAACTGGCCATTGCACAGCCCACTCATCTTTCCCAGTTTTCAAAAGAAGATAAGCATTGTAGCCTATTGCTGCTTCATCAGTAAAAAAGCCTCTGGGCACTATAGTCAAACCCCACAGCCTAATCACAACAGCTAATACTGTAATAAGAACAAAGGTTACAATATATACTTGTTGTGTTGATTTACCCATAATTTATCAAAATGTAATTATATACTTACACATTAGGTAAAACTTATGAAAATAGCAGTTGTCATGCCTGCGTATAACGCCGAAAAAACCTTGGAAGAAACTTACAACGCAATCCCCCACCACCTAAGAGACAGTGTAATAATTGTGGATGACAAAAGCTCAGATAAAACAGTAGAAATAGCCAAGCGCTTAGGGCTCAAAATTTACTTGCATGATAAAAACTTAGGTTATGGTGGCAATCAAAAAACTTGTTATGAAAAAGCATTAGAAATTGAAAATGCTGATATCATAGTAATGCTTCACCCCGATTATCAATATCCACCAGAACTCATACCAGCAATGGTATCAATGATCGAATATGGTGGTTATGATGTATGTCTTGGGTCACGCATCTTATGTGGTCAAGCAAAAAAAGGCAACATGCCATGGTACAAATACTTTTCAAATCGCATTTTGACTTTAGCTGAAAATATATTGACTGGTGCCAAACTTTCTGAATATCACACAGGTTTTAGGGCTTACAGAAGAGATGTTCTTGAGTCTATTGATTACAAGAAAAACTCTAATGATTTTATTTTTGACAATCAGTTTCTGCTTCAGATCATGGCAAAAGGATACAAAATTGGCGAGATCAGCTCCCCTTGCCGCTATTTCGCTGATGCTTCATCCATAAATATTTCACGAAGTGCTAAGTACGGGCTTGAGTGTCTGTATTATGGCTTTATTTTCATGCTTGGAAGACTCAACCTCTACCGCGATTCCCTTTTATTTTCCAATAAATAATAAATAAATAAAGTAAAAAATGTTTTTGTACTAAACGCATTCCTCAAACTATCCTAGTAACATTCACTTAATTCGGGGTCACAATGCCTAATGCCAGTCTATTAAGTTTGTCGCATTTGTCATACTGAGCCCTCCGGGCAGAAGCCCTCTGGGCTGGAGCCTGCCGAAGTACGACAAATGTAATAGTCTCATGGACTTAGGCAAGCTCCCTTCATAGGCGGGCGGACACCATGACACGTTACGGTCAACGATATATGTGATTGTAAAAAGCCTCCTGGAAGGAACATGAGAAGTTTACTGATAGGACATCACTATGAATCGTCATACCGGCGGACACCGGTATCCAGAGGATATAAGCACTATAATATCACTGGAGCTAATTATTTTATAATTTTTTTACTTTTCCATCCTCGATAACCGACTTTAGAGCATCACCTGTCTGCCCTCCTCAGTCGGCGGGTAAACCAACAGGCAGGCAACTTTCAACTTTATAGCTCTTAATGCTTACACCTTTCACCTTACACTATCCTCGATAACTAGATAATCTTTTTTATTTTATTATTTTTTTAATTAGTTGTTTTATATGATCTTAAACACTGTCTTCACGAGTCCCAAAGCTCCTTGCTTCCAAGGCACCCGGTGTGAGA
>JAXLZQ010000015.1:0-24472 GCA_046350875.1 Patescibacteria group bacterium
ATACTCCAGAATTACAATTTACACAAATTTTTACCGTTGGGAATACCACAGTTTTATTTGCACCAAACAATTCCCTATACTTTTCTAGTATTTCTTCTTGTCTGAATTGTCCATTCACTTGTGGGATAATATCAGATATTTTGCCCCATACATCTATCATTGATATATTTTTGGATTCCAGTAAATCAATTTTTTGGATTACAAAATCAGCAAATACTTCATGGCCATCAGAAATATTGCCGTGATGTGCATGGTAAAAAAGAGGCTTCCCATCTAGTCTTTTTGAGCTGAATGCTGGATATTGCATCTTAGTAGTTCCGACAAAAGACTGAATCAAATCATTTGAAATCATTTGATCTTTAGCATTTGAGTCAAACCCAGTAATAAGACCCATTAGATCTTGTGAATCTGTAGATAATCCAAACAAAACTTCGACGATATATTCTTTACTCAGGTTTTCATATTTCACTTTATTTTTATTTTCCTCTCCAATTAGAAGTAAAAGAAGGCCAGACGCCATAGGATCAAGTCTCCCAGCATAACCAATTCTCGTATTTGTTATTTTCTCGTTTTCTTGTTTTATGAATTTTACACATTCCAAAGGAGTTGCTCCAATTGGTTTATCGACAAGAATGATGCCTTGATCTTGAAGTATTTTGTAAGATAGACTGCTTATTTTCATTTTGTCTTTGGCAGAGTACTAGCAAACTTTTTGACATCATCCGACGTCTTCCAGACACTTAGAGTCATTCCTTCTTTGTCTTTTTGATTTAATATTGCTTTGGGAAGAATCTCAGAGATTGTTTTGTACAGATCTTTATTTGCCAATGACCAGTCAATTTCTTTGTCAAAAACGGTTATACCTCTCTCACATTGTGGGTTCCACCAGCCTGTGCAAGCATATTCTATTCTGGCGTCTTCTGTAAGTGATAAAAATCCGTGAGCAAATCCTGCTGGTACCCACAGCCAATCTTGACTCTTGGCAGTTTTGTCATACGAGAGTTTGTATAACACGGCTTTGCCAAAAGTGACAGAATCTGGACGAATATCAAGTGCAATATCAATGATAGATCCGTCAATAGATCGAACCAATTTGCCCATATGAGGCTCCCATTGGAAATGTAAGCCGCGCAGTACGTTTGTTTTTGAGATGCTTTCATTGAGTTGATAAAAATTTACTCCATGTAGCTCTGGTAGTTTTGGAGCAGTTGTAATATCCTGCACTCTTAGAGTTTCTGTGAAGTATCCTCTATCATCATGAAATCTTTCAAAGTTTATTACTTTGACATCTTCTAAGGCTAATGGTATGACAGAAAGTATTTTCATAGATTATAAGTATATCGCAAATAATCTAATTAAGAATATTTTTTTAGTAGATTTTCTGAAGACATACTAACCAACCAAATAGCGGGTATTTTGATAATGAACTCTGGGCCCTCCAATATTCACATATTCGCCTTAGTAAATCTATACTGCGGCTCATGTGTTCATAAAGGGAGGGCACAGAAAACATTACTTATTCGTTTATTGTTTTATTTTGGCCTTGCCCTCCACTATTCGGGCTCTCGCCTTAGCATATTCCCGCTGCGGCTCGCGCACTCATTAATCGGAGGGCATTGATATCTCTAAACTCATAGCTAATCGCTATTCGCTAAGAGCTATCAATGTGCCGCAGGGGAGAATCGGACTCCCGACCCAACGCTTATGAAACGTTTGCTCTACCACTGAGCTACCGCGGCTAGCTTTTTGAACTAAAAAGCTGGTAAAATTATAGCATATGGATGCACCAATTCTTTCCATAAATATAGTTTCCTACAACACAAAGAGAATTACCTTGGATTGCCTGAGAAGCATTGAGAGGTCAGTCAAATCATTTTGGCTCACCGACAAACCTGCCAAGGATATTGAGATCGTGATAGTAGACAATGCCTCTCCAGACGGATCAGCTGATGAGATAGCCACTCTATCGCAAAACTACTCATTACCTATCAAATTAATTAGGAATTCTGAGAATGCTGGTTTTGGCAGAGGACACAATCTTGCTGCCAAAAACTCTTCAGGAGAGCTACTTCTCCTTCTCAATACAGATACTATTATTCAAAAAGATGCCATATTGACTCTTGTTCGAGAATACCTAGAGCACAATCCTTCCAAATTAGAAAAGTTCAAAAAACTCATCTCTGATAAATCATATGGAGAAAAATGGCACTTCCTTGGGCCAAAACTCCTAAATAACGATTTCTCTCCCCAACCATCATGCGGCCCATACTACTCGATTCCTGTCATCATCGGAGCTCTTTTTTTAAAAGGAGATTATTATGGTCTCACCAGATATTCACCAAACGAGATAACATCAGTAGATTGGGTCTCAGGTGCAGCGTTTATTTGTAAAAAGGAGTATTTTGATGAGCTACAAGGATTTGATGAAGGAATTTTCATGTACATGGAAGAAATTGACCTCCTAAAACGCGCTCGCGACAAAGGTATGACAGTCTGGTTTACAAGTAAGGCAAATATAGTGCACTTGGGTTCTGCATCAAGTAATAAGCAATATCCTATTTACCAGGTATATAGGGGTTTTTTGTATCTTTATAAGAAGCATCATTCCAAGCTGGAGTTCACTATGGTACAATCAATTTTACGCCTCAAATCGTATATAAGTATTATTGTGGGCACAATTTTCAATAAGCCCAAAATAGTAGAAACGTACAAGAATTCCCTAGCAATAATAAGTGAGAATAGTAATTCAAAATAAATTATGAAAAAAGCTTTGACATTTTTCGACAACAATATACTTCTTATTTTGACTTTGGCATTTCTTATTTTCATTCCCCTTTACCCCAAGTTCCCTCTCATCGCCATCCCAGATACATATATCTCCATAAGACTTGAAGATTTTCTGACAGCTCTTATGACAGCAATTTACGGGATTCAAATACTACGTAAGAAAATAAATGTTCCCAAAAGTTATCTCAAATATTTTATTTTGTTTTGGCTAGCAGTATTTATCTCGTACGTTTGGGGAGCATTTGTTTCTCACACTGTTCAATTTCCAAAGATAGGATTTCTACATGCAGCCCGAAGAATACAGTACATGGTTCCCTTTTTCTTGGCATTCAGTGCTGTTTCACACAGTCTTAGCCATTCCAAAGATTTACGCACCCAACTTTCCAAATACTTCACAACTATCTCTTGGGTTGTTTTTGTAGTTTGTCTATATGCAATAGGTCAAAAAAGCTCAGCAGCTTTCCAGCCGGTACGTGATTTTTTTGAAAATATTTACAAAACAAATTCGCTACCCATCATACGCGATGTGGCATATTTCTTCTTTAGATTTTTTGACTTTCCAGCCGTCCAAACCATGAATAGTGAATTTGCCAAAGGATTCCTCCTCAATCTCACTCCCGAATCAAGAGTATCATCCACTTTCGCTGGACATTATGACCTTGCAGCATATCTAGTATTTTTCATTCCTATAATTGCCGCTTTTATAATTAGTAAAAGATCTCGAATTCTTAACTGGCTCACATATATCGCATCTATATTGACTCTCATTCTCACAGCTTCCCGAGCTTCATTTGCAGCGTTCGGAGTCTCAATTGGAATATATCTTCTCTATACACGCAAATGGAAAATGCTTTTTGCCACAGTTCTAATCACACTAATGCTCATGTTTTTGAACAAAGACATGACTGACAGATTCAAAGACATGTTCCAGAAAAAAAGAGTATTCCAAAATGTTCAGACGGGAGCTCTTATAATTGACCAAGATATTTCAGCAGAAAATCTTCCGGCTGGCACACAATTTATCTCCGAAGGTCAAGCAACAAAGGTTGAGGTCAACAAAGAAGACACTCAAAAACTCAAAGATCAGCTCATCAAAAAAGAAGTTGAAGAAGCAAAAAAAAGTGGAAAAGAAATATCGCAGGAAGAGGCTGCGAGACTTGTCGATGACAAATACAAAGCACTTACCCAATTTGTAGCAAGAGATGTTATTGCGGGAGACACATCACTTGCCACGCGCACTCAAGTTGAATGGCCAAGAGCGGTGAGATCTTTCCTATCAAATCCCCTATTTGGTACAGGCGTTAGCTCCATCACAGAAAGCACCGATGGCGACTTTTTCAGGCTAATTGGAGAAACTGGTATTTTGGGTTCTGCAATATTCATGTTCATTATCATATCTTTTGTCAAAATAGTCTTTGATACAACACAAAAACACAAAGAATTCTCTATCATTGGACTTTCTTATATTGCTGGAATCATTGCCCTTCTTGCAAATGCAGTACTTATTGATGTTTTTGAAGCATCAAAAGTAGCTTTTATATTCTGGACAGTATCAGGAATATTTCTTGCAGTATCTGAAAATCTTAGACATTCTCATCTGAAAAAGGCGTAAGCTATGAACAAAACAATACAAAAAACAAATTTTATACAAAAATATCTTCCAACTATTTTGGTAATAGGAATATTAACTATTATTACTGTTGGTTTCAGGCTATACAAAATCCAAACACCCCTTGTCGAATATCATAGCTGGAGACAAGCAGATACACTCGCAGTTGCTAGAAATTATGTTAGAAATGGCATCAACCTGTTACTTCCAAAATACGATGACATCTCAAAACTCCAGTCAGGACTAGAAAATCCACAAGGATATAGGATGGTGGAGTTCCCTATCTATAACGCCATAATAGCACTATTTAGTATGTTTGTACCAGGCATCCCAATAGAACAAGTTGGAAGAATGGTGAGTATTTTGTGTAGTTTGGTGACGGTGTTTTTGATATATCAATTAGTTCTTGAAACGAAAAACAAAATGGCTGCTTGGTTTGCTGCCATCATTTTTGCAGTTTTTCCTTTTTTTGTTTTCTACACAAGAGCGGTTCTGCCAGAAAATCTTGCAGTCACTCTGATTATGCTTTCTGTTTTTTTTTGCCACTAGAAAGCATAAATACTATCTTAGAGCTATTTTTGCTTTTATTTTTTTTGGACTTGCGACTTTGGTCAAACCAACAGCAGCGTTTTACGGACTTGTACCATTTGGCGTACTAGTTTTGGAAAAACCTATTCGAAAAAACAAATTCATAATCACAAGTATTATTGCTGCCATATCGCTACTCCCTCTTCTCATATGGAGACAATACATCAATAACTTTCCAGAAGGCATACCTTCTTCTGAATGGCTACTAACTCACATAAACACTGATAGAGGGCTGGAGTCTATTTTTTTCAAACCTGCTTTTTTTAGATGGATATTTTACGAAAGATTGAACCTGTTGATTCTAGGCTCGTATGCTTTTAGCTTACCAATCATTGGACTTTTGACTTTCACAAGAAAACACATTCATTATTTGTTTGTAGCATCTTCTGCAATTTATCTTTTCACTTTTCAAGGAGGCAACGTCCAGCATGAGTATTATCAAATCATGATATTACCCACAATCGCCATCCTCACAGGAATAGGTGCAGAACATCTTATAAAGTCACAGAAAAATATATATCTATCATGGGCAGCGGGATTTATAGTAGTTGGGCTTCTTGCAAGTGCATGGCTTGTATCTTATGAAAAAGTGATGCACTACTATTATTCTCTTAGTGATATTCCTCAATTTGCACGTATTGTGAAAGACCTTACCTCACCAGATGACAAAATTGTTGTCGATACTCAAGGCGACACAACCGCGCTTTTTGCTTTCGACAGAAAAGGTGCACCAGCCATGGTCGGAAATCCTGATGAGCTAAGGAATATGGGTTATTCATATATATTTACATATAACCAAGAAACAGCAGACAATCTCATAAAGGGGTATGATCTCAAGGTAATGTTTAGAAACAATAGATTTGCGCTACTCAAACTATGAAGATATTGATGTTGACGCCATATTTGCCATATCCCCCAAACTCAGGAGGTCAGATCAGGACATACAATTTGCTTCGCAATTTGTCACGGGAGCACTCAATTACACTCGTTTCACTCTACAAAAATGATGCAGAAAAGGCTCACGCCGAAACCTTGAGAAGTTTTTGTAAGGAAGTGTATTTGTGTAAGCGCCCTGAAAAACCTTGGACATTTTCAAACATTTTCAAGGCTGTTTTTGGAGTCTTACCATTTCTAATTGTACGTAATTATTCATCGGAAGCTGCATCCACTGTATCAAAACTCTTAACAAATGAAAAATTTGATGTCATCCATGCTGAAACATTTTACGTGATGCCACACATTCCAAAAACAAATACTCCAATACTTCTTGTTGAGCAAACACTCGAATACAGAGTTTACAAACACTACATAAGCAAACTTCCTTGGTATCTACACCATCCCCTAAGACTTGACACATTCAAACTAAAATTCTGGGAAGAGTACTATTGGAATAGAGCACAGATGGTTGCCGCTGTATCACAAGCTGACGCTGATGCTATTCACATGCTAAGCAGCAAAATCAATCCAGTAGTCATACCAAATGGAGCAAGTGATGAGATGTTTACACATGAAGAGAAATCCCAAGTCTCAGACTCACAGTCTATACTGTTTATTGGAAATTTCTCATGGTTGCAAAATACCGAAGCGGCACAGTTTTTGCTTGAGAAAATTACTCCATATATTTTCAAGAAACACAAAAGTCTAAAACTAATTATCGCTGGGCAAAACATCCCTGAAGACTTCAAGAAGTACGAGTCTAATGATCAGATTAAATTCGTTGACTTGAATAACGCCCAAAACTCTTTTGTTCACAAACTATACAATGATGCGACAGTATTTGTTGCTCCAATATATGGACCAGGCGGCACAAGATTAAAGATTCTCTCAGCTATGGCAGCTAAAACACCTGTCATAACAACCTCAACAGGAGCAGAAGGGTTATATCTCACAGATAAAAAAAGCGTACTACTTGCTGAATCAGAAAAAGAATTTACTGAGAAAATACTTACATTAATTGAAGATGTTGGACTTCGCAAAGAAATAGCAGAGTCAGCTTATCAGACGGCTGTTGAAAAGTTTAGCTGGAACTCAATCACTTTATCACTTGTTGAGGCTTATAAAAACCTAATAAACAAATAAACATGAAGATAATAATTGACATCTCACAATCTGTTTATACTGGAACCGGAGTAGCAAGATTTACAATCAATTTTGCTAAAGCACTGACCAATATTCGCAATATCAATGACCACGAAATAACATTTTTCTTTTCTTCACTCAATCATAAAATACCTACAGAGTTCTTAGAAATACAAAAGAAAAATCCAAATATCAAAATTCAACATCTACCCATCCCCCCAAGAGCTCTTTCATATGTGTGGGGTAACTCTACTTTGAGAAATCTTTGGCCCCAGATGGGCGACACATACGACCTGTTTGTATCATCAGATTGGGCAGAGCCACCTCCAAAGATTGCCAAATACAAGTCAACAATCATACACGACCTTATATTCAAAAGATTTCCTGAGACTGTTGACCCAATTATATTAAGTGCCCAAACCCAAAGACTAGAAAATGTGACGAAAGAGACTGACATTATATTTTGTGACAGTGAATCTACCCTATACGACCTGAAAAATTATTATCCCAATACAAAAGGTCAGGTGGTCGTAAATTATCCTGGAGTTGATCCTCTTCCATCAAGCAACACTGATGATTTACACTTCAATTCTACTTTTGCATCCAAAAAATATTTCTTGAGTGTTGGCAAATTAGAACCGCGAAAAAACATACCACTACTTGTCGATGCTTTTACAGAGTTTAGGAAAGGAATTAATTTTTCGAATTTTGAATTAGTAATAGTTGGTCCAAAAGGCTGGGATGTTTCAGAAAATAATCTCAAAAGAGATGGAGTACATTTTTTGGGTGCAGTAACAGATATAGAGCTTGAAGCATTGTATCGAAACGCCCTAGCATTTGTATACCCCACCATTTACGAGGGATTTGGAATTCCTCCACTTGAAGCCATGCTTGCGGGATGCCCGGTTATCATGAGCCGCAGTTCGTCACTTGTTGAGATAGCAGATGAAAATAGCGCCAAGTATGTGGCGCCAAATGATAAACAAGACCTAATTCACGCAATGCAAGAAATGTCAAATTCCGATATTTTGCGAAATAAACTTATTGAAAATGGTTTATCAAATGTAAAAAGATTTACATGGGACAAATATGTTGATAAATTTATATCTGAAATCAGTAAATTGAAAATATGAAACTAATATTAGTCGACGGAAACGAAGCAAATGTCAAAAATACAGTAGGGGTTTCGGTTTACACTCTCAAACTCCTCCATGAGTTCAAAAAGTATGCTTCAAACGATGTGCGTTTTTGTGTTTATCTCAAAAAACCACCACTTTTACATTTACCCAAAGAAAATCAGTATTTTCGATATCGAGTAGTTTGGGGACCTGCATTTTGGTTAAGAGTATTTTTGCCAATTCGCATATACATTGATGAAAAATGGCAAAATTTTAGAAAATTCCTGAGACTTAGCACTATAGATATATATGCATATTTTGCTCCTGCACATTACTCCCCGCAATATCTACCAAAAAAATGCAAACTCGTTGTGACTATTCACGACCTTGCGTATATCTTCTTCCCAAACGAGTATTTGAAAAAAGATAGATACAAGCTCGAAAAATGGACTGCAGATTCTATTGGACGTGCTTCAAAAATAATTGCTGTTTCCGAACATACCAAAAAGGACATTGTTGAAATTTTCAAGCTCAATGAAGACCAAGTGAAAACCATCCTCAATGGCTTCACACCTCAGGAAAAGATTCAAGACAACAAGCAAGTTATGCTCATTCAGGGAATTGATTATGGACTTGAACCACACAACTACATTTTGTATGTTGGCACACTTCAACCACGCAAAAACATAAGCAATCTACTATATGCTTTTGCTATGCTTTACAAAGAACATCAAGATTTGAGACTTGTTATAGCTGGCAAAAAAGGATGGATGTATGATGAGATTTTTTCATTGGCAAAAAAGCTTAAGATCGACCATGTGGTGCACTTTTTGGGCTACGTGACAGAGAGAGACAAAGCTTATCTACTAAACAAAGCACTATGCCTTGCATTCCCAAGTCTTTATGAAGGATTTGGCTTGCCAATACTTGAAGCATTTTCGGCAGGTTGTCCGGTTGTTTGTAGCAATACTTCAAGTATGCCTGAAGTGGCGGGAGATGCTGCGCTATATTTTGACCCCAAGAATCCAAATGACATATTGGACAAACTTAGAAGTGTCGAAGCAAATTTGCCACTGCGCCATAGCTTGATTGAAGCTGGTGAAAAGCGAGTAATGAATTTTTCTTGGGAGACTTGTGCCAAAAAAACAATTGAAACTATATTGAGCTAAAATATGATTAGAATCGTACATTTTAATGATACTACAAAAGTTGATCATGATAAGTGGAATAAAGCTTGTATTCATCCAATGCAATCTATTGAGTGGGCTGATATTAGAAAAATACATGGCGTAGAGATAGCGCTTTTTGCAACTGTTAATAATAGTGAGGATTATGAGTCAGTATTTCTAATGACCATTCACAAGATTCCTCGTACATCATTCCGGATTGGCTATATTCCCAAATCCAAATCATTTCCAGATCAAAATACTCTAAATGAAATCCAAAAATTCTGCAAAACACATAATATAATTTTTGTGAAGTTTGAACCTCATCTTTTACATTCGCCATCTGTCACTGTCCCACATCACCTAAAAAAATCTCCTCACCCCATTTTTACAAAATTCAACCAAATACTGGATCTAACAACTAGCGAAGATGAACTCCTCACAAAAATGCACCACAAAACAAGATATAACATCAAACTTGCTACCAAAAAGGGAGTGAAAGTGAAAGAGATGTCAGACATAGCAGGTTACAAAATATTTGAAAAATTATATTTTGAAACTTGCAAACGACAGAATTATCGAGGACACACCCCCAAATATCATGAAATTATTTGGAAAAATCTATCCGTAAATCAACAAGATAAAAATTCTCTTAA
Source organism: Patescibacteria group bacterium (assembly GCA_046350875.1). Lineage (GTDB taxonomy): Bacteria > Patescibacteriota > Microgenomatia > UBA1406 > GWC2-37-13 > JAGOLU01. Next base: position 10,004 of record JAXLZQ010000015.1, read on the forward strand.
TTCTCGCATTTTAATATCATATTTTGAGGACAAACCACTTGGTGTAATGCAACTTTGGACATTCCACAATACTATGTATTATGTATATGGTGGTTCAGATACAACGCACAAAGAAGTTATGGCACCGAATCGTCTCATGTGGGAAGCTATAAAGCTCGCCAAAAGCAGTGGCTGCTCTATTTTTGACATGTGGGGAAGCTTGTCCAAAGATTACGATCCAAAAGACCCATGGGCAGGATTCACAAGATTCAAGGAAGGTTATGGTACAGAGTATGTAGAGTACTCAGGAAGCTATGATTTGGTCGTCAATAAACCTCTCTATTCCATCTACAACGTTTTGCACAAGGTGAGGGAAAAGCTAATATAGGACGTAGAATTGTAGTTTGTAGAATTCATTTAGATTATTTCAAACACCTATGGGTCCTTCTCTCATCCCTATTTTAAATTTAAATTTTTTACCATAAACCATCTCCCACATTGAGACTTTCTACATCAACAATATTCATCCTTCGCTAGATCTTACTTTTGGTAAGTTAGACTGTCAAATACATGTAACACGGAATTTGTTGGCTGAATGGCAGGCAGGGAGCATTGAATTTTTTAGCTAAACCGCCTACCAGCCTATAAGCCTATTTGCTACTTACCACCTTCCCACCCTTCGCCAATTTCTTGGGCAATAATGCAATTTTCAAAACATCCTCTATTCGTTGGACAAAGTGAAACTCTATATTAGCTTTTACATTTTCTGGCACATCCTCCTCATAATCTTTCTTATTGCCAAACGGCAGCAATATCACTTTCATTCCAGCTCGATGAGCAGCAAGAACTTTTTCTTTTACTCCACCAATTTCTGTAACTCTTCCTCGAAGAGTTATCTCTCCTGTCATGGCAAGATATTTATTCACGGGTCGTTTGGTAAGAGCCGAAACTAGAGCTGTGGTTATGGCAGCGCCAGCTGACGGACCATCTTTTGGTGTGGCGCCTTCTGGCACGTGTACGTGAATATCTGTTTTGCCAAAAAGATCCTTGGCAAGGCCAAAGTCTTCATAATGCGATCTGACATAAGACAAAGCAGCTTGACATGATTCTTTCATCACATCACCCAAATTTCCAGTAAGCGTCAGGTGACCTTTTCCAGGCATAGTCGTAACCTCAATGAAAAGTATATCTCCCCCAGATTGTGTCCATGCCATACCAGTTGAGATACCAATATAATCCACATCTTCTACAGTTTGGTTCAGATATCTTGGAACTCCAAGTAATTTCTGAAGACCATCTGATTTCACCGCTTTATCATGTGGAGTTTTCTCAACTATAAATGTAGCAACTTTTCTGCATATATTTGCAATCTCACGCTCCATATTACGCACGCCAGCTTCTCGAGTATAAGTCCTTATTACACTTTTCACTGCATCTTCTGTGATTTCAATATCATCAGTTTTTAGTGCATGTGCTTTGAGTTGTTTAGGAATAATGTACTTTTGAGCAATACTTGCTTTTTCATCTTCGGTATAACCAGCAAAGTGAATAATCTCTAGTCTGTCAAGAAGCGCTGGTGGTATTGTGTCCAGTTGATTTGCAGTTGTTATAAAGAACACCTCAGACATATCAAATGGCAACTCAAGATAGTGATCCTCAAATGAATTATTTTGCTCCGGATCAAGTAACTCAAGAAGTGCTGAGGCTGGATCACCTCTATAATCATTTCCTATTTTGTCGATCTCATCAAGCATAAACACAGGGTTTTTTACTCCAGCTTGCTTTATTGCTTTTATAAATCTTCCAGGCATTGAACCAACATAGGTGCGTCTGTGACCTCTGATCTCTGCCTCATCCCTAACACCTCCAAGTGCAACTTTTACAAACTTAGTATTCAAGGCTCTTGCTATTGATTTCCCCAGAGATGTTTTTCCAACTCCAGGAGGCCCTACGAAACATAAAATATTTGGTTGTTTTTCGTCACGAATTACAATGTCTTGCTTGATAGGTGTTGCCTTTTTTTTCTTAACTTTTTCTGTTTCTTCCGTTTCAACTTCTTTCACATCAGAGTTTTGAGCATGAAGTTTTAGAACTGCTAAATATTCGATAATTCTTTCTTTCACTTTTTTGAGTCCATAGTGATCTTCATCAAGAATTGATCTTGCGTGTGTGATATCAATATTTTGTGGGGCTCTTAGACTCCATGGCAACTCAACAACTGTCTCAATATAACTTCGTAAAGATGAGACTCGGGGTTGAACTGCGACATTTGTTCAAGTCGCTTCAATTCTTTGTTGATTTTATCTTCAACATCTTTGGGAAGTTTTGCTGCTTTCATCTTTTCGCGCAGGTCTCTATCTGGTTTATCTGATGACTTATTACCCAGTTCTTCTTCAATAGTTTTCATCTTCTCACGAAGTATGGTTTCACGCATATTTTCGTCTATCTTTTCGCTAGTTTTTTTTGAGATGTTTTGTTCAATTTCAAGTATCTTAATTTCATCCGCAAGCTTTTCAGATACCATAACGAGTCTATTTTTTAGGTCTGGTTCCTGAAAGATTTTTAGCCTGTCTGACAGTTTCATCTCAAGCACTGATAGAACCTGATAAGAAAAGGTGTATGCATTATTGATATAAAGCACATTTATCATGAAATTCAGATCTAGTGTTTTACCCATGTTAATAGCCCTTTTGAGCTCACTTGCGATATGGTGCACTAGAGCTTGAGTTTCTGCGTCATCGTAAAGCACTTCTTGTGCTTTCTCTACCTCAACTTGCATAAAAGGTTCAACAGTAAGAACATTTTTGATTGTTACTTTCTCTATGCCTTTTACAAGAATTTGGGTTTCTCCCTTCTCACTAGGATTAACTCTCTCTATATGAGCCACAACACCAATTGGAAAAAGTTCTGATATATCAGGCTGTTCCTTGGTATTTTTTTGCGTAACAATGACGATTTTATTGTCTTTTTGGATAGCCTGGTTTAATGCAGCAAGACTTTTGGCTCTCCCTACAATTAAAACCGACTCACAAGAAGGCATAACAATGGTATCCAGTACGGGCAAAAGTGGGTAAACAGATTGATTTGTTGCGATATTTTGATTTTCCATATTTATTAGCAGTATATCAATGTGTCTGCTAAATGTCAATAATTAATTAAGTAAATAAGTATAGCAATTTATGACAATCCAATCCGGTTACTTGAATGTTTTGGATCAGACAAACATACTCACTATCGGAGCTAGATTATGTGGATCTTTTTGCAAAACTAGAGACCCTTTGTCATTTAGTGTTTTCAACTCCTCATGGTAAGCTTTTACTCCTTGAACTTCATACAAAATGCCAAGTGGGAACTTCTCTTTATGAGCCTCAAGAGACAACTCCAAAGCTCTTTTTTGATCAGTTGGATCATGACTTGGATCAAGCTTGTACGAATGGCTCAAAAAATATTGAAAAGTATTGATCTTATTGAAGGTCACACAAGGCTGCAAAATATTTACAAGGGACATTCCTTTGTGTGCCATAGCTTTTTTGATCATTTCTGTCATATGTTTTGCATCACCAGCAAATGTTTGAGCTACAAACGTAGCGCCTTGTGTGATGGCCAAACCCAATGGGTTCACTGGAGTCTCTATGATTCCAGTTGGTGTGGATCTTGACACATATCCTTTATTTGCAGTTGGAGCAACCTGCCCTGTAGTAAGCCCATACACCATATTATCATGTACAATCATCGTGATATCATGATTACCGCGGCATGCATGTAGGAAATGATTACCGCCCTCTCCATAAAGACCCCCATCTCCTCCAATTACGATAACGGGCATATTGTGATTTGCCAACTTCATTCCAATAGCAGATGCTACAGCACGACCGTGAAGTGTGTGCATACTATTTGCATTTAAGAAGTCATTCATATTACCCGAGCAGCCAATATCAAACGCGATAAAAATCTTGTCTGGACTTAGTCCTTGCTCGGCAAGTGCCAGTCTTAGAGATCGTACAATTCCGTAATTTCCACAACCTGGACACCAGGTGGGTGTAAAACCTGACAGGTCTTTGACAATTTGATTTGTTTCTGGATTCATTTTTGGATTTAGTAATTTAGATATGCATTTATAATAGGGAGATCAACAATATTTTTTTGATATGAAATAAACGCCTGTAACACTTTGTAATGGTCAAATGCCAATAGATCTTTCATTTTCTCAAGAGAATCAAGTGGAACCCAAATACTTTCTTCACTATCCCAATCAATTGCATCAGTCACTTTTGTAGCGTTTTTTACAATATAGCGAAATACAATATTTTGTCTATCCAAATCTCCCACATCTCCTGGATAGTCTCTAATTTCAAATAGTGTCGGATTTTCTATAGCATAACCCGTCTCCTCTTTCACTTCTCTCACTACCCCCTCAGTTAGAAACTCATCTCTATCCAAATATCCACCAGGAAGACAATATTTGCCGGGAGCACTGGACAATTTCGAAGATCTTTTCACAAGTAGAATCTTGTCTTCTACATAAACAATAGCATCCACACAAACATGTCTCAAATTTCCTGTTCCTCCATCATCGAATTTACAAGTTATCATAAATTTGAAATGAAACTCACAATTTCCTCTTGTAGTATTGGCCTACCATCAAATTTCAACAGTTTTTCATATTTTGATTTGAGAATTCCTTCTTGTCCAAGTAGCATAGGTAGTTGACCCTTACTTCCGTTTTCAACAAAAATTAACTTCTTAGCTTTTGACAAGATTTCCTGCACTTTCTCAATATCAAGTGGATAAAGATGAGTAAAATGAACATAACTCACACTTTTTCCCATTTTTGTCAACGTATCAATTGCAGCAAGTATTGCACTTTTATTAGAACCATATGACACAATTGTCACGTCAGATTTCTCGATATCCCCATATATTTTTGGAAGTTTGTAATATTTCGACTTGAGATAAGTATCAACTTTTTTTGCGCGTTTATTTACTTGCTTTATTGTTTCTCCAGCATCTTCCGTAGTATGTGAGTCTTCGAAATGTTCATACGAGTTCGCCTGCCAAAAAACCCCTTTCTGTAGACCAGGTATTAGGTATTCTGAAATCCCATCTGGTGAATCTTTGTATCTGAGATATGGTGCCTGTGAAGTTTTCTCAACAACTTGCCCTCTATCTTTTTTGTATTTTTTACTAAGTTCGTCAAACCATTTCTTGCTTACTGATGCATACGACTCACCTAAGAGCTTGTCTGCCATGACGATTACCGGGGTTTGCAATACATCTGCGATATTGTATGAATCTGATGCGATTTCAAGCATTTCTTCATAATCTCCTGCAGCAAGCACAATCTTCATAAACTCACCATGTCCTGCGTGGACTGTAAAAAGCAAATCTCCTTGTCCAGTCCATGTCGGCAATCCTGTTGCTGGTCCTGGTCGCTGTACTAGATACATCACAATTGGAAGTTCAGCAACACCCGCATAGCTTATCGCTTCTACCATTAGAGCAAACCCACCACCTGACGTACCAACGGAAGTTCGAACTCCAGCATAAGAAAACCCCAGCGCTTCATTTATTGCAGCAATTTCATCTTCTGTGTGCCTTACCACGATGTCATTCTTTTTAGCCCAAGCAGCAAGTGTCGATAAGACGGTGGATGCAGGACTCATGGGATAAGCAAGGTATGCCTTGATACCTGCGAGCATACTCCCCAAAGTAAAAGCGTCATTGCCTGTCAGAACCATATTGTCAGATGCTTTTGCGTCATAAGTTTTTTTGTCCAATTCTTTCAGGTTAGTGTTTATAAGTGATGAAATTTTTTCAGACAATCTGTTTTCATTTATATAAGAGACAGCATAGTCCCAACCTTCTTTGGCAAGCTTCTTATTGAACTCGACCACTTCGTCACCTTTTCGGGAGAACTCTTCAGCAACCATACTGTCAAAAGAATCCAGATTTTTGCCAAATATTGCCATGGTAACACCAATAGAAACAGTATTAACCATTACTTGTGGGGCTTTGTTTCTGAGCTTAATATCTTTGTATGGCACAGGAATATGGATGCCTTTTGTGTCAACTGGAAGTGACACTACATCTTTGTCATAGATCACAATAGTATTTTGAGTCACTCTATGTGCATCTCTATCAAAACCATCTTGCATAAGACATATGAGCATGTCTAGATTCGGTTTTAGTGCTCTATTTGGTACTTCATCTATTGTGATTTCGCATGTTGTAAACCCACCTCTTATAAGACTGGGATATTCTGCATATGTCCACACTTGGAGCCCGTGTCTTGCAAGCATTTTCGCAAATGTCAATCCAATTGTTGTTATTCCAAATCCAGCCTCTCCCGAAATTTTCCAAGATAATGCCATATTTATTGTTTTATTATTTTATTAATTTATTGTTTTTATGATAGACGCAGAACTCATTGTACAAAAATCAGTGATTATGTATATAGGAATTTTTTACTTATCTACTTCTACACTCTTCAACGCTTCATGAAGCGCTTCAAGTGGCATAGTCGCACATTTTAATCTTGCAGGACTCACATCTATCGATAGTATTTTTGTGATATCACTTACACCTATTGACTTTGCCTCATCAATAGTCTTTCCTTTCAAACATTCTGTAAGCATTGAAGCAGAGGCTGTTGACAAAGCACATCCATACCCATCAAAACATACCCCAACAATTTTGTTATCAGAAATCTTCAATTTCAACAAAATTTTGTCACCACATGAAGGATTGTGCATATGTGATGATGTTGTTGAATCAAAATCTTTACATCCGAAATTTCGCGGATTTTTGTAATGATCCATTAACAAGTCATGATACATGGTCATAATTGTATTAACTCAAAATTTTATGAGCTTCTGACAATGCGTTTATAAATATATCAATATCAGAATTGGTATTGTATATCGAAAAGCTAGCTCTGCAAGAAGATGGAATATCAAGGTATGTATGAAGGGGCTGTGCACAATGATGCCCCACTCTTATACAGATATTCTTATCCCCCAGCAGTTGAGCAACATCGTGTGGATGACACCCAACAAGATTGAATGATAATATTGAAGAGCTTTCTAAGAATTTGGGGGTGTATACGACAATTTTCTCTGCTAATTCTCCCCGCATTTTGTCTACACACATATTTCGCATCTCACATGATACTTTGTGAATCTTATCCACCCCAAACTCCTGCACAAATTCAATTGCAGCTTTGAGCCCAATCACTCCAGCAATTGGTGGTGTGCCTGCTTCAAATTTGGTAGGTGGGTTTTTGAATATAGTTTTGTCTATCATTACTTCTTCGATCATATCTCCTCCATATTGATAAGGTGGCAATTTATCAAGCGCTTGATATTTACCCCACACAACCCCAATTCCCGTTGGCCCAAATAGCTTGTGGCCTGAAAATACAACAAAGTCAACATCTAGTGATTGCACATCAATTTTCAAATGTTGCACTGCTTGACAAACATCCAAGACTATCAAAATATTTGGATTTACTTTTTTTGCAATTTTTACTATCTTATCAACAGGCAAAACGACTCCTATTACGTTACTAACATATGGCATAGTCAGCACTGAAGTTTCTTTAGTGATACTATCCTCAAAATTTTGCAGAAGTTCTGCCTCAGTGACTTTTCTTGGATCAAAAGTCACAACTCCGAACTTAAATTTTTCGTTTATAGCAATTTGTTGCCAAGGAACAAAATTTGCATGATGATCAATGATTGTCGTGAGAAGTTCTGAGCCTTTGGGTATGATTTTTGTTATTGTTGACGCAAGCAAATTCAAACCTTCTGTTGCTCCTTTTACAAATACTATCTCCTCAGATCTTGCTGCGTTTATGAATTTTGTAATTTCTTGCCGTGTTTTTTCGTACTCTTCAGAAGCTCTTATTGAGATAGGGTAAAGTCCTCTATGTATATTTGACGAATATGTTTCGTAATATTCGCTTATGGCATGTATTACTTTTTCGGGCTTCAATGTAGTTGCCCCTGAGTCCAAATAAATCATATCTTTGTTTTCACTATTTGCAAAAATCGGAAATAAAGATTTATAGCTCTGTGTCATAAATATTTATGAACTTTTTTTGCATTATACTCCTTTTCACACAGAGTAAATATTAAGAAAGGTTTACATCATGGAGAAAGCCTTCAATAAATAGTTTTGTAGCATCTTCTTTTACCAAGCCTCTTGACCGCATATAGTATAAAGCATCATCTGATACTCCACCAGTTGTCGATCCATGAGTACAAAAAACATCGGGAGAGAGTATTTCCAGATCCGGCTCCGATGTAACTTTTGCAAAGTCTGACAATAGGATATTTTGATTTTTCTGATAAGCATGACTCCCATTGCAATCTTTTTCTATCCTCACAAGTCCTCTATATGCAAAAGTTGATTTTTCATCAAAGACTCCTTTTATAAGCAGATTTGATGTGCTATTTGGAGCTTTGTGTAGTTGGATGGTTCTAACATTAAATTCCTCTTTACTTTTTCCTAGATATTTACCTTTTATTTCAAGATCAACACTTGGGACAAGTATTTCAAAAACAAACTCACCCGAGACGCCATTAAGAAAAACCAGATACTTACCTGGTTTATCAAAGATTATTTTTCTATCCCCATCTTGGTCTATCGTAATGATATTCATTTTATTTGTAGTTTGTAGTTTGAAACTTAAATCTTGTAACTTGTATTTTATCGCTTGTAAGTCAATCAAATTTACTAGATTCAAACTTAGAACTTAGCACTTGGAACTTGGAATTTTTTATCCCACACTTCCTTCCATTTCCAAATTAATAAGACGATTTAGCTCTATGAGATATTCCAAAGGTATTTCTTTTGAAACTGGCTGTAAAAATCCATTTGCAAGAAGCCCTTCAGCTTCAGCTTTGGAGATGCCACGCGACATAATATAGAATAGCTTTTCTTCCCCCACCCTTTCAACTGTTGCTTCATGCTGGACTTCAACACGTGGAGATTTAATATCCATGTCAGGATAAGTGTCTGATCTTGAGTTGTCATCCATGAGCATAGCATCACAACTGACATAAACCTTACTTCCATTTGCATTTGGTGCAACGTTCACAAGACCCCTATATGAGGTTCTTCCATTCCCTTTTGCAATAGATTTACTCACAACTCTTGATGTGGTGTTTGGAGCTTTGTGAAATATTTTTGCCCCAGCATCCTGTGTCTGATTGTCACCTGAGAGAGCTATTGATAAGACCTCACCTTTAGCGCCTTCTCCAACTAGGTGAATTGCGGGGTACTTCATGGTTATTTTACTTCCAATATTACAATCGATCCACTCCATGTGGGCGTTTTTGTGGGCAAGTGATCTTTTGGTCACAAGATTGTAGACATTTTTACTCCAGTTTTGGACAGTGGTATATCTCACCTTGGCCCCCTCCAATGCAAATATTTCAACAACAGCTGCGTGAAGTGAATCAGAACTATAAACTGGTGCAGTACATCCTTCAATATAATGCACTTGAGATCCAGTATCCGCAATAATTAGAGTTCTTTCAAATTGTCCAAATCTCTCAGAATTTATACGAAAGTATGCCTGTAGAGGTAACTTTACTTTTACATTTTTGGGCACATAGACAAAACTCCCCCCAGACCATACCGCACTGTTTAGGGCTGCGAACTTGTTGTCATGTGGGGGAATAAGTGTGCCGAAATATTTCTTTACTATATCTGGATACTTTATTACTGCGGTGTCCATATCGCAAAAGATTACGCCTTGCTTTGTAAGCTCCTTTTGTGCACTCTCATACACCACTTCACTGTCATATTGTGCTGATACCCCAGCCAAAAATCTTTTTTCAGCTTCGGGCACACCAATTCTGTCATATGTTTCTTTGATCTCTTTTGGCAAATCATCCCAAGATGTGGCTTGTTTGTCTGTTGGTCGAAGGTAATAATAAATGTCGTCAAAATTGATTTCTTTCAGACTTGGCCCCCACTTAGGGAGAGGTATTTGTGCAAATATTTTTAGTGCTCGAAGTCTTTTTTCTGTCATCCATTCTGGTTCATTTTTGATCTTGGAGATATTTTTTACCACATCTTCGTTTATCCCTTTTTGACTTTTGTATACAGAAACCTCAGGCATCGAAAATCCAAACCTATAATCGAAGTTCAAATCATCATTGGTCATTTTTTATTCCAAAAAATTCATCATCGCTAAGCTCTTTCAACTTTTCAGTTTCTGTCACAACCAATTTGCCATCCTCATGTTCTACCTTTAGATATCCGCAGTTTTGAAATTTCATGGGTCTTTTGAATGAAATTTCCTTAAGAAAATTGTAAATTGATCTCATATAACCACCATGTGTAGCAATAAGCACCGTTTTGCCCTCATGACTTTTTACTATCTCATTTATTGTCTTAAGCACTCTAATTCTTAGTTCTCTTTGACTTTCCTCATCAGGAAATGCCTTGAAGTCAAGATTCTCGTCATCAGACATTTTGCTCCAGTTTGCATAAAATTTTTTAATATCTGTTTTTTTCATACCTGCCATTGCGCCCTGCCCCTTTTCCCGAAGATCGTCAATGATAACTATTTTGTGAGCTTGTCCATCAGAAATAATTTTGCAAGTTTCCAAAGCCCTTATGGAAGGTGAGGATAAAAAAGCATGAAAATCTACTTTTGATAGTTTTTGCTTCAGGTTTTTGGCTTGATGTTTGCCAGTCTCTGAAAGTGTATTTCCATTTTCCATCACATGCCCTTGGATAACACCTTTTGCGTTGTAAAGACTCTCTCCATGTCGAACGAAGTACAAGGTAGTTTTTGCCATAAGAAAAACTAAATTTTATAACCATGATTTTCGATTTCCATCGCGAGCTCGCTTTCCCCAACCTTCACTAATTTGCCATCTTTGAGAACAAGCACTTTGTCTGGTTTTAGATATTTCAATATCCGATTGTAGTGTGTAATAACAATGAAAGTCTTTCCTTTTTTGTTATCTGATAAATAAGATGAGATACTTTTTAGTGCGTCTACATCTACTCCCGTGTCAATCTCATCAAATATTTGTATAGATTTCCCAAGTATTGCTGCTTGGATAATTTCTAGCTTCTTTTTCTCACCACCAGAAGCTCCTTCGTTAAGACTCCTTCCAACAAGCTCTTTACTAACTCCGAGCACTTCACAAAGTACATCTATCTCTTTTTTGATTTGGATTGCAGATTTCTTACCCTTCAGTGCCAGTTGGAGAAGCTGAGCAACTCTCACACCTGATAATGAGTAAGGATTTTGAAAAGACAAAAATATTCCAGCTTCCGCCCTCTCCTCAGGCGCCAGATTATTCAAATCAATACTTTTACCTGTGGAATCTATACCCTGCAACCTACCCCCTACAACCTTATAGGTCGGATTCCCCATAATAGTCATGGCAAGAGTACTTTTGCCTGAACCATTTGGTCCCATGATTGCATAAACTTTGTCCTTTTCAAACTCAAATGAGAAATCTCTTATTATGGTTTTATCACCAGCTTTAATTGTTAGATTTATTAGTTTTAGCATAATCAAAAAGTATGAGATGATAGCAAATGAAAAAAATATTTACTACTTCATATTTTGAGCAAGTGTAAGCCTTGGAACTCTATCCAAATTATTAGGGTCTGCGGGGAGCTGCACTCTTTGGATCATCATGTGAGCAGCAACACCAATCATTGAGGCATTGTCTCCACACAAATATTTATAAGAAGGGAAAAATGTTTTTATATTGTGCAATTTTCCCAAATCTCTAAGTTTTTTTCTAAGGTATTTGTTAGAACTCACCCCACCTCCAACTACCAAACTCTTAGGATTCGTTTTTATAATTGCCTTTTCAGTTTTCTTTACAAGCACATCGAATACCGCTTCCTGAAATGAACTTGCAAGAAATTTCAAATCAGAATTCAAATCGATTTGATGTCCTTTTTCACCCTTTAGTAAATAGAAAAAATGTGTTTTAAGTCCAGAAAAACTCATATTCAAAGAATCATCGTGAATCATTGGACGTGGAAATTTGTACTTATCAACTTGTCCAACCTCTTCAGCTAACTTCTCCATCACCGGACCGCCAGGATACCCAAGACCAAGCATTTTTGCTGCTTTGTCGAGTGCCTCACCAGCGGCATCATCTTGAGTCTCACCCAAAATTTCATAAATCCCATTCTCTTTCACATTCACAATCATTGTATGCCCACCTGATATTAGAAGGGATAAAAATGGATACTCGATCTTTATATCTGGGTTACCATTAGAATTTTGCACAAAAGGAGAATACATATGGCCCTCCATGTGGTTCACTGCGTATAGTGGAAGATTGTGTTTCAGTGCTAATTGCTTTGCTTTGATAATACCAACTTCAAGTGCAATCGAAAGTCCTGGTCCATAAGTTACAGCAATTGCATTCAGATCGGCATAACCATTTAGTAGGTTTGCTTTTTTCACAGCCAATTCACACACTCTGTCAATACGTTTCTCATGAGCAAGTTTGGCGATTGATGGCACAATACCACCCCAAGCTTTGTGAGTTTTTATTTGAGATGAAATGACATAAGACAAAACTCTCCTACTTTCTGTAATAGAGACAGATGTCTCATCTGCCGAAGTATCAATTGCTAGAATCTTCATATTTGTTGTCAAGATTTGATTAATGTTTATTGATTATTACCTCATCTTTTCACCATTGGACGAAGCAGAAGAACTTGTGACTGACAGAATGTTATGTTAATTGTATTAATTATGAAATACAGTAATCTCACGTTTTGTTTCTGATTTGTATTCAAAATGCATTCTGACAAGATATGAATCTTTCACAAACCTATTCAAAATATCTTTGTTTATCTGCGCTGGCCATTCGAAAACATTTATTGAATCTTTCTCCAGGCACCTATCGAGCTTCAGACTTTCCAAATCTTCTTCATGGATTATGTTGTAAAGATCAAAATGCCTTAACAATTTCTTACTCGTATTGACGTCTACTATATTGTACTCGCACTCATAGTTGTAGGTTGGCGATACTATATTGGTAATATTGTATTTTTTTGCCAAGAATTTTGTCCAAGTAGTTTTACCACTCCCGAGATCACCATCAAGAAGAATTACAATGCTTTTCTCGCCCGGCGCATTGATCAAAATCCTATTCACCTCATCAGCTATTTCTTCTGTGTCCTCTAATGATTTTGATCTGTAAAGTTTTTTGAAAATGTAATTATCAGTATTCGCACGAAGTAATACTGGTTTGTGCCCTGCAAAACTAATTACTGTTGATGGTGGGTTGTGCGAAAGCTCTCCTCCATCAATTACTGCATCTATCAGTTTTAATCTTTCTTGAGACAACTGATTCAGAAAAGCATCTTTACTATAGGCAGGGTTCTTGCCAGTAATGTTGGCAGAAGTGGCAGTAATTGGGAAACCTAAAATGTTTACTATAGTATTTATTAGATCATCTTTGATATAGCGCACGCCAAGAGTCTTGTCTTCAGCTTCAACGAGCTCAGAGACTTTACCAAGCGAAGGCAATACAATAGTATAAGAACCAGGAAGAAGCTCAAGGGTTGATGCTGGCAAAGAGTTTATATCCACATACTGCTCCATCATAGGTATTCCATTTACAAACACAGAGATCGCCTTACCAACTGGTCTGTCTTTGAGTTTTAGGAGTTTATCAACAGATTTTCTACTAGTTGCATTGGTCAAAAGGCCGTAACTTGTGTCAGTTGGAGCTACAACGAGTCCTCCTTGCTTCAAGATTTCGACAATTGGTGCTACATTTAGCTCAAGCTCAGTCTTTGAAAAGGTTTTCATAACAAGCTGTTATTGTACCAAAGGATCACTGTTCAATCATCATAAATTATGTATACCGATACTGTTCACGCTAATAAAAATACTCTTAGCACTTGATGTATGAATGTGCTACAATTCTAAATCTCTATGGCAAATCAAAAAAATAATAATAAACAAAAAAATCCTGGTAAACCAAAAATTAGAAAATTTCAAATCAAATTTGATATTAGAACTATATTCATTGGTTTTCTAGTTCTTATGATCATATCCTCTATCTGGGGAGCTGTATCTGATGAAATGAGCAAGAAATTCCCAGAAAAACCAATTTCTGAAATCATTCAAGATGTCAAACAAAACAAAGTCGATAGTATCGAAATAGTCGACTCCAAAGTGATTTTGAAATACAAAGGATCTGAAGATAAATATGCAACTGCCACAAAGGAAGAAGGAGAAAGCTTCCTAAAAACTCTAAAGGACCAAGGGATAGATCTCACAAAAACCAAAATAACAGTCAAAAGTACCTCAGGAACCACTCTGTTTCTGAATTTGCTGGGAGCCATACTTCCTGCTCTTCTTACCGTTGGTCTTTTACTTTTCTTATTCAGACAAGCAAGAGGAGCTCAGGAGAATATATTCTCTTTTGGTCAAAACAAAGCAAAACGCTTCAACAAAAGCATGACAAAGATAACTTTCAA
>JAXLZQ010000016.1:0-17968 GCA_046350875.1 Patescibacteria group bacterium
ACAAAGATAACTTTCAAAGATGTAGCTGGTGTTGAAGAGGCACAAAAAGAACTCTCAGAGGTTGTAGACTTTTTGAAAAATTCTGAGAAATACAAAAAACTTGGAGCAAGAACACCAAAAGGAGTTCTCTTAGTTGGACCTGCGGGATGTGGAAAAACTTTGCTAGCCAAAGCTGTAGCGGGTGAGGCAAGTGTTCCATTTTTCTCAATTGCAGGATCAGAATTTATGGAAATGCTTGTTGGAATCGGTGCAGCACGCGTGCGAGATCTTTTTGACAATGCCAAAAAAAGTTCACCTTCTATTATTTTCATTGACGAAATTGATGCTATTGGACGGGCGAGATCACAAGGAGTGATGCCAGCACATGATGAACGCGAACAAACTCTTAATCAAATACTTGTCGAGATGGACGGATTTGGCACCTCTGATAATGTGATAGTAATTGCTGCCACAAACCGTGGAGATTTGCTTGATCCTGCACTACTCAGACCTGGTAGATTTGATAGACGAATAGTTGTCGAATATCCTGATGTAGATGGCAGAAAGTCAATCTTAAAGATTCATGCAAAAGGTAAACCATTTGAGGACTCAGTGAATTTTGACAGAGTCGCCCATAGAACAGTAGGCTTTTCAGGTGCTGATCTTGAAAACATGCTAAATGAAGCAGCTATATATGCTGCTCGCGAAGATAGGAGCAAAATCTCAATGCATGATATCGAGGAAGCAGCCACAAAAGTAAAACTCGGACCTGAGAAAAAAAGACTTCAATCAGAGTATGATAGAAAACTAACAGCATATCACGAGGCAGGTCACGCAATCGTGTCTCATTTCCAGACACATACTGATCCAGTGCACAGAATATCAATAGTATCACGTGGTATGGCACTTGGATATACACTTATCCCACCAGCCAAAGACAAGCTACACGAAACAAAAACTCACTTGCTCGAAAGACTTGCAGTTATGATGGGAGGTCGCGCAGCTGAGGATGTGATTTTTGGTGAGGTGACAACTGGTGCATCAAATGACTTTGATCAGGCAACTCGCATTGCAAGAGCAATGGTCACAGAGTACGGGATGAGTAGACTCGGACCTATCAACTTTGGACCAACAAACGATGTCACCGAGTGGGGCAAAACATATTACGAACAAAGCGGCTTGAGCCAAGACACACTTTCCAAAATTGATGCAGAAGTAAAATCGATCCTTGAGGATGCTTATACTCGCGCAGTCAATATTGTCAAAGAGAAAAGGGAATACATGGACAAAGTCGCTGAGAAACTCCTCGCCACCGAAAACATGGACACTGATGAGTTTGAGAAAATAGTAGGAAGCAAGGCTGATAGGCCAAAGGCTTAAGGCATTAAGGAGCTTATATATCATATTTGCAGGCTAGATGTTGCAATATTTTGTATACTAACCTAATGCACACTTACAAAGATTTAATAGTTTGGCAGAAGTCAGTCAAACTTGTCTTGGAGGTGTATAAATTAACATCTTATTTTCCAAAAGAAGAGCTATATGGCATGGCTTCTCAAGTCAAATGAGCTGCTATCTCAATACCTTCAAATATTGCAGAGGGTAGAAAGCGCGGTACTGACTTACAATATCTTCGTTTCCTAGAGATCGCGCTTGGTTCGTGTGCTGAACTCGAAACGCAGTTAATCATAGTTAAAGAATTGCATTTTACTAATCATAAAAACATTGTTATTGCAGAAGAATTGTTGCGAGAGGTTAATCTCATGCTTCATAAGATGACATTAACTTTATATCAGACACTGAAGGATACTACTCTTGTAAAATAGTGTTTTATAATAATATTCCTTTGGACTTAGGCCTTTCAGCCTTATGCCTATATAAATATGAAAACAATTCTCATCATCGACTCACATGCCCTAATCCACAGAGCTTATCATGCCATTCCACCACTTACTACAAAAGCTGGAATCCCGACAAATGCTTTGTATGGATATCTGAATCTTTTGTACAAAGCGATACATGACATCAAGCCTACCCATCTTGTTGCATGCTTTGACACTCCAACTGAATCATTCAGAGCCAAACTTGTTGAAGAGTACCAAGCAACGAGAAAACCAGCAGATGATGCATTGAAATCCCAATTCAATCTTGTGAAAGAAGCCGTGGACAGCGCCCGTATTATTAGATATGAAGCTCCAAACTATGAAGCCGATGATGCAATTGGCACAGTCACTTGTCAGCTAGACAAAGAATGCAAGTCCACTGGTGATAATTATCGCATCATAATATTCACTGGAGACAAAGACATGTTCCAACTTGTGACTCCAAATATCTTCGTGCTTACTCCTCAGATTGGATTTGGAAAGTCAGTGTTATATGGTCCAAAAGAAGTTGAAGAAAAGATGGGAGTTGGACCAGAATATATTGCAGACATGAAAGCTCTAATGGGAGATACATCTGACAATTACAAGGGTCTCAAAAAAATTGGTCCAAAAACCGCAGCCAAATATATAAAAGAATATGGACATGTAGAAGATATGGAGAAAGCTTTTGATGTAGAGACAATGCAAATTTTGAGAACCATGAAAAAGGTTTCTAGTATAGTGTGCGATGTGCCAGGAATTGATTCACATTTGAACACCTCAGAATTTCATGGTTTTGCAGATAGTCTCATTGATACCCTCAAAAAATACGAGCTATATTCACTGATACCAAGATTTACAAAGAAAGAAAATAAAATAATAAATAAAGAAATAAATAAAGTAAAAACCGATTCAACAAATCAAGATAGTCTTTTCTAGAGATCAATATAGAATAAGCATTGGTTTAATAATATATTTGTCTATTTATCATTTTTTTATTTTTTTCGTTATCACATGTCTCCCGGACACCATTCAAAACATCACAATCGCCATCCGATTACTTATTGAACACAATTTTTTTGCGATCATATTTTTCTTAGGAATCATATTCTCTACTTCTATATCACTAATGAAAACCCAAAAGAGCATTTATTCTTTTTATGATCGGATTCTCACTTTTGCTTCTCGGATTTGAATATCAAAAACATATAAAAGATGCTCTTTATGAACAAACCAAAAACTCAGTCATTACAGAAAGACCAAGCTACAGACTAGAAAGACTCATGTCTGTGACTATTTTGAAGGCAGCACCTCTCGCACTTTCTCTATTTGGTGGTGTATCACTTGTTGGAGGGACAATTCTCCTATTGCTTCCTAGATTCCAAAAAGAGTATAATCCCAAACAAATTGAAGAGAAGAGTGGTTCGAAGTCATTAAAAAATTGAGCGTGTGGTCCCCCTCACCACGTTACAGTTTAAACTTTGCATACATTGTTTATTTTTGTAACAATTACTTAGGTTTGATTAAAAAACAAACTTTGAGAGTGGTGAGGGGGGATACGAGGAAAGGGCTGTCCCGATGATATCGGGATAATCGGACCCCCCTCACCAATGTTCAGCAAATTCTAAAAGATATAGATATATGTAGTAACAAATACAGATATCTACAGACGGTAATTACTATGCATTGGAGAGGGGGAGTATCTGCGGAAACCCTTCGGCATAAACCTTATGTCGTTATGATGTCGGCAAAACCAATAAAAAGATTGGAAATAAAATCGACACAGCAAAGGGACTTCGACAACACTTCCTTTCCTTCAGTTTATCTGTTTTATTTTATTTTTAGTTAGGTTTTATTGATTCTTGTTTATTGATTAATTGTTTATTGTATTTATTATGTGTGGAATTTTTGCATATACTGGACAAAAAACAAATACTGCTCAAAATATTTTGGAGGGACTGAAGACTTTAGAATATCGTGGCTATGATTCATGGGGTATCGCCATTAAACCTCTGAAAACTGGTAAGTTGGAAGTAGAAAAACACATTGGCAAAATAGGAGAAGCTCATACGGATCTCCCCTCTTCCACTTTTGGCATAGGGCATACAAGGTGGGCCACTCATGGCGGAGTGACTGACGAAAATGCACATCCTCATACCAACAAAGACAAAACTATTGCTGTTGTCCACAATGGAATTGTAGAAAATCATCAAGAACTTCGAAAATTGCTAAAAACAAAGGGTTATCAATTTCTCTCAGAGACTGATTCAGAAGTTCTTGCCCACCTAATTGATTATATAGAGCATCATGAAAAACTTTCTTTTTCCGAAAGTGTAATGAAATGCTTTGGGATGATTACAGGATCAAATGCTATTGTTGCTCTAAATACAGAGTCAGAAGAAATTGTTGCTTGTCGAAATGGCTCACCACTTGTCTTAGGAGTTGGAAAAGATGAAACACTTCTTGCATCAGATGTCACAGCTATTCTCCCTTATACTCGTCAAGTGCACTATTTACTCGATGGTGAAGGTGTTGTTATCGGGAAAGATAGAAGCGTCAGACTTTTCGACTTGTCACTAGGGAAAGAATCACCATTAACACTAGAGAAAATAGAGTGGTCTGTTGAAAATGCTCAAAAAGGTGGATATCCCCATTTCATGATCAAGGAAATATTCGAGCAAAAGAAAACTATTTTCAATGCAATTCATATAAATTCTGACAAAATATCATTGGTTTCGGAAGCTATAAAATCCGCTGACAAAGTATTCTTGTCTGGTTGCGGAACAGCCTATCATTGCGCTCTTCTGGGTTCTTATTTTTTGGCAAGATCTGGAGTAGCTTCACAAGCTGTACCGGCAAATGAGTTTGATGCTTTTGCAAAAACAGTGAAAAAAAATACAGTATTTATCGCTATTTCACAAAGTGGAGAAACCGCCGACACTCTGCTTGCAGTAAAAGCAGCAAAACAAAAAGGTGCAAAAATAGTGTCAATCATTAATGCTAGAGGCAGCACATTAGAACGTATATCTGATTTTTATATCCCTGTTAATACTGGTCCAGAGATTGCTGTGGTATCTACAAAAGCATTCACTGCTCAATCTGCAATATTATATGCAATTGGAAAAAGCCTTGAAGCAGGAAAAAATATACAGAAACATGAGCAAATTCTTTCACAATGGCTAAATGATGATTTGAAAATAAATATATTTGAAATAGCTAGAAAACTCATTGACTCAAAAAACATCTTTGTTATTGGCAAACATTTACAATTTGTTTGTGCACTTGAATCTGCACTAAAAATCAAAGAGGCGAGTTACATTCATGCTGAAGGATTTGCCTCAGGAGAGCTCAAGCATGGGGTCATTTCACTTATTGAGAAAGGAACGCCAACAATAGTTCTTGCCGATTCAGAAACCAAGACAGATGTCTTATCTTCCGCCACCGAGATGAAAAGCCGTGGAGCAATAATTATTGGTATTTCTCCGTTTGACGCGCCAGAATTTGATATTCATATTAAGACTCCTGACATGGAGGATTTTAGCTTCATTGGGAATGTTATAGTAGGGCAAATTCTTGGGTATGCGTTGTCTGTTGGTAGAGGGTGTGATCCAGACAAACCAAGAAATCTTGCGAAAAGCGTGACGGTAAAATAGCTGTAAGGCTTGTAGGCATGTAGCTCGTATCAAATTTTACTATCTACTACCTTCACTCCTTCATGCCTTCATGCCTATATGCTTATAAACTATTTCACCTCACTTCCTCCCCACTCGACCACTGAAAATCCTTTTCTGTCAAATTTCTCAAAATTTTGTTCTTTAATGGAAATTGGTTTATCGACACTTTTGTAAACCATATAAACTCTAAGGATTGAGTCTGGTTTGGGATTTATAGTTAGTTTTGCATGATCTGTATATTCAGAACCCAAAAACTTCACGATATTATATTTATTTTGTCTCATCTTCGGCATCCAATAAACAATGAATTCATTATATTCTTTCGGCGTTAATCCAAGATGAGAAAGTTTACTTCTTAAAAACTCTTCAACATTAATATCTTCTACCAGGAACCCCTCATCAAACGTTGGATTAATTTTAGAACTTAATCCTTCCCAAAAAAGATATGAATATTCATTTCCGTCTTTTGAATCTATGATTCTACCATCTGGATTAGCAGTCACTTTCCAACCATTAAATTTGGGGTAAAAGTTGGGATAAATACTTGTTAGTTGACCATCAAAATTCAATTGCACATCAACATTCTGCTTAATTTGTGGATACAAATAAATTACAGGTTTTCCTAGATCAATATCCATACTATAAGCATCACAGTTCACCTTTTGCGCCACATGACCTATTCCATCTACATCATCCTGATAATAGTCATAAACTGGCACACCAAGCTTTTTAGAACATATATCTATCACTTTGGATGAGTTAACATAATACGCTTCTTTTTTTTCAAGCTGATCCCATGTTGCAGGTTTTCCACCTACCACACACATACAATCTGAATTTAGTACTTTTTCATAGTCCAATGGATTGTATTTCCCAAAATACTCTATTAACTTTTTGTATTTCTCACATCTATGCGAAAAAGGATAAGGATTACAATTTCTTTCTACTTCATAGACTGAGAATATTCCAAATACTACTAATATTCCTATAATAGCGATTGGTTTTTTGGGTATTTTCATAAAATACTTGAATTATTTATTTGATCTAAATTTAATCATAACCACTAATACTTCTATTTGCACAAGAAAGCGCATTCAGACGTAAGTTCGAGAAAATTACACAGGTTAAGAAGAAGGCGGTAAACTAAACCAATTAGCAGGGCTTATAAGCAAAGTTTCAAAAGCATTACCTTATTCGTTCTCAAACCTTATGAACCTTATGAACTTTATAACCTTACAACTATTTCACCATCTCTGTCGTCTCTATCCTCACCCCTCCAAGTCCAGGTACATAGATACCTGGCTCAATAGTTATGACATTGCCTTTTTGAAGTATTTCTTCTGATGTGAATCCAATATGTGGAGATTCATGAACCGACATCCCAACACCATGCCCTGTGGAGTGAAGGAATTTGTCACCATATCCATACTGATCAATATAGTCTCTTACAGCCTTATCTAGCTCCTTAGCAGGTAGTCCGGGCTTAATAGTCCGTACTCCAATTTTGTGAGCTTCACTCACAATTTTGTGAATTTTTCTTATTTCCTCACTAGGAGAAGACATGAGAATGGTTTTGGTAAGGTCGGCTGAATATCCTTCATATACAGCACCAAAATCTATTATAACCGGATCCCCTTCTCCAATAACGTTTTCAGTTGTAGAAGCGTGAGGTGCTGCAGACCTAACGCCAGATGAGACTATTGTGTCAAATGCAGGTTTCTCAGACCCAAGCATTTTCATTTCAAACTCAAGTCTGGCCGCTATTTCTGATTCTTTCACACCAGGTTTTATAAATGAAGAAATATTGTCAAACGCCTTCTCAGATATCTCAATTGCTTTCTTTATTTTTCTAATCTCGTCATCTGTTTTCACAGCTCTCCATTTCTCAAAAATATTGTCTTGGCTTGTGACGTCGAGTCCAAATGTGAGAAGTTTTTTATAAGAAGCGTAAGATGTGATCACCGAGTCTATCTCAACCTCACGGAATTTTTCCTCTTCACAAATATTCTCAACCGCTTTTTTCACTGGATAGTCTCTGCTGACCCTCACAATTTTTATATTTTTTACTTTATTATTTTTTTGTTTTATTTGTTCTTCAAGCTCCCAATACCGTCCGTCTATTAGCAAATATCCTTTCTCAAAATCTTCTGAAAATAGGTACACTGATGTGCTTCCTGCAAAACCAGAAATATACCTTGTTGCAGGCTGCCCTTGATATTCATTGTTTACTATCAGATACCATTTCATATTCGATATGTAATTATGAGAATATTATAGTAGTTATTAATCAAAGCAGCAGGGATCTTTGTATCCGCAATTTTTACAAGTACTGTCAGGTCCACCCCTCATGCCTTTTATTGATTTTTCGTTACAGTTTGGGCATGGTCTATATTTTTCTAGAGTAAGTATTTCTGCACATATTGATTTGTCGTCATATAAATTATCATTTTGTTCCATTATTTGAGTAGAGTTTGCATCAATGTTCATTTAATTTTATTAATGTTAAGAAGAATTATTCTATCATCTAGATAGTCTGGCGTCCCTCTACCATCATAATTACTTGTCAAAATATAAAGTTTATTATCGTCTGTATACAAAACATCACGAAGTCGCCCATATTCATTTTTATAGTGAACAATCAAATCATTTTTGGAATATGAACCGACATCTGCTTTATCTAATTTTAGTTCATAAAGTGCCTGACCACGAAGACCTGTGAAAAACAATCTATCTTGAGCAATCGCCATCCCGGCAGGTGCCCATGTATCAAGCCCAGATTGGATCACTGGAGCAATAAATCCTGATTTTTTAGCATCGCCTTGGAGTTCTGGCCATCCGTAATTTCCACCTTTTTGGATTAGGTTTATCTCATCAAGTCCAGACAGGGTTCCTGATCTTCCATGCTCTGTAGCCCAAAGCCTGCCCTTACTATCCCAAGCAATACCCTGGACATTTCGGTGGCCAAGAGAATATACAGCATTTCCAAATGGATTATCACTGGGTATCCCACCATCCTCTCGAACTCTCAATATTTTGCCTCCAAGTTTGTCTTTGTCTTGAGCTTGAGGAGGATTTTCTGCATCACCTGTGGTGATATAAAGCATACCGTCAGGTCCAAACTTTATTCTTCCGCCATTGTGATTAGATGATCCGGGTATATCGTCAACGATTATTTTTTCGTCACTCAATTGTTTATCTTTGTATGTATAGCGCACCACTCTATTTTTATTAAACTCGGGCGATTCTTCATATGTATAGTAAAGATAGATATAGTTGTTTGCGTTGAAATTCGGATGAAGAGCAAGACCTAGAAGTCCACCTTCACCAGAACTTCGAACATTCTTCAAAGTTGCGACAAGAGTGATGATGCGAGATTCTGTTGCAAGATCAATCAATCTGACATTACCACTTCGCTCTGTAAAGATAATATTATTGTTTGGCAATATTGCTATACTCCAAGGCACCATGAGATGCTGTGCAATTATCGTTTCATCGGGCAAATCAGCGCGAACTTGGGTTACAGAAATTTTACTTATGGTAGGGTTTGTGACTGTATTGAATTGATCTATGGACTTGGTGCTTGAAAGATAAAACAGTGAGAGAAATGCCGTAATAACTAATGCTAAAATAAACAATTTAGCCATATTTGTCGCATCATAAAATATGACCGAAGAGTTTTTGTAAACTTTCTGTTTCAAAAGGGTAAGACTTTTAGCCTTTATGCCATGGGGCATTTATTAGACCACATTGCTTATATTTATATGGTTTGCCAGTTTTTTCATTTATTGCTCCACAGTAACATGGATCATTTCGTCCGATATTTCGGGATTTGAGTTCTTGAACCTGAGCGTTTTGATTTGATTTTATTTCGCTTCCACTTTGTGGTTCGTGAAATGCATCAATGCCTCCGGCAGCTTTTAGGATCATTGGTTTTTGTTTTTCCTCAAGTTGTTCTATTGGCATTTCGGCTCTATCTTTTATTTCTACATAGACAAGACCCTTCACAATCTCCATATCAATACTATGCATTAGCCCTTCAAATAGCCTGAACGCCTCATTTTTGTATTCTATGAGTGGATCCATCTGACCAAAGCCCCGAAGATTGATACCTTCTCTTAGGTCTTCTATAGCGGTCAAGTGCTCCGTCCAAAGATTGTCAATAGCCGAAAGACAAATTACTTTGATTATATGATTCCAAAGATCTTCACCAGCTTTTGCTTTTTTCTCATCAAGCATTTTTTGGATTTTTCCGAAAACCAACTCTACCACTTTTTCTTCTGATTCATGTTCTATGATATTTTGGATCTCTGACTCACTTATCCTAAAAAGTATAGACAATTCTTTCACGGCTTGTGAGATAAGATGTGCTTTTTCGTCTGACTCACCTATTTCAAGAATATTAACAAGCGTGTCAGTGAGAACCGACTCCATCTTTTCATAAACAAGTTCTTGTAGTTTGTTACTTCCGTTTTTGGATCCACTAAGAAATGAGCGTCTTAAAGAATACACGATTTCTCTTTGTTTATTGAGAACGTCGTCGTACTCTACCAAATGTTTTCTGATATCAAAATTATGTCCCTCTACTTTTTGCTGAGCGCCTTCAATGGCTTTTGAGACCATGCCATGTGAGAGCGGCTGATCTTCTGGGAAGTTTAGGAAGTTCATTACTTTGGTGATCTGATCTCCACCGAATATTCTCATGAGATCATCCTCTAGTGACACAAAAAACTGCGATGATCCTGGGTCACCCTGTCTACCTGATCTACCCCGAAGCTGATTGTCAATTCTTCGTGTTTCATGTCTTTCTGTACCTATGACACACAAACCCCCAAGTGCTGCAACCTCGTCATGATTCTCACCATGCACTCCACCCAAAATAATATCTACTCCTCGGCCGGCCATATTTGTTGCCACAGTCACTGCACCCTTTTCACCTGCTTTTGCGATTATTGCTGCTTCTTTTTCGTGATTTTTGGCATTGAGAAGTTCGTGCGCCACTCCTTTTCGTTTGAGAAGTGTTGACAAATATTCATTTTTATCAATTGATGTAGTTCCAACAAGCACTGGCCTTCCATTTGCATGTTGTTTCAATATTTCTTCAACCACTGCATTGAATTTTGCCTTTTCATTTTTGAATATCATGTCTGGCAAATCTTGTCTCACCATCGGTCTATTTGTTGGCACAACAACAACATCAGTCTTGTAAATTTTGTTGAACTCTTCAGCTTCTGTTGCTGCAGTACCAGTCATACCAGCGAGCTTTTCATAAGCTCTAAAGTAATTTTGTAGAGATACAGTTGCCAAAGTTTTTGACTCTTGTTTGATGGAAACATTTTCTTTTGCTTCTATCGCCTGATGCAGCCCTTCTGAGAATCGTCTACCATGAAGGAGCCTTCCTGTAAATTCGTCAACTATCACAACTTCATCATTTGCCACAATGTAGTCTTTGTCATTTTTGAAAAGCGCTTGAGCTTTCAAAGCTGCTTCAACGTGGAATAATGTTTCAAAATCTTTTTCATAAATATTGTCAACCCCAAGAGCAGATTCTATATTAGCAATACCAGCGTCTGTGAGATTTGCGGTTCGAAGTTTTTCATCTATGACATAATCAGTTACTGGTTCGAGCCTCCTGACAAGCTTAGCATAGTCGTAATATTTTGATACGTCACGTTCAACTGGAGCTGAGATGATATGCGGTGTTCTTGCCTCATCAATAAGCACTGAGTCAGCCTCATCAACTATTGCAAAATGAAATCCGCGTTGCACCATTTGGTCTTCAGACTGAGCCATGTTGTCACGCAAGTAATCAAATCCAAATTCTGAATTGATACCATAAGTGATGTCTGCAGCATATGCTTCTTTGCGGGTTATTGGTCGTAGATGAGTAAGTCTCTCGTCTTGCGCTTCGTCATTTTGAAAGCTTGGATCATAAATAAATGACTTATCAGAAATGATTGCCGAAGTAGTAAGACCTAGCGTATCAAAAACCTGTCCCATCCAACCAGCATGTATTCTTGCAAGATAGTCGTTTACTGTCACAAGATGTGCTCCTTTTCCAGTAAGTCCATTTAGAAAAAGAGGGAGAGTTGCGGTGAGAGTCTTTCCTTCTCCGGTCTTTTGCTCAGCTATTTTGCCTTCGTGAAGTGCAATACCTGCCATAAGCTGTGTGTCAAAATGTCTCTGATTTAGCACTCTTCCAGATGCCTCTCTGACAAGTGCATAGGCCATTGGCAAAATATCATTTGTAGTTCTGCCTTGTGAGAGAAGTTCTTTTAGTTTTTGAGCTTCGACTTTCAGATCTTCGGTCTTCAGGTCTTTTAGTTTTTCTTCTTCTTTGTGAATTTCATTTACGATTTGTTTGTATTTGTTGATTTGTGACTTGTTAAAATCAAAGAAATGATGGAAAGGGTTTTTCATAAAATTTGTGTAAGTAACTGCAATTGTATCAGCCACCATAAAAATCTCTAGTCCAAGATTGCCGACTTATCGTTCCATTTTTATTTTATTATTTTATTGCTTTTTATTTGACAAAGTATGCAGCAGGGATGATGAACACTCTAGAAGGAGTAATATTAGTTTTCTGATCTTTGATACTTGTGACTCCATATACTATGTGAGCTATATCACCTTCTTTTATTTTTGCAAAACCACCTGCTTCAATAAGTTTGCTTGCTGGGTTGAGATAT
This sequence comes from Patescibacteria group bacterium, assembly GCA_046350875.1. GTDB lineage: Bacteria > Patescibacteriota > Microgenomatia > UBA1406 > GWC2-37-13 > JAGOLU01. The sequence continues at coordinate 12,202 of JAXLZQ010000016.1, forward strand.
TCTTGATTGGTTGATTTTTCAACACTGACTGTCAGTGTATCTTTTTCAAATGTTTCGAGTTTGAATGTGTAATTGACTGAATCTACTTCGGTAATCCTACCTGCTCTGCTTTCAAAATGTTCATCAACATATATCTCATTTGCATTTATTATCCCATCAAGATGAGGACCTGTGACAATGATATATTGCTTCTCTTTGATATCAGTTTTTTTGATTTCTTCTGTGGCTGCGCCAACTATACGATAAAACTTGGTCAGATTATCATCAAATTGTGCTCTCTCTGTATTGCCAAATACTGTATCTACTTCTATGGTATTACCATTGAGCTTCTTCAAGTCTCCAGCAACAACCTTTTGATCCTTTTTTCGCATTTCAGCCACAACACTAGCTAGCTTATCCCTAAGTGACTTGATTTGCGTTTCATCTTGTGGCTTAGCTGAGTCTGTAGCGTTTTTTTCGCCAGTTGGTGTGGGGCTCTCATCAGACTCAGTGGGTGTGATTGTTGTTTGGGCTTGAGCCAGTTGAGATGCAATGACTGGATAAGTATAAACTTGGGACACAACAAGACTTGTTGCGGCGGTGAGTGTCAGGATTAGTAATTTTTTATTTTTTTTCATTATTCAGGAATAATTCGATATACGAAAATCTTTTTTTGAACTGGCATTGCTGCATTTGCATAGTATGCAGATACAGTGATTGTGTTTTCTCCAAGTGCCAATGGGAAATCTACAGTGAAATCTCCATTTTCTGTTTCTTGAGCTATGGTCTTTATGGGTGATTGAAAAACTAGAAGTGCTTTTTTGCCTGTTTTGCCTACAACACTAACATTTTTGTTTTGAGTCACAATACCCGAAAGTGGTTTTTCAATATCTAGTGATTGAAGCACTGTCACGGTTGGTGGAATAGATACCATGATTGCTGAATTCGTTGCTTTCTTTTCCGTAGCATTGGCTTGTGAATTCGCCATTTTCTGCTTTTGGACTGTGTAATAAACTGCTCCGACAGATGCAGCAAGACCAAGTGTCAATCCAAGCACAATGGCAATAATAGTTTCTTTGTTCATAAATGTACTTTTTTTATCAAGTAGTCAACCTCATTATACCAATTTTTTGACTCGAAAAAGCCCTAGTTTATTAAAAAGAATGTAATAATTTACATTTGCTCTTTAGAAAGATATAATCACATATTTTCTAATCCATTTTTCATATGACTTCACATCTCAAAATCCGACAAATAATAAGCGATTTTTGGAAATCACGAGGGCACGTTGAGGTGCCAGGCATCCCACTTGTCCCCCAAAACGACCCGACCACCCTATTCACTGGCTCTGGCATGCAGCAGTTCGTGCCAAATCTACTAGGTGAGCCACACCCACAAGGAACCCGAATCTTCAATATTCAAAGATGTCTACGAGCTCAAGATATTGAGGAAGTGGGCGACAATAGGCACGATACATTTTTTGAGATGGTGGGTAATTGGAGTTTGGGCGACTATTTCAAAAAGGAACAGCTCCCCTGGATGTTTGAGCTTTACACAAGTAAAGATCATGGTTTTGGCTTGGATTCTAGAAAACTTTATGTAACTGTATTTACAGGCGGTTCTGGCGTTGCAAAAGATGAAGATGCGATAAACATCTGGAAAGAAATATTTACAAAAGCCGGATTAAAGTGCGAAGTGGGGACACAAGACTCTTGGCACAAAGATCAGCGAATCACACTATATGACGCCAAAAAAAATTGGTGGTCTAGAGCTGGAGCACCTAGCGAGATGCCAATAGGAGAAATCGGCGGTCCAGACAGTGAACTATTCTATGATTTTGGCGAAGATCTGCATGATGAAAAAGCTTGGGGCAAACCACACCCAAATTCTGACAGTGGAAGATTCCTTGAGATTGGTAATTCAGTTTTCATCCAATTTAAGAAAAATGAAAAGGGAGAAATGGTAGAGCTTCCAAAGAAAAATGTGGACTTTGGTGGAGGCTTTGAACGCATACTTGCTGCAATAAACGATGATCCAGATGTATTTAAGACTGACGTCTTCTCACCAATCATTTCTTCTATCGCAACTGACTACGATTCAAAATCCGAGAAGGAAAAATCACAACTCCGAATAATCGCGGACCATATAAGATCTGCTACAAACCTTGTTGCAGACGGTATTGAGCCAGGTCCCAATGAGCAAGGCTACATCACAAGACGACTTATAAGACGAGCTGTAAGAGCAGCCCAAAAACTAAATATTGGACCAGACAATCTGGTAAATGCTGTTGAGGCAACACAATCTATTTTTGCTGAAGCTTATGAGCCAATCAAAAACCCAAAAATTAAAGATGTTGTCTCTGACGAAATTCATAAATATATCCAAACACTCGAAAACGGTCGCAAGATGATAGAAAGATTTGTGGCAAAAAGCAAAACTGTCACAGGCAAAGATATCTTCGATCTTTATCAATCATCAGGTGTCCCTACAGATGAGGTTACAGAAATTGCCAAAGATCTCGGAGCAGAGGTAAATCTCGAAGGACTTGAAGAAGCGAAAAAAGCCCATGCAGATGCATCTCGCGCAGGGAGCGAACAGAAATTCAAGGGAGGCTTGGCTGATCACAGTGAGCAAGTTGTTAAATATCACACTGCCACACACCTTCTTCACAAAGCTCTTGAAAATAATTGCGGACCAACTGTTAGACAAGAAGGCTCAAACATAACAGGTGAAAGACTAAGATTTGATTTCAGATGCGACCACAAACCAACTCCAGATGAGATTCAAAAAATCGAAAATGAAATTAATCAAAAAATACAAGAAGCACTTCCTGTGAATTTTGTAGTCTTACCAAAAACTCAAGCAGAAAAACTTGGCGCCAAATCATTCTTCCGCGAGAAATACCCTGACGAAGTAAAGGTGTACTTCATCGGCCCAACAATTGAAAAATTAGAAAATTTGAAATCATCACCCACCACCTACAACCTACAACCTGCCCCCTACTCCCTTGAGTTTTGCGGCGGTCCCCATGTTTCAAATACCAAAGAGATCGGACCTGTAAAAGTGAAGAAAGTGGAAAAAATAGGAAAGGATATTTTTAGAATTTACGTGATTTAAAAAATAATTACAAAGCAAATCATATGAATATGTTAAAAAAAATGAACTTCGCCCCACACCTAATCCCACTTATTCTAAATGGTGAAAAATATCTCACATATCGATTGGACCCCAGATACAAAGATTTTCAAGTAAATGAAATGGTCGAGATTTGTGACAAAAGCACAGGAAAAGTGGTGTCACATGCCAAAATAGTGGAAAAATATGAGATAGATTATGAAAAAATAGAGCACGATGCACTAGGTCACGAAAAATATGCCAGCAAAGATGAGATGACCAATGAGTTTGAAAAATATTATCACTTCAGGCCAACTGGTGATACAAAAATATTAGTCTTAAAATACGAAATATTGAAAAAGACAAATAAAAAAGAAACCATAAGCATCGAGGATTTTGTAAAAATAGACATGAGAGTTGGACTTGTGAAGGAAGCGGCTCCACTACCAAATTCTAAAAAACTCATCAAGCTTCTAGTTGATCTGGGTTCAGATTATGGCGAAGTGACCATACTGACAGGGATGCTCCCCTACATTCCTGATCCATCTGTGCTGATCAACAAAAAATACCTTATCCTTACAAATCTTGCTCCACGCAAAATGGCAGGAATTGAGAGTCAAGGAATGTTTCTTGCAGCTGACGATGGAGTAAAACCAACTCTTATAGAAATGCCAAGTGATACACCAGTTGGTGCTTTCGTCCACTAGTATCACTATCAAAAAGCAATCTCATCTACGTAGAATATTGTTGATTCTGCATATCCTCCCATAAATCTTCCTTTCATACTGACTGCCTTGTCTTCAAATCTTGATGTCAACATTTGCTTTTCAATCTCATCATTTGCTGGCACAACAAAAATGTTTACCATCTCGTTGTCATTTTTTGGCAATCCTGACGCATCTGAGTATCCCTTATCTGATGCTTCTTTCCAGCCTAAAATTATTTTATTATCATAAGCAATGTCATAAGAAGGTCGGAGCGCACTATAAAATTTTGTTTTAAATGTAGCTTTTATACCTGCATCGTTATCACCTACTGGAGGATAATATTTATTTTTATAACAGCTAGCTGAACTATTGATTTCTAGAGAATTTACAGTAAGCAATGAAAAATTCTTAAGATAGTCTGATGATGAAGAAGGCATTACCTCATCATAAGAAATAGTGATACATTTGCCAATATCTTCTTCTCTGATGTTCTTGAATTTCTTTAAGTTGAAATTATTGGTAATAGTTTTGACGAGATAGTAATCTTGTTTTTCATCAGTCAGATATACGATTATTGGAAATCTTGCAAATGTAAGATCAACTCCATTTTCTTTTGCAATATCTATTGTTTGATATGTAGACACAATCGCGCCCTCCAAGGTTTTTGTTTTTGATGGCTTGATATTTTGTGTTGGATTTCTAGATAATGTTAGGATGGCATATAAAGCCAAAAGGAGTATGACTATTGCCCCAATTGTCATAAATTTCTTCATCATGTCAATTAGTATACTCCAAATGAGAAACTGATTAATATTTACATATTCTTTACCCCAACAGAACTTTCCTCTTGCCTAAGAACACTCATGCTGTTACCATGTGAGTCTTATGTTAAATCAAAAAACAACCTCAAACACACTACAAAGAGGTGCGGTTTCACTTAGTATGGTGCTAACAATCGCTCTCATTGTGGTGGGTGTGTATTTAGTATTCAAAGTCAACGCTTTTGAAGAGAGAGTCAAATCTCTTGAAACAAAACTAGAATCTGCCCAAGCTGGTCAAAACCCAGAAACACCAGTGGATGAAAAAAAAGTAAAAGCACTCTTCACAAAGGGAAATGTCATCATGGGTGATGCCAACAAAGCAAAAAATCTTGTAGTTGAATTTAGTGATCCAAGCTGTCCATTTTGTCACGTAGCTGCAGGAATTGATCAGACAATCGGTGAAAGTATGGATCCACAAGGCAAGAGATTTGTCTGGAAAGAAAATGGTGGAACATATGAGGCACCTGTCACTGCACTTCGAAAACTTGCAAAAGAAGGAAAAATTGCTTTCGTGCAGCTTTATGCCAATGGACACGGTGCTGGAGAGATAGCAGCCCAAGCACTTTATTGTGCTAATGATGAGGGTAAATACTGGGAAGCACATGATCTGCTTTACTCCAAAGAAGGATATGATGTGATCAATACCGAAGTCCAAAACGACAAATCCAAAGCTCCAAGAATGGCAGAGTTTTTGGCTGGTGTCACAGATTCCAAGAAAATGGAGTCGTGTTTGACAAGTGGCAAATACGCCAAAAAGATTGCTGATGATATGAAGCTTGCCCAGGATATGGGATTCTCTGGAACTCCGATGTTTGTGATAAATGGCAAGAAGTTCCCAGGAGCATATAGCTTTGCAGATATGGCATCAGCTATTAAATGACGCTATTTGATACGAAGTAACAAACAACACATAGCGTCATCCTGTCCGCCAGCTGGCGGATTGATGCAAGGATCCAAAATAGAAAACAACACCCCCCATCGCAAGATGGGGTTTTTGTTATTGTGTTTAAATGACAATTGTCATGGTGAGCCCTCCGGGCGTAGCCTACGGGCGGAGCCTGCCGAACCATGATATGATTACAACATGGATCAGAAAGATTTCAAAATAATCCCACTGACAAAAGAATTGGCAAATAAGCACAGCAA
>JAXLZQ010000017.1:0-8380 GCA_046350875.1 Patescibacteria group bacterium
AAGCATCTTTCTACCAGCTCTTATACTTTCCGGATTGCCTTGACTTGCAAGCAATCTCCCAGCTGAAATCAATATATAAATCAGTCCAACAGCTCCGGTGACTGAAGTAACTAGGTCAAGGAGCTTCTTCACAACATCAACTGAAGCATCTGGACTCATAAAACCCTCAATACCAGTGCTAAAACATCCAATGTCGCTGTACATTCTTCCCTTTTCAGGTTTCACAAGCTGATCAGTGTCATCTAGCTTTATTGTTTTGCAATTTGCGGATGGAACAGGCGTTCCATCCAATCCCTCTACTAAAAATTCAGCTGGGCAACCTAAGGCACCTTCAGCTTCTGGGGTGGGATACAAACACTTCAAGCACGTTCCCCAGTTTTGTGGCTGCTGATAAACAATTTTGTTTGTTCCAGCCGCGGCCTCATCATCCGTGCGTTTTGTATTTCGACACAATCCACAGGAGTCACACTGTGCATATCTGTCAGCTGCTTTCACGTCTTGAGCATTGAAAAACACAAAAAGTGAAACAATGCTTATCAGTACATAAAAATACCTCATACTATCACTATAACTTGAATATGATTGCTTCTCAAGGTCAAAATACAATGCGTAATGAGTTGCTGAGCTTTGGTACAATGACCACATGAAAAAGTGGGTGATTTTTTTTGTATTTGTCTTGTTGTTTATTACAATTGTTCCTAATATTGGTGTGTATGCCGATGACTATGATCAGGTTACTCACGAGCTTGAAGAAACTAAGAAGCTGCTTGATATGTCTGTCTCCGCAACTCAAACCAATGAAAAACAACTTGCTGATCTGAATAAGCGACTTAATGGAGTTCGGGCAAAAGTGCGTGAGCTCAAAGATGAATTGAAACAAAAAGAAGTTGAAATAGAAAACGGAGATAAACGATTCGCCAAAATTCAGAATTTTCTAAATGAAAAAATTGCCGCACATTATAAAAGGTTGTTATTTCGCCAATCAAATGGGTTATCTATCGTGTTTACAGATTCACTTACCAATTCAATAAACAATTCTTTTTATCAGTCTTCAACAGTTGAGAATAATCAGCAAATGCTTATAACAATCGCTTTGCAGATCAAAAACCTTGAAGAAACCAAAGCAACACTGGCTAAAAATAGCGCTGATCTTGAGGTCATAAATAAAGAATTAGATCGTCAAACATCTTTTTTGAGCGGAGAGGTTGCTTCTGCAAAAACATATCAGAGCGAGCTTCAAAAAAAGATTGCTGATCTTTCGGCAAAACAACAGTCGATTCTTGCTGCGCGCGCTTCACAAGTTTTGGCTAGTGTGGGTGAGTCCGAGCTTGAGTATGATGATTACAATGCATCAAGAGAATTCACACCTCCTTTTTCACCAGGCTTTGCCGTATTTTCTATCGGAGCATTTACACATAGAAAAGGAATGAGTCAGTATGGGGCAAAAGCCAGAGCTGATGCAGGTCAAAATGTCTCAGATATCTTAAAAGCCTACTATCCAAACACATCTCTTGAAACAAAAGGTGACTTGCCAGGATCAATAAATGTCGAAGGTGTTGGAGAAATCTCATTTGAGGACAATTATTTACTTGGAATATCTGAGATGCCCTCAAATTGGCCAAAGGAAGCGCTTAAGGCTCAAGCAGTTGCGGCTAGGACTTACGCCTTAAGATATATTGGTTGGCCGGGAGCATCAAGAAGTATTTGTACAACAGAAAGTTGTCAAGTGTACAGATCCTCAAAAGCTGCAAGTCCTCCAGATGCATGGAGACAGGCAGTATCTGAAACGAAGGGGCAAATACTGCTTGAGGGAGGATCACCTGCAGGAACATTTTATTCATCTACATCTGGCGGATATCTTACAACTTCTGGATGGGATACTACAGATGGACAGGGTACAAACTTCTTAGAAAACGCATGGGAAAGAAAAGCTAAGTCCCCATGGTTTTACAAAGCCTGGTATAGGTCTACTTACTCCAACTCGTCAGACTCTTGTGGGAGATCTCATCCATGGCTAACTGAGAGTGAATTCGCAGACATTCTTAATGCCTGGCAAGTAAGAGCAAAAGGAAGTGGGGATGAAGTATCAAGAATCTTGCCTGTCACGATCAATAGTTGTAATGTGGGTGGAGTGAGTGGAAATCCATATTCGATCGACGAGATGGCAGGAGTTGCCGATAAATATGGCGGAAAGTTTACTTCAATTTCATCAGTCTCTGTGTCTTTTGGATCTGACGGAACCACATCAAATGTTACTGTGTCTACAAATAGGGGTCAGATAAGTATAAATGGAGCAGAATTCAAGCAAGCATATAATCTTCGTGCGCCAGGATACATATCTGTAAAAAATGTTTTATTTAATGTCGAGAGGAAATAAGGTGTAAGGTGTAAGGTGTAAGGTGAGAATGTTCTTCTTGCTTAAAACTTAAACCTTTAACCTTTTATCTTAAATATTTTGACTTTTTGGAATAAACTAAATAAACCAATTGTTGGGTTATCTCCTATGGATGGAGTGACTGATGCGGCATTCCGATTCATGGTTGATGAGATTGGTGAGCCATCTGTAATGTTTACAGAATTTGTGCCGGTTGAGGCGGTAAAAGCCGGCGCAAGCAGAGTTCTTGATGCTTTTATAACTCATAAGACAAAAAATCCAATCGTGGCACAACTTTATGGTACAAATCTTGACGCCTACTATATATCTACTCTTGTTGTTTGTATGCTTGGCTTTGATGGAGTGGATATTAATATGGGTTGTCCGGCAAAATCTGTAGAATCACGAGGTGCCGGAGCCGGTCTTATAAAGAATCCAGATTTAGCCAAACAGATTGTTGAAGTGGTTAAAAAAGCCGTCTCTGATTTTGAAAGAAATGATTTTGAGCGAAGCATAATACCTGAAAAAATTGCAGAAAGAGTAAAAACTATTTCCATTAGGAATGATCGACTTTTGAACAACAGAATTTCTATTTCTGTGAAAACCAGAATTGGGTTTGAGGAGAATGAGGTAGAAAACTGGATAGCTCATTTGGCGCGGCAGAATCTGGATGCCATATTATTGCATGGACGAACATATAGACAAATGTATCGAGGTCAAGCCGACTGGGATGCCATAAAAAGAGCATCAGAAATTGTGAAGAGTATTTCACCAAATACATATTTTCTTGGAAACGGTGATGTTCGAAGTGTGGATGATGTGGAAATATATTGTCAATTTAAAAATATCGACGGAGTTTTGATTGGAAGAGGCGCTCTCGGAAATCCATGGATTTTTCAAAAAGAGAAGGGAAGAGTCATATCAAAAGATGAAAAATTTCACGTCATGTTGAGGCATGCTGAAAAGTTTATAGAATTTTATCCTGATGGGCACTTCTTAAGTCTTCGGAAGCATTTGTTATGGTATGCATCGGGCTTTGACGGAGCCAGAGATCTTCATGAGAAACTGCAAAAAGTTTCTTCTATGGGTGAGCTTGTAGGGCTGCTTAGAAAATAATTATTTGATCTCAAGGAGTTGGGGTTGGGGTTGGTGTCTCGGTTGGTGTTTCTGTAGGAGTTGGTGTGTTTGTCGGTGTCGGTGTCTGGGTTGGGGTGTTTGTTGGTGTTGGGGTAATTGTAGGTGTTGGTGTTATGGCAACTCCAACAAGTGCGATATTTTTGATATTGTTGGTATTCCAAAAAACCTGTAATACGTTTGCATTGTTGGTGCTGGCTGATGGTGAAAAATATACTTTTACACATTTTGAGTTGCCGTTATTCATTGTGACAGGAAGACTAGTGTTTGTGATGCAGCTGTCTTCAGTTGAAAGTGAGAATGGGTTGGTTGATCCGGACGTGGCAAAGCCAATAGAATTTATTGTAAAGTTTGTGACACCGTTATTATATATATAAAATATTTGATAAGCGCTTGACCCTGTTTGCACGGCTCCAAATATCACCTGGTTGCTTGTGGATTCTGTTGAAAGATAAATATACGGTGTTGGGGTTGCTGTTGGAAGTAGAGTGGGAGTAGCTGTTATAAGAATTGCAGTTGTTGGAGCTGTACTTGGAGTTATGCTACCGGTTACAAAAACTACTGCCCCAGTTAAAACTGATGTTGGAGTTCTTGTTGGTGTGATTGTTTGTTGAGAGGAAAAAATTGAATTGATTGGATTTTGGATAAACGACAAAAAATTTGAAGGTTTGCCTGTTGGAAACTGGCTGGTTGGGAAAGCAGATGGCTTTTTTGTATTGCCACCGGTTGGGGTTACGGAAGGAGAGGGGGTTTTGGTTGGTTTTTTTGTGATAACTACAGATCTGGTGCCTCCGCCTGAATTAGGGGATGAGTCAATATATTTGGGTTGCAGAGCAAGCGACTCTGGTGGCTCACTTAGTCTTTTTGAGATAATAAACCCAAGACCCAAGGCACTAATACCTGCAAATACTACAAATGTAATTATTACAGCTTTCCAAAACTCTTTTTTTTCTTCAGAGTCATCAACATAAGGCACAAACTCTATCGATGGTCCTGGCTTTTTCTCTGAAGCAATCACTCCTGCAGTCACACTCGCAGCTTTTTTAGGGCCTTGTGTGACTGTTGGATCATCAAAAGGATTGATGGGACCGGGGCTTGTATAAAGATTTGGCTTTTGCAACATAGTTACCTTTTACTATAGAAAAAGTATAGCATTAATAAATCTAAAATAGTAAAAACATCTAATGAACAAAACTGACTAATAATGAGGTTGTTTCAACCAAAATGTCTAACAATTTTGTGGTATATTCTGAAAATAATATGAAGAAATATTTTTTATTCACTGACGGAGCATGCTCAGGTAACCCTGGAAAAGGTGGTTGGGCAGCGATATTAAAAATAACTAATACAGAAAATAGTGAAAAAATAATAGAAGAGAGATTGTTTGGAGCATATGAAAGAACCACAAATAATCGTATGGAGCTTATGGCACTCATTAAGGGTCTAGAAAATGTTGAAGATGGATCGCAAGTAAATGTGTTCACTGATTCTCAATACATTGTTAACGCGCTTACAAAAGGTTGGTTGGTTGCTTGGCAACAAAAAGGTTGGAAAACTGCAGGAAAAAAACCTGTTGCAAATAAAGACTTGTGGCAAAAAGTAATAGGTCATATTGCACGATTGAAAATAAGCCCAAGTTGGGTAAGGGGGCACGACGGCCACCCTGAAAATGAACTTTGTGACAAACTTGCAGTTGATGCCTATCTGAAGGGTCCATATGACAAAGACTTGGGTTATTTGAAATCGGGCATGCAAGGATCGATGCTTTAGTTGAAGTTTGGTTTATAAATTTTCTATATTTATGCCTCTACTTATCCCCGTGCTTGTATTTATTTTCCTAATCGCTTTATTTGGTATAAGAATCGTAAACCAATATGAGAAAGGTATTGTGCTTAGGCTCGGTAAGTACTCACATACCGCAGATGCGGGCCTCAATTTTATTTTTCCATATGTTGATTCCATGATAAAAGTTGATATGCGCGAAAGAGTAATAAATGTGGACCCTCAAAAAGTAATTACAAAAGACAATGTAGGAGTGACGGTCGACGCTGTTATTTATTGCAAAGTATTTGATCCTGTAAAAGCAGAGTTTGAGGTGCAGGATTTTGATTATGCCGCAACCACACTAGCCCAAACAAATCTCCGAAATCTTATAGGAGACAAGTTACTTGATGAAACTCTTGTTGCACGCGATGCAATAAACAACAACCTTAGAGACGCTCTAGATCATGCGACAGATCCATGGGGTGTAAACATAACGAGAGTTGAGGTGCAAAAAATTGATCCACCGCCAGACATTACAGAAGCAATGAGTCATCAGATGAAAGCAGAGCGCGAGAAGCGTGCAGCGATACTTCAATCTGAAGGTATTCAAAGGAGTGCAATACTTCAAGCAGAAGGAGAGAAGGCAGCAGCTATTTTGAAGGCAGAAGGCGCAGCTCAAGCTAGGATACTGTCGGCGCAAGCTGAAGCTGAGTCTGTTCGTAAGGTTGCTGAAGCTGCAAACACCACTTTTGATGAGAGAGCTCAAAAACTTAAAAAACTAGAGGTTCTTGAAAAAGTCTTGTTAACAAATACAAAATATATAGTTCCTGCAGGTTCAGATCTTGTGAATGTTTTGGGTATGGATCAAGAAGGTGGTATTGTAATACCCAAAAAACACTCCACTCCACTGAACCAAAAAGCATGAGATAAAATAACTAAATGACGAGTAAAAAGTCTATTATTATAGTCGGAGGAGGTTTGGGTGGTTTGGCCGCAGCTGCTCTTTTGTCAAAAGAAGGTCACAAGGTGACTCTTTTGGAAAAAAATGAAGAGCTTGGTGGAAGGGCTAGAGTTTACAAAAGTGAAGGTTTTGTGTTTGATATGGGCCCTTCTTGGTATCTCATGCCAGACATCGTTGAACGTTTTTTTGGACTTTTTAACAAAAAGCCTGAAGACTTCATGGATCTCAAGAGACTTGATCCACAGTACAAAATATTTTATGAAGACGACACCTCTGTTGAAGTTGTTGCTAATGTAGATAAAAATTTAACAACCTTTGAATCTCTTGAAATTGGTTCTGCAAAAAAATTGAAAAAGTATTTTTCAATAACTACAAAGATATATGATATTGCAACAAAAGGTGAAAAAGGGTTTCTTTACAAGCCATTTAACAAATTAACCGACTTTTTGGATATAAAATTGTTAGAACTTTTTTTCACAATTAATTTATTCCAAAGTTATGACTCATTTGTTTCAAAATTTACGAAAAATAAGAAGATTAAACAGATTTTAGAGTTTGCCACAGTGTTTTTGGGTGGATCACCAAAAAATATACCATCAGTTTACACAATGATGAGTCACGTAGATTTTGTACTTGGTGGCTGGTATCCCATGGGTGGCATGGGAAAGTTGGTTGATGCTCTTACTTCTTTAGCAAAACAATATGGAGCAAATATCATTACGTCATGTGAAGTTTTGGAAATAGAGATAGCAGACAAGTTGGTGAAAAAAGTCAAAACCACAAAAGGTGACTTTGCATCTGACATTGTTGTTGTTAACGCGGATATGCATCATGCCGAAACAAGTCTCATAAACAATCAAGAGAGCAAAACTTACAAAGAAAAATATTGGGAGAATCAAACCATGTCTCCAAGTGCTTTTCTTGTGTATCTTGGAGTAAAAGGGAGAGTGCACGGTCTAGAACATCACAACCTATTTATGGCTGCTGATTGGGATAAACATTTTGACACAGTCTTCAAAAATTACTCATGGCCACAAGATCCTTCATATTATGTATGTTGTCCAAGTGTTACAGATAAAAGCGTTGCACCAGATGGCGATGAGAATATATTTATTTTGGTGCCGGTTGCCGCGGGACTTAAAGATGACGACAAAACACGCCAAGAATACTGCAATCATATTCTAAGACATCTTGAAAGATCTCTAAAAACAAATTTACTTGATCGAATCATTACCAAAAGAATTTACTCACACAGAGACTTCATGTCAGATTACAATGCATACAAAGGAACAGCATTTGCTCCAGCTCACACTCTTTGGCAATCAGTATATTTCAGACCAAGAATGAAAAGTAAAAAAGTCCATAATTTGTATTATGTGGGTCAATACACCCAGCCAGGAATTGGTATGCCCATGGTTCTACTTTCAGCAGAATTTTTGATGAAAGAAATCAATAAACAAAAAAATTGGGTCTAATTACTAAGCCCTAATTCCTAATTTCTAAATACAATGGATAAAATAAATATTTTCAGAAAAGGTAGTACAACATACTTTTTTTCTAGCATATTCTTTCCAAAAGATGTTAGAAATGATGTTTTTACTTTGTATGCATTTGTAAGAACAGCAGACGATTTTGTTGATATTGTTCCACAAAATAAACAAGGCTTTTTAGATTTTAAGCAAATTACCGAAAAAGCATTGAATAAAGAATTGGTAAATGACAGAATTATCGAAGATTTTGTAAAACTAGCTGATAAACATTCATTTATTAAGGATTGGATAAGAGCCTTTCTAGATGTCATGGAGTCTGACATGAATATAAAGTCATATGCGTCATTTTCTGATCTAGAAAAATATATTTATGGATCGGCGGAAGTGATTGGTCTCATGATGGCAAAGATAATGGGGGTGCCTGAGGATGGATTTGATGCGGCAAAGACGCTAGGGAAATCAATGCAGCTTATAAATTTTATAAGAGATATTGATGAGGATTTGACTCTTGGTAGGGTTTATATCCCACAAGAAGATATCCGCAAGTTTGGTGTAGAAGAATTGAATAAAAAGAAATCGAACGAGATGTCTTTTGCTGACCTCATGCGATATGAAATATCCAGATACTTCAAATTGGTTGAATCTGCCGAAAAGGGA
>JAXLZQ010000018.1:0-7657 GCA_046350875.1 Patescibacteria group bacterium
TGGATCCTTCGGCAGGCTCCACACTTCGTCCGCCTTTGGCGAGACTACGGAGTGGCAAAGCAGGATGACATTAGATATATAAGGACACTATAACATTACAACTTTCAACCTTATAACGTCGACCAGTCTCCCTATATGCCTACAAGCCTTTGGCCTTCAAGCCTACACACTTTTTGACTTACTTCACACCCCTTAGCGGCTCAAGTATTGATTTCCCTTCATACCCAAGGGCCCAGAGAGCTAGGCCGCCTATATCATATTTTTTCATAAGCTTTATCTTTTCCTCCATGGCTCTTACATCCGGATAAAAAATATGGTGATATGTGTCTACATCATAATCTTTGTAAATGAGGTATGACTCTTTTGTAACAGGATCAAATTTGGCTTCACATGTAGCGCACTTCTCAAGAAATTCTTCTACCCTTTCATTACTTGCTGTTATGCCTGTGCCCGGGATTACTGCAGCACTGGGTTTGTCTTCTAGACTTTCCCATTCATAACCATATAGTGGCACACCCATTATTATCTTATCTTTTTTCATGATCTTTACAGCTTCAGCAATGGCTGTCTCCACATCAAACTCCAAAGTTTTTCCAGCGCCGTTGACAGGTGACACAGAACCTGAGACATAGGAATTTTGGTAATGATAGTCGTAAGTCATAAATATAACCTTATCTACATAGGGGTCAATATCTTTCACATTTATTTGATAAGTTTTTATAAGGGCAGTAGGTGAGACGTCAATGCTAAGCGTGATATTCTTATTTCGCCTCCCAAGTTCGCTCTTTACTGTTTTCATAAATAACGTAAATTTTTCCTGTTCTTCTTTGGGAACTACAGTCACACTCTCTATATCGATATTAAGATCGTCAAAGCCATAACTTGCTAATATGGGATAAACATCATTCAACAGATTCTTGGCTGATTCAGTGGGATTGTCCATCATCATGGATATATCTTCCTCATCTCCACAAAAAACAACAAGTGATGTTTTGACTTTTGATTTTTCAAGCTCCCCCAAAAGTTTTTTGACTTTTTCTGTCTTCAGATTATTCCAACCCGGCTCTGATTCAGTTTCATTGTCATCCGTATACCTCACAATCTTGCCCTCACCTGACAATGTCAAGCTGAAATATGAAATGGTGTTTGTATATTTTGTATAGTAACTAGCGTTTTTTTCAATTTGCCAAAAAGGCAAAAAACCCATGACCATAGGGCGCTCGAGTTGAAGCTTTGTTAGTAGATTGTTGTCATTGAATGTTTTCACTGGCTCAAAGGATCGCAATGTCCAAAGCAAAAGCACCCCAAACAAAATCCCAATAACGAAAAATGTTACTCTCCTATACATTTGTATGTGACTAATAATGACAGACATAATAATTTATCCCTTTTGTAACATGTATAAAAGCTGTAAGCAAGAGCAAAAATTCAAAAATATAAACAAGCACATGATAACTTGCAAAATAATTGCCTGCACTTAACACCATTGAAAATGTTTTAATCTAATCTGTAAGTAAATGAGCAAAGAGTATCATCAAATAGAAATAGTAAATATACCAGCATATGTATCTTCGGTACCTGTTGGAGGGTATTACAATCTCCAAGCCAGAAGAGCAGCAAAAGATCTAAATCATGATTTTAGCGCAATAGAAAAAGGTGCATTGACGGGCGTTATGGAAAGGAATATGTATGACACTCATGATAGTGGGTTTGTTTTCGTTGAAGTTCCTATAAAAGTTGATGAGGGAAATATTTATCTTCGTATTTCTGCCTTGCCTGTCTATTCACTAGATATTCAACCACCTGATTTCTCATATAGGCGGTTTGGATTCTAAAATAGATTCAGTTCTACTCATAATATGTTGTAAAGTCCCAAGCTCAACGGTAATATTTTTGTATCTGAAATATTCGTATAAGATATTTAGATCCAAATTGAAATCTAAGATGCGTTTCCCGCACTTTTATTTGTGCGGAAACGCATAGTATTACGCCCCCGACGTAACGTCGGGGCTTTTTTTATTAGTGAAATAATCTCAAAAAGTACAATTCTATGCATCGAAAAGATTCGGATAGGGTGTATACACCCAAAGCAGATTTTTCAAGTTTAGAAGATTTGAGAGCACAGGCGTCTGTTGCCAATGTTGCACAATCACTTCAAGGAGCATATACAGACGGACTAAGAATGATGCCCAAAGTTCAACGGATTAAAATTAATAGACAAAACAGTCACGCAGACGAAGCTGGAATTGATCTATTTGCCAAATTGAACAGAGATTTTGTTAGGAGGTATGGACTGGAGGATGACGAACTAAAAATCCAAGTAAAAAGTTCATACCCGCGTGAAATAGCTTTTATTAAGCAGTGCGATGAAATGGTTAGAGGTATTAGGAAGCACAAAGGCACAAAACCTCCAATAAATCAAATAATTCTTATCAATGGACAGAGATCGCCATATACTATCGCTAGTGATCTTGCTATGGGATTTCTGAGACAGTCAGGATATCGATCACTGGACCCAGGTGATGTACACATTCAGAGCCTACTAGGTGAATTTCTTCATCCACAAATTGGTCATATGACACTTGCACGTATGAGAGCACTTGCAGAAGATCCTCATTACGATGCTTTCCCATTTGACGGAGCAAATATTCATGGCCAAGTGATCAGACGACCTGCTCACTCACTCGGACAGATCCGTGGAAGTGTTTATCTGAGACAAAAATACACATAAGTATGACTTATGAATAATTCAGGCGGCAATGCTATACTTTTCAAAAGGTTATTTTGACAATATCAATTATCGGCAAAAGATGCTTCATAATTCAAGTCCTGAAAGCAAATTCATAAATCATCACAAAAAACAAAGATCAGTTGCATGGCTAACTTTTAGCTTTGTTATTTTTTCACTTTTTATATTTGCTGTTTACTATAGTTTTACTCTCAAAAAATAGACAAGAAATTCAACTAAAATTAAGCAAGTCATCAACAAAGCGTCAAACTTCCATAAGCAAAAACACTCCACAAGTGATACCTGAAAATGTCCTAAATTCCAGTCTTTATTATCTTCACAACGGATACTTATACAGAAAAATAGGATTATTATTACCTCCAGAGATTCTTTTCAAGGCAGATTCATATGATGTGTCGAGTGACAACAGTAAAATTGTTTATTCTGTCTATCCAGAGGTTGATCCTTACAAAGATGAAAACCCAAAAGTATATATTTATGATGTCAATACAAAAAAGAAAATTGAAGTCAAACTCTCTGACTATGACAGGTTGAGAGGCTTGGAGTTTTCGTCTAATGGTGATTTATTGGTCGTGGACTATGGAAGCAGTGCCAATGGTGTGATGAAATTTTTTAATCTAGGCAATGGCAAATTGCTAGGAGCATCTCCGATGGATTCATTGTTTGGCTAGATGACAAAACTTTCTAATCGGCAATTCTGATAACCGCGTTAAGAATAGACCGTGGGAAGCAGGATATGGATATTCGATAATAAAAGTAAATCTTGACGGATTCAAAGAAACTGACCTACTAAGAGCAACAAGCACTGAAGACTACCATTTATACCCCAAAAATTTGATGACTGCATTTTGGTTTCCAAAACTTTTGTTGATAAAGAATCAGACTGGCAAAAGTCTGATATATATTCAGAACGAAAATCAGAGTTGGGATGTATTGACAATGATGGAAATATATCGAAGGCACCAGAACAAAATATAGTCAAACTCAAAGAAAGCCTTGCCAAAAAACTTACAGACAAAATCAATTTCGATACCCATGAGCAAAAATATAAAGTATATGAAAATGATATCTATGTTGATCTGAAACTAAATTCTTTCATATTTAGGTTTAACAAGAAGAGTAGTGTGTACGATGCAGACATTTACCTTGCCAGCTTAGACAACCCAGAAAACGATTGGACATTACTTGGTCAGGGAGCAGATATAGTTTGGAAATAATATATGACAGAAATCAAAATAGAAAAGTCTTGGCGCGACTCACTATCTGAGGAATTTGGTAAAGAATATTTTTTGAGACTTGCAAATTTTGTCCGAGAAGAATACATACACAAAAAAGTATTCCCACCTCCGACCCAGGTGTTTAGGGCATTTGATCTTTGTCCATTTGATAAGGTAAAGGTTGTGATTGTCGGACAAGATCCATATCATGGAAATGGCCAAGCAAATGGACTTTCATTTGCAGTAGGGGAGGGCATCACCCTACCTCCATCACTCAAAAATATCTATAAAGAAATCAAAAATGATCTTGGGATAGAACCTTATTCTCATGGTGATCTATCTCGTTGGGCTAAACAGGGCGTTCTCATGCTCAATGCAGTTCTCACGGTACTTGCGCACACACCAGCATCGCATAAGGGTAAAGGCTGGGAATTATTCACTGATAGTGTGATAAAAACCTTGAATGACAAAAAGAAAAATGTTGTTTATATGCTTTGGGGGAAATATGCCCAAGAAAAAGGACTTGTTGTGGATCGAAACGAAAACTTAGTTCTCATTTCAGCTCACCCATCTCCTTACTCTGCCCAAATGTTTTTTGGGAATCACCACTTCAGCAAATGCAATAAATATCTGCAAGAGCATGGAATGACTCCGATTGATTGGAGGTGAAAAAAAAGGCGTGTAGGCAAGAAGGCCAAAGGCTTAAAGCTTGTAGGAAGGATTGTAAGCTATCAGTAACTGGTATCTGGTGTCAGTGAAAACTCAAATATCAAAATACAATTTATCATCCCGGAAGGAGTCCGAAGGGCGACTGATAGGATCTTTACACATGTCAGAGATTCTATCGCTCGTGCCAGCACTCACTCCAGAATGACAATTAACAAGTGTCAGGCAATAGAGAATAACCAAAGTCAATTTAACCCTAGACCTAAATAGTTATTAAATTAAAATTCAAATAATATGGGGCGGGCATTTTCTGCTCGCCCCCAATTTACTTTTTCAATTTGTTTTCTGATACCTGACAACTTGCTTACTTCCACCCCATCCCTCTACCCATACCTTTACCCTCACGCATTCCATTTCCAAACCCCATGACATAAGAAATGTCTATGTTGTTTTGTTTGGCCCAAGCTTCTAGTTCAGTTTGTCTTTTGGCCATCTCGGTCATCCTTTGCGCCGGACTCATATTTTGCCATTTAGTTGCATCAGCTTGTCTTTGAGTCTGAAGCTCCTTATGTTTGTTTAGAATCAAAGTTTTTTGTGCTTCAGTGATCTTACCTTCTTTTACAAGAGTGGTAAGTCTTTCAGTGTTTTTTGTAGTCATCTCTGCCTGTCTTGCATTTTGTTTCTCAGTTCTATAGTCTGTAAAGACTTTTTGAACATCAGACTTGTTCAATTTGAAAACCGAGACTATTTTGTCAATAAGTCCAGTCTCCATATCTGCAAAATTGCCAAAACCCATGGCATAGGTACTCGTCGTCCCCACGGTGAGCACCCCTACAACAAGTGCCGAAAGCGCAATTGCTTTTGTACTGTTTTTCATATTTATAAAATAAATAATAACTATCGCTATGATACGATCACTAACTGAAATCTTCCTGAATAATCGCTTTTGCAGTATAATGGCTTTGTAAATCGTAATTTTTTTAGTTTTTTATTTTTTTATTATTTGATATTTTTATTATGGCAACCGAGAAAACTACAAAAGAAACATACAGTGTCAAAGGATCTGATGTTATGAAAAAGATACGAGAAATCATAAAAGAGGGCAATGCTAGACACATCAAAATTTCTGACAAAAATGGAGAGACTCTTCTCAATATTCCACTCACATTTGGAGTGGTTGGAGCTGTGATCGCCCCAGTTCTTGCTGCAGCAGGAGCAGTGGTCGCACTCATTACAGAATGCACAATAACGGTAGAGAGAAAATAGAGAAGGGACAAAATTCCAAGTTCCGAGTTCCAAATTCCAAGTTTTACAAAGGTTTTGAGTCAAATGTAGTTGTCATTCTGAGTGAGCTATAGCGACCGAAGAATCTATAAGCTAACGTGGATCCTTCGGC
Organism: Patescibacteria group bacterium; assembly: GCA_046350875.1. Classification (GTDB taxonomy): domain Bacteria; phylum Patescibacteriota; class Microgenomatia; order UBA1406; family GWC2-37-13; genus JAGOLU01. Next base: position 6,029 of record JAXLZQ010000018.1, read on the forward strand.
AGGCTCAGGATGACTTAGACATATAAGAACTTTATAACATTATAACTTTCAACCTTATAACATCGACCGGTCTCCCTAAGCACCTTCAAGCCTGTTCGCTACATTCTCGATATCACATACCAATTTGTTCCGTTTGAGTAGACTGTCACTGCACCGTAGTTAGTGTTTATGACATAAGTATCCTGGCCATCAATCTTCTCTGTGCCTTCTGTAGCAACAGTAATATTATTGGTACCTGCCGCTCCGCTTTCATCTTTCACAATATAGGTTCGACCTGCCACACAATCAGCAGTTCTAAGATTTATTGTGTAAGGTGAAGATGTAGAAGTAACTCCAAGCACAATTTGAGCACCCGACGAGACACTACTTGATACCGCAGTTCTTTTGATACTTAGCGACCCACCTATATCCAAGGTAGATAGTGGAGTTGCTTGAAGCACCCCAAGTCTGCTATTTGTATTATCCCAAGCAAAATTGCTGTTTGCTCCAAGGACTCCACCATTATTAAACTGTACCCCTTTGGTTGATCCGGCAACAATCTGACTTGAATATGTGCGCCATCTAGATCCACTATTAGCAACCAAAGTCACTGCCCTCAAATCGTTGATTGTAAGACTGGTTGTGCCTGGTGTGTCTATCTCATCTGTGCCGGCAGCGGTCACTGTTACCGGGTTTGTCGCAGAAATCACCTTGATTACGAGATTTTTTCTGGGATTTGAATACTTGGATGATTTACTAGGCAATGTCAAAGCAACAGCATTTGAAGCTGCATTTACAAGGATTATATCTTTATCAGCGGCAATAGTATAAGTCGCACTTGCTACTTCTGTTACATTTTCTGTTGCCGATCCAGAAGTACCACCAGATGGCTTGTAACTTGAGATAAGTCTCCACTTGTTAGCGTCTGGCGTAAACCATACCGATTCATTTGCTTCTGAAAAAGCGTAACTTGCGACAAAAGACCCATCTTTTTCGATACTATCTGAGCCACTTGGATAAATTGATACTGCATTTGCGAGACTTATTGGTTTTACCATGACACGCTTAAGTGCAGTCAAAGCTGAAGGTAACTTAACATCAATTGCCCCACTTGCTGCATTTATTAATACAACATCATCATTGAAATCTGGATTAACAAACCCATCTACAATATTTGCAGTAGTGTAAGTATTTTGTTGATAATCTTTACTCTCATTGAAAAGCTGGGTTTTGACTCCAGTCCCCATCCTAACACCAGACACAATTATTCCTTTTGAAGAGGAATTCGTCCTGTTATCAACCCAAAAATTTTTGCCAGACCCAGCATCGATAAATCCTCCTGTGATATTGATACTTCCTGTAGCAAGAGTGGGGTCATTGCCCGTGGCATCATCATCAAATATAAAAGCTTGTCCTGATACCTGGTTGAACTCATTGTTGGAGAGATGGATTTTGTTGCTTTTAATAAACTGAATGTGAGTCACGGGATGTCCCAAAAACCAGCTATCAGTGATCCAGTCTTGAGTGTGTGAATTCAATCTGATATTTATGTCAGTCGCAAGAAATGAGCTTTTCTCAACTCGCAGTCCTCCTGCATAATCAGACTGCGCTACTACTCCGTTGTACTGTCCATCAAGTGCGATAGGGGAG
>JAXLZQ010000019.1:0-3444 GCA_046350875.1 Patescibacteria group bacterium
TATGCACTTGTGTCATTCTGCAGTTCCAACTAGGTACACTGCTTGCCAAGGTTTGTAATTTGAAGTGAATCTTTTATCTTGAATGATTTCATTCCCTTTTGTCACTTTGTAATCAAACCAGGTGGTAAGCCCATTTGCAGCCCAATCAACTTGCTTACGTTCACCTTTTTTCATTGTTGGATCTTCCTGCTCACGTGCTGGTGGAGCAGGTACTGAGTTGCCCATTGTCACGTCGGATATATATACTTTTCGATCATCTTTTTTACCCCAGAAAGTGTACTTCAGCAAATTGTTTTCTGTATCTGCTTCAGTCTGGATAAGAATGGCGCCACTAGTGTTATTCAGAAACTGAAGGTCTACTGATGGAGAATATGTTGTGGCGTCTCTACCAGGTTTACCATCGTTTTCATAGTAGTGCACCCTATAAGCATGTGCGTGCCATTCGGTGATTGGGAGTCCTGATGCAAGTGCTGCACGGAAAATGGTAGTTGAAGTCTGACACACTCCACCACCGTCTCCCAGTTCTGTGCGACCATTTACAATAACATAAGCCTGCTTGTATCCTGTGAGTCTAGAAATATCTCCAAGAGTTTTGTTGAAAGAAAATGTCTGTCCTTTTGGCACTAGTGTCCCATGAAGTTTTTTTGTTGCAAGAAGTAGATTGTGTACCCTTTCAGGTATTGACCCAGAGTAATCTGAAGTCCCAACTCCAATAATTTCTTGGATACCGAGATTGTTGCTTTGGGCAAGTGTGACATCAGGCTTTAGAACTTCTTTCGCAACATATATTTCGATGGGCTCTTTTGCAATCAGGTCAATGTTTTTGGCTGATATTTCTGAGAGTTTTTTGCGGATTTCACTAATTGCTTTTGTGGTATTTACACTCAGTCCATTTTCTTCTCGTGTGAAAACAGAGACCTTTCCGTCTTTCACTTCAAATAAGGCATTTTTTGGCTCTATATTGTATTGTTTTTCAAGTAGAGCAAATGTGTCATCAAAATTGTCCGTAGAATATTCTAGACTTGAGGTGAATGAAAATCTTTTGAGCTCCATGAGAGATTGTACTCTTTGGATGAGTCTTCGAGTGTTATCACCCATTCTTGTAATTAGGTATGCTTGTTCCGCAATGCTTTCTCCGTTGCTACGAAGTGATATCATCTCGCCGCTTATTGTTGCTATATGCTCTCCCTCAAACCGTATTTCGAATTCCACATTTTTTAATTTACTATTAAGGTCAATATATGGCTTTTTGGCTTCTTGAATGGATTTACCACTAAGATTGATGCCATCAACATAAATTCCAGGATATATTTTGTCACGATAATTCAAGTCCTGCATATAAAGTCCAACCACAATAGCAGCTCCAGTAGCAAGGAAAGTAATAAATACACCAATGAAAAATGAAGTAAGAGAGGACATTCTCATATCAGATGATTATGGTATCATGGAATGTATGGATTTTCCCGGTAAAAAGAAGTCAGATGTGCAAGAGACAGGTAATATCACTGTAGACTCAGATCAGGGGAGTGTTTTTGATAAACCAGAACCAATATTTGAAAACGTTGTTGCCAAAAAATATCCTGATTTGCCACAAGAAGATGTTCCACAAGAAATTACCCCTGAAGAGGTGCCTGCTGACATCACATCTCCCTCAGAAGTAGATAGACCAGCTCCTGAAGTGCTAAATGCTGTGCCAGCGTCAATGGGATCTGACTCCAGGCAAAGATATTTTTTTGTCGGTTCTATAGCTATATTTTTCATGATTATTGTTGGTGTCTTATTTTTCATATTTGGTCGAAAGCCCGAAAACAAACCTGTCGAAGCAGTACCTGTAACACTCACCTACTGGGGTTTGTGGGAAGATGAAAAAGTTCTAAAACCACTATTTGACGAATACAAAAAAGCAAATCCACATGTAACTATTCAGTATGACAAGAAAGATCCCAAAGATTATCTCTCAAGACTTATTGGTCGAGCTCCCAATGGAAAGGGTCCAGATATATTCAGATTTCACAACACCTGGATACCAGAGCTTGTCACAGAAGACAAAGTACAGCTTCTTGCGACATTGCCTGCAGAAGTTATGACGACTGCTGAATATGAAAAAACATTTTACAAAGTCCAGCAATCAGATTTGAAAATCGGTTCTAGTTACTACGGCATACCGCTATATCTTGATGGATTTGTACTTCTTTATAACCCAAGTATCCTAAAAGCTGCGGGCAATGCAAATCCTCCTACATCATTTATAAATGATCTTATAGAAATGTCAAAAGACATGACTGTAAAGGGCGAAAACGGACCTGTGACAAGTGGTGTGGCTATGGGAACTGCTGATAACGTAGAACACTTTTCTGAAATACTTGGAATGATTATGCTTCTTGACAACATCCAAAAGCAAGAAGATGTTAATAATTTGTGGGCTTCAACTGTTTATCACAAATTGCTAACAGACAATTCTCAAGCAGAACGTGGCGGGACAAATCTCAAGATCTATAGAGAGTTTGCCGAACAAGGCATCTGGTCGTCAACCATGCCAAACTCAATTGATGCATTTGCGCAAGGCAAAGTAGCCATGATTTTTGCTCCAACTTGGCAAATACCTGTAATAAAGGCCAAAAATCCAGATCTTCAGTTTGCTGTAGCTTCAATCCCTCAAGGCATACAAGGTCGCAAACTAACGCTAGCCACTTATTGGGTGGAGGGTGTATCAAGATACTCCAAATCTCAAGTAGAAGCCTGGAAGCTTTTGAAGTTTTTGTCTTCTGCCAAAAGTGAAGAAAAAATATTCAACCTCCAAAAACAATACAGAGGCATGGGCATGGCTTACTCTAGAGTTGATATGAAATCCAAACTAGTTGATCATCCAGAGCTTGGTCCACTTGTTGCTTATTCAGACTACATGGTTTCTTTACCAATATCGTCACGTACTTATGATAGTGGACTCAACGACGAGTCAATCGAGTATCTTAGGAAAGCTGTGAATGATGCTTCAAAAGGAGTGGCTTATTCGTCCGCATTCTCAGCAGCGGCTCAAGGCATACGTACAACACTTGAAAATAAGTACCAGATCAAATTGAATAGCCAGTAAAAACATGCTAGGATTAGAGAGTTCAAATGAGTATTTTTTCATCTCTATTTTCCAAGAGTAGCAAAAAGCCCAAAAAAGATTATGTAGGAATACTATTTTTATTGGAGCAAAAACTTGGCATCTCTGTTTATGAGAGGCTTCCTGACAGGCTTATTCCTGTAGACTCGAAATTTACAAAAGCAGATACCTCAAACTATGAAGAAATAGGGGATACGATCGAAAAGCTTTTGAACCCAATCGAAAAAAATCTGAGCAACACAGTAAAAAATGTACTTTTCGTTATTCCATCTTATGCCACATCTGACCCAGATGGTAGTGTGATTGCTCCCTTTAGAGGATTTATAAAATCAGTT
>JAXLZQ010000020.1:0-3153 GCA_046350875.1 Patescibacteria group bacterium
AGTTGTTATTGCAATTATGTTGATATTGGGATCAGCAATTGCTTCATATTATGCGACGCGTTTGCCTGAGAATGTACTAAAAAAAGCCTTCTCCATACTTCTTCTATTGGTATCCATCAAGATGATGATGGGAAAATGAAATATTTCTATTAGTTGACGTACAATACTCTCAATTATGGGACAAGTAGTTTGTGCAGTAATCAAACAAAATATTGCGGGTAAAGAAAAATATCTGCTAGTCAAAGTGAAAAAAGATTTTGGGAAATATACTGGATTTCTTCAGCCGGTTGGTGGACATGTAGAGAGCGGTGAAAATGAAAAAGATGCCTTAAGAAGAGAAATACACGAAGAGCTTGGAGTAGATTCTGAGATAGGCAATAAACTTGCTTCTACAGAAATAGATGTGCCAGGGGAAATTGCACACTGGTACAAAGTTGTATTGAGTTCTACAAATTTCCAAATTAGCAAAACAGAAATTGAAAGCATCCACTGGCTGACAAAAGAAGATATCGAAAAAGAAGAAAAGATTTGGCCAGCGACAAAGAACTTCCTCCTTAGCTTGTAGCTTGTAACTTGCAACTTACAACTTGTAATACTAAACCAAAAACATAGACATAGAGCCCCGATCATTATCGGGATGGCACAAACTCGCTCTATGCTTGTAGTGGGTTTTATTAAGGTGTCAGTAACTGGTATCTGGTATCAGACAAAATAATTTCTTGTTTACTGCTTGGAACTTGGAATTTGCCTGCCTGCCCTCCTCAATCGGCGGGTAAACCGGCGAGGCAGGGAATTTGACATTTATCACTACACCCTTTTATTTGCGTATTTTTTAGAAATTATTTTTAGCTAAGTGCTTGTATAGCATTAATTATTTAGGATTTAGATATTAGTAATTAGAAATTAATCTACACCTTCTCCCCATGTACTCTCAGTGCGTTGAGGATTACTATCACGTCAATTACTTCTTGAGCAAGTGCACCATAGACTGGTGGAATATAGCCAAATGAAGCTATAACCATAAGAAAAATACTTAGCCCTATACCAACAAAAATACTCTGCTTGGCAATATGCAGGACTCTTTTGCTTAAGGCAAATATCTCTCCAATTCGTTCAACTGAGTCCACCATCACTACAACATCTCCGGATTCAGAAGCGGCTGATGATCCATGAGCACCCATCGCAATTCCAACATCTGCAGCAGCTAGTGCAGGAGCATCATTCACACCATCTCCTATCATTACAACAGGTTTGGCGATTTTTCTTTGTTCCACAACATACCTTACCTTATCCTCAGGTGATGTTTCCGCAAAGTATTTGGTCATACCAGCTTGTTTGGCAATTTTCTCGGCCACTTCTTTTTTATCACCTGTCAACATAATGATGTCTTGTGCACAGCATCGTAATTGTGCAAAAAGCTTCTTCACATTGCTCTTATTGTGTGCTTGAACTCAAAGCTTGCGATGACTTTGCCGCACGTGCCAAAAATACATTTATAACTCCATGTACTTTGTCATTTGCTCTTTCTTTTTTTAGATCTGGTGAGATCTCAATTTTTCGATTTTCGAGATATTGAAGCCTCCCAAGCATATAACTACTCCCGTTTATCAAGCCAGTCACTCCACTTCCCAAAGTCTCCTCAAATTTTTCTGGTATGAGAAGCTTTCCAAGTTTGTTGAGTTTAATATATTCAGTGAAAGACCTAGCAAGAATGTGATTTGATAGCTGATCAAGTGACGCAGCAATCACAACAACTTCGGTTGGGTTGTCCTCTCCAAAAACGTTTATCTTTGTGAGTTTTGGAGTGCCAAAAGTAAGCGTACCAGTTTTGTCAAACATGAAGCTTTTTGCTTCTGCCATTTTTTCTATTACCCCGCCATGCTTGATAATCACTCCTCTTTTTGCTGCTTTACTAATACCCGATGCAAATGCAATTGGAGTTGCAAGGATGAGTGGGCAAGGTGTTGCCACAACCAAAACAGATACAGCACGAAGAAGGGATCCTGTGTATGCCCATGCCCCACCAGCAATTAGTATTGCGATTGCTGTAAACCAGACACTGTACCTATCAGCTAGCCTGACAAATGGAGCTTTGGCTTTTTCTGCTTCTTGGACAAGTCTTATGATGTGCGCATATTTACTTTCTTTGCTTTCTTTCTCAGCCACAATCTCAAGCGGTGAACTTTTGTTGACAGTTCCACTAAAAATCTGTGAATGAGCAACTTTCTCAACTGGGATTGATTCTCCAGTTAATATCGACTCATCTACCTGTGACTCACCTTTTTTGACTTTTCCGTCAACCGGCACTACCTCTCCAGGCTTAACCAAAACCAAATCTCCAACATGTACATCATTCACATTTCTATCTTCAATTTCTCCATTTATAAGGATATGCGCGATTGTTGGTGCATTATTTAGAAGCGTTGTTAGTTCTTTCTTAGCCCTTTTTATTGCAAAATTCTCAAGAGCCTCACCACCTGAGAGCATGAGCAGGATTACTGCAGCAGCTAAATATTCTCCAATTCCAATAGCCGAAGCAATTGCAAGAAGGGCGATGATATCTACTCCAAAATGTTTTCTAACAATTGATTCGACAATGTCTCTAGCAAGTGGCAATACTCCAACAATTACTGCAACAAAGAGTATTTGTTCCCCAACTTTGTTGTTTCCAACAAAATGCGTAAATCCATACACAAGTAATGCTCCAAGTACAAAGAAGGGAATATAGTCTTCGACTTTTGATATGTAAGAGTTTAGTTTTTGCATATTACATTGTAATGAAATAAAAATAGGTTTTCTCAATTTGTAAGAGATAGTTTTCTTGTTTGCAGTTGGTGAAATAGATACAGCTCATATATCGCATAATTTAGTCGAAATTATGTTTGGGTCTTTCTTGATGAGCTGTCTTTGACTTTGGAAGGCTGTTCCGATACTTATCGGAACTGACACAAGACCCATTTAATTTTCTGATTATATTTACTATCGATAAGGATGTCAACCAAAACGCAAGGTAAATAGGCTTGTAGTCTTGAAGGGAGTACGCGACATACATGTCTATCCTTGATGTGGGTTAAAATTATTTGCTATAGATGTTTGCTCGCTTTACAATTGCCCAAGAATGAAAATTGGTTTTCGTCATTTTTTACAAACCTA